>JANNAT010000078.1:0-81306 GCA_031384605.1 Cypionkella sp.
CGATCCTGAGCGTTTACAACACCTTGGGACGGCGCGACAACAAGTACAAGGCGCGCATCAAGATCACCGTGCATGAAACCGGCGCGGCCGAGATCACCCGGATGATCGAGGCGCGGTTTGCCGAGATCCGTCCCCAGTTCGGCGGCTTCGACCAGACCCTGCTGGCCGAGATCGAGGCGGCCTTTGCCCCCCCCGCGTTCCGCAACGCTCCGGTGGATGCCTATGACGCCTTTTACAGTGCCGACCCATCGTTCCGGTCGTGGGCCGACACCAACCTCGCGCAACACCGCAACGCCCAATACGCCATCGTCACGATCAGTTTGAAAGCCCACGGTGCGACCCCCGGCGATGCAACCGGCGACCAGATGCGCCTGATGGCCGATCTGGCGGAAACCTTTGGCCACGGCGATCTGCGCATCAGCCACGAGCAGAACGTGATCCTGCCACATGTGCATAAATCCGATCTGCCCACCGTGCATGCAGCTTTGGTTCAGGCCGGTCTGGGCACCGCCAATGTCGGGCTGATCAGCGATATCATCGCCTGCCCCGGCATGGATTACTGTGCTTTGGCCACGGCGCGGTCGATTCCGGTGGCGCAAGAGATTGCGCTGCG
The DNA here is from genome assembly GCA_031384605.1 of Cypionkella sp. Classification (GTDB taxonomy): domain Bacteria; phylum Pseudomonadota; class Alphaproteobacteria; order Rhodobacterales; family Rhodobacteraceae; genus JANNAT01. The sequence continues at coordinate 614 of JANNAT010000078.1, forward strand.
GTTTGACGCGCTGAAGCTGGAACATGACATCGGGCCGTTGAAGCTGAAAATCTCGGGCTGCATCAATGCCTGCGGGCATCACCATGTCGGCCATATCGGCATTCTGGGGTTGGACCGGGCGGGGGTTGAAAACTATCAGATCACCCTTGGCGGCGATGGCAGCGAGACCGCGGCGATCGGCGAAAAGGTTGGCCCCGGCTTTGCCTATGATGACATCGTGCCCGCGATTGAGCGCATCGTGCTGGCCTATCTTGATATTCGCACCGACGCGGACGAGACATTTTTGCAAACCTATCGCCGTTTGGGTGTGACCCCGTTCAAAGTGGCGCTTTTCGGCGAGGATGGCGCTAAAGATGCCGCGTGATGACCATGACGGATCGGTTGCCGCCCGTGTGGCGGCGCTGAACGCGCGCTATCGCCATCACGGGGCGACGGCGGTGCTGGAACATTCCTTGCGCGACGTCGATCTGGGGTCGGTGGCGCTGGTATCGTCATTTGGCGCGGAATCGGTGGTGCTGTTGCATCTGGTGTCGGTGATTGCGCCCGAAACCCCGGTGTTGTTCATCGACACCCGGATGCTGTTTGCCGAAACCCTTGAATATCAGCGCACTTTGGCCGAATCCTTGCCATTGTGCGACATCCGCACGATCCGCGCCGCCGCGCCCCGGCTGGCGTTGGAAGACCCCGACAACACGCTGCATCAGTTCAATACCGATGCCTGCTGCGGCGTGCGCAAGGTGGAACCGCTAGAGCGCGCGCTGGCGCCGTTTGACGGCTGGATCACCGGGCGCAAGCGCTATCAGGGATCGGCGCGGGGCCAGGTTGATTTCTTTGAGGCCGAGGGCGATCTGCGCATCAAGGTGAACCCCTTGGCGCATTGGGGCCGCGATGATCTTGAAGAATACATCGTCAACAACCGTTTGCCGCGCCATCCGCTGGTGGCAAAGGGGTATCCGTCTATCGGCTGCGCGCCTTGCACATCGGCGGTAAAACCGGGTGAAGATCCCCGCGCAGGCCGTTGGCGGGGTTCGGAAAAAACCGAATGCGGCATTCACTTTGTCGATGGCAAAGCCGTCCGCATTCCCAAAGGAGCCGCCGCATGAGCGTTCTTGTCACCGACGCAGGCTTTGCGCCCGTCACACCTGTGGCCTTTGTCACTTTGACAGATATTGCCACCCACACAGGTGCCGTCGATCTGGCCCATACCGACGATCCTGAGGCATTGTTGCCTTTTTTGCCCGGCCTGACGCTGATCCGCGTCGCCTTTCCGGCGTTCAACGATGGCCGCGCCTTTACCATCGCGCGGCGGTTGCGGGAATTGGGCTATGCAGGAACCCTGCGCGCGCATGGCCCGGTGATTTCCGATCAATATCCGATGGCGCGGCGGGTTGGCTTTGATCAGGTGGAAATTCCAGATGATCTGGCGGCACGTCAGCCCGAAGTTCAATGGCAGTCGCACGCCGATTGGGCAGCGCATGATTACCAAAGCCGGTTGCGTGCCGGGAATGCGTGACGCCTCTTGCCGCACTTGGGGGTTTTCCTTTGGCCCCGCCCGACATATCTAATACGAGATTGAAATGACCCAAACGGCCCCGATGACCCTTGATGCCCTGCCCGCTGCAAAACAGCACCTGCCCGATGCGCAAACCGTCACGGCGGTGAAACACTGGACCGACCGGCTGTTTTCCTTTCGCGTGACGCGCCCCCCATCGCTGCGGTTCCGGTCGGGTGAATTCGTGATGATCGGCCTGCTGGGCGACGCGGGCAAACCGCTGTTGCGCGCCTATTCCATCGCATCCCCGTCCTGGGATGACGAGTTGGAGTTTTATTCGATCAAAGTGCCCGATGGCCCGCTGACCAGCCGCTTGCAGCATATCAACGTGGGGGATGAGATCATTTTGCGCCCCAAACCGGTGGGCACCCTGGTGCATGACGCGCTGTTGCCCGGCAAACGGTTGTGGTTTTTGGCGACGGGCACGGGCCTTGCCCCCTTTGCCAGCCTGATGCGCGACCCTGACACTTACGGCAAATACGACCAGATCATCATGATGCACACTTGCCGCGAGGTGGCCGAACTGGCCTATGGCCGCGATCTGGTGGCCAGCCTGAAAGAGGATCCGCTGATCGGGGAATTGGTGGGCGACAAGCTGCTGTATTACCCCACAACCACGCGCGAGCGATCGCCTTTAATGGGGCGCATCACTGATAACCTGACCTCTGGCAAAGTGTTTGCCGATCTGGGCCTGCCCCCCATGGATCCGGCGTCAGACCGCGCAATGGTTTGTGGATCGCTTGCTTTCAACGTCGATGTTAAGGCAGTGTTGGAAGGTTACGGGCTGCGCGAAGGCGCAAATTCCGAACCGTTGGAATACGTGGTCGAAAAAGCCTTTGTCGGAGACGGGATATGACTTATCGCCTGATCGCCCTTGGACTTGTTGCAAGCTTTATGCCCGGTTTGGCCGCAGCAGATGGTGCGTCAATATCATTGGCGAATGGCACCGATCATGTCTTCACCTCGGTAACCATTTCGGCGCTGGATCAGGATGTTACTTTGGGGGCAAGCATAAAGCCGCTGCGTCCGGGGCAAAGTGTGACCATTCCGTTAAAAGGGGTGGAATGTCAGACGGTTGACGTTTTTGCGGTTTATGAAACCGATAAGATGATCTCAACCATTGCCGATGCCTGCGATCCGGCAATTTACACCCTGACCTATTGACGGGCTGGCCATCGGATTTATCACCGGATCAACGGCTTTACTGACCTTCCGGCATAAAAAAGCCGCGCCAGGGTTGCCCCGGCGCGGCGCAATTTTGCCCGAAGGCAAAAATTACATACCCATCGCAGTCTTAACAGCAGCCAGTGCTTCGGCAATCTTGGTTGGATCAGCGCCAGCGGCTTCGATGCCTGCCTTCAAAGTGGTCTTCAGACCGGCGTCCAGCGCCGACGCGTCGATCATTGCCGAGATCTTGGCAACGTCAAAGTTTGCTGGATCCAAAGTGGCCATTGCATCAGTGGCAGCGTCGGTTGCGGCAGCGGTGCCTTCGGTCGCGGCAGCACCGGCTGCTGCAGCAGCAGCGGCTGCTTCGTCAGCTATCTTTTTGGCTTCGGCGGCGGCAGCATCTTCAGCAGCTTTTGCGGTCGCTGCAGCTTCGTCAGCCGCTTTGGTTGCAGCTGCTTCGGCAGCAGCAGCCATTTCGGCCACTTTGCCGGGTTTGTAAGCAAACTGATAGTAAGCACCACCAGCCAGCAAGATCAGCACAAGGCCAATAAGGACGTTTCTGTTCATGTCACATTCTCCCAAGACAGTTTATGGTCGGATGGCCGCGATATGACAGAATTGATGGCAAATGAAAAGACCCACGCTGCGCTGCGGCGGTGTCAAAGCCCAAACCATCCGCCGTTTAGCTTGCTTTAGCGGTTGAAGCCCACGCGCGCAGCGTTTATCTTGCGCCCAGTTGAAATTGCCTAAAGGACCGATACCATAGCCCGCAGACCCCACAATGCCCCGCCGCAACGCGAAACCGGCCCCCGCATCAATGATCGCATCCGTTCGCCAGAAATTCGCCTGATCGGCGCTGATGGCGAAAATGTTGGCGTGGTCACTCCCGCCCGCGCGATGCAAATGGCCGAAGAGGCCGGGCTTGATCTGGTCGAAATCTCGCCCAACGCGGAACCGCCGGTTTGCAAGATCATGGATTTCGGCAAGTACAAGTATGAAACGCAAAAGCGTGAGGCCGAGGCCCGCAAAAAGCAGCACATCATCGAGATCAAGGAAATCAAGTTCCGTCCGGGCACGGATACCAATGATTACGACGTGAAAATGCGCTCGGTGCTGAAATTCCTCAGCGAAGGCGACAAAGTGAAAATCACCCTGCGCTTTCGCGGACGTGAGATGGCGCACCAGCAACTGGGCGTTGAATTGCTGAACCGCGTGTCGGCCGATGTTGTGGATGCCGGTAAGATTGAATCGATGCCCCGGCTGGAAGGCCGCCAGATGGTGATGATGATCTCGCCGAAGTAGGGCGAGAGTAAATTCCTTCGAAGGAATTTGCAAAAATTTTCGAAAATTTTTGGGGGGCCACTGGCCCCCTTTATGCTATGCCGTGATCAGGTGCTGCGATAGACTGCGGTGCGACATTGCGCCATGCGATCCCCAGAACTGATCGCACCAGCCCTGCATCCGCCGCCGACTGATCCACCACCGTCCACCCTTGCCGCCCCCAGCCACCTTTGATTGGCGACATTATCAAGGGCTCGGCCGCGCACAGCATTTCCTGCTGATCAGCCGTCAGTTTCACATAACCCAGCCCTTCGGCGGTAAAGCCTGCGAAAATCTTGTTGCGTACGCGAAAGTCCGCCTTGCCGAAATGCGATTTTTCCTCGGCTTCAGGGAACTTCAGTGCAACGGTTCGAAACACGTCAGTGCCCATGTGTCTTCTTTCTTCTGCTTTCTCAACCAAGGTCGAACCTCCGGCACTGCCGGGGGTTTTTCAATTCAGCGCGTCGGTCAGGCACGCACTTTCCACCGGCCCCCGCATATGGCGCAAGGTGGCGTCGATGCCCTTTGGGCTGCGGTTGAAGACATCCGACGGGATGATAATCTCAACAGGCGATCCCAGCGGCATCAGCCCCCAGTATCCCCCCAGTCCCGTCAATGCTTCGGGCCGGCAGATCGCAGGGTCCTCTGACGGGCAAAGCACGTTGCACAGCGCGACCAGTGCATCGGCCTGGGGTGCCAATGTCGCCCAGGCCGAAAACCCTGCAAGATCAGTGTCTTGCCCCAAAACCGCCCGTTGCGGATCGGCAGGGTGCGGGCCATCCCCCGGTGGCACCCACCCGTCGCGCATCGCAAAGGCCCAAAGGCTGGGCGGATAATCGGGGTGATCTGCAACTGCCGCAAAGCCATGTTGCTGGCGGCGCGACAGCGTCAGGGCGGCAAACTGTGCGGCGCGCGGCTCATCCAAGCGCGCGAAGTCCAGGATGATCTGCGTTGTCGCATCCGTGTCCCAAAGTGCCAGCCACGCCACCGATCTGGGATCTTGCAGCCGCGCACTTTCGATTGTCCAGTTCTGGCCTGACACCCCGCCCGGTTGGCGTAACACAGCAATACGTTCAACCCGCGACAACCCAGCCAGCCATGGGCCTTGCAGGGCGGCAAAGCGGTCAATCTGCCCCAACAGCAATTGGGCTGATGCGTGGCCACCTGCGGCCAATCGCGCCAAGGCCGGCAGCGCATCCGCTTCGTTGCCGTCAAGCCATTGCGCAAGGATCGCATCGAATTCGGCATCGGCCGCCCGCGCGGTTTCGGTCCGGGCAGCGGATGCCAGACACAAAACTACCATAAGGGCTAGCAATATGCGCATGTCATCAGTGTCGATCTGAACCGCGCCAAAAACAAGCCCCGTTCAATCCGGCTCGCGCAATTGTGGTCTGATCGGGATTTCCTTCAAAAGCCCCCCCACCCCCATTGCCGCGATGTCGTCATCCGTCACCTCCAACCCGCAAGCCAGCCGTTCCAGCACCCAATCCGCGCCGTTCAGCGCCGGGGATCGTGCGCAGCCGGGCAGGCCCACCACCGGTCGCCCACCCAACGCACCCAAAAACAACAGATTTCCCGGATCAACCGGCATGCCGAACCGCATAACATGCCCGCCCGCCGCTCGCACCGCCTCGGGGGCCACGTCATAGAGATCAGATGTGGCTGACCCGGTCAGGATCAACACCAGATCCCCGTCCAGCCCGACCAAGGCCTGTTTGATAGCTGCCAAATCATGCGGCACCGTTACGCAAACTACCAGCCGCATGCCCAGCGCCCGCAAACGTGCCTCGATCGCACGCCGACCCTTGGCGGCAAGTTTGGCATCCTGGCCCGGCACTTGCGTCAACACCAAAGCCGCCGATTGCAGCAACACTGGCCGCACCCTGATCGCCGCCTTGGCTGCACGGCACGCCTGCGCCACCGCGCCTGCGTCAACCCCGTAGGCAATGATTTTGACCGTCCCCACCAAGGTGCCCGCCACCACGCGCGTCAACGGCGCAAGGGTGGCCAGTGTGATCGCGGGATCAATCCGGTTCAGCGCCAGCACCGCCGCGGCATCGACCTGCACCACGCCCGGCCCAATGGCATTCAGGTTCACCCTGCCGGTAAAGGCTGTGGTCAGCGATAAACATTGCGCCGCCGGATCGGGCACCAAAGCCTGTGCTAGGCGTGTTGCCGCCTGATCTTCGCCGATATCACCGGTGCCCATCCGGGCCACCACGACCGTTGCAATCCCCGCACTTTGCAATGCGGCAATATCGGCGGCAGCCAGCACCTTGCCCTTGCGCACCCGCTCTGCACCCAGCACCACCGAATGCGCCAGCACCGCGCCCAAAGCCTGATCAACCGGAACCGGGCCAAACTGCATCAGCCGCGCCGCAGGGTTTCGGTGATTTGCGCAAGGATTGAGACGGCAATTTCGGCGGGTGTTTTGGCGGCAATATCAAGGCCCACGGGGGCGTGAATGCGGGCAATCTCAGCAGCCGTGAACCCTGCCTCGGTCAGCCGTTCTACCCGCTTGGCATGGGTTTTCTTTGATCCCAGACACCCCAGATAAAACGCAGGGCACCGCAACGCATAGCGTATTGCCGGATCATCGAGTTTGGGATCATGCGTCAGGGTCACAATCGCCGTGCGGGCATCGGGTTTCAAGACACCCAAGGCATCGTCTGGCCAGTCAGCCAGCACCACTTCGCCGGGAAAGCGTTCCGCCGCGCCAAACACATCGCGCGGATCAATCAGGCTGGGGTCGTAGCCCGCCAGCCGCGCCATCGCCACAAGGGGTTGGGCAATATGAACCGCGCCTACGATGATCAGGCGCAGGGGTGGGTTATGGGGGGCAATAAAGCGGCCATCGTCTTCGGTCCCTGCCCGGTCAGACCGCAAGCGCGCGTCGGTGGCCAAATCCGCACCGGGCGACAACAGCGCACGGGTCCAATCGGTCAAATGAACGGCGTATGCCACCGCGTGCCGGGCGGCGCGGGCTGCAACCAAATCTTGCAGCATCGCCACTGGAAGGGCCGCGCCTATGGGTTCAACCAGAATTCTGATCGTGCCGCCGCAGGCCAGACCGACTGAAAACGCGGTTTCATCGGTGACACCAAAGGTTAGCGTGCGGGGTTTACCGTCGCCCAGCGCCTCCAGCGCTTCGGTCACCACGGCGCCTTCGACGCAGCCGCCCGATACAGATCCCATGATCTGACCCGCCCCCGATATTGCCAGTTGGCTGCCTGCCTGACGCGGCGCTGATCCCCAGGTTTCGACAACTGTGGCCAGCACAGCCCCTTGACCAGCAAGATGCCAGTTCAGGGCGGCTTCGGGGATCTGGTCATGAGCGAAGTTCGGGGCGAAGGCTGGGGCAATAATTGGGGCGTTGGTCATGCGGGCACCTCTTTGCGTCGCAGTATGCGGCAGGACGCGGCGCACGGCTATTGGCAAAAGGTGGGGCAAGCGCGAAATGCAAATGGCCCCAAGGTTTCCCCTGGGGCCAATGTTTAAGGGCCAAGCCTTAATTTTCAGCCAGATTTACCCGCATCAGCGGTGTGATGATCCGAACGGCAACGCGGCGATTGCGTGCCTCGTTCAGCAGCGTATCAATGCGCAACTCGGTTTCACCATAGCCTTGGATCACCATGTTTTCCGGCGGAATGTCGAAATATTCCGTCAGCGCCAGCGCCACCGATTCCGCGCGCCGGTCAGACAGCGCCAAATTCAGCGCGGCTTTGCCCGTGGCATCGGTGTGACCTTCGATCAAGAACATCTCGGCAGGGTTATTGTCGATCATGTCTTGCATCAGGCGGCCAAGGTCGGCCAGATCTTGTGCTTCGGTCGCTTTGATCGCGGACGAGCCGCTGTCGAACGTAATCGTATCGACATCAATCGTGGCCGCCAGTGCGCGCACTTCGGCGATCTCGCGGATCTGGCGCAGACTGAACGTGCGGCCCAGTTTGGCGATATCGCGTGCGGCCAAAGCGGCTTTCAGATCGGCGTCTTCATCCTGGGTTGAAATCACCACCCTTTTGATCTTCGGCTTGGGCAGATCGCGGACATAGACCACCTGTTCGGGTTCCAGATCATCAATCAGCACCAGTTCGCGGCCCAGATCATCGTAATGCGCACGGCGCAGCACGCGGCCGGTTGCATCGCGGATCGTCACGATCTGCGTGCCGTCGCGGCGTTCCACGATCGTGCGGGTAGATCCGTCGCGGTAAGTTTCGGTGCGCACGTTTGATCCGGGGCGGCGGATGATGGCGTCATCATCCTTATAGACCTGATAGGTGCCATCGGGTTTCAGAACCACAATCCGGTCGCCGGTGTTCGAGACAACCCGCCGTTCTTCGCGCTTGTTACCTTCATTGATGATGGCCCCCACCACCAGCGCGCCCAGAACCACAAGGCCAACCTTTTCCAGATCGGACAGACGGTTTTTCTTGCCAGCGGCCACAGCCACCGGGGCTGCGGCGAATTCCTGGGTCGAGGCGCGGGCCGATTGTTCGGTCAAAAGTTCGGTCACGGTTGTAACCGCATCATCTGATATTGGCTGATCGGCCAACGGCACCGGCTCAGCCCCCGCCACAACGGCGGCGGTTGTAGCCAAGGCGGCGGCTGCCCCCAAAACGGCCGGATCGACGCCTGTGTTGGGTTCCGACAACAAGGTCGACAGCGTTTCCACTTCGGTTTGCGTCGGCACCAGCACGTCGACGGGTTCCACCGTTTCATCAACCACCACGTCGGCGGTTTTCAAGCCGGCGGTCGGATCGGCCAAAGTGCCGTCGTCTTGCACTTTCAATTCGGCTTCGGCGGCAGCAAGGGCGGCTGCGTCAGCTTCGGCTTGCAAGGCTGCGGCGGCATCAGCGGCGGCTTGTTCTTCGGCGGTCAAAACAGGGGCGTCGATGATTTGTTCTGGCAGCAGGTCTGGCGCGTCTGGCAGTATGGCCACACCGTTTTCATCCACCAGTGCCGGGTCTGCGACGGCTGGGTCGATCACCACTTCGGGGGCCTCAGGCAACGCAGTTGCCGCAGCGGCATCAGCGGCATCTTGCGCGGCTTTTGCAGCAGCGGCAGCTTCGGCTTCGGCAAGGGCGGCGGCATCTGCAGCAGCAATGGCTGCGGCATTAGCGGCCTCTATTGCGGCGGCATCGGCGCCCGCTGCGGCTGCTGCATCTGCTGCAGCTTGCGCATCAACCAAAGCCTGCGCAGCGGCGTCCGCCTCAAGCTGCGCTTTTAGTGCGGCATCGGCCTCTGCAACGGCAGCGGCATCAGCGGCGGCTTTGGCATCTGCATCGGCTTGGGCAGCAGCGGCTGCATCAGCGTCGGTTTGTGCTGCAACAGCCGCATCAGCGGCGGCTTTGGCGTCTGCATCGGCTTGGGCAGCAGCGGCTGCATCAGCGTCGGTTTGTGCTGCAATAGCCGCATCAGCGGCGGCTTTGGCATCTGCGTCGGCTTGGGCAGCGGCAGCGGCGTCAGCCTGCGCTTGTGTGTCCGCCACTGCGGCGGCATCTGCGTCAGCAGCGGCTTGCGCTTCGGCGGCAGCGGCAGCGTCTGCGTCGGCCTTGGCCTGTGCTTCAGCAGCAGCAGCGGCGTCTGCGTCGGCCTGGGCCTGAGCTGCCACGGCGGCGGCGGCGTCTGCCTCAGCTGCCGCTTGCGCTTCGGCTGCAGCGGCGGCGTCTGCATCGGCTGCAGCTTGGGCTGCCGATTCTGCTTCGGCTTGCGCCTGGGCGTCCGCGGCGGCGGCGGCGTCTGCATCGGCCTGGGCTTGGGCAACGGCAGCAGCGGCGGCGTCAGCCTCGGCTTGCGCTTGGGCTTGCGCGGCGGCGGCAGCATCAGCGTCAGCCTGCACTTGGGCGGCGGCAGCGGCATCAGCCTCGGCTGCCGCAGCAGCAGCGGCTTCGGCCATGGCGGCGTCAATCGCTGCGGCCTGTTCGACAAATTCTTCAGGGACGCAAACCACGCCATCGACGGCGGCGCACAAAACTGTGCCATCTGCCGCGATAACTGATCCATCTTCGGTCAGGGTTTGGGCCATCAAGGGCCAGGGTTGCACATTGAACAAGGCCAGCGACAACGCAGTGGTGGTATTAAGAAGTCGTTTCATAGGACGTCCTTTCAGGAGCAGTGTAATTGCTGTGCCGATTCCGCAGGTGCGGTGGCTGATACGTCAAACAACACTTTTCCAAGCGGTTATGCGATATCAACTAAGCGTTTTGCCGCCCATTTGGTTCCCGATAAGTTAGTTATCACCTAGCAGCCGCATCAACCGCGCTTTTTCACCGGCATCATGGCCATCGGAAATGACCCGGCCCAAGGCCGCAAGCGAGTCTATCGAGTGGCCGGCACGAAAGCTGTCAACATGCGGCAGCATGGCGCGGATGCCCGATGCACGCGGCGCGAACCCCTCCCAGCGCAGCAAAGGGTTCAGCCAGATCAGACGGCGGCACGACAGATGCAGCCGCTGCATCGCCGCCGACAATGCCCCACCCTCATCCCGGTCAAGCCCGTCGGTGATCAGCAACACCACAGCACCCTGCCCCAGAACCCGGCGCGACCAGTCGCGGTTGAACGCGGCAAGCGACGTGCCGATGCGCGTGCCGCCCGACCAATCCTGCGCCTGTGCACCCGCCTGCGCCAACGCCTGATCGACATCGCGGTGGCCCAAATGCCGGGTGATATTCGTCAGCCTTGTGCCAAAGGTAAAGCCATGCACGCGGGCCCAGCCTTGGCCCCGCGCATTCGCCACCGCATGCACAAAATGCAGCGCCATCCGGCTGTATTGGCTCATCGAGCCCGAGATATCGCACAGCACCACCAGATTGGGCCAACGGGTGCGGGGCGCGCGATGTTTCAGTTCCAACACTTCGCCGCCATGGCGCAACGCGGCCCGCATCGTGGCGCGGGCGTCAATAGCACTGCCGGTTATGGATGCGCCAAACCTGCGGGTTTTCAGCGGTTTCACCGGCAACGACAGCCGCGCCAGCATTTGTTTCGCCGCCACCATTTCTTCGACCGACATCAGTTCGAAATCCAGGGTCCGCAGCCGTTCTTCGCCCGATTGGGTGGCGCTGGCATCAATGTCAATCAACGGCTCTTCGTCTTGATCCGGCATCGGCGGCGGGGTGGGGCCTTGGCCGTCCAGCAACGCCTGCGCTGCGCGTTTTTCGCCCGGTGCGGCAAGCCGTTCCTCTTGCGCGCCACGCACCGTGGGGATCAGGAACGTCATCATATGTTCCAAAAACTGCGGATCGCGCCAAAAGAGGCGAAACACCTGATCGTAGATTACCCGTTCTTCCGGGCGGCTGACAAAAATGCCGTGCAGGGCCCAATAGAAATCATCGCGCCGGGTAAACCCTACCGCTGCAATCGCGCGCACGGCTTCTATCACCCGACCGGGGCCGATCGGCAGACCTGCGCGGCGCAAAGCCCGGGCGAAATGCGCGATGTTCTGCGCCAGTTTGCCGTCATCGGGTAAATCCAGCGTGTCAGCCACCGCGTGCGACGCCGACGTTTTGCTGGTGGATGGCATTGTAGGGTTCAAAATAGATCAAAGTGCCCGCCGCCAGATCGGGCGCTATCAGATCAGACATCGCAGGCACCGGGGCCAAAGGATCGGCCATCAGCCGCTGCAACGATCCGACATAGCGCTCCATCGCGGCAAAGATATTCACCCCATAGCCGCCCGCCGCAATGACGCCGGGATCGCCATGCGCGGGCAACACCCATTTGGGTCCCAGCGCCGCCAGCCGCGCCAGATCAACCAGATGCGCATCGAAATCCTGCGGCGCACCCACATAGGTTACGCAATCTTCCACCGTATCGCCCGCCAGCATGATTTCGCGGTCTGGCAGCCAGATCACCGTGGCGTCATCGGAATGGATATTCGCCTCTATCAACTTTACCCGCTGACCGCCCAGATCAAGCGTCATCGCCCCTTCGAACACCACATTTGGCAAGATCAGCGGTGAAATCGCGGGCAAGCCGTGCAGACTGCCCTCTTCAATCGCCGCGCGGTGCGCCGTCAGATGCGCCATGGTGCGGGCATTGGCGATCACCGGGCAATCGGCAAAAACTGCGGTGCCCGCCACGTGATCCAGATGCCAATGCGACAAGACCACCCGGATATCCGTCACCCCGCGCGCCACCAGACTATCACGGATAAACCTTGCATGGGGCACTGACACATGGGTGTCATAGACAATCGCCTGATCGCCCGCGATCAGAACATAAGACGCCACCCCCAATGACAGCGCGCCATCATCCACCCAATTGGCCCCATCGGCAAAGCGGTGCCCCGCCACCCGCCCATCGTAAAACGCCAGAATTCCGGGATGCGGTTCCAACACCCGCAGATGTGCAAGACTGGTCATCCCACCAGCCCCCGGCGCACTTCGTCAAGTATCTTGCGCGCCTCCAGCCCCTGCAATTTCTGGATATCGTCTTGATATTTCAACACCGCGCCCAGCGTATCGGCGATCACTTCGGGCGAAAGTGCTATTGCATCCAGCGCCAGCAGGCATTTCGCCCAATCTATGGTTTCCGCCACACCTGGTTTCTTGAACAAATCCTCGGCGCGCAACCGCTGCACAAAGGCCACCACTTCGCGTGACAATTGCGCCGACGCCTCGGGCACGCGGGCGTGCAGAATGTCCAACTCCCGCGCGAAATCGGGGTAATCGACCCAATAATACAAACAGCGCCGCTTCAACGCGTCATGCACTTCGCGGGTGCGGTTCGAGGTGACGATCACTATTGGCGGCTCGGGCGCGCGGATGGTGCCAAGTTCGGGGATAGTCACCTGAAAATCTGATAGGGCTTCCAGCAAATAAGCCTCAAACGGTTCATCCGTGCGGTCCAACTCATCAATCAACAACACAGGTGCGCCGCCGGGCTGTGGGCGCATGGCGGCCAACAGCGGGCGTTCAATAAGATAATCTTCGGTGAACAACCCCGCGCGGCCCGTGGCTTCGCCCGAGCGGATCGCAATCATCTGCGCGGCGAAATTCCATTCCGCCACTGCCGAGGCCGCATCTAACCCCTCATAGCATTGCAGCCGGATCAATCGCCGCCCTAAGCCAAGCGCCAGCACTTTGGCGATCTCGGTCTTGCCAACCCCCGCCTCGCCTTCCAAAAACAATGGCTTGCCCAGTTTCAGCGCCAAAAACACCACCGTCGCCAATGACCGGGCCGCGACATAGCCCTGATCTGCAAGCAGCGTTTCAACCTGATCAATTGTTGCGGGCAGCGCGGTCATACAACTCTCCAAATGTTGGGGGGTATGGTGACCCGTGCCTTTCGCATGGTCAAGTCACCGACGCCGGCATAAGACCAAAGCACACCCAGCGATTTGGCTTGGCTTTTCCATTCATTTTGGCCCAAATACTCTCGCCGAAGGCACTTCTTTTTGAACCCGGTCGTTTGGCCAAAATCTTTGCAGGAGAAATATGCGCGCGCTTGCTATTACTTGCGTCAAGAACGAAGGCGCGTTTGTGCTGGAATGGCTGGCGCATCACCGCACCTGTGGGTTCACCGATTTTCTGGTGTTTTCCAACGATTGCAGCGATGGCACCGACGCGATGCTGGACAGGTTGGCGGCGATGGGCTGGCTGACCCATGTGCGCAACGCTGGCCCGCAGGACGAAGGCCCGCAGTGGTCGGGGCTGAAGCTGGCCGACAAACACCCGGTGCTGCGCGCGGCCGATTGGGTGCTGTTTTGCGATATTGATGAATTTGTGAATATCCATGTCGGCGACCGCACGGTTCGGTCCCTGCGGGCCGCCCTGCCCGACGCCACTGCCATTGCACTGACCTGGCGGATGTTTGGCAATGCGGGCGTGGTCGATTATACCGATATGCCAATAACCGAAACCTTCACCCGCGCCGCGCCCGCCACCTTTGGTTGGCCCTGGCGCGCGCAACTGTTCAAGACGCTGTTCAAAAATGACGGGGCGTATCGCAAACTGGGGGTGCACCGCCCGCGTAGCCCCGATCCTGACCGCATGGCTGAACACTGCTGGTATGATGGCTCTGGCCGCGCCCTGCCCGCCAGCTATCACACCGGGCGGATATTTTCGGATTATACCCGCGATAATTACGGGCTGGTTCAGCTGAATCACTATGCCTTGGGGTCGATGCAGGGATTTATGGTAAAGGCCGACCGGGGCCGTGCCAACCGCGAGGCTGGCGCCTTCGATATGGGCTATTGGGTCGAGAGGAATTTTTCCGAGATCGAAGATCGCAGCATTGCAGCCCTGAACACGGCGGCCTTGCGGGCCGCGTTGCACGATGACGCAGTTTTGCACCAATTGCACAACGCAGCCGTGCTATGGCGGCATGGCCGCTTTACAACCCTGATGCAATCCGAACCCTGGCGCGCGTTTTTCGGACGCCTGCTGATGTGCCCGCCAAGTCAGGTTTTATCGGTGTCGCAGGCCAAACAGATTTTGCGACATAGCATTGGGTCATTGGAATAAATTCTATGAATTCAATAAGATATTAAGTGACGTTGAAACAGTCTGTCCGCACTGTTGCGCCAAATCACGCCAATTGACCATGATCTTTGCTTGATAAAAACGCAATTCCGCGCGATAGACTGCACATCAAATGATCGCCCCAACCGCGGGGCAAAGATGGATCTGCCCCGATGTCCGATACCGGTCTTACCACCCCTACCGCAGATACCGCAAACGATGCCGGGGCAGATCCGCGCAGCGTCTGGATGACTGCAATGGAAGAATTGACTGCGGAAGAGGGGTATTTCCACCCGCTGGGGGCGCGGCATTATGTATTCTTTGCGGATTTAGGGACCACATTGCTGGTCAGCTTTGAACGGCTGGAAGATATCCTTGCCCGTCCCGGCCAGATGCCGCTGGCCCATCCCCATGCCGAAGCGCGCGGCTGGTCGCATGTTTGTGTGATTGCCGACGGGGATACGTGGTTTCGTGACCCGGCCGTTTATGGCTATTTCGACCGGCTGGTCGATGAAACCTTTCTGGAAGACTTCGATCAGGTGCTGTTTTTTGGCGCAGGCATGGGCGGCTATGCGGCTTGTGCCTATTCGGTGGCGGCACCGGGCGCGCATGTATTGGCTCTGAACCCGCGTGCCACCCTGAACCCGGCGCAAACCGGGTGGGACAGGCGGGATCTGGCGGCGCGAAAACTGGATTTCACCTCTCGCTACGGCTATGCGCCCGATATGCTGGAAGGCGCCGCACAGGTCAGTGTGATCCATGATCCGACCATGCCTGCCGAAGCGGGGCAAGCCGCGCTGTTTCGCGCGCTCTATATCACCCGCCTGTCGGCGCGCCATATGGGGGATCAACTGGCAGTCAGCTTTGCCCAGATGGGTCTTTTGCCCGCGCTGCTGGATGCCGCGATGAAAGGCACGTTGACAACGATGGTTTTTGCCACGCTGTGGCGGCAGCGTCGTGACAATGCCACCTATCTGCGCGGCTTGTTGCAAAAAGCCGAAGTTGCAGGGCGCGCCGGGCTTGAAGTGATGATTTGCAAATCAGTGACCCGCCGCATGCGCGCGCCCCGGTTTGAACGCCGTCTGGCCCGGTTGATGCCAACCGACGCGGGTTAAACTTAATACGTCTGCGCCAGCTGTTCCAGATCAACCGCCCGCGCCGATGTAAGCCGCGCCATGCAGCCGTATAGCAACAGCGGCTCGGCGGAACCGCCATGCATCATATAGGCTTCGGCCGCACAAGCCGCATCGCGAAAGTCCATCCACGACCGCTGGGCGCGGCGCAGATGCGAAACCGCCCCTTTGTCTTCTTCGGGCAGGTCTGCGTCGATCGTGTTCATCAAGATCATCGCCTTGGCATAAGCGTCGTTTAACACTTCGTCAGCCGCTTGCCAGTCTTGTTCGGCGCAAAAGTTCATGTCCTGCTGGGTTTCGGCCATCGCGCAATCCACCTCTTGCGCCTGCAAAGGTCCGGTCAGCAGGATTGCCAGCCCGCAAATTGCCAACCGGATCATCATAACCCGCGCGCCTTTCGGCTAAGTCTGCGCGCATTGGCTTTGGTTTTGCGTCCGACAGGCTGCAGCGCCGCCATCGCCATATCCGGAAGATTGCCCCCAGCGATGGCTGATCGCATCACCGCACCCGCAGCATCAACGCCGGCCTGCATCTTTTCGGCAACCATCCGATCCGTTTCCGCCTGCCCCATCGGCCAAAACCCCGCCATCCCCGACACGCGCAAACCGATCACAACCTGCGCTTCGGCCATGATCTTGGTTGCCGCCAGCGCCGGACGGATAAAATCGAAAATCGTGAAATGTCGCATGCTACATCCTGCCCTTTGGCAATGCTGCATTTGCAGCATCGTGTCAAAGCCAACCATGCCTGCAAACATGGTCCGGCAAAAGGCAATAAAATGCGCATCGGCGAAAATCCAGGATGCATAGGGTCTGGAAAGGCCACAGGCTTTGCGCTACCCCGTCATGATGACCGATCAGATCACCATAACCCGGCCCGATGACTGGCACTTGCATCTGCGTGATGGGGCCATGCTGCGTGGTGTGTTGGCTGAGACCACCCGGCATTTTGCCCGTGCCCTGATCATGCCAAATCTGGTGCCCCCGGTTGTCACCAGCACTGACGCCACCGCCTACCGCGACCGTATTCTGGCAGCGCTCCCTGCGGGTGCCGCGTTTGAGCCGATGATGACGCTGTATCTGACCGAGGCCACAGATCCGGCTGACGTCGCGGCCGCGCACAACTCGGGCCTGATCCGGGCCGTGAAACTTTACCCCGCAGGGGCCACCACCAATTCGCATGCAGGGGTGCGCGATTTGGATAAGGTGTTGGCTGTGCTGGAGAAAATGGCTGAAATCGGGCTGCCGCTGTGCGTGCACGGCGAAGTGACCGATTCTGCGGTGGATATATTTGACCGCGAGGCGGTGTTCATCGACACCGTGCTTGATCCCTTGCGCCGCCGTCTGCCAACCCTGCGGGTGGTGATGGAGCATATTACCACCGAACACGGCGTCGCCTATGCGCGGGCCGGCGGCGATGGGCTGGCGGCTACGATCACGACGCATCACCTGATCCTGAACCGAAATCATATTCTGGCAGGCGGCATTCGCCCGCATTACTACTGCCTGCCGGTCGCCAAGCGCGAAAAACACCGGCTTGCGTTGCTTGCGGCTGCCATTTCGGGGGATGCCCCGTTTTTTCTGGGCACCGATTCCGCGCCCCATACCGATGCACTGAAAGAAGCGGCCTGCGGCTGTGCGGGCTGTTTCACCGCAACCAACACAATGCCGCTGCTGGCGCAAGTGTTTGATGATAATAAAAGTCTTGACCGGCTAGCGGCGTTCACCTCGCGCAACGGGGCGGCGTTTTACGGCCTGCCGGTCAATCAAAGCACCCTGCACCTTGTGAAACACCAAACCCCACAAAGCTTTCCTGACAAAATCTTCACCGAAAGCGGGCCCGTCACTGTCTTTGACCCCGGTTTCCCTGTGTTTTGGCATGTCGAACCCTAGCCACAAAGCCTTGGCTAAATATCCCCACCGCAGGCACTATGTCGCTGTCACAGTCGCTCCGCGGGGGATATTTAAGGACAAATGAAAATTGCAGAAAGATTTAAATGATCCCCTCGTCCTTCCCCCCCGCGTCTGAGATTGCCCGCCTGACGGCGCGCGCGCTGCTGGACATAAAGGCCGTGCATTTCAACGCGGACACGCCGTTTACCTTGGCGTCAGGCCTGCCATCGCCGACCTACATTGATTGCCGCAAACTGATCAGCCATCCGCGAATCCGCTCTGTCCTGATGGATTTCATGACCATCACCGTGATGCGCAACGCAGGGTTTGAGGCCTTTGATAATATCGCGGGCGGCGAGACCGCGGGCATTCCGTTTGCGGCACTTGTGGCCGAACGCATGGCACTGCCGATGTCTTATGTGCGCAAAAAACCGAAAGGATATGGCCGGAATGCCCGGATTGAGGGCGACATGACCCCCGGTCAGCGCGTATTGCTGGTGGAAGATTTGACCACAGATGGCGGATCGAAACTGTCTTTTGTCGATGCCATCCGCGACACCGGGGCGGTTTGCGCGCACACGGCCGTGATCTTTTACTATGGCATATTCGCTGAAACCCCCCAGCGCCTTGCCGATCACGGCATAGCCCTGCACCATCTTTGCACCTGGTGGGACGTGCTGGCCGAAGCGCGCAACATGAACAGCTTTGATGCCGCAACCCTGGCGGAAGTTGAGGTGTTTTTGCAGGACCCCCGCGCCTGGCAGGCTGCCCGCAGCGCAAAGTAGCCGCAACTTTTTCTGTGAGCGGACCTGTGGATGACTTGGGGGCAACCCCTGCCGCGAATCGCAAAAATGGTATATGCTGCCCTGACGAACCGCTATAGGTGGGGGTCTGCGTCGCGCACCACAGGTTGGTTTGGCAGCCGATTGCGACTTACCCCCAGAGTTGCTCTTGATTGCCCAATGCCCCATTTTACCGCTAGGCACGCCCCATGCCACGCCCGAGGACCCGATGAACGAAATTGCCACCCTGCGCCAAGTGCTGCCCGCTGTTGGACCCGACAGCGATGCCCTGCCCCATAATATTGAGGCCGAACAACAGCTGTTGGGCGCAATTCTGACCAACAACGATGTCTATGACCGCATCGCGGCGCTGGTCAAACCGGAACATTTCTTTGATCCCGTGCATCAGCGCATCTTTGAACGCGCCGCCGCCCGCATTCAGAAAAACGCGCTGGCCTCGCCTGTCACGCTTAAGCCGTTCTTTGATGACGATGCCGGCCTGCGCGAACTGGGCGGGCCGGCCTATCTGGTGCGGCTGGCGGGGGCGGCGATTTCCGCCTACGCCGCGCGTGATTATGCGCAAATGATTTATGATCTGGCCGTGCGCCGTGAGTTGATTGCCTTGGGCCGCGATATTTCGGCCAAAGCCGCCAAAGTGGAAATCCATTCCGAGCCGCGCGAACAGATCATCGAGGCCGAACAGCGGCTTTACAAACTGGGCGAACAAGGCGTGACTGAGCGCGGCTTTCAATCGTTCCTCAAGGCCGTCACCGATGCTGTGAACATGGCCAACGCCGCCTATCAACGCGATGGCGGTCTTGCGGGTATTTCCACCGGGCTGCTTGATCTGGATAAAAAGCTGGGCGGTCTGCATCCCTCGGATTTGCTGATCCTTGCGGGGCGTCCGTCGATGGGCAAAACTTCGCTGGCCACCAACATCGCGTTTAACATTGCCAAGGCCTATAAACGCGGCATCACCCATGACGGCACCGAAGGCGCGGTTGAAGGCGGCGTGGTGGGGTTCTTTTCGCTGGAGATGAGCGCCGAACAACTGGCCGCGCGTATTCTGTCAGAGGCGTCCGAAGTGCCGTCCGAACAAATCCGGCGCGGCGATATGACCGAAGCCGAGTTTCGCCGCTTTGTCGAAGCAGCCAAGGCACTGGAATCCTGCCCGCTTTATATCGACGACACCCCCGCGCTGCCGATCAGTCAGGTCGCCGCCCGCGCACGGCGCCTGAAACGCACCCACGGGCTGGATGTGCTGATCATCGACTATCTGCAACTGCTGAAAGGCACGTCAAAAGAAAACCGCGTGCAGGAAGTTTCGGAAATCACCCAAGCACTGAAGGCCATCGCCAAGGAACTGAACATCCCGGTGATCGCACTGTCGCAGTTGTCGCGCCAGGTGGAAAGCCGCGAAGACAAACGCCCGCAACTGTCCGACCTGCGCGAATCCGGCTCGATCGAACAAGACGCCGATGTGGTGATGTTTGTTTATCGTGACGAATATTACAAAGAGCGCGAAAAACCAGGTGAGCATGAGTTGGACAAGATGCTGCAGTGGCAAACCCTGATGGGTCAGGTGTCGGGCAAAGCCGAAGTGATTATCGGCAAACAGCGCCACGGGCCCATCGGATCGGTCGAGCTGGCCTTTGAGGGTAAATTCACCCGGTTCAGCAATCTTGCCAAACAATGGCAAGGCTCTGGGCCGCGCGACGATGTCGGGTTCTGATCAAAATCCTGCAAACTTCATTTTGGCATAAATACTCCCTCCGGAGGGGCCAACGCCCGCTGGCCGCAACCAGCTTTGGGGATATAACCGCGACAGCCGCGGGTGCAAGGGGCTCAACGCCCCGCGCGACCGTCCGCCTTTGCAATACTTTCCTCTTGACCCCGCGCGCGCGCCTGTCAAAACCCGAACCATGTCCACAGCAACCCTGACCATCGACCTTGACGCCATCGCCGCCAACTGGCGCGCCTTGGACAAAGCCAGTGCGTCTGGCGTGCAAACCGCCGCCGTGGTCAAAGCCAATGCGTATGGTCTTGGGCTGCCGCGCGTTGCCCGTGCGCTGGCAACCGCCGGCGCGCGGCGGTTTTTCGTGGCGGTTGCCGAAGAAGGGGCCGCTTTGCGCCAGGTGCTTGGGCCGGGGCCGCAGATCTATATCCTGTCGGGCCATATGGCGGGCGATACCGAAATGATCGGCGATCTTGATCTGACGCCGATCCTGAACGCGCTGGATCAGGTTACGCGGCATCTGGAGTCGTTACCCGGCACGCCGTTTGGGGTGCAACTGGACACGGGCATGAACCGTCTGGGCATGGAAGAGGCCGAATGGGAGGCCGTGGCCCCCTATCTGCTGGACGCAGGGCCAGACCTGTTGATCTCGCATCTGGCTTGCGCCGATGACCCCGATCACGCCTTGAATGACATTCAGCTTGCAACGTTTCACGCGATGACCGATGGCACCGGCGTGCCGCGCAGTCTGGCCGCGACCGGGGGCATTTTGCTGGGGCCCAGATATCATTTCGACCTGACCCGCCCCGGCATCGGGCTCTATGGTGGCAGACCTTATGAGGCCGCCCGGCATGTGGTGTCGCTGTCCCTGCCCGTTATTCAAAGCCGCGACGTGGCCCCGGGTGAAACCGTTGGATATTCCTGCAGCTGGGAGGCCGAGGTGCCGTCGGTGATCGCCACCCTGTCGGGCGGATATGCCGATGGCTTGCCGCGAACCTTGTCGAACAACGCGGTGCTGTGGGACGGCGATACGCCCTGCCCTTTGGTGGGCCGGGTGTCGATGGATCTGATCACCGCCGATATCAGCCATTTGGCGCATACCCCGCGCAGCCTTGATATTCTGGGGCAAAATCAAAGCTTTGATGATTTGGCAGATATTGCCGGCACCATTGGATACGAAATTCTGACCGCACTTGGCGCGCGTTACACCCGCCGCTATGTCGAAGGTGCCACATGACACCCGCGACTGTTTTGGCCGGCATTGGCCGCCCGCCATTGGCTGCCCTTGCCAGTCTGGGCCGCCTTGCTATTTATGCCGCCGAAACTCTGCTGCACCTGATCCGCCCGCCGTTTTATGGCCGCGAATTTGCCAGCGCCCTGTTGCAAGTGGGTTGGCTGTCGCTGCCCGTTGTGGGGCTGACGGCGATTTTCACCGGCGGCGCGCTGGCTTTGCAGATCTATGCCGGCGGGCAACGCTTTTCCGCCGAAGCCGTTGTGCCGCAAATCGTGGCCATCGGTATGGTGCGCGAATTGGGGCCCGTTCTGGTCGGGCTGATGATTGCTGCTCGGGTGACCTCGTCGATTGCCGCAGAAATTGCCACGATGAAAGTCACCGAACAGATCGACGCGCTGGTTACACTTTCGACCAACCCGATGAAATACCTGACCGTTCCGCGCGTGTTGGCGGGGTTTCTGACCGTGCCTTTGCTGGTGGGCATCGGCGATATCATCGGCATCATGGGTGGGTTTCTGGTGGGCACCGAACAGCTGGGCTTTAACCGGGCGATCTATATTCAGAACACCGTTGATTTTCTGGAAACCCCTGATGTGGTGTCATCCTTGGTCAAGGGCGCGGTGTTCGGCTTTATCGCCACCCTTGTCGGCTGTTATCACGGCATGGCGTCGGGTCGCGGTGCGCAAGGCGTGGGCGGGGCCACCAAAACCGCTGTGGCCTCGGCGTCGATCTTGATACTGGCGGCGAATTTTGTGCTTACATCGGTGATGTTCGGATCATGATCGAACTGGCGGGCGTCACAAAAACCTTCGGCCGCAACACGGTGCTGCGCGGGGTGAACCTGACGATTGAGCGCGGGCAAAGCATGGTGGTGATTGGCGGGTCGGGCACTGGCAAATCGGTGCTGTTGAAATCCATCCTTGGCCTTGTGCGCCCCGATGGCGGCACCATCACGCTGGATGGTCAAGACGTGACAAAAGCCGACCGTGATGCGTTTCTGGCGCGGTTTGGTATGCTGTTCCAAGGTGGTGCGCTGTTTGACAGCCTGAAGGTTTGGGAGAACGTCGCTTTTCGTTTGATGCGCGGGGCCACGGCGCTGCCAAAGGCGCAGGCCCGCGAAATTGCCATCGAAAAGCTGCGCCGCGTCGGCTTGAAACCGGAAACTGCCGACATGTTGCCCGCAGAACTGTCAGGTGGCATGCAAAAACGCGTGGGCCTTGCCCGTGCGATTGCCGCCCAACCTGAGATTATCTTTTTTGACGAACCGACCACAGGTTTAGACCCGATCATGGCCGGGGTGATCAACGAATTGATCCGCGAGATTGTGGTGGAAATGGGGGCCACCGCGATGACCATCACCCATGATATGTCATCCGTGCGCGCCATCGCCGACCGCGTGGCGATGTTGCATGACGGGGTGATCCAATGGACCGGCCCCGTGGCGGAAATGGACGCCGCCCCCGACCCTTATTTGCAGCAATTCATCCATGGCCGCGCGACGGGACCGATCGCATCGGTGCGGTAAGGCAAAAAGCCTTGGTATTGGTGCCAGTCCAAGTTAGCTTATCCAGATTGAACGGTATTTTGATCTAAAGGATGTTAACAATGGCAGACGGAAGTAAAACCCGGCCAACCGACAATTTTCACTGCTTCCAAGGCCGCGGCTTTGTTTACTGGCACGCGAAGGCCAGCGGGCATCAACCCAGCCGCGAAACCCGCGCCAGCCCGGATGGCCATATCTTTGACTATGCCCCCGATGCCGACGGCTTTGCAATGAACAACGGCGGCATATCAAAGCCGATTGAAACCACGCTTGGCCTTAGAAAACTGTTTCGCTTTTTTGACTCAACAACCAGCGCGAAAGATGCTTTGGCTGGAAATTGGTGGCAGGATCTGGATGCATTGGCGGTTATGACAAATTTTGCCTTGAACAACGAAATGTCGTTGTCACGCGCCGCACAGCTGTTGTTGATTGTGCCCAAGAACTGGGGTGATTGCAGCAATTTTTTGATTGTAAAACCAAATACAGTGCTGAAGGCCTTTGTTGGCAAAGGCAATCCTGTCGCCATCACAGCTTCGGGCAAAAGCACCAGTCCTGACGCAAAACGCAAATCCGGCACCGCAGTTTATGCAGCCAGCCCGGGCAACAATCTGGAACAAATCTATATTCCTGGCACTCCGATGATCAAAGCAATCCCGGCAAGCAAAGGGGTTGCCGCCACGCCAAGGGTGCCCGGATTTCTTGAGCAGTTTTTGGACTTCCAATCTGTCCATCACATCGACATGCGAGGAATTCTTATCCCGGCGATTCCACTAAGTGCAGGTGGCAAATAAAACCGGTGGACTGCGCGATCCCGCCCCCCGGGGTGCGCCACTGTTTTCCACTGTGAAAAAACGTCAATTATCCACTTGTTTTAATGCTATAATTTCCGACCAATTAAGGAAAATGTTGGCAAAAATATAGCTCTTTGAAAAGGGTAACTCGCGGTGCGGCAAAGATGCGGTGCGATGGTGGGTAATGGGGCTGAAACTTTGCGAGCAGCTCAGAGCGGGTTTCAATCGGTGGCGCAGACGCTGATCATTCTTTTGCGGGCGGCCCTGGTGGCGGCCACGCTTGCCGCGGCGTATGGGCTGTTGCCTTGGCCGCAACTGGCACTGTTCTTTGGCGGTCAGGCGGGGCCTCAGGCTTGCATGTGGCTGCAAATCGGGCTTATGGCCATCGTTGGTCTGACGGTGCTTTTTCTGCCCGCCAACACCCGCATGACACGGCTGAAACGCAGCCACCGCAGTTTTGCGACCGGGATGCAAGACGTATCCGACGCCTACTGGCAGGCCCATGCCGCCGACCGCGCTGGTGTTTTTGCGCTGTCTGGCGAATGCGATACAATGCGCGCCCGGATGGAACATCTGCGCGATCACCCTGATTTTCAGCATCTTTAACCCAAACTGTTGCAAATGGCTGCACAGATCAGCGTGGAAACCCGCGATCTGGCCCGCGCTTATTGCGACGATAAGGTCAATCGCGCGCCGCACTTGTGACGAGCGGTGCCGGTGGCTGACCGATATCGTCGCCGAAGAACGCACCGCCCAAATCCAGTTGAAACGGCTTGAGGCTGATCTGAAAGAAATCCTGCCGACGCTTGGCGATGATTTCGATCTGGAAGATCACCACGATGCCAATGTGGTGGCCTTGCCCAAGCCGGAGAAATAACGCGGCCTTGCGCTTTGTGCGGGCCGGGCGCAACACTTGAGCAGCCATTTCGGCACAAAGGCAGCGCCCGTGCACCCTGCGAACCCCTCATGGCTTGCGCGGCTGCGGGCCATCAAATCCAGCAGCCGCACGGCATCGGCAGATACCGCATTGGCCACGGTTTTGGCCGCAATCGCGGGGGCGGCGAATGCGGGCGGCTTTATTCTTCTGGGCAGCTATACCTCGCATATGACGGGGTATCTGTCGCGGCTGGCGGATAATATTGTGTTGCAAAACATTGGGATGGTGATCAACGCCACGCTTGCGATTGCGCTTTTCGTCGCTGGCGCGGCCACCGCCGCCTTCACCATCAACTGGGCGCGCCAGCATCGCCCCGCGCAGCAATACGCGTTGCCGATTGGCGTGCAGGGTGGGCTGTTTGTGACCTTGGCAGGCATAGGGGCGGCAGGATTTTCCCACCCCGCCACTGGTTACGTTGGATTGGGCCTGTTGTCCTTCATCATGGGGTTTCAGAACGCCACCATCACCAAAATATCCTATGCCCGCATCCGCACGACGCATGCCACCGGGATGGTCACGGATGTTGGCATTGAGTTGGGCCGCGCCGCCTATGGCCGCAGCTTTGACACAGATGTGACGGCAGATCGCGCCAAGCTTTGGCTTTTGTTGCGATTGCTGTCGGTGTTTTTGATCGGCGGTATCTTTGGTGCACTGGGATATGGCGCGGTGGGGTATCTGTTTTCCCTGCCCTTGGCGGCGGTTCTGTTGGTCTTGGCGCTGATATAACCGCTTGACCCCGAAGAGCCGCACCCGCACCTTGCGCGCATGAAATACGCCAACCTGTGCCTGCTGATCTTGTTCCCCATCGCGTGGTTTGCGCCCCTGTTACGCGCGGCTTTGTTGCCGATATTCGGGATGGATGAGATTTCGGTGATCACCGGCTTGCAATCACTCTGGGGCAGTGATGCCGTTTTGGCGCTGTTGGTGACGTTCCTTGCCGTCTTTGCGCCTTTTGCCAAAACCATCGGGCTGGCCCTTGTGCATTTTGATCTGCTGAAACCCCGCGCCATGCCTGCGTTGAATATCTTGGGCAAGCTGGCGATGGCCGATGTGTTCTTGATCGCGCTTTATGTGGTCATCGTCAAAGGCGCGGGCTATGTCACGATAGAAGTGGCTTGGGGGATGTATCTGTTCACCGGCTGTATTCTGGCCTCTTTGGCGGTGTCGTATTTTACTGAAAAACAGACCTCACCTTAGGCGCACCCCTTGATGCCGCGCATCTTTCAGGGCACCTAGACGCATGAGCAAATCTTCGCCAAATTTCACCTGCACCAACTGCGGGGCAGCACACGCCAAATGGATTGGCAAATGCGATGCCTGCGGTGCGTGGAATTCGATTATCGAAGAAATCCCGTTGTCGGCTGGCCCAAAAGCCTTGGGCAACAAGGGAAAATCCATCCCGCTGACCGATCTTGCGACGCAAAGTGCATCCCCGCCGCGTGCCAGTTCCGGTATTGACGAATTAGACCGGGTGTTGGGCGGCGGTTTGGTGCCGGCATCCGCCATTCTGGTGGGCGGTGATCCGGGGATCGGCAAATCGACATTGCTGTTGCAAGCGGCGGCCTCCTTTGCGCGCCACGGCGTCAAATGCATGTATATCTCTGGCGAAGAGGCCACCGCCCAAGTGCAGATGCGCGCCCAGCGGCTGGGGTTAACCGATGCGCCGGTCAGTCTGGGCGCGGAAACCAACCTGCGCGATATCCTGACCACGCTGGACAACGAACGCCCGGGTCTTGCCATCATCGATTCGGTGCAAACCATGTGGCTGGATACCGTCGATTCCGCACCGGGTTCGGTATCCCAAGTGCGGGCGGCGGCGCATGAATTGGTCACCTTTGCAAAACGCCGGGGGGTAGCCGTGATCTTGGTGGGTCATGTCACCAAAGACGGCCAGATTGCGGGGCCGCGCGTGGTGGAACACATGGTCGATACGGTGCTGTATTTCGAAGGCGAACGCGGCCATCAGTTTCGCATCTTACGCGCGGTGAAAAACCGCTTTGGTCCGGCGGATGAGATTGGGGTGTTCGAGATGACCGGCGGCGGGTTGCAGCAGGTTACCAACCCCTCGGCACTGTTCTTGTCAGAACGCGGCGTGGCATCCCCCGGATCGGCAGTGTTTGCAGGCATCGAAGGCACGCGCCCGGTGTTGACCGAAATTCAGGCGCTGGTGGCACCCTCGCCACTGGGAACCCCGCGCCGCACGGTGGTGGGGCTGGATTCGGGACGGCTGTCGACCATTCTGGCGGTGCTGGAGGCACGCTGTGGCATCCCCTTTGCGGGCCTTGATGTATTCCTGAACGTGGCGGGCGGCATGCGAGTGACCGAACCTGCGGCCGATCTGGCGGTGGCGGCGGCGATCATATCGGCGCGCGAAGACGTGGCAATTCCGCCAGAGACGGTGTTATTCGGTGAAATCAGCCTGTCTGGCGCGCTGCGCCCGGTGGGTCAGACCGAAAACAGGTTGAAAGAAGCCGCAAAACTTGGTTTCTCACAGGCAATCGCACCCAAGGGTTCCAAACTTGGGTCGGTTGACGGTATGACAGTGCGGGAAATGCCCGATCTGACGGCCTTTGTCGGTGA
The DNA here is from genome assembly GCA_031384605.1 of Cypionkella sp. Taxonomy (GTDB): domain Bacteria; phylum Pseudomonadota; class Alphaproteobacteria; order Rhodobacterales; family Rhodobacteraceae; genus JANNAT01. The sequence goes on from JANNAT010000078.1 coordinate 27,740, forward strand.
GATGTTCGGGGCGGGTTGATCGGGGCAGCTTGATTGGCGCAGGTTGATTGGCGCAGGTTGATTGGGGCGTATTGACGCCTGACGGGAAATGCAAAGGCGGTTCAACGCCTTACGGGAGTGGACGAATGGAAGGTTTTACCCTTGTAGACGCGGGCGTTGCGGGCATTATTGTGCTGTCGGCGATCCTTGCCTATTCACGTGGCTTTGTGCGCGAGGCAATGGCCATCGTCGGCTGGGTTGGCGCGGCCTTTCTGGCCTTTCTGTTCGCCAAATCCGCGCAGCCTTTGGTCAAAGAACTGCCTGTTGTCGGTGATTTTCTGAAAGACAGTTGCGAATTGTCGATCATCGCCGCTTTTGCCGCCGTGTTTGCTGTGGGTCTTATTCTTGCGGCATTGTTTACGCCGCTGTTTTCCTCTGTCATCCAACGCTCGGCGTTGGGCGGGCTTGATCAGGGCCTGGGGTTTCTGTTTGGGGTGTTGCGCGGCATTTTGTTGGTTGGCGTGGCATTTCTGGTTTATGACCGCGCCGTCGCTGCAAACACCGTGCCAATGGTCGATAATTCGCGATCTGCCAAGATATTCGCGTCGTTTCAAGCCAATATTGATGCCGCCGTGCCCACGGATGCGCCAAACTGGATTGTGTCGCGCTATACCGATTTGACCGCCGCCTGTGCAGCCCCGGCAGATGCCGCGCCAGCAGACCCTGCCCCCGTGGCCCCCGCAAACTAGGTCAATTCGGGGCGTGACACCCTTGCGCAATGCGCCTAAACGGAAGGCGCAGTTTGAGCCCGGATTCGGAGACCCCATGCAGCCCTTCTATGCCCACCCTTTCGACGACGATAAACTGAAAGAGGAATGCGGCGTTTTCGGTGTGATCGGCGTGGCAGATGCCGCCAATTTCGTGGCGCTAGGCTTGCACGCGCTGCAACATCGCGGCCAAGAGGCGGGCGGCATTGTCAGCCACGATCCCGAACACGGCTTTAACTCGGCCCGCCGCTTTGGCTATGTGCGCGACAATTTCACCAACGCCGATGTGATGCAAACCCTGCCGGGGCCATTGGCCATTGGCCATGTGCGCTATTCCACGGCTGGGTCAAAAGGGGCCACCGCGATCCGCGATGTGCAGCCGTTCTTTGGTGAATTTTCAATGGGGGGTGCGGCGATTGCGCATAACGGCAATCTGACCAATGCCACCGCGTTGCGCCGCGAATTGATCGAACGCGGCTCGATCTTTCAATCGTCATCCGACAGCGAATGCATCATCCATCTGATGGCGCGCTCGATCCAATCCAACATCTCAGAACGCATCAAAGACGCTTTGCGCCGGGTCGAAGGCGCGTTTTCCATCGTGGCAATGACGCGCACCAAACTGATCGGGGTGCGCGATCCTTTGGGCGTGCGGCCACTGGTGCTGGGCCGGATTGGTGACAACGCCTGGGCGCTGGCATCGGAAACCTGCGCGCTTGATATCATCGGTGCCGAGTTTATCCGTGAGATTGAGCCGGGCGAAATGGTGGTTATCGAAGACGGCAAGGTGAATTCCACCCGCCCCTTTGCCCCCGCCAAATCGCGGTTCTGCATTTTTGAACACGTCTATTTCAGCCGCCCCGACAGCATTCAGGGCGGCCGTTCGGTGTATGAAACCCGTCGTCAAATTGGCGTGGAACTGGCGCGCGAAGCCCCGGTTGATGCCGATCTGGTGTGCCCGGTGCCAGACAGTGGCACGCCTGCCGCGATTGGATATTCTCAGGAATCCGGCATTCCTTATGCGATGGGCATCATCCGCAACCAATATATGGGCCGCACGTTTATTGAACCGACGGAATCCATCCGCAACATGGGCGTGCGCCTGAAGCTGAACGTCAACCGCGCGCTGATCAAAGGCAAACGGGTAATCTTGGTCGACGATTCCGTTGTGCGCGGCACCACCAGCCGCAAGATCAAAGACATGATCCTTGAGGCGGGCGCGGCAGAGGTGCATTTTCGCATAGCCAGCCCCCCCACCGCGTGGCCATGTTTTTACGGGGTTGATACGCCAGAGCGGTCAAAGCTGCTGGCGGCGTCGATGAACGAAGAAGAAATGCGCCAGTGGATCGGGGTTAACAGTCTGAAGTTCATCTCGCTTGACGGGCTTTACCGTGCGGCAGGTGAGGCGCAGGGCCGCAACAATGATCAGCCACAATACTGCGACGCGTGTTTTTCCGGCGAGTACCCGGTGGTGCCCGCCGACAAGATCGCCGAAGGGTTCCAGATGAAGGCGGCGGAATGAATGGACGCGGTGGACGGCTATATCTCCGCCCAATCGCCGGCGTACCTGGCTGCCTTGCAAACCCTGCGCGCGCAGCTGATCGCCCTGCCGCCGGGCCATATCGAATGCATCAGCTATGCAATGCCCGGCCTGCGCCAGCCGATTCCAAACGGTAAAATGGTTGCAGGCTATGCCGCCTTTACCCACCGCCTCGGCCTTTACCCGCATTCCGGTAACATCATCCCGCTTATCGACTGCAGCCCCTTCAAAACCTCAAAATCGGGGGTGCTTTTTACCCCCGACAGCCCCCTTCCCGTAACGCTTATTGAACGCATTATTCGCGCCCGCCAAGCCGAGTTGCGCGCCAAATGACCCAAGTGTTTGTGCTTTGCACCGGGCGGTGCGGCTCTACCACGTTCGCGGCTGCTGCGGCCCACGCCACCAATTTCACCGCAGGTCACGAAACCCGCACCCACCTGTTGGGGCCCAATCGATTAGCTTATCCCCCCCGCCATATTGAAATCGACAACCGCCTTGCGTGGTGGACGGGCCGCCTTGACGCCACTTTTGGCGACGTGCCCCATTACGTTCACCTCACGCGCAACCGCGCCGAAGTGGCCCGGTCTTTTGTCGCCCGCAAAGGCTATGGCCTGATCAAAGCCTACCGCGCAACGCTGCTGTGCAACCTTGATCTGCGTGCGCCCAGAACCGATATCACCGCGATTGCCGAAGACATGATTGACACCGTCACCGCCAACATCACCCACTTCTTGCGCGATAAAACCAAAGTGATGCAGGTCCGCATGGAAACCATTGATCAAGATTTCCCGGCCTTCTGGCACTGGATCGGCGCGCAAGGCGATCTGTCCGCCGCGATGGCCGAATGGCAAACCCGCCACAATGCCTCTGAATAATCCAATGCCATAAACCAACGCAGTAACCAACAAACCCCCGCGCCAACTTTCATACTGGCACAAGTATCCCCACCAAAGGCTTTGCCTTGTGCCGCCCACGCCGAAGGAACAACAATGAGCAACCGCATCGCCTTAATCACCGGCGCATCCCGTGGCCTTGGGGCGGCGATGGCCGAACAATTGGCCTTGCGCGGCTGGCATGTCGTTGCGGTGGCACGCACGGTTGGTGGGTTGGAAGAGCTGGACGACCGGGTGAAAGCCAATGGTTTGCCGGGGGCTGGCACGTTAACTCTGGCGCCAATGGACGTGTGCAACGACAACGCGATGCAGCATCTGTGCCTGAACCTTCATAATCGTTGGGGTGGCATAAACCTATGGGTTCACACGGCAATTCACGCGGCCCCCTTGGCACCTGCAGGGTCGATGGACGTCAAGGATTGGGATAAATCCATTGCCACCAATGTGCGCGCCACGGGGGTGCTGATCCCCTTGGTGGAACCGTTGTTGCGGGCGGGCGCGGGCGCTGCGATGTTTTTTGATGATCCACGAGCAGGGGCGAAGTTCTTTGGTGCGTATGGCGCGACCAAATCAGCACAAATTGCGCTTGCCGGGTCTTGGTCAGCCGAGTCGATCAAAATTGGCCCGCGCGTGATGATCGCAACACCGCCACCAATGCCCACAGCCACCCGCGCGCGGTTCTTTCCGGGCGAAGACCGCACAGCGCTGACACATCCGCGCGATGTGGCAACGGCGCTGTTGGTTCAGATCTGACACCAGCCCCAAATTTTTTCAAAAAAATTTGCAAAATTCTTCGAAGAATTTTGGTTTGTTGGAGCAACGTTTAGTTTAATGCCGCCGAAATCGCCTGCCACAACGGCTCAACCGGTTCCAACCCAACCGACAACCGGATGAATCCCGGGGCCACTGCGTCGCCCCAGCGCGCGCGGCGCTCGCCCGATGTGTGGGTGGACCCAAAGCTGGTCGATTGCGCGATCAGCGGGCAGGTTGACAAGAACCGCTCGGCGGCCTGAGCCGATGCCATATCGAACCCGATCAGAAAACCGAACCCCGTCATTTGTTGTGCTGCAATCGCATGCGATGGGTCCGATTTCAGCCCCGGATACCGCACATTCGACACGCGGTTATCGCCCGCCAACCGCTGCGCTATCACCCCAGCCGAGGCGCACATCCGTTCCAACCGCACGTCCAGCGTTTCAATTCCGCGGTGCACCAGCCACGCCTCAAACGATCCGGGCACCGCCCCCGACAGCCTGCGCCAATCACGCACGCGCTGAATGAACGCAGGATCACGCGACGCCACATGGCCAAACAGCACGTCCGAATGCCCCGCAGGCGCTTTGGTATCGGCCGCGACCACCACATCCGCCCCCAGATCAAACGGGCGCTGCAACAGCGGCGTCATCGTGGTGTTATCCACCATCACAATTGCCCCTGCCGCATGCGCGCGGGCACTGACGGCGGCAATATCGCAAACATCCAGACCGGGGTTCGACGGGGTTTCGATGTAAACCACCGCCGCCCCGGTCATATCGGCCGCCGCAATATCGTGGGTGGCCACTTGCACCACGTCCACCCCATAAGTCGCCAGCACCTGATCGGCCAGCAGCCGCGTGACGTAATATCCATCCGCCGGGATGAGCACCCGCTTACCCGCCGCTAACCCCGCAAACAAAGCCGCCGAAATCGCCGCCATGCCAGACGGAAACGCCACGCATTCGGCGTCTTCCAACAGACCCAATTGCGCCTCCAACGCCTCCCATGTTGGCATGCCTGATCTGCCATAGACATGGCTTAAACCCGCCACATCGGGGCTGTGATAAGTGGCCGAACTGACAATCCCCGCCACCACCGGATCACCGGGGTTCAGGGTTTGGGTGCGGTGGTGCAGCATCGCGGCAAAGCGCGCTTGGGCGGTGATATCCATCGCGCAGACCTATTCCAACCGCGCCGGGAAACCGTCGGCGCGCAGATCGGTGTGCAGCAAATCTTCCAGCAATTTGGCGATCATCGGCGATTGCGCCTCGCCGCCATACGCCGCTTTTGCTGCGATATAGGTTTGGTTTGTGGCCGAAGCCAACTCCAACGGCACGCCAAATTCACGGCCAAAGCCCAAAGCAAAGCCAAGGTCTTTCAGCGCCAGATCAATGTTGAAGGCAATGTCATAAGACCCGTTCAATATCAGCGCGCCTTCGGTTTCATGCACGAAAGAATTGCCCGAAGACGCGGCAACCGCCTGCCACGCCTGCCCCAGATCAAGCCCGCCGCGCTTGGCCAGCATCAGCGCCTCACCACAGGCTTTCAAGTGGATAAAGGCCAGCATATTGGTGATAACCTTGATGATACATGACGCGCCCAAAGGGCCCATGTGAAAGATCTTGTCGCCCATCGCCGCCATTGCCTTGTGGTGCAGATCGAACAGATCCTTGTCGCCGCCCGCCAGCATTGTGATCTTGCCCTGATAGGCCAGATGCACGCCGCCTGTGACCGGCAGCTCCATCATCCGCACGCCCGCATCGCCCGCAACCGCCGCCAGACGCAACACCTCGTCCCGGCCCAGCGTTGACATCTCAACCCAAGATGCGCCCTTTTGCATATGCGGCAGAATACTGCGCAACACCCGTTCCGATACCGCAGGGGACGGCAGGCACGTGATCACATGATCCACCGATGCCGCCAGTTCTTCGGCACTGTTGGCCAAGACCGCGCCATTGGCCACCAAAGGGGCGGCAAGGGCGGGGTTCAGGTCATAAACCGTTACCGCAAAGCCGTCTTTAAGCAGACAACCAGCGCAAGCGGCCCCCAGATTGCCAAGGCCGATATATCCGTAATGCATGATATCCCCGTAAAGTTTAGGGGCGGCACATTGCGCCGCCCCGGTATTGCCTTATGCGCCGTAGCCGACGATGCCCTTGATTTCGCAGAAATCATGGATACCCCAGTCGGCATATTCGCGCCCGTTACCCGATTGTTTATAGCCGCCAAACGGTGCCGACGTATCCCAATCGGGATAGTTCAGGTTCACTGTGCCCGCGCGCAGCCGCCGCGCGATGGGCCTCGCATCTTCCACCGGCCCCGCCACATAGGCGGCAAGCCCATAGATTGAATCATTGGCCATCCGCACCGCGTCATCCACCGTGTCATAGGCCAGCACCGACAATACCGGGCCAAAGATTTCTTCCTTGGAAATCGTCATCTCATTTTGCACATCGGCAAAGATCGTCGGCTTGCAGAACCAGCCGCGATTCAATCCCGCAGGGCGGCCCAATCCGCCCGTGACCAACGTGGCCCCTTCGTCAATGCCGGTCTGGATCAGGCGTTGCACCTTGTCGAACTGCACTTTGGAAATCAGCGGCCCCATCGTGGTGCCATCCGCAAGTGGATCACCGGGCACAATCGCCTCGGCTGTAGCTTTTGCCACAGCCAAGGCCGCCGCCTGCTGGCTGCGGTGCACGAACATCCGGGTCGGCGCGTCGCAAGATTGCCCGGTGTTCGACATGATCGCGTTGACGCCCGCCGCAACCGCGGCCGCCAGATCGGCATTCGGCAAGATGATATTGGCCGATTTGCCGCCCATTTCCTGCGCCACCCGTTTGACCGTGGGGGCCGCTGCCGCCGCAATCAACGTGCCCGCGCGGGTGGACCCGGTGAAAGACACCATGTCCACTTCGGGGTGCGACGTGATGCGGGTGCCCACGCCGGGGCCATCGCCATTGACCAGATTGAACACGCCCGCAGGCACCCCCGCCGCGTGGCACACTTCGGCAAACAGCACGCCAGACAAAGGGGCAATTTCGGATGGCTTCAAAATCATCGTGCAACCCGCCACCAAGGCGGGGGCCACTTTGCAGGCAATCTGGTTCATTGGCCAGTTCCACGGCGTGATCAGCGCGCAAACCCCGATGCCTTCATGCACGATCCGCGTGGTGCCACGAGAATATTCCCACGCCATTTCTTCGGCGGCCTTTATCGTCGCCTCAATATGCACCTGCCCCGCCCAGAATTGGGCGTTGCGCGCCCAATCCATCGGTGCGCCCATCTCGGTTGACATGGCTGCGGCAAAATCCTCGGCGCGGCTGTTATAGACTTCCAAAATCCGCTTCAGCAGCGCGATGCGGTCGGCAACCGGCGTCACCGTCCAGCCATCAAACGCCGCCCGTGCTGCCATGATGGCGCGGTCGGCATCGTCATTGTTGCCCATCGCCACTTGCGCCACAATCTCTTCGGTTGCGGGGTTTTCCACCCCGATGCGGGCCTTTGACAGCGGTTCAACCCACGCGCCATTGATGTAGAATTTGGTCATATTGGCAGAGATCATCGGGGCCTCACTTGAAATAGATGTTGTACTTGGCGCGAATAATCTCGTCGATCTGCGGATCAATCCGACTACCAGCCTTGGCAAGAATACTATTCTTGCGCGCAATCGCCGCGTCAAGCAACACCGGCTTGCCCGCTTCATTCCATTCCTTGGGCGACATACGATTGGCGACAGCCGGATAGATATATTCAGTCTGCATCAGCTTGAGCGTCTGGCCCGACCCAAGGTAATGTCCCGGCCCACCCAGGCAAACCTCTTTCATCGCCTCGATAGATGTGCTGTCCGGCGTAACATCAATGCCGCGCACAAGGCGCATCGCTTGGCCCAACAGATCATCGCCCAACACCAGCGATTCAAGGCAAAACCCCAGCAAGGATGCATGCATGCCCACGGCCTCATAACACATATTCAGGCCCGCAAGACCTGCCAGCGCGTTGGTGATGCCTTGCTCCCATCCGGCCTGCATATCGGGCAATTTGCTGTCGGAAATTCCCGAAGCCGCCCCGCCCGGCAGATCGTAAAACCGGTGCATCTGCGCGCAACCCGCGGTCAGCAGCGCCTGTTCCGCCGACCCGCCCGACATGGCACCTGTGCGCAGATCGCTGACAAACGGCCAGGTGCCGAAAATGCACGGTGCACCTTTCTTGATCGAATTGGCGTAAACCACTCCCGCCAGACATTCCGCCACCGCCTGCACAATGGTCAACGCAATCGGTGCCGGGGCCGTCGCCCCGGCCTGCCCCGCCGACAACAGCAGCATCGGCATGCCACGCCGAATGCAGTCTTCCATCGTGATGCAGGATTCTTCGGCGAATTTCATTGGCGGGACGACAAAGCAGTTGGAATTGGAAACGAACGGCCGCTCCAGCCATGTTTCTTCACCGCCCGCCACGGTATACAGCATGTCAAAACACGCGGCGACATGGGCGGGGTCGGAAAACGACGTTCCGACATGCTTGGTGGTGCCCGACAAGCAACCATAAAGCGTGTTCAGATCCATATCCTGATTGTCCACCACATCGCGGCAGACCATGGTGCGCTGGTAAAAGTGAATGTTATCAAGGTTATCCACCAGACGCGCGGCATCATACAAATCCTGCGCCGTCGATTCGCGGTAATCCAGCGTGATCGGATCAACGATATGCACCGCCGCCCCCGCCGTGCCGTAATGCACGTTGGACCCCGTCAGATGCAGATCGTGCTTGGGGTCGCGCGCATGCAAGGTGATATTGCGGGCAGCCACCGCCAGCATATCTTCAACCAGCGCGCGCGGAAACCGCAGCCGCCCGTCGTCGCCCTGAATGGCCCCCGCGTCGGTCATCAATTTGACCCCCGACGGCGGCGCTTGGGAAAGGCCGATTTCTTCCAGCGCCTGCAAAGCCGATTGGTGGATCATCTGCACCGATGCCTCGCTAAGCGGCTTGTAATTGCCCCCCGGCATGCCGCCCCGCACCGGGCGCAGGTTATCGGCCAAAGGCGCAGACCGCACTGCCACCCGGTTGGCCCGCCCACCTGATCTGCGCGCGCGCTCCGGCTCACAAACCTCACCAATATCGCTCATCTCTTGGCCTTTCATTTTGGCGCAAATACTCCGGGGTCCGGGGCAGCGCCCCGCCTTGCCCCATTACCCACGCACACGTTCCGATTTCGGATCATACATTGCCGCCAGCGAGGCCACGGCCTTGTGCCGCACACCCGCCACTTCAATCTCGTAACTGGCGCCAAGCACATCCGCCTCGGTTTGACCCCGGCATGGCACATAGCCCAGCCCGATCGCACCGCCCAAGGCATGGCCATAATTGCCAGAGGTGATTGGCCCGACGATTTTGCCGTTCTGCACAATCGCCTCATTATGGAACAACAGCGGCTCTGGATCAGCCAACCTGAATTGCACCATGCGCCGATCAAGCCCCGCGTCCATTTTCCGCAACACCGCATCGCGGCCAACGAATTCAGGCTTGGCGGTGCGCACGGCAAAGCCAAGTCCCGCCTCCAGCACATGATCTTCATCGGTGATATCATGGCCAAAGTGGCGGTAAGCCTTTTCGATCCGGCAACTGTCCAGCGTGTGCAAGCCGCACAGTTTCAGACCCATATCGGCGGCTTCCAGTGCCTCGAACACGTGGGCGGTCTGATCGGCGGATACATACAGCTCCCACCCCAATTCGCCCACGTAAGTTACCCGATGCGCGCGCGCGAGGCCCATGCCAATCTCAATTTCCCGCATGGTGCCAAAGGGATGGGCGGCGTTGCTAAAGTCATTTGGGCTGACTGCGACCAGCAAGTCGCGCGATTTCGGGCCCATCACGCACAAAACTGATTCCGCGGCTGTCATATCGGTGATCACCGCGAAAGCATCGCCAACATGGCGGCGCATCCACGCGAGGTCACGCTGGAGTGTGGCACCGGGCACAACGGCCAGATAAGCGGTTTCCGACAGGCGGGTTACTGTAAGATCACACTCTATCCCGCCGTTTTTGTTCAACATCTGGGTATAAACCACCCGACCCACAGGCACATCCATCTGGTTGCCGCACAGCCGGTTCAGGAACGCGCAGGCATCGCGGCCCTCAATGCGGATTTTACCGAAACTGGTCATATCGAACAGTCCAACCCCGGTGCGCACCGCCATATGTTCGGCGCGTTGGTTTTCAAACCAGTTCTGCCGCTTCCATGAATAATGATATTCCCGCTCTTGCCCCGGATTGGCGAACCAGTTGGCGCGCTCCCAGCCTGCAGTTTCACCAAACACCGCGCCACGCAATTTCAGGTGTTCGTGCAACGGACTGCGCCGCACGCCGCGCGCCGTGGCGAACTGACGGTAGGGGAAATGGTCGGCGTAAAGCAGCCCCAGCGTCTCAGACACCCGTTCTTTCAGATATCTGCGGTTGCGCTGAAACGGTTGCGCGCGGCGGATATCCACTTCCCACAGATCGAACGGTGCTTCACCTTCGGTAATCCAATGCGCCAGCGCATAACCCGCCCCGCCAGACGCGGCGATGCCAACCGAATTATACCCGGCGGCAATCCAGTAGCCGCCCAGTTCGGGGGCCTCACCCAGATAATAGCGGTCATCGGGGGTAAAGCTTTCCGGGCCATTGAAAAACGTATGTATCCCCGTTGTTTGGAACAGCGGCAGGCGGTTCATGGCGTGTTCCAGAATGGGTTGGAAATGGTCCCAGTCTTCGGGCAGCGTGTCAAAGCAGAAATCCTCGCGGATGCCGGCCATGCCCCAAGGTTTGGCGCGTGGTTCAAACGCGCCAACCATCATTTTGCCCGCGTCCGATTTGTAATAGGCGCATTCATCGGGCACCCGCAGCACGGGCAAATGCCCCAGACCCGCAATCGGTTCGGTGATCAGATAGAAATGTTCGCACGCATGCAGCGGCAAGGTGACACCGGATTTTCCCGCCAATTCGCGGCCCCACATACCGCCGCAGTTGATCACTACGTCTGTCGCGATATGGCCCGGCTCGCCCTTATCATCGACAAAATCAACACCCGTGACCCGGCCATTCGCTTGGGTCACCCCAACAACCTTGGTATGTTCAAAGATTTTGGCCCCCCGCATCCGCGCGCCGCGTGCCAGCGCCATCGCAATATTGGCCGGATCGCACTGCCCGTCCAGCGGCAGATGCACAGCCCCCACCACATCGCCAATTTCCAGATGCGGATACATCGCCTTGGCTTCCAAAGGCGAAATTTCGCGCACATCCACATCGAAAATCCGTGCCACCGTGGCCTGGCGCAGCAATTCCTCATGCCGCGCCGCCGTCAGGGCAACTGAGATGCTGCCAACCTGCCGCATTCCGGTTTCAATCCCGGTTTCCGCCGCAAGTTTCACATATAAATCCGCCGAATATTTCGCCAGACGGGTCATATTGGCCGATCCGCGCAATTGCCCGATCAGCCCTGCAGCATGCCATGTGGTGCCTGACGTCAACTGCTGGCGTTCCAGCAAAACGATATCCGTCCAACCCGCTTTTGCCAGATGATAGGCAACCGAGCAGCCGGAAACCCCGCCGCCAATGATAACTGCGCGGGCTTTTGCGGGGATGGTCATGCATCACTCTCCGAAGGTATAAGAACCAATTTGCCGGGGTATGTGCCCGCCGCCAGATCACCTTGGGCACGGGCAATATCGCGCAAAAGATAGGTTTTGGAAACCACGGGCCGGATGCGGGCCGCGTTTATGATGGTGACAAGGCCCGCGAACACTTCGCGAGGCTGGTTGGTGCAGCCAAAAATCGTCAGATCATTCAGATAAACCGTCCGCAGATCGCCCGTCACCATCGGCCCGGCCACCGCACCGCTGGTGGCATAGCGCCCACCGGGACGCAGCGATTCAAGCCTGTCTTGCCAGCCGGGGCCGCCCACCACGTCAATCACCACGTCATAGGCGTGCGGTTGCGGCATCGTTTCGCGGTCAATCACCGCACCGCCCGCCGCCCGCACGATATGCGATTTGCCAAGGCTGCACTGCCCGGTTACGTCCGCCCCACGCAGCAATGCCAGTTGCACGGCGGCCAGCCCCACGCCGCCCGATGCGCCAGTCACCAAAACCCGTTCTCCCACCGCCACTGCAGCGCGGCTGATCAGGTTGAACGCCGTGCCATAGGCGCAGGGCATCGCGCCGATTTCGATGTCTGACAGCGGCGATGCGGTAACGTCATAAAGATAGCGGGCAGGCACCACGCAATATTGCGCAAACGCCCCGTCATATTCCGACCCGATAACCGATATCGCCAGCGGATTGTCGGCGCTTGGTTCAGGCTGGCAAGTCGAACAGGTCACCCGCGCGCCGATCGCTACCTCCGTAACGCCCGCGCCTAAAGCCACTACGCGGCCACACAAATCGCCGCCCTGAATGCGCGGAAACCCCAAAGCCCCTGCATAGCCCGCAGCCCGGCCTTCGCCGCCCGCCTTGCCCGCGCCATACCAGCCGATCCGCGTGTTGATATCGGTCATGTTGACGCCAGCCGCCAAGACCCGCACCAACACCGCGCCCGCACCGGGGCGGGGCACGGGGATATCGTCGCGCCAGATCAACGCCTCGGGGCCGCCATGGGCCACCAGTTGCACGCCTTCCATTGTCTGCGGAATGTTCATGGCCAAATCCTCATGCCCGGATCCGTTCGTTTTTGGCATCCCACAGCGGCGCGTCCGCCTGCACGGTGGCCGGATACTGGGCCCCGAAAATCTCGACGCGGACGCTGGTGCCGGGCACACACAGATCGGTGCGCAACATGCCAAGGGCGATGCATTGTTCCACCCGGTGGCCAAAGTAACCAGACGTGGTTTCCCCCACGATCACGCCGTCCTGCCAGATCGTTGACATGTAGGGCGGATCGAAAGCGCCACAGTCAACGGTCAGCGTGACGAACTGCTTGGCCACCCCCGCCTGCTTTTGTGCCGCCAATGCCGCTTTGCCACGGAAATCGGGTTTGGCCCAATCAACAAAGCGTTCCAAGCCGCCCTGCAAAACCGTGTAATCGGTGGAAAGATCACCCTTCCACGCGCGATAGCCCTTTTCGACCCGCAAAGAATTCAGCGCGAACATGCCAAAGGGTTTCAACCCCAAAGGCGCGCCCACCGCCATCACCGCATCATAAATGCGGGGTGTATCGACGGTTTTGCTATGGATTTCCCAGCCCAACTCCCCTGCGAAAGACACCCGCATCAGGAACGCATCGCGCCCGCCAACTTGGGCGGTCTGGAAGGTCAGCCAGCCCTTGGCCAAATCGGCATCAGACACGGCGGCCAGAATCTCGCGGCTTTTTGGGCCGGTCAGAATTTGCGTTGACCATTCGGTGGTGTGATCGGTCAGACTTAATCCCGCCTCCAGATGGGACTGCAACCAGTCGCGGTCGTGCGATTGCGCGGTGGCTGCGGTGATCAACAACAGCTCATCCGCGCCCAGCCGCGCCACCGACATCTCGGTGACGATCCGGCCCTGATCATCGGCGAAATAGGCCAGACCCAGCCTGCCAATGTTTGGCACTTTGCCGGTGATCTGGCGCGCCAGCCAATCGGCGGCACCATCGCCTTTGATCACGAACCGCGAGAACCCCGGCAGATCAAGGATACCGGCAGCGTCACGCACCGCTTCGCATTCGGCTTTTACCGCCGCATACCACGGGCCATGACGGCCCCAGGTTTGCGTGCCCGCCTCGGATACATCATCGCCCGCACGGGCATACCAAAGGGCGCGTTCCCAGCCGTTATAGGCCCCAAACTGCGCCCCCAGTGCTGCCACACGGTCATGCACCGCCGATAGTTTCTTATCCCGACCCGCAGGCCAGGCGTGGTGCGGGAAATGCATGGCGTATTCATGGCCGTAAACTTCGATGCCCTTGGCAATGCAATAGTCCTGATCTTCAAACCCGGTAAAGCGGCGCGGATCGCACGACCACATATCCCATTCTGTGGCCCCTTGGGTGATCCATTCCGCCAGAACCTTGCCAGCGCCCCCTGCCTGGCAGATGCCAAAGGTGAACACGCAAGCCTCGAACGCATTTGGCACGCCGGGCATCGGCCCGATCAAAGGGTTGCCATCGGGGGTATAGGGGATGGGGCCGTTGATCACTTTGGTCAGCGGTGCCTTTTCCAGCAACGGCACCCGGGCCATGGCATCGGTGATATACCATTCCAACCTTTCCAGATCGTCGGGGAAAAGTTGGAACGAGAAATCTTCGGGGAACGGATCGTCGGGCGTGATCCAATGCGCCTTGCAATTGCGTTCATAGGGGCCAAGGTTGAAGCCGTTCTTTTCCTGGCGCAGGTAATAGCTGCTATCAACATCACGCAGCAACGGCAGTTTTTTGCCGGTCTTGGCCGACAATTCTTCAACCTCGGCCACGGTATCAAACAGCAGATACTGATGCGACATCACCATCATCGGCACATCGCGGCCAAACCATTTGCCGACCTCGGCTGCGTAATACCCGGCGGCGTTCACCACATATTGGCAGCGGATATCGCCTTTGTGGGTGTGCACGATCCACCCTTCGCCATCGCGGGTCACACCCATGGCCGGGCAAAACCGCTCAATTCTCGCGCCAAGCTGACGCGCGCCTTTCGCAAGTGCCTGCGTCAATTGTGCCGGATCAATATCGCCGTCGTTCGGATCATACAAAGCGCCCGTCAGATCATGGGTTTCCAAAAAGGGGTAGTAGTCTTTGATCTGATCAGGCGTCAGAATTTTCAAATCCATCCCCTGATAGCGGCCCATCCCCACAACGCGCTGAAATTCCTGCAAACGTTCCACCGAATGCGCCAGACGGATTGATCCGGTGACGTGGTAATTCATCGGGTAATCCACGGCGGCACCCAAGGTGCGGTAAAGGTCCGCCGAATAGCGCTGCATGTTCATGATCGACCAGCTGGAGGAAAACGTCGGCACATTGCCCGCCGCGTGCCAGGTTGACCCGGCAGTAAGCTCATTCTTTTCCAGCAGCACGCAATCGGCCCAACCGGCCAAGGCCAGATGATACAGCGAAGACGCCCCCACAGCCCCGCCACCAATGATGACAACACGCGCAGTCGTGGGAAAGTCGGCCATAAGTCACTCCAATATCAGCAGCGCAGCACACGCCCTTCATATCGCGCTTTTAATCCAGACCAAGCCGCGCTATTGATCGGGCAAAGCGATCAGCAAGGACGTCGGGCATGCAAATCGAACTTTTGGACACGTTTCTTGATCTGGTGGAGACCCGCAGCTTTCACCGCAGCGCCGAACGGCTGGGGGTGACACAATCCACCGTCTCGGCCCGTGTGCAATCGCTTGAGGCATCGCTGAACACGCGGCTGTTCACCCGCTCACGCGCGGGCACCGATCTGACCACCGAAGGGCTGCGGTTTGAATCTCATGCCCGGCTGTTGCGCCAAGAATGGAATGAGGCCAAGCGCGATGTCGCCCCATCGGGGGATGCCGCGATGACGATGCGGATCGGCATTCAAAACGATCTGGCGGCGGCCAAAATCGGCGATCTGGTGTATGATTTCCGCCGCATGTTCCCACAAATCGCGTTTTACATTGAACCTGATTATTCCACCCAGATGTGCCTTGATCTGGTGTCGGGCGCGCAGGATTTTGCGGTGATGTTCAGCCCAAAACCGCATCCCGATCTGCATTTCATCTCGGCGGGGGATATCAATTACCGCCTGATCAGTTCAGACGCGGAAACCCGCGCGCAGATCAATCCGTCAACCTATATCTTTGCGCATTTCTCGCCTGCGTTCGTGCAAACGCACCGACAGTTGTTGCCCGAACTGATCGGCACGCCGCTGTCGGTCGGCCAATCGTCAGCCGTGGCATCGTTGTTGTTGGCGATGGGCGGCACCGGGTTTGTGATGGCCGATCAGGCGACTGCGATGGTCACTGCCGGACGGTTCAAATTTGTCACGGATGCCCCGCAAATGACGCAACCGATTTACACAGCAATGCATCTTCGGTGGCGGACATCACGGATGCACAAGCGGATGACACGGATCGTGCAGCGCAGGTTTAACCCGAAATCGGCCCATCCAGAAGGCTAAAGCGTGTTGCCGTCGACCGGATTCAGGTATTCGCTTTACACGCCGAGTCAGCGATTGCTCTTGCAAACGCGTTCGGGGTGCAAAGTAAATTCGAATGAAGGCAACATGCTCTAAACCACCGTCTGCACCCTATAGCCCGGCGCATGGGCCAGCCGCACAAAAGTGATCGCCTGTTGCGGCCCCCAGGTGCTGCGTTCGGTGATAAACAGCGCCTCGCCCGGCGCAACGCCCATTACTGCCGCCTCACGCGCCGAGGCAGCGCTGGCAAAAAATGCAATGTCACCCGTGGCATAAGACAAATGCGCCACCAGCCATTCATTGGCGCTGATCGCGGAAAAATCTGGGGTGGGATCGGGCAAAACGGCGGGGTTCAGCCAGCGGGTCTCATAGACAAAGGGTTGACCATCGGCCAGATGCAGGGTTTCCAGATAAATCATCCGCAAACTTGCCACCCCCAGACGCGAGGTGACAGGCACCGGCGGCACACCAGAAGTTTGTTCTAGTAAACGGAAACTGTAACTTTGCCCGCGCGCGGCGACTTCCTGGCGGATCACCGGAATGTCCAGCGTTGCCTTGCGCACCGGCAGCGCCACCACCCGCGTGCCCGCCTTGCGCCGCCGTTCCAACACGCCCGATTGCGCCAATTCACGCAAGGCCCGGTTCACCGTGGCGCGCGCGCAGCCAAATTCGGCGGCAAGGTCTTGCTCGGTTGGAATCATCGCGCCCAAAGGCCAGTCGCGCACCCTGATGCGGCGCAACACTTCGGCGCGGATGTCTTCCCATCCGGTGCGCATCACAAATCCGCCCGCAACCGCGCGATAACAGCGCGATATTGGGCCACAACCGCGCCCCGTGCAATGTGCCGCCCGCCCGTCACAATATGGCGCCCCGCCGACCAGACATCAGCAACCATCCGGTCATCGCCGGCAAAAATATAGGTGTCCAGCAGCGTATCGCCCGCAGAGGCCGCCATATCAGGCCCCGAACAATCAAGGCCCATCAGATCGGCCCAAAGCCCCACGGCAATCGCCCCCGATGCCCGCCCCGCCGCTATTGCCCCGCCTTCGCAAGCGCCTTGATACAAAGCCCGGCCCGTTGATCGCGACGCATCGGCCAACATCGCGCGGCCCTTGTGCGACAGGCGCTGCGAATATTCCACGCTGCGCAATTCGTCCGACAGGCTGATGCGGACATTGCTGTCGGACCCCACGCCGAACCGCCCGCCCGCACCGACGAACCGCACGCCGTCAAAGATGCCATCGCCCAAATTTGCCTCGGTGATCGGGCATAGGCCGGCAATCGCCCCGGACGCGGCCATGCCGTTGGTTTCAACGGGGTCCATTTGCGTGGCGTGGATCAGGCACCAGCGTTGTGACAGGTTTTGATTTTCCAGCAGCCATTGCACCGGGCGCGCACCGGTATGGGCCAGAACCTCAGCCACTTCGGCACTTTGTTCGGCTGCGTGAATATGGATTGGTGTGGTGGGCTGCAGACCTGCGGCTATTGCAATCCCCGCCGGTGTGGCCGCGCGCAACGAATGCGGGGCGACACCCAGCACAGTATCGGCCGGCAAATCCCGCACCGCGTGGCGCGCAGCGTCCCACAGCCGTGCAAACCGATCCGGATCATTGCCAAAGCGCAACTGCCCGGCGGACAGCGCGCGCCCATCACAGCCGCCGCGTTCATAAAGCACCGGAAGATGCGTTAACCCCAGCCCGGTTTGCGCCGCCGCCGCTGCAATACGCCCCGACATTTCTGCCAGATCACTGTAAACCCCGCCCCCGACTGCGTGATGCAGATAGTGAAATTCGGTGATGGCCCCAAACCCCACTTCGGCCATTTCCATCATCACCATGGCGGCAATCGCCTGCACGTCATCGGGGGTCAATCGGTCCAGAAACCGATACATCAGGCTGCGCCAAGTCCAGAAACTGTCTTGCCCCGGCCCGCGCGCCTCGGTCATGCCGGCAAAGGCGCGCTGAAAGGTGTGGCTGTGCAGGTTCGCGGCGGCAGGCAGCAGGCAATCCACGATCTGGCCCGCCGGTTTTGCACCCGTTGTAATCGCCGCAATCCGGCCATTGGTAATTTGCACCGCTACATCCGCCGCCCAACCCATGGGCAGCAACGCGGTCTTGGCATGCAAAATGGTCATGGCGGCTCTCTTGACGGAAGGATTATGTGCAGACATAATAACCCAAAGCACAGACATAAGGCAAGCCCGATGGCGATTCTGCTGACCGATGCAACGGTGGCCACGATGATCGGGGGATATGGCCTGATTGATGGTGCTGCGGTGGCCGTGGTGGGCGATAAAATCGCCTGGGTTGGGCCTATGGCCGCCATCCCCGCCGCCCATGCCGATCTGCCGCGTCATACCTGCCACGACCGCCTGATCACGCCGGGCCTGATTGATTGCCACAGCCATGTGATATTCGCGGGCAACCGCTCGGCCGAGTTTGAGATGCGGCTGAACGGCGCGACATATCAAGACATCGCCCGCGCCGGGGGCGGTATTCTTGCCACCGTCACCGCCACCCGTGCAGCATCCGAAGATCAGCTGCTGGCGCAATCCCTGCCCCGCGTTGATCAGATGATCGCCGCTGGGGCCACCACCATCGAAGTGAAATCGGGCTATGGCCTGACAGTTGACGCCGAATTAACCATACTGCGCGCAGCACGCCGGATTGCGGGTTTGCGCAAGGTGCGGGTGGTAACAACCCATCTGGCTGCCCATGCCATCCCCCCCGAATACACTGGCCGCGCCGAAGCCTATATTGATCAGGTGGCAATCCCGTCGGTGCGCGCCGCCCACGCCGAAGGCTTGATCGACGCGGTTGATGCGTTTTGCGAAGGCATCGCGTTTTCGCGCGATCAGGTTAAGCGGCTGTTCAGGGCCGCCCGCGATCTGGGCCTGCCGGTCAAGCTGCATGCCGAACAACTGTCTGATCTGGGCGGCGCGGTTCTGGCGGCGCAGTTCGGTGCGCTTTCCGCCGATCATCTGGAATATCTGGGCGCGGACGGCGTGGCCGCAATGGCGAGCGCAGGCACGGTGGCGGTGATCCTGCCGGGTGCGTTTTACACCCTTCGCGAAGCCCAACTTCCCCCCATTGCCGCCCTGCGCGCCGCAGGTGTGCCGATGGCGGTGGCCACCGATTGCAACCCCGGATCATCGCCGATGACCTCGTTGCCACTGGCGATGAACATGGCCTGCACCCTGTTTCGGATGACCCCGCTTGAAGCGTTGGCTGGCACCACAACCCACGCCGCCCGCGCCTTGGGTCTGACCGATTGCGGCACCATAGCGCCGGGGCAGCGCGCCGATCTGTGCCTGTGGGATGCCAGCAATCCGGCGGAATTGTCATATCGTATCGGGGCAACCGCCCTGCAATCACGCATGTTCGGAGGCCGCTTTGACGCCTGAAATTCTGATCCCCGGTGCCACCACTTTGGCGCAGCTGGAACGGCTGTATCGCAGCGATACCCCCGCCGTTTTGCACCCATCCGCCCGCGCCGGGATTGAGTCGGCGGCACTGGTGATCGCCCGCGCAGCCAGCGGCGGCGACGCGGTTTACGGGGTGAATACCGGGTTTGGCAAACTCGCCAGCCTGAAGATCGCCGCCGAAGATACGGAAACCTTGCAAAGAAATCTGATCCTGTCGCATTGCTGCGGGGTGGGTGATCCGATGCCCCGCAACATTGCCCGGCTGATGATGGCGCTGAAACTGCTGTCACTGGGGCGCGGGGCGTCGGGCGTGCGCTGGGACATCATCGCGCTGATCCAAGGCATGCTGGCGGCAGGCGTCACCCCCGTTATCCCCGCCCAAGGGTCGGTCGGGGCGTCGGGGGATCTCGCCCCGCTGGCCCATATGGCAGCGGCGATAATCGGCGAAAGCCAATGCGACTATCGGGGCACGGTGATGCCTTCAGCGCAGGCTTTGGCGCAGGCGGGTCTGATGCCGCTGGTTCTGGGGCCAAAAGAGGGTCTTGCCCTGATAAACGGCACGCAGTTTTCCACGGCCTACGCGCTGGCGGGGCTGTTCGACGGCTGGCGCGCGGCGCAATCGGCCTTGGTGACGTCGGCGTTATCAACCGACGCGATCATGGGGTCAACAGCCCCCTTGCACCCCGAAATTCACATCTTACGCGGCCATGCGGGCCAGATTGAGGCCGCAGCGACAATGCGCACGCTGCTTGATGGGTCGGTGATCCGCGAAAGCCACCGCATCGGCGATACCCGCGTGCAAGACCCCTATTGCATCCGCTGTCAGCCGCAGGTCACTGGGGCCGCGATGGACGTGTTGCGCATGGCCGCAGCCACCTTGCAGATTGAGGCGAACGCGGCCACCGACAACCCATTGGTTCTGTCTGATGGCATCGTTTCGGGCGGCAATTTTCATGCCGAACCGGTGGGCTTTGCCGCCGATATGATCGCGCTTGCGCTGTCGGAAATTGGCGCGATTGCCCAGCGTCGGGTGGCACTGATGGTCGATCCGGTGTTGTCGTTCGATCTGCCCGCCTTCCTGACCCCCCGTCCCGGCCTGAATTCCGGCTTTATGATTGCCGAGGTGACAACGGCGGCTTTGATGAGTGAAAACAAACACCTCGCCCACGCCACAGTGACCGACAGCACCCCCACTTCGGCCAATCAAGAAGACCATGTCAGTATGGCCGCCCACGGCGCGCGCCGTCTGATGCGGATGGTGGCAAACCTGAACGTGATTTTGGGGGTCGAGGCGATGTGCGCGGGCCAGGGCGTGGAATTTCGCGCGCCGCTGGTCACATCCGTGCCTTTGCGGGCGGTTCTGGCCCGGCTGCGCCAGGATGTGGCCACGCTGGGCGATGACCGCTATCTTGCCCCTGATCTGGCCGCAGCAGCCGATCTGATCGCCACGGGGGCATTGGTTGATGCCTCGGGCATCATCCTTCCAACTTTATGAGGCCCCGATGACCCGCCACAACACCCGTGATATCTATCCCGCCACAGGCACCGAGATCACCGCGAAAAGCTGGTTAACCGAAGCACCGATGCGGATGCTGATGAACAACCTGCATCCCGATGTGGCCGAAAACCCGCATGAACTGGTGGTGTATGGCGGCATCGGCCGCGCCGCGCGCACGTGGGAGGATTTTGATAAAATCGTCGCCACCTTGCGCGATTTGAATGATGATGAAACCCTGCTGGTGCAATCGGGCAAACCGGTGGGCGTATTTCGCACCCACAAAGATGCTCCGCGCGTGTTGATCGCCAATTCCAATCTGGTGCCGCATTGGGCAACTTGGGACCATTTCAACGAATTGGATAAAAAGGGTCTGGCGATGTATGGCCAGATGACCGCCGGGTCGTGGATTTACATCGGCACCCAAGGCATTGTGCAGGGCACCTATGAGACGTTTGCCGAAGCGGGCCGCCAGCATTACGGCGGCAATCTGACGGGCCGCTGGATTTTAACGGGCGGTTTGGGCGGCATGGGCGGTGCGCAACCGTTGGCGGCGGTGATGGCGGGGGCGTGCTGTCTGGCGGTGGAATGCGATGAGACGCGGATAGATTTTCGTATCAGAACCAGATACGTAGATGCCAAAGCTAACACTTTGGATGAAGCACTGGCGATGATCGCGGATTGGACCGCGCGGGGCGAGGCGAAATCGGTGGGCTTGCTGGGCAACGCCGCCGACGTGTTCCCCGAACTGTTCGCGCGGATGCAGGCAGGCGGCATGCGCCCCGATATGGTGACAGATCAAACATCCGCGCATGATCCGCTGAATGGCTATCTGCCGCAGGGGTGGAGCGTGGAGCGCGCGAAAGCGGCGCGCGAAAGCGATCCCAAATCAGTGGAACGCGCCGCGCGGGCGTCGATGCGCACCCATGTTTCAGCCATGGTTGATTTCTGGAATGCGGGCGTGCCGACGATGGATTACGGCAACAACATCCGCCAGGTGGCGCTGGACGAAGGGCTGGAAAACGCCTTCGCTTTCCCCGGTTTTGTGCCCGCCTATATCCGGCCCTTGTTTTGCAAAGGGATCGGCCCGTTCCGCTGGGTGGCCTTGTCGGGCGATCCGCAGGATATCTACAAAACCGACGCGGCGATGAAGAAACTGTTTCCTGATAACAAACATTTGCACAATTGGCTGGATATGGCCGCCGACCGGATTGCGTTTCAAGGCCTGCCCGCCCGCATTTGCTGGATTGGTCTGGGAGATCGGCACAAGGCGGGGCTGATGTTCAACGATATGGTTGCCAGCGGCGAGTTGAAGGCCCCCATCGTGATCGGCCGCGATCATCTGGACAGCGGCTCAGTTGCCAGCCCGAACCGTGAAACCGAAGCGATGAAGGATGGGTCCGACGCGGTATCGGATTGGCCGCTGCTGAATGCCCTGCTGAACACCGCATCGGGGGCAACTTGGGTTAGCTTGCATCATGGCGGCGGGGTTGGCATGGGGTTTTCACAGCATTCCGGCATGGTTATTGTCGCCGATGGCACGGAAGATGCGGCGCGGCGGATCGGCAATGTGCTGTGGAATGATCCGGCCACGGGTGTGATGCGCCACGCCGACGCGGGCTATGAGATTGCGCGCGATTGTGCAGTGGACCACGGGTTGCGGTTGCCGGGGATATTGGGGAATTGACCGGGAAAGGATGGGCAGCATTGCCCATCCTACGCATGCGGGTCGGGGATCAGCTGGATGATGGGCAGCATTGCCCATCCTACGCCCGAACGGTTGGCATGTAGCATGGGCAATTCTGCCCATCCTACCACCCAAACCGCTACCGCCAGATCGGATTTGACCACGCACGTTTTCCCGCTGCATCCACCACCGCAACCCTGATCCACGGGCTGTTGTTCAAACGTGCAAGAGGCACTTCGGCGCGGGTCATAGCCACTCCATGCACGCCTTTGGCCCCGGTGCCTTGGCCCATGGCAATCACCGACGCGGCGGCCGAGCATTCGACCACCACCACATCGCCTTGGATGCGCACATCGCGCAACTCTGGCCCTTGGCTGGAATAGAAGTGCCCCGCCTTTAATGCCACAAGCAGCGCCTCGGGGGTGTTTTCGACCGATTTCACCATCACCCAGCCGCCGAAATGGTCAGGTTCATAAAAATGCGCGTCATCGGTGGCGATCATGGTTAAATGCCGCCCCTCGGACAGCAAAAGATCGGCGATGGCAAAGCCGTCGGGCCGATCACATCCCGCCGCACAGCCGTGGTTATAAATCTCAACCGCGTGGGCCGCGGTGATGCTGCGTGCATCGGCCAGCGTTAACCCTGACCATTGCGGATGGGCGATGGCCACGAACGCGCCTGCCGCCACCGCGCGGGCAGCGATTTCCGGGCCGGTTTCCTGCCCCGGCACCGGCAGAAAATCGGGCGCATGGGACTGTGCAAAATCGGGCGGCAGGCCGACGGCCAGAATATGCCACAACTCACCATTCGCCATCGCCCCGGAATGCAGTTCAGCCCCAAGAATGGTGGTAAAGGCCGCATCGCGGAACGGCACGGTATCGACAATCGGATAGCCATAAGCCCCGATGAAATGATCGGTCAGGGCCAGAAAATCATAGCCCATCGCACGGTAGCGACGGCACACTTCTTGCGGGGCCAAGATCCCGTCAGACCGTGTCGAATGGGTGTGCAGATTGCCGCGCCAAAAGCGGCCGGGGGCGGTGAAGGCGGGCAGTTGCATGGGGGAAACCTTTTGCTAAGGGACGCGATCCTATGGGTATCAGCCGCGCCCGATATAGGGCATATCGCGCGCCATAATCGTCATGAACGGCACGTTCACCTCTAAGGGCAGCCCCGCCATGTAGTGCACCGCATCCGCCACATGGGCGACGTCCATCACCGGTTCCACCCGCATCTGCCCGTCGGCTTGGGCGACACCTTTGGTAAATCCCGCCGCCATATCCGTCAGTGCATTGCCAATGTCGATCTGCCCGCACGCAATATTGAACGCCCGTCCATCAAGCCCAAGCGTGCGGGTCAACCCCGTGACTGCATGTTTTGACATCGTATAGGGTGCCGATCCGGGGCGTGGCACATGCGCCGAGATTGAGCCGTTGTTGATGATCCGCCCGCCCTGCGGCGATTGGTGGCGCATCAGCCCGAAAGCCGCGCGCGCGCATAAAAACATGCCGGTGATATTGACGTTGTTAACCGCAAGCCATTGATCAACGGCGATTTCATCAATCGGTGCCGCAGGCGCGGACATGCCTGCATTATTGAACAGCACGTCGAGATGACCCCAGTCCGCCTTCAACGCGGCAAATGCAGCGTCAAGCTGCGCGGGATCACTGACATCTGCGGGCAAGATCAGCGCGCCCGACTGCCCGGCAGTTTCGCGCAAAGGCTCTGCCCGGCGGCCCAAAAGTGCCACGCGCCAGCCACTAGAGATGAATTTGCGCCCGGTAGCGCGACCAATGCCAGACCCTGCCCCAGTGATCAGAATGGATTTTTGTGGCATGACAGTCCCCAGCGATGATTGCGCGGCCAACATGGCGGGGCGCGGTGAAAAGGGCAAGACAGAGCAAGGCAGAGCAAGCGGTAAATGGCAAAGCTGCCGCGGTAAAGTTGGGTTCCGACCCTTCGATCAGACGGTTGGCATGCACTATTTTGACGATAAATCCCAGATTTTGACGATAAATCCTAGCCGGTCGGCAACGCTAAACTGCAACTCAGATTTCGAACGCATGGGCCGTTGCTGCATCAAACCGCAGATTACGTGCCGCGATCAGCATAAAACCAATACCACGCACCGGGGCACGATCAGCGGGGCATTAAAGGATTTGATCTAATGGTGCCCCCATACGGACTCGTATTATATTATATATCAATGGCTTAGGTGCAAAGAACCGAAAAATCTACCAGCAACGCTACCAGCAAAAGATTTTTGTTCCCCGGTTTGGTGCCTTAATTTCAATAACTTAGCCGAAATGGAGTCAATGGAAATGTGATTAGATACTTCTGGTGGCGTCAGCTTAGGGCCTGTATGATCAGAATCACCTAGAAACAGAAAACCCCGCACGGCTGGTCACC
Organism: Cypionkella sp.; assembly: GCA_031384605.1. Classification (GTDB taxonomy): domain Bacteria; phylum Pseudomonadota; class Alphaproteobacteria; order Rhodobacterales; family Rhodobacteraceae; genus JANNAT01. The sequence goes on from JANNAT010000078.1 coordinate 52,808, forward strand.
ATGCGGGGCAGTGTTTCCCGAAGGAAACTAAATATCGGCGCTGAAACGCCTTCACAGATACCGGAGAATATCCATGCAAAACAACGATACACGCACTAAAACTGGCAAGCAAGCACCGATTTTAAGCCTCGACAACCTAGCCGCCGCGCTGCATCTCGCCAAATTAGGCTTCCGCGTTTTCCCTGCCAAGGCAGACAGGACTCCGGTCGCGGGCTTCAAGTGGAAGCAGGACTCCAGCAAAGACCCGGCCATTATCCGGGGCTGGTGGCAACGTTACCCCGACGCCATCCCTGCGCTTCCAACCGGCCCCTTGAACGGGGTATCGGTCGTAGACCTCGATAAAAAAAATGGCAAGGATGGGGTGGCCAACTGGCAGGGGCTGGGTCGCAGCATGGAGGCAGGCTTAACAGTTGAAACCCCATCGGGCGGGCTGCACCTATATTACAGTGATGACATAGGCACTGCCCGCACGACAGCGGGCACCATTGCCATTGGCGTGGATACCCGTGGGCGTGGCGGTTATGTGATAGCCCCCGGCGCTATCCTGCCCGACGGACGGTATTACCGCATCACCACTGGCGATATTGAATCGGTCGCCATGGGCATCGCCCCGGCCTTTCCGATCTTGCGCCAAGCCGAACGCCCCGCCGATCAAGCCGAACCGCAAACCAATGGCCCCCAAGCGGACCTCGCCGAAATTGGGCAGGCGCTGTTTTTGATTCCAAACGATGCCGCCTATGGCCCTTGGGTCAAGACTCTTATGGCCCTTCACAACGCAACGGGCGGTTCGCCAGAGGGTTTGGACTTGGCCCGCGCATGGTGTTCCTCTTATCCGAGTTACAGCCGCAAAGACGTGACCGACAAGTGGCGGTCCTTCGGCAAACTTGACCGCGCCGCCGTGACGGTCGCCAGTTTATTCGCAGAGGCACGGGAACACGGCTGGCAGGCTATCACGGCTGACTCGTTCGATGATGATACAGACGCCGCCGATTCTACCGACATAGACGATTTTCTTGACGGCAAAGCCCCCGTCGCCAAGCCCAAGACAGCGTCACGCCTTACCTTCCTTACCCCCGGCGAATGCGCCAACCTGCCCGCCCGCGATTACCTGATCAAAGGCCTTGTCGCGCCCGGCCAAGTCGGTTGCATCTTTGGCGACCCCGGCGCGGGCAAATCGCTTATCGCCCCGCGCCTGGCCTATGCGGTCGCCCAAGGCTCTGAGGCCTTCGGTCTGCGCACCCGCCAAGGCGGCGTGTTTTATGTCGCCTGTGAAGATGAGGAAGGCATGGCGGGCCGGATGACCGCGCTACACACCGATCTTGGGGAAGCCCCCAGCATATACCTTGTCCGGGGTTGCAGTGACCTCTTTTCACCCGGCCAAATCCAAGGGAAGGGAAGCCTTGATGCTGAGGCCCTGAGACTCGAAGTGAAGGCCCGCAAGCCCAAGCTGATTATTATCGACACGCTCGCCATGGCCATGCCCGGTCTAGAAGAAAACGACGCAGCGGGAATGAACCGAGTCGTTCAAATCGGCAAGGCCTTGGCCCGCCATGGGGCCGCTGTGATATTTGTGCATCATGGCACCAAGGCAGAGGGCAACACCCCGCGCGGGCACTCTGTGTTCAATGGCGCTTTGGACTTCTCGATTCACGTCAAAGCCGCCGATCAATCCGGGATTGTGCGGGGGCAGATACGCAAAAACCGTAATGGCCCCGCCGATCTTGGCATCGCGTTCCATATCGGCACCCGCCACATTGGCACCGACGTTGACGGAGAGCCGGTTCACGCCCCCATTTGCGAACCGTGCGACCCGCTGGATATGGCAGGGGCCGGGCCGCGCCTGTCTGCCGCCCAAGCCGCTGCTATGGCATTGGTTCGGCAAATGGCAGGCCATGCAGGCCAAGTGTTCGAAGCCGAATGGCGAACGGCTGCGATTGAGGGACGCGCAATCTCCGGCGTTGAAGATCGGGCTAACCGAAGAAAGGCCGTGTCGCGGGCGCTACAGTCCCTGACACAGATGGGGCTGGTCCGCGTGGCAGATGACACAATCTATATTGCCGATAGCGAGAGCCTTGCCGCAAAATTCGATGGGGGCTTTGATGATTGATTCGGCGCGTTCAATAGGCCTGATAAGGTTCGGGGCTATCCCTCAAATTGGGCAGACGATCACCCTTCGCCAAGATCGGCGCGGGCGTGGATCATACACCTTGATCGGGTCAGCGCCTTGCCATCGGTGCGACGGGACGAACGGCACCATCCTGCATTGGTTGGATGACGCCGGTTTTAGCTACACGTCGGGCCTGAAATCAAATGGCATGACCAAAATACACACCGGCCAATCGCCATTTCATCGGTATCTTTCGCTGATCGCAGTGGGGGCCATGGGCCAAATGGGGGCTAGCAATGCAGCAATTTGATCTAAGGAACGGCGAAATCTCAACGGGCCGTGTAATAGGTAAGCAATACTGCCATATTAATCGCCCAAACAAGACCCACAATATTAACCGGGACAGCCGGGACAAAGTGAGACAAGTCCCGCTTGTCCCGGCTGTCCCACCCACGGCAAAACGCGGGTTGGAGGCGGGACAGACGGGACACACACCTTTAGTGTGTCCCGATGTCCCGTCCCACACGATGCCCAGACTTTGGCGACGGTCAGAAAAGGTTAGCAAGATGGCTAAGTGTATAGGCCTCAATCATCCGTTGAATGGGTCCCTGTCTGGCCCGCTCGAAAGCGGGGAACGCGGAGCGCGGTCTGTCACGCGTCAACCAATTATGGAATCTAGAAATCCCAATGGGGATTCAACCAATCGGGGAATCCGGCCGTGAGTAAATTTGAATCTGAAATTGATGCGTTTTTGGAAGGCACCGAAAATTCTACCTCTGAGTCGGATCAGATGATCAGCGCGCTTGATCTGGGAGATTGGCTTGGCATCACCGCGCGGCATTGCAGCAAACTGGCACGGGACGGAAAATTGCCGCGCGACTCGGCTGGTAGCTTTCCGGTCAAAGCCGCCGTGCTTGCTTATTGCAATCATCTTCGGGAAGGCAGTCGAGGCCGTCCTTTGGCTGACCCCGAACTTGCCGGGGAACGGGCGCGGCTTACCAGCGAGACCGCGGATAAGGTCGCAATCCAAAACCAAAAGGCGCGGGGCGATCTGATTCCAGCCGTCGCGGTTCGGGCGGCTTGGCTTGGGGTGGTAACCGATCTGCGCAGCCGCCTGTTTGCAGTGCCATCCCGTGTTGCAGCCCGCCTTGGCCTTGATCGTGCCACCGCCGCCGCCTTGGATGCTGAGATTCGCGCCGCCATGGCCGATTTATCCGCCGATGGGGCCGATAACCCCAGAGATAGCGCCAACCCCCTAGATTTTGAGGCGCAAGGCACCGACTCCCCTATTCGGGCGGCAAGGGTAGCTAAGAACCGACTTGCCCCTGTGGAGGCCCTGCTATGACCGCTGACGCCCTAACCTTAATTCGCGCCGAAGCGTTCGCCGCGTTGGCCCCGCCGCCCCGATTGAACTTCCCGGATTGGATCGAAGCAACAATCCGACTGCCAAGTGATGTCTCTGCCCAGTCGGGGCCTATCCGGTTAACGCGGGTGCAGCATGGTATTGCGGCGGCGATGGGTGACTCTGCAATTGAACGTGTGACCGTGGTCAAGCCCGTGCGGTTGGGTTACAGCACGCTACTTTCGGCCCTTGCGGCCTATCACGTCGCGGCTGATCCTGCCCCGATCCTGGCAGTTTTGCCAACCGAATCGGACGCGCGCGGCTGGATGGTCGATGACGTGGAACCAATTTTCGCGGCAAGCCCTGCCTTGCGCGGCCTGTTATCGGTCGAAATGGATGCCTCTGGGAGATCAACAATCCTATCCCGGCGCTTCCATGGGGGAAGCCTCAAGGTTGTAGCGGCCAAGGCACCGCGCAACCTAAGGCGACACAATGCCCGAATCCTGTTGCTTGACGAAATTGACGGTATGGAAAGTGGAATTGAAGGTTCGCCGATCACCTTGGCCGAACGCCGCACGATCAGCTTCCCAGACCGCAAGATTCTCGCCGGGTCAACCCCGACCTTGGAGGATACGTCACACGTCCTACGGTTGTATCGGCAAAGTGATCAGCGCATCTTTGAATTGTGTTGCCCCGACTGTGGCAATTTCCACTCACCCACATGGAAGGACATTAATTGGCCAGAGGGCAAGCCCGATGAAGCCGCCTATGTCTGCCCAGATTGTGGCACGGTGCAACCTGAGTCGCGCAAGGCCGCTATGGTAGATGCGGGAAGGTGGCGAATTACCTGCCCAGACGTGAAAAATCACGCGGGCTATAGAACCAATGTTCTTGTGTCGACTCTACCGGCTGCAAGCTGGGCGAATGTGGCGAAAGAGTTTTTGGCCGCCAAAGATCACCCGGACCTTTTGCAATCCTGGACCAACACCTTGATGGCAGAGGGTTGGCGCGCCGCCGGGGAACAAATAGACGACTCCGAACTGCAAGGCCGCGCCGAACCTTTTGACCTTGACCGCTTGCCCGATGATTGCCTGATTCTAACGGCGGGAGTCGATGTGCAGCATGATCGCCTAGAGGTTGTAACCTTGGGGCATGGCAGAACCGAAACCTTTGTGCTTGATTCCCGCGCCTTTTGGGGGCCGGTCAACACAAGCGAGATTCCTTGGGCGGAATTAGACTCCTATCTTGGGCGAACCTTCCCCCATCCGCGCGGCGGTTCACTTCGCTTTGACGCAGTTGCCATCGACTCCGGCGATGGAGTCACCATGGACCGCGTGTTGGCATTCTGCGGCCCGCGTCTTGGCCGCCGGGTTGTCGCTATCAAAGGCGCGCCCGGTCAAAGGCCAGCTATCAAGGCCAGCGCGACCAAAGGGCAACGGCTCTGGATCGTCGGAGTCGACGGCGAGAAAGCGCGCCTTGCCGATAGGATCAAGCGGGGCAACTCAATCCGGTTCTCGGATTCCCTTGATCGGCGATTCTATGAGGAACTTGCCAGCGAACGGCGCATTATCAAATACACCATGGGGACTCCAAATGCGGTTTGGGAACGAATCCCCGGTCGCCGGGCAGAGGCATTGGATTGCTTTATCTACGCCCAAGCCGTGCGCGGTCTGGTAGGAATCGACCTCACAGCCCGAGAAATCGACCTGATGGCCGTTGCGACTATCGCCCCGGCCCGCCCGATGGTGGCCAGATCGAAGTGGTTGGACCGCGACTAGGCGGCGGCAATATTGGCCAGTTGATACGCTTGATACATCGCAGCGGCTGCGGTTGCCCAAATTGGAACAAATCCGACGGGTTGAGAATCAGGGGTGATTGGACACAAGGCTGCGACGAACCGCCCCGGTTCAACCTCGACTACATACGGAACCCACTGCCCGCTTGTGCCGGACACAAGCGCCCCTAGCCGGGCGACTTGGGCAGGTAAGTGGTTCAGTGGGTAGCAATCTGGGATGTTGAACATAATGATATTCCTTCGGTGATGCCAAAGGATAACACAACTAAGCCATTGAAACTATTGACTTATTGGTCGATATATTCGGGCGTATGCCCCGAAATTCACAGCTTTTGGGTGATTTCCGAGGGCTTGCCGAATTCGTCGACTCGGACCCCCCATTTATCTGCCACTTTTTGAATCATCGGCCCTGCCTCTGCGATTTGCGCATCGGTCCAGTCTTCGAATTTGACACCAAAGAAAATGGCCCAAGCCGCAACAATTCTGCTGGCCTCTTTCGTTGCAGCGGCCCGCCGCGTCCGGCGGTTCTTAACCAACCCGCCCGACTTCCCAACGGTTCGCCCGACAGCGCCGCCATTTATAAGTGCAATTTGAAAATTCATGATTTGACTCCTTAGGTTTCTAAAAAGTTGGGGCAGGCGTTAAGTCGCCCGCCCCATCCCTACGAAACAGCTTCGGAGTTGCGGCCCTCGATAAGCCACAGCCAATACCTATCACATTGATATATGTTGAGTCAACAGTTGACTCCACCTGTATTAACATGCCATTTTGAAGGCGACCTATCCAGAGTGAGTCGGCAATGTCTTTTTCGATCCCTAGCTTAAAGCGAATGGCCGTTGCCCAAGCGATTGCCCATCCGGCGGATGACCTCACCAAGGTCGCGGCCCAGGTGCGAAATATGACAGAACGGAATCAATACCTGTCGCCCGTTGCAGACCCCGACGACGGGCGCGGCGCGATGCTGTATCGCCCCGGCGATTGCCTTACCGCCGCCGTTATCCTGCGACTTTGGCAGGCGGGCTTGACGGACTCCCTTGCCTTTGAAGCCGCCGCGTTACGGATGCAACATTGGTATGCGCATGACACTTTCCCCGATTGGAAGCCGGGCGACCCCGTGCCCCAAGATATCTACATTGATCAGGAATACTCGCCCGCTTGCCACGTTTTGCGCGATTTCTGCGAAACCGGGGCGGCATGGTCTTTGCGATTAGACGTTCGCCGCCACAGGATCACGGGCGCGGTTCGCCACGTCGCCACGCTTTGGCGCTGGGATTCTGCTTTAGGCAACGGCTCACCGCCCCAAGACGGCGAAGAACCGCAATCGGCCCAAGTGATCGTGCTGGATACCCTGTTGGCGCAAATCGCCGCTTCCACAATTTATCGAAAGTGGGCGAACTGATATGGGCATCCTAGATATTTTCCGCCGCGTTTCCCCCGTCGCCCCGCATGTCCGCCGCTTTGACGCAGCGGGCGGGGGCCGACGCGCTTCCAGCTTCGGTTCCTTTGGTCGAGTCGGCCCCGAGACCCTTGCCGCCGCTACATCGGTGCGCAGCCGTGCCCGACACGCCTACGCTAATCAGGGGTATATCAAAAACGCAGTTGACGGCATGGTCGCGGAGATCGTCGGGGCCGGGATTGAGGCCACTTCTGCCCATCCCGACACTGCCTTGCGCCCCTTGATCGACTCCGCGTTCGCCGATCCCTGCGATGCTATAGACGCCGAAGGTCGCACCGATCTGCATGGCCTTACCGCTGCGATGGTGCGCGCAGAGATCATCGACGGGGAAGCTTTTGCGGTCCTAGAGGAATCCCCCGAAGGCGTTCGCTTGCGCCAAATCCCCTGCGAATTTGTAGATGAGTCGATGACTCGTGAATTGCCCAATGGCGGCTATATTGCGGCGGGCATTGAATTCGACACTTGGGGCCGTCGCCAAGCCTATCACGTTCGCCCCGGTCGCCCGACAGATCAATTCAGCGGCCACTATGCGGCCATCCGCGTTCCGGCTTCCCAAATGTTACACCTATTTCGCCCGCTTGGGCCGGGTCAGGTTCGGGGCGTGTCGCAACTGGCACCCATCCTATTGCCAGCCGCCGATCTTGATGCCTTGCTTGATGCCCTGCTTGTCGGGGCCAAAACTGCTGCAATGTTGGCGGGATTCGTCACAGATCAAAGCCAAGTTGGGGCAGTGCCCTTCCCAGAAGCGCAAGGCGCTATTGCCGACATATCCCTAGAGCCGGGAGTCGTTCGGATTCTACCGCCTGGTCACGATATCAAATTCACAGCCCCTGCCCAAGCGGCAGAGGGCGTGGCCTTTGCCAAGCTGATCTTGGGACAGTTGTCCGCTGGTCTGGGCGTTCCGCAACACCTTATGGATGGTGACTTGCGCGGTGCCAACTATTCCAGCTTGCGGGCCGGGCTGTTGCCCTTCCGGGCGAAAGTCGAACAATACCAGTATCATGCGCTTATCCCGCAAGTTTTGGACCCTATTTTCAAGCGGGTCATAACCCATGCCGTCCTTTCCGGGCGGTTGGACGTGCCCGATTTGGCCCCCGCCTTGAAAGCCGAATGGTTGCCACCGCGCCCGCTGCAAGTAGACCCGGCGAAAGACGTGGCGGCTTTGAAAGCCCTCTTGGAATTGGGCCTGACTTCCCGCCGCCAAGCGGTGGCCTCTCTGGGTTGGAATGTGGCCACGCTCGATTCAGAAATCGCCGCCGATATCGCCCGCGAAACCGAATTGAATCTGTCCTTCACGAAAGGCGCAATCACCAATGCCGTTTGATTCACCCCCCGACGCGACCCTGACTCGCGCCGCCATAGTCGCGCCCGCCTCTTTCAATGCAGAGGCCTTGACGATTGAGGCCACGCTGACAACCTTTGCCGATGTGCCCCGCCGCGATGCCACCGGCCCCTACCTTGAACGGCTTGACCCTGCTGGCCTCGACACCTCTGCCTTGATCGGCGCGCCCCTGCTTGATGGCCACCGCCAAGCGTCCGGGCGTGATGTGATCGGCGCGATTGAATCCTTCCAAATCGAAGGCGGGGCGATTGTTGCCACCATCAAGCTATCCCGCGCCGCCGATGCTGCCCCGCTGGTAGCGCGGATAACCGAAGGCATCCTGAAAGGCGTGTCGATTGGTTACAAGGTGACCCGTTGGGCAGAGTCAATTGACCCCATTACCCGCCAGAGAATCCGAACCGCTGCACTCTGGCAAATTTCAGAATGCAGCGCCGTGCCCATTGCCGCAGACAAAGCGGCCTATTTCAGAACTGGAAACCCCATGCCTCTAGACCAAACCCCACAAGAGATCGAAACGGCCCGCCGCGCTGAGATTCGCGGCTTGGTCCGGTCCGCCAATCTGGGCAATGATATCGCCGATGCCCTGATCGACTCCGGCGCTGATGTGACCCGCGTTCGGTCGGAGTTGTTTGAGGCGATGCAAACCCGCGCCGCCGCCGCGCCGATCATCCGCACCCACACTACCAACGATGACCCGGCGAACCTTATCCGCCGCCAGTCGAATGCCTTGGCTATCCGCATGGCCGGTGGCACCCCCGCCGCCGATGTGCGGGAATTCCTGTCCGACTCCCTGTTGGATATGGCGCGTGGTGCATTGACTCGTTCGGGCGTGTCGATCCGGGGTCTTTCGCCCGATGACGTGTTCACCCGCGCGGCTGGCACGTCGGACTTCCCGTTGGTGGTATCCAACGCGATGAACAAAGTCGCATTGGAATCCTTTCAAGCCGCCTCGTCGCCTTTGAAGTCATTGGCCCGCCAGCGTGTCCTGAATGACTTCAAACCGTCAACCTCGATCCGTCTGGGCGAACTTGGCCGTTTGGAACCTCTGGCGCAATCGGGCGAGATCACCGCGACGGGCCGCGCCGAACATGGCGAGTCGTTCAAACTCGACACTTACGCCCGCAGCTTGTCAGTCAGCCGCGAATTGCTGATCAACGATGACCTCAACCTATTGGGCGATACCACGCGCGCCTTTGGGGAAGCCGCCGCCGCGACCGAAGCTGATTTGATGGTCGCCATGTTGACCGGCAACCCCAACTTGTCGGATGGCGTTTCAGTCTTCCATGCCAGCCGGGGCAATATCGGCGTTGCATCGGCACTGAGCGTGGCATCGGTTGACGCCGCCCGCAAGGCCATGCGCGGCGTCAAAGGTCTGGACGGCAAGACGCTGGTATCGGTTGTGCCGAAATTCTTGGTGGTTGGCCCTGAGATTGAGACCAAGGCAGAGGCGTTCCTTGCCTCAATCTACGCCGCCACCACTGCCGATGTGAACCCCTTTTCCCAACGGCTGACGCTGTTGGTAGAGCCGCGCATCGCCGATGACTCGTGGTTTGTGTTCGCAGACCCGGCCCGCCTGCCCTGTCTGCAATATGGCTATCTGGCATCGGCCCAAGGCGTCCAGATTCAGCGGCAGGAAGCCTGGACTACGTTAGGTATGTCCTACCGCGCTTGGTTGGACTTCGGCGCTGGTTGGGCAGAGTGGCGCGGCGCTTACTTCAACGCGGGGGCGTAAATGTCCCTCGCCTTGAAACTTGCCGAAGCTGAGGCGGCCTATCACGCTCTTATGACGGGGCAGGCCGCCGTCAGCTTCACAGATCAGAACGGCGAACGGGTTGAATATAGGGGGGCCGATGCCCCCCGACTCGCCGCCTATATCCAAGCCCTTGCGGGCGCTGTGGCGGGTCAGGCCCGAACCCACACTGCCCGATTTTCAACATCGAAAGGACTCTAGAAATGCAAAACTATGTGCAACCCGGCTCTAACGTCACCATGCCAGCCCCCGCCCTTGTGGCATCGGGCGCGGGCGTTCTGATCGGAACCATCTTTGGTATCGCCAACGGTAGCGCCGCCTCTGGTGCCGACGTGGTCTTGTCGGTTGTGGGTGTGTTTGATCTGCCCAAAGCCGTTGGCGCTATTGGACTCGGCGCGGCGGTCTATTGGGACAATGCCGCCAAGAACGTCACCGTGACCACAGCGGGCAACACCCGTATCGGGTCCGCCGTTGCAGCCGCCCTATCGGGCGATGCCACCGCGCGCGTCCGCCTGCCGGGCTTTTGATCACTTGGGCGCGCCTGCTTATGCGGGCGCGTCCGCCAAGCCGTCCAGATAATCCGCCCATGATTGCATCATCGCCGTCCGGCCTTCGAGATATTCCGCCGCATTATAGGCCCGCCGAACCGCGTTCCCCTCAATATGGGCAAGTTGCCGTTCCACCCAATCACGGTTGAATCCTTGTTCGTTCAACAGAGTCGACGCGATGGTGCGGAACCCATGACTCGTCATTTCATCCCCCGTGTATCCGAGCCGTCGCAAAGCCGCGTTCAAAGTATTTTCCGACATTGGCCGATTGGTGGCCCGCAAACTGGTCAAGATCAACTTATTGCGCCCGCTGATGGGTCGCATCGACTCCAGCACCGCGACAACCTGTTTTGACAGCGGCACGATATGAGGCCGGGGCATTTTCATCCGATCGGCTGGAATTTTAATTTGGGCGGCGTCCTTGTCATAGTCTGCCCATTCCAAGTGTCGCACTTCGCCCGGTCTTAAGAACGTGTAAAAGCAAATCAGCAAGCCCGCGCGGGTCGCATGGCTGCCCTCATAGCCCCGGCAAGCGCGCATCAGCCCGCCAATGCCTTTCGGGTCCGTGATGGCGGGATGATGCCGTTCGGGCGGTGTCGTAAGCGCGCCGCGCAAGTCCGACGCAATATCGCGTTCCGCCCGCGCGGTGGCCACCGCATAGCGAAACACCCGTGAGATGGTCGCGCGCATCCGGTTGGCCGTTTCATAGTGACCGCGCGCTTCGACTTCCCGCAAGACCTTCAACACCTCTACGGCTTTGATCTGGGCAATGGGCCGCGTCCCTAAATGTGGATAGGTCATGGCCAAAAACCACGCCAGTTTACCCGCCGTCGCAGGGCTGACCTTTTCGCGTTTGCGCTTGGCCTCGAATTCCTCTGCCACTTCCCGCCATGTTGGTAGCACCTCTGGCACCTCTACCACGCGGTCTGCCTTGCGCGCCGCCGACGGGTCCACGCCTTTGGCCAGTAACGCCCGTGCATCATCGCGCTTCAACCGCGCGTCTTTAAGGCTCACTGCCGGATAAGGCCCAAGGCTCAATGTCTTTTGCTTACCGTCGAACCTGTAGCCGATTCGCCACAGCTTTGACCCGTTGGTTTCAATTTGCAGGAACATGCCTAAGCCATCGCCCAACTTTTTGACTTTGGGGCCGGGGCCAGCTTTGCGAACGCCCATATCCGATAGTTTATTTTCGGCCATTGCTGGTAGCGCCTTTTGCTGGTTGCGGTCCTACCAGCATATCTACCAGCGGCTACCGTGCATATGGGTGCTTTTCGCTGCACATCGCTGCACGGCCAAATCTGCTAAACTCTTGATTTATTAAAGGTTTTGCACGTTATTGCATGTCGATTTACGGTCAAATGGTGCCCCCATACGGACTCGAACCGCAGACCCTCTGATTACAAATCAGATGCTCTACCAACTGAGCTATAGGGGCAACCTGACGTGGTGAATACCTATCCGCAAACCACAGTGCAAGAGGGGGCTTGCGTAATTTTTTGCACAAACCCCGTCAAGGATGCCGCGTGGCACGGGCCAGCAGGCCAACGGCTGCCAATCCCATCGCCACGACGACAAGGGCTGCGGGGGCGGCTTTGGGCAGTTGCTCAAGGCTGGCAAGTTCATAAACGCGGGTGGACAATGTGTTGAAATTGAACGGACGCAACAGCAAAGTGGCGGGCAATTCCTTGACGCAATCAACAAAGACCACCAACAGGCTGGCGGCAACCGATCCGCGCATCAGGGGCAAATACACCGCGCGCAATGTGCCGCCGGGCCCGCGCCCAAGGCTGCGCGCAGCCATCGGCAAATTGGGAGAGATGCGGCCAAACGCGGTATCAACCGCCCCTTGGGCAATCCCAAAAAACCGCACAAGATAAGCCAAAACCACCGCCGCCGCCGTCCCGGTCAGCAACAACCCCGGATCATGGCCGGTCAGCGATTGGATAAAATCTGCGACGCGGTGATCAAGGGCGGCCAAGGGAACCAGCAGCCCCAGCGCCAGCACAGCCCCCGGTGCCGCATAGCCCAGCGTGGTCAGCGGCAGCACCGCGCGCGCCACTTTGCGCCCCGCCATCCGCACGCCGTAAACCAGAAACAACGCGGCACCTACTGTCAGCACAGCCGCGGTCCCTGCGACGAAAACCGTGTTCAACGCCGCTGCCAACAATCCGGGATCAGCCCAAACACGCGGGTTTGAAATCGCGTGCCCCGCCATGACCCCAACTGGCAGCACAAAACCCAGACCAAAGGGGATCAGACAGGCAATCAGGGCCAAAGCGCCGTGCCCGGCCGCCATTTTTACCGGCTCCACCGGACGCGTCGCGCGGCTTTGGCTATGAAAGCGGACATGGCTGCGCGAGCGGCGCTCTATTGCCACCAATCCAAGGATCAGCACCAGGATCACCCCCGACAGTTGCGCAGCACCGCCTGCGTTGTTGCCGTTCAGCCAGGTCGAAAACACGCCTGTGGTCAGGGTTTGCACACCGAAATGCTGCATGGTGCCGAAATCTGCCACCGTTTCCATCATCACCAGTGCCACACCCGTGGCAATCGCGGGCCGCAGCAGGGGCAAACCCAAACGCCAGAACATCCGCCACGGGCCCAGACCAAGGGATCGGGCAACTTCGTAAAAGCTGCCCGATTGCTCGCGCAGTGCCGCCCGCGACAGCAGATAGACATAAGGATAAAGCGCAGATGCCAGCACCAGCATTGCGGCTGGTTCAGACCGGATTTGCGGAAACCAATAGGCGCGCGCATCCGGCCAATTGAAAACGCCGCGCAAACCCGCCTGCACCGGCCCGGCATAATCCAGAAAATCGACCAAAGCATAGGCCCCGATATAGGCCGGAATCGCCAAGGGGAACAACAACGCCCAGGCCATCACCCGCGCTCCCCGAAAGCGGTACATCGTGACCAACCACGCCGTCGCCGCCCCCATGATGGCGGCAAGTAGCCCAACGCCAAACATCATCCGCAAAGTCGTGCCTAGATAGCGCGGCAAAACCGTTGCAGCCAGATGCGGCCAGATGTTTTCGGTTGGATGAAATGCGATCCAGACCACCGCCACCATGGGCGCCATCACCAACGCGGCAATCACGATCGCGCCAAAAGACCAGCCATCGACGCCCCAACGCCGGGGCAATCGCTGTATCTGACTGTTTTGCTGGGGTATCATGTCGCCGGAGTTACACGAATGCGGTTCCCCTGTCCAGAAAACCGACTATAGTCGCTTCAAAACAGGCAAAACGGCAGGCAGGCAGTAAGATCATGCGGATTGTTTACCATCTGGGGGCGCATTTCACCGACGAAGAGCGGCTGTTGAAATGTTTTCTCAAGAACCGCCCGCTGTTGGCGCAGCATGGCATCGTGGTGCCCGGCCCCAAACGCTATCGCAATTTGCTGCGGGACACGGCGGTGCAACTGAAGGGGGCGGCCGCGTCGCGCGATACACAGGCCCTTTTGCTGGACCAGATCATGGAAGTCGATGTGGCCGACCGGCTGATCCTGTCGTGGGACAGTTTCCTAAGCTTGCCGCCATGGGTGCTGAAAGGCACCCTTTATCCGGCAGCAGGCGAACGGGTGCGCGCGTTTTCGCAAATATTCCCCGAGATTGAGGCCGAATTTCATCTGGCGATCCGCAACCCGGCAACCTTTCTGCCAACCTTGTTCGAAAAGCAGCGCACCACGGATTACACCGAATTTCTGGCAGGGGCCGATCCGTTCGAATTGCGCTGGTCCGAAGTGGTGGACCGTATTCTGACCGCCAACCCCGAAGCGCCGCTGACGATCTGGTGCGATGAAGACACCCCGCTGATCTGGCCAGAGGTTTTGCGCGCCGTGGCCGGATTGCCCGAGGACTGCGCGCTTGTCGGCGAGGATGATCTGCTGACATCTTTGATGTCGGGCGAGGGCCACACACGGATGCGCAGCTATCTGGCCAGCCACCCGCCAGCCACGATTTTGCAGCGCCGCAAGATTGTATCGGCGTTTTTAGATAAATTCGCGCTGCCCGAACGCATTGACATGGATGTCGAAATGCCCGGCTGGACCGCCGAGATCGTTGAAGAAATGACCGCCGATTATGACCAGGATGTCGCGCGGATTGCGGCGATGGGGAATGTCACCTTCATCGCACCATAGGGTTTTTTGGCACTCGCATTTTTGGTGCAACTTCATAAAACTTGTCTGAAATTTTGCTTTTTCTGTTCTAAAATATCCCCACAGAGGGCGGCGACAATCGCTATGATTGTCGCTTGGGGGTGTGAAACCCCCACTTTTTTCGATCAGCTCATCCCAAGGGCGGCTTTATACATGTCGATGATCGCCTCTTCTTCGGCGATCTCGTCTGGTTTGCGTTTGCGCAGCGCCACAACTTTGCGCAGCACTTTTGTGTCATAGCCGCGCCCTTTGGCTTCAAGCATCAGCTCTTTTTGCTGCTCGGTCACGTCTTTTTTCTCAGACTCCAGCTGCTCATACCGTTCGATGAACTGGCGCAATTCGTCTGCGGTTACGGTATAGGTGTCGATCACATCGCTCATCACGGCCTCACAAGACAGGGGATACGCCTGCTTCCTATCCGGGCCGGATGCAAGGTTCAAGCGGTGCCGCGCGGGGCTTGCATGCGGCGTAAAAACGGCGCAAATCGCGGGGCGGGCTAGGCAAAGGGTGATGCGATGACATGGTTGATCTGGGGCGGGGCCGCAACAACGCTGGCGGGCGTGATCGGATTGTTGTGGTGCATTCTTATGGTCATGGCCAACCGGCGCAAAAATCTGGACGAGGCCGCGATGCGCGCCGCCCTGCAAAAGGTGGTCGCCTTGAACATGGCGGCACTGGCCGTCTCGGCAATTGGTCTGATGATGGTTGTTGTGGGGATTATTCTGGGCTGACCGTTTCGATCATTTCCGGTTCAGCGCCGCGAAATCCAGACTTTCGGTGATCAACTGATCAAACAGCGGATCGGGCGTGTAAAGCTGCGGGGCGGCCACGGCACGGGCGCGCAGATCAGCGCGCAGCACGATCAGGCCGCGCTGATCGGCCCAAAACATCGGCCCGCCAAGACCACGCGGGATAATGCCGCTGAACACCGCCACGGCATCTATATCCGCCGGTCGGCGCGCGACACCGTCAGAAATCATCTTCGCACCTGCGTTTGCAAGCGCCGCAAGACAGGCTGACAAAACCGCCGCTGCCTGCGGTGGCGCGGATGGCAGGGCCACGGTTTCACTGATTCCCACGCCTTGTGCGGCAAGGCTTGCGGCAATTTCGACACGGTCCAGACCCGCGCTTTCCAACCCGGCAATTGCCGCCGAAATGGCGGCACGCAACCGCCGCTCTATCGGGCCACCGGGGCCGGAAAACAGCACTTTCCACCCCAACCTGCGCCCAAACGCCAGACCAAGCGCGCGCAGCGCCGCAGGGGCTGCGGGGCCTGCGCCCAGTTCAGCCGCCAGACCCACGGCAATGGCGGGCAGCAAAGCCACCGCGCCGGGGTGCGCACGCGACATCAATGGCCCCAAACTGATTATCGGGCCGTGATTTGGCGCATCGCCTAAAGGGGCGGCATCTGCAACAACCAAGATCAGATCCGCGCCAGCCAACGCAACGGGATCAAGGCTTTGATCCAACCGCGCCCAATCGGCATCGCGCGCCTGTGCCGTTAGCCGCCCATCGGTGACCGCCGCCTCTTGGCGCGCTGCAATGTGTTCCAGCGTGGCCACCAGCACCTCGCGGCGCGGATCAACAAGCCTGACCCGCAGCCCCGCCCCCAGTGCCTGCACAATCACATCGCCTGCCTGATCGCCGCCACCCCATATGCCAACGACGTTCAACGCAGGCATGGCAAAGGCCATCAGATCGGCAGGCGGAAACAAGGCCCGGCGTTCGGCCATAAAAGCGTGGCGGCGGCCGCGCGCGTCGGCGGTGTTGACCAGTTCCTCAAACGCCGCAGATTCGAAGGCCAGTCCCTGATCCATTGGCAACAATTGCGCGGCTTCGACACAATCGACGATGCGCAGCGCGGCTTGCGAACGCCCAAGCGCAAATTGTTTGCGTCGCGCCGTCACAGCTGCACGGTAAGCCACCGGATCGCGCAAACCGTCGGTGCGATCTGCCGTGCGCCGGGGCGGCGACCCTGCCAAAGCCAGCGCATGGGCAATCGCCGCTTCCCTTAACCCTGTATCAACCACACTGTCCACCAACCCGATCGCCAACGCCTGCACAGCCCCGATCGGCTTACTTTCCAACATGATCTGCAGGGCCGCACCCGCGCCAACCAACCGCGGCAACCGCTGCGTGCCGCCTGCCCCCGGAACGATGCCAAGGTTCACTTCCGGCAGCCCCATTTGTGCGCCCACCTCGGCCACCCGGGCATGGGCGGCCAGACACAGTTCCAGCCCCCCGCCGACCGCATTGCCATTGATGGCAACGACCACCGGCTTTGGAAAATCCTCGACCAGTCGGCACAAAGCCCCCAGAGTGGAAGGCCCCGCTGCCTGACCCAGTTCCGCCATATCCGCACCCGCCGAAAACTGTGTAGTATCTGACGCAATAACAATGGCTTGGATATCTTCATGCACCTGTGCTGCCGCCAAAGCCTGCATCATTGCAGCACGCAATTCTGACGACAGCGCGTTCACCGGGCGATTGGCAAGGATCAACACCAGCACCGCACCCGCCTGAATTTCGCGCAGCACTGCCGGGGTTTTACCGTCCGATTTGGCTTCCATACGTCTTGCACCCAAGCTTGGCCTGTCCAGATGGCACTAAACGGTGCCGCGCTTGGCTTGGCAATGCTGTTTTGCGCGGCCAAGCGGCGGCTTGCGCATTAATCAGAGGGCCAAAGTTAGCGGTCCGACCATGGAACGGCTTTGCGCGACTCGTTAACTGCAGTATCTGCAGAAGGAAGGGCATGTCAGAAGAAGGATCACCCCATGAACCCGGTTGTCACCGCATTTTTTGATGAACCCACCAATACGATCACCTACGTCGTGCGCGAACCGCAGGGCCGGGCCTGCGCCGTCATCGATTCCGTGCTGGATTTTGATTATGCGTCGGGGCGCACAGATACCAAATCTGCCGATGCGGTTCTGGCGTATATTCGCGCGGAAGACCTTGATCTGCACTGGATATTGGAAACCCACGTCCATGCTGATCATCTGTCGGCCGCCCCTTACCTGCAACAGGCGGTGGGCGGTAAAATTGGCATCGGCAACCAGATCACTGTCGTGCAAGACACGTTTGGCAAAGTGTTCAACGAAGGCACGCGGTTTGCCCGCGATGGCAGTCAGTTTGACCAGCTGTTTGGGGAAGGTGACAGCCTGATGATCGGGCAGATGCGGGCAGATGTCCTGCACACGCCCGGCCACACGCCGGCCTGTCTGACCTATGTGATCGGCGATGCGGCCTTTGTGGGCGATACGCTGTTCATGCCCGATTTTGGCACCGCGCGTTGCGATTTTCCCGGCGGATCGGCGGCGGTGATGTTCGAGTCTGTGCAGCGCATTCTGGCCTTGCCCGACGCCACCCGCATTTTCGTCTGCCATGATTACAAGGCGCCGGGCCGCGACGCGTTTGCCTGGGAAAGCACGGTTGGCGAACATAAGGCGCGCAACGTGCATGTGGGCGCTGGCCGCGACAAAGCCGCGTTTGTGGCGCTGCGCGAGGCGCGCGACGCCAGTTTGGCAATGCCACGGCTGATCATTCCCAGCTTGCAGATCAACATGCGGGCAGGTCATATGCCGCCAGCCGAAGACAACGGCACAACCTATCTTAAAGTGCCGATAAACGGCCTTTGATCAGCGGAGAGTTTGAATGAACCCGGATTGGATATGGGGCCTGATTGGTGGGCTGATGATTGGTACGGCGGGGGCTGGGTTTTTGCTGGTCAACGGGCGGGTGATGGGCATATCCAGCATTTTTGGCGGGTTGATCGACGGATCAGGCCACGTCAACTGGGCGGAACGCGCGGCATTTGTCGCCGGATTGATCCTGCTTCCGGCGGTTATGGCGCAACGAATGGATGCACAAACCCATATCACCGGAAATTGGGGATTGATCATCGCGGGCGGGTTGTTGGTGGGCTTGGGCACAAGATTGGCCAATGGCTGCACCTCCGGACACGGGGTTTGCGGCATATCGCGGCTGTCATTGCGCGGCATTGTGGCGTCGTTGGTCTATATTGCGGCGGGGGCCATCACGATGGCCGCGTTGCGCGGCGGGATGGGTTGGCTGTGAGAGCGGTTTTTGCAGCCCTTGCAGGCGGGGTGTTTGGCGCGGGTTTGCTGATTTCGGGCATGGTCGATACGCTGAAGGTGCAAGGCTTCCTTGATGTGTTCGGCGCGTGGGATCCGACGCTGGCCTTTGTAATGGGCGGGGCGATTTTGCCGATGGCGGCGGCGTGGTATATCACGACGCGGCGCAAATCCCCGGTATTGGGCGGGGCGTTTCCGCCAAAGCCTACGCAAAACCTTGGCACCGATCTGATCGCAGGATCGGTGATGTTCGGCATGGGATGGGCGCTTGTGGGGTTGTGCCCTGGCCCAGCGCTGGCATCGCTGGCGTTTGGTGGCTGGGGCGGGGTGGTCTTTCTTTGTGCGATGTCTGCGGGTATGCTGGCCACACCGATTGCGCGCAAGGCCTTCGGGTTTCGCACGCCGCTTTAGTGACAAAGGACCATCATGGATATTCGCACCCTGACCCCGACTTATGCCGTATCGCCACAAATTGATCTGGCGGATCTGCCTGAGATCAAAGCCGCGGGGTTCACTACGGTGATCGACAACCGTCCCGATGGCGAAATTCCACCGCATCTGCACGGCGCGCAGATGAAGGCGGCGGCCACGGCGTTGGGCCTGACCTTTGTGATCAATCCGGTGATCAGCGGCGGGATGACGGCGGATAACATTACGGCTCAGGCGGCGGCGGTGGCGGCCGCAGACGGGCCGGTTTTTGCCTATTGCGCATCAGGCAATCGCTGTTCGGTTGTCTGGGCTTTGATGAATGCGGGCACGCGGGCCACCGATGATCTGATCAGCATCCCGGCGCGATATGGCTATAATCTGGAACATTTGCGAGGGCAGTTGAACGCAAAATCCGCCCTTTGACCAAGGCCAGAAGCGGACACTTTCCCAATCTCTGATCCGGTTTTTGCGCGGGCACCGCTTGCGCCAACCGAATTGTCATATCGGCCCCGATTGCGTAAAACTCATCTTAAATTTCGCTTCATCTGTCCAAAAATATCCCACGGGGGGGCGCCCAAAGGGCGCGGGGGTGTGAAACCCCCAACCTGCCTTGGCGACAAAAAACCGGCCAAGCCTGCCGTTCGCATCCTTAGGCCGATTGCCGAAAATCATCCGTTTGCACTGTCATTGGTGGTTGCACTGCCACAACCGCAGCGGCATTTGCGCCCTGCTGCAGCGGGGGCCGGACGGCTGCCGCCGTTGGCGTCAACCGGATCGCGCGCATGCCGCGGTTTTGGCCCAGCTTGCCCGTGGCAACGACCCGCCCGTCAAGCCCTTCAAAACTGATCCGGTCAAGCCCGGCGCGTGGCAGGCTGACGACTTGCCCCACCGCCATGCCCAACACCTGCGACAGTGGCATTGACACCCGCGTCAGCACCGCCGCCAGCACGCAATCGGTGGCTTCGACCTGATCGGCCAACAAGGCGGTAAAGGCCGGCCCCAACAATGCCGCGTCAACGGGGCGGCCAACGGGGGCAGCGCCACGCCCGTCGGCAGGCAGGGCCAGCATCACCGGCCCCGTTCGCACGCCGTTTGAAAGCGCAACATCCGCGCGCAAAACCCGGTACGTGGTATCTTCCAACAGCAATCCCAAGGGGCGCGGATCATCCAGAAACGACGCATAGCGAAAACCGCCTGCCCAGATCAAATCTGGTTCTTGCAGCAATGCCGCCTCCAGCCCAACCAAAGCCGCATCAATCATCGGGGCCACCATAGCGGCATCGGTGCGGGTGGGTTTGCGTGGCGCAGGCGCTGTGGCCGCCACTTTGCCAATGGTCTGCATTTCGATCATCGCGGCCAACACTGCAGCACCGATCACCATCAGGCCCAAGCCATCGCGCGGGCCTTCCAGAACCACAATCATCGCGTGACCTTCGGGCAATTCCAGCAGTTCGGCCAAGGACAGCCGGTCAAGCACCAGATCGGCCACCTCTAAGGGCAATTTCATCTGGTCCCGCGCGGCCCGCGCCAAAGCCAACCGCCAGGCCCGATCTGCGCCCGGCCCGCCATCGGCTTGCACCCCGCGCGACGCCGCCAGTTTGCGCGCCATAACACCCGATTGCCCCACTGCCACGTGCCGCGCCCCCTGCCAATATGATCGGGCCAGCATAGCCGGGAAATCCTTAGCAAAGCGTTGACGGCAGCGCCTAAATCACCGCAATTTCCAACCGCAACGGCAGCATCACCCGAAAGGCCGCCCCTTTTTGTCCGGGCAAATACGTGACGGTGCCGCCCAGATTGACCATCACCTCGCGGCAGATTGCAAGGCCCAGACCCGCCCCGCCACCGCCCGCCCCGCCACCGCCTGCCCCGCCACCGCCCGCGCCATCACCGCGCGTCTGATCGGTCAGGCGCGCGAATTTCTCAAAGATAAGGCCTTGGGATTGTTTGGAAATACCAGATCCGTTGTCGATGAAATCAATCACCACCCGCCCGCCTTTTTGCTGCACCGCAATGCGCAAAACCGGTTGGGCCGCATCGCAATATTTGCGCGCGTTCGAGATCAGGTTGATGAACACCTGCACCAACCGGTCTGCATCTGTGCGCAGAAATATTGCCTCAGATGGATAGGTGCGGCGAATGTCAAAGGCGCGATCCGGGCGGATTTGGCTGGTGGCGGCCAGCGCGCGGTCGATCATCTGCCCCAGATTGGCCAAACCAAGGTTCAGTTGCACCGATCCGTTTTCCAGCACCGAAATATCCAGCAGATCGTCTAACAACCGGGTCAACCGTGTTGCCTCATCATGGATAATGCGCCCATAATCGGCCACCTGCGCACCTGGCAAATCAGCTTCGGACAGTATTTCAGAAAAGGCCGAGATCGACGTCATCGGTGTGCGCAACTCATGGCTGATCTGGCTAAGAAAGGCGTCTTTTTGAATGGAAAGTTGCGTCAGCTTTTCGTTCACGTCCCGAAACTGCCGGGCGGTGCGCGACAGCTGGTCTTGTTGCTGTTCCAACTGGGTGGAATATTCCTTGATCTGGGCGGCCTCATTCGCCACGGCCATCAAATCTTCGACCGTAACTGTGGTGCTGCCGACGTGCTGGGCGATCATCGCATGCGCCGTGGCCGCCCCGACCGACCCCGCAAGCCGGCGTTCCAGCCCGGCCAGAAAACCCGGCGTCAGATCAGGTAAAAAGCCTGCTTTGCCTTGCGCTGTAGCTTCGGTTTCAAAATAGGATATTGCAGCATCGGGCCCCAAGATCCGCTGCGCCATGTTCAACAGCGCCTCGGGTTCTGCCTGCCCATGGGTCCAGCCAAGCCGGTCTGCGGTGGTTTCGGCGTCAAAGGCGTTAACAAAGGCCGCCCCTTGCACCCGTTCAACCGGGCTGGGGAATGACAAGATTGAACCCGCACAAAACACACCGGTATTCAGCGCCAGCGACCACAGGATTGAATGCAACAACGGGTCCATGCCTTCGGTGCCAAAAAGGGCCCTTGGCCGCAGCCAATCAAGCCCGAACAGCCCCGATTGAAACACCTGGCCCGAAATCACCGCGTCTTGGCCAAAGGACGGCAAAAACAGCGTATAGGCCCAAACCGCGAACCCCGTGGCCAAGCCCGCAACCGCACCGGTTTTGGTGGCCCCACGCCAGAATATGCCGCCAATCAGCGCCGGCAACACCTGGGCCATGCCGGCAAAGGCAATCAAACCGATGGCCGCCAGCGCCGTCGAACCGCCCGAGAGGCGAAAATACGCCAGCCCCAGTGCCAGCACCGCCACAATCGACACCCTCCGCGCCATCAGCACGCCGCCGCGCAAATCGCCCGACAGCGCCGCCGCTGGCCGCGCCCACAGCCACAGCGGCATAAGCACATGGTTTGACAGCATCGTGGCAAGGGCAATGGTTTCCACAATCACCATCGAGGTGGCCGATGAAAAGCCACCAAGGAATGCCAGCATCGCAAGGCCACCCTGCCCTTGGGACAGCGGCAATGTCAGCACCAGCATATCGGGGTTGGTATCGGCTGGCATCAATTCCAGCCCCATCACAGCGATGGGCAGGATAAACAGACTCATCAAGAACAAATACAGCGGAAATGCCCAGGACGCGCGCGCCAGATGGCCTTCATCCACGCATTCGACGACCATCACCTGAAACATGCGCGGCAGGCATATTACCGCGGCCGCCGACAAAAAGATCAACCCGCCCCAGCGCCCCGGCTGCAACGCCCAATTCGGGTTGTTGGCCGGGTCGGCAAAATCTGCGATCTTGTCCAGCATCGGGGCAATCCCGCCCGCCAGCCCCCAGACCACAAAGATGCCCACTGCCAGCAGCGCCACCAGTTTTACCACCGCCTCTACCGCGATGGCCGTGACAATGCCGTGGTGCTGTTCTTTGGCATCCAGCGTGCGGGTGCCGAACAAAATGGTGAACGCCGCCAACCCCACCGCCACCCAAAGGGCGGTTGCATCGCGGTTGGGCAGCGCCCAGCCGGTTGGGGTATCAGAGGCAAACACCCCGAACGACAGGCTGATCGACTGCAATTGCAACGCGATATAGGGGGTCGAGGCGACAACGGCGATCAGCGTTACCACCACCCCCAGCAAGTTCGATTTGCCAAACCGAGATGAGATAAGATCGGCAATCGACGTTACACGCTGTTGCCGCCCGATGCGCACCAGTTTGCGCAAAATCCACCACCAGCCAACA
The DNA here is from genome assembly GCA_031384605.1 of Cypionkella sp. Lineage (GTDB taxonomy): Bacteria > Pseudomonadota > Alphaproteobacteria > Rhodobacterales > Rhodobacteraceae > JANNAT01. The sequence goes on from JANNAT010000078.1 coordinate 76,044, forward strand.
AAAACCAGCGTTGGCCCCAGATAGATTGTCAAAAACTCTAACCCCGACCGCGCCGCATAGCCAACCGCGCCGTAAAACGTCCACGCCGTGCAATAGATCGACAACGACAGCGTATAGACCATCGGCGATCGCAAGAACCCAACGCCGCCGCGCAACGCCCGACGCTCCACAACGAAAGCCACCAGAAACAGAAAGATCACATAGGTCAGGCAGGTCAGAACAAGGATGTTAAAGGGCATATCAGCGGGCCTGCCCGTCCTCATCCGCGCTGGTATCAGACGCGGCAAGACCGGGGGCAAGGCAGGCCGCAATAACAATCAGCCCTGCCCAAACGCCCAGGATATAGACCCAATTCTGCGCGCCAGTAGTGGGTGTGCCGGGCGCATCCACCGACCAAAGCCCCGGCATCAACAGCAAAAACACCCCCAGAACCGGCACCAACCGCGCAGCATCGCGCAAGCGGCGTTTGCGATACACGGCGCGGGCCAGAAACAACGGGGCGGTGGGGCGGCGCATCAGGGCGCGCCAAGCAAATCATGCACAGCCGCGCGAATATCGGCATTGGCAAAGGGTTTGGTCATAAACGCACTGACGCCCGCGCGGGTTGCGGCCTCACGATCCCGCCCCTGTCCTTTGGCGGTCAGCATCAGGACAGGCAAGGTTTTTGTGGGCGCACCGGCCCGCAAAGCCGTCAGAATATCCAAGCCTGACATATCGGGCAGCATCAAATCAAGGATCACCAGATCGGGTTGATACTCGGCCACTGTGGCAAGGGCCGTTGCCCCTTCGCCCAGCACCCGCACCTGCCAGCCGTCACGGGTCAGAAGAAAGCGAATCGCCTCGGCGATATTGGCCTCATCTTCGATCAACAGCACGCGCTTGGTCATGTTCCCCCCAACTGACGCTGACTATCTGAATAAATCAGCGCTATGTCAAAAGATCATGCGCAATCGGTCACGCCGTCAGGATCGACGGTTCGCGCCTTGCGGGGCAAATGCTGCGCGGACAGGTGCGGCAGGTTGATCCAACGGGTTGGACGCCTGCCGCGCGGGACGGATCAGGAAAGATCAGCATCGCCGCGATCCGCAATTCCGGCCCGTGAAAGCCGCCGGGATGGCTAGGTTGGCAAAACGCCCGCGCGATGAACCGCTTTGGTTGTGGACCGGGAGTATCGATAACCGCCTCGATCGGGGTCAGCGGGCGGCCAAGGGCGGTAAACAGCGGCCACAGCGGGCACGCCGCGCCAAACCGGGGCAAAGCAAAGCCGTCAATCGGTTTGCGCAACACCATGGTGCCGGATGCATCGCAAATCACCAAGCCGACGTTGCTGTGCCGCGCAAGGGCTATACGACGGAACGCGCCCAGCACATCGGCGCCCATAGACGTTGCAATCTGAACAGGATCCGGCCCAAAAGCGGCCAGCGCCGCATAAAAACCGGAATCGGGCATGGCCGCCACATCGCGGGCCGCAATATCCAGCCAATTTTGCGCCAACTGCCGCGCCGCAGCCGATGGCAGTGCGGCCCTTGCCAACGCCGTTTCGGCCTTGTCCGCAAGATGCCAGTCCATCGTGGCCATCCATGCCTCAACCTCTTCCAAAGGCGAGGCGATCCCGGGGCTGTCGGCCTGACCAAATCCGTCCAAATACGCCACCAGCGCCTGCGCGCCTGCGGCCAAGCGGTTACTGTCTTGCGCCAGATTGCCAAAAAACCGCGCCCGCCATTCGGGTTCCAGATCATCGGTTTCCACCAAAATGCCCGTCGTGCTGCGCAAAGAGCTGACGGCCGAGATCACCTCGTGCAGGGATGCCGACAAATGCGGGTCTTGGGTCATGCGGTCATTCAGCGCTGACAGATTTCGGGTCAAACTAGCGTTTTCATGGTGCAATTGCGCCAAAAGCTGCGCCCAACCGGGGAAGCGATGCGCAAAGTCTTCGACCCGGTCCATTTCGGGGGCAGTGACGGCTGCCACCGCAGCCCCGCGCAAATCTTCCAGCAGTGCCCCACTGATCCCGTCGTGAAAACTGGCCGCGGGCTGGCCCAACGCAGCCGCCAATCGTTGCAAAACCGCGCCGTCCACTTTGCGGCGATTGTGTTCGATCAGGTTCAGATAGCTGGCAGAAATTTCTGCCCGTTGCGCCAGATCGCCCTGCCGCAGCCCAAGCGCTATGCGGGCAGCACGCACTCTGGATCCGGTAAGGGCGGAAAGGGACACTTGCAAACCTTTTGTTCTTCAAGGAATTTACAAGATTGGCGGCGATTTACAAGTCATGTAAAAACGCGCCCGGTTGCCCGAACGCGTCGTTATCTTCCGCCGATCCCGCTTATTGCAGGGCTTTGTCCGTCACAACGCTGGTCCAGGCACCGGCAGGTTCTGCGGTGATCACCGGATCAGAGCCGCCCGACATCAACGCAGCCACTGTGCGCAGATAATCGGCTTCTACCAACGCGCCGTTCGATCCTGCGGTCAGTTTCGCAATCTCCCCCATCATCCGCTTTTGATGCTCAATGGTTTGCGCGCCAGTGGTGTCGTTATCCAACACGATCTGGGCTGCCTCATCCGAATTGGCTTCAGCGTATTTCCAGCCCTTCATCGAGGCGCGCACAAAGCGCACCATTTTATCTTCAAACGCCGGATCGGCCAGCTTGTCTTCCATCACATAAAGGCCGTCTTCCAAAGTGGCGACGCCCTGTTCTTCGTATTTGAACACCACCAGATCTTCGGGCTTGATGCCCGCATCAATCACCTGCCAATATTCGTTATAGGTCATGGTTGACACGCAAGCTGCCTGTTTCTGCAACAGCGGATCAACGTTGAACCCCTGTTTCAGCACGGTCACCCCGCCGGCTGATCCATCGGTTTTCAGCCCCAGCGTGTTCATCCAGTTCAAGAACGGATATTCATTGCCGCCAAACCAGACGCCAAGGGTTTTATCTGCAAAATCGGCGGGTGCCACGATGTCGGATTCCTTCAGGCACGTCAGCATCATGCCCGATGATTTGAAAGGCTGTGCGATGTTCACCAGTGCCAGACCCTTTTCGCGCGCCGCCAGTGCCGATGGCATCCAATCCACCACCACATCCGCGCCGCCGCCTGCGATCACTTGGGTTGGGGCCACATCGGGGCCGCCCGGCAGAATGGTGACAGCCAGACCTTCTTCGGTATAAAACCCTTTGGCTGCGGCCACATAGTAGCCCGCGAATTGCGCCTGGGTCACCCATTTCAGTTGCAGCGTCACGGCGTCTTCGGCGGCGGCTTGGGTGGCGAACGCCGCAAACAGCGCTGTCGTCAGTAACTTTTTCATCTGTCGTCTCCTTGTTGATGGCCAATGCGGCCTGTTTTTAAGTCCTTTGCGACGGGTGCCAAAAGGTTACCCGCGCCTCAACCAACGCGACCAGCCCATAAAAGGCCGATCCCGCCAATGCCGCAACCGCAATCTCGGCCCAAACCATATCAAGCCCAAGCCGCCCAACTTCGGCGGTGATGCGAAACCCCATGCCCACCGTGGGGCTGCCGAAAAATTCAGCAACAATCGCGCCGATAAGCGCCAGTGTTGTCGCAATTTTCAGCCCGTTAAAGATGAACGGCATCGCCGCAGGGAGACGCAACTTGATCAGCGTTTGCCAGTAGGTGGCGCTAAACGTCGCCATCAGGTCGCGCTGCATGCGGTCAGCCGCCGCCAACCCGGCCACGGTGTTCACCAGCACCGGGAAGAACACCATCACCACAATAACGCCGGCTTTGGATTGCCAGCCAAAGCCGAACCACATCACCATAATCGGGGCGATGCCCACAATCGGCATGGCAGAGATGAACTTGGCCACCGGCATGAACCCCGCCTGCAAGAAAGCCGATCTGTCCATGATGATCGCCGCCAAGAAACCCGCCGCGCAGCCAATGACAAACCCTGACAGCGCGCCTTTAAGGACGGTTTGCACAAAATCCGCCCAGAGCAGCCCCAGATTGCCTGCAATCGCTGCCCCTATTTCCGATGGAGCGGGCAATATCACGCGCGACACATCCGCGCCCCAGACGATGCCCTGCCACACCACCAACACGGCCAGCCCGAATATCGCAGGCACCAGAAACTGCCGCTGCGGAGTTTTGGAATTGGCCAAAACTACATTCAGCCGCCATGCAGCCAGCCAGATCACCACCGAAGCAAAAATCCAGATCATGCCTGCATCCCCATCCGCCGCAATGTGACCCGTTCTGCGATTTCGATCACCAAGACCAGCGCCCCCGCCATGAACGCGGCCACAAACAGCGTGGCCCAGATCATCGCGGTTTGGCCGTTGTAAGACCCGCTGAGCAACCGCGCGCCCAATCCCGTGGGCTGGTTCAATTCGGCCACGATGGTGCCCACCAATGCGGCGGCAATCGCAACTTTGGCGCTGGTGAACAGGAATTTCACCGACGCAGGCAGCCGCAGCTTCCAGAACGCCGAACTGGAACTGGCATTATACGTGCGCAGCAAATCCAGCTGCATGGCGTCGGGGCTGCGCAAGCCTTTGACCATGCCCACCACCACCGGAAAGAAGGTCAAATAACTGGCAACAAACGCTTTTGACACGGGTGGCCCCGCCCCCAACTGACTTAGCACAACCGACAACATCGGAGCCAGCGCCACAATCGGCACCATCTGGCTGGCGATCGCCCAAGGCATCACCGACAAATCCATCGCCCGGTTATAGACAATCCCCACCGCCAAAATCACCCCCATCACCGTGCCAAGCGCAAACCCCATCAGCGTGCCCGACAGCGTGACCCAGGCGTGAAACACCAAAGACCGGGGCGAAGTGACACGGTTTTCAAACACCATCTTGGAAAATTCCGCCGCCACCTGATGCGGGGCGGGCAGAACGGGGCGTTGCTGGTTCATCGTGGCGGGGATCATGTCGGCAAATGATACAGCCACCCCTTCGCGCGCGGCCTGATCATAAACCCACTGGCTGTTCAGCCAGACGGTGGCACCATACCACAGCACCAGGATCGCCGCCAAAACCGAGGCAATGGGCAGATACGCTTTCACGCCCGCCCCCCCGCTGGCCAGGCGATCAGTGCCACCGCCACCACGCCCAGCGCCATGCCGGTCAGTTGCATCGCCGTTGGCCGCTCACCAAACACTGCGAACGCCACGACTCCGATCAGCACCAGTTGCACCACCGACGATATCGCCACCGCCACCCCCAGCCCGCTTTCACGCATCAACCGCACCATCATCAGGTTGCCCACGCAAAACAGCGCCAATGCCCCCAACAGC
>JANNAT010000112.1:0-1927 GCA_031384605.1 Cypionkella sp.
GTTTCCGACGCTGAAATCGGCGCGGTGGATACATCGGCATAGCGTTTCAGGCTGGACAGACTGTCCATCTTGATCGGGTCTTCGTGCCAGAATGTTTGATAAGGCGTCAGCGCGCGGGCGATCTGGATGGCGGGCAGCAACTGCCACAGCCCATGAAATTCGACCATGATATCCATCTTATTGCCAACAGCGCGGCGGATTTTCTGGAACGGTTCCAATGCTTTGTCGATATCCGGGGCCGATATGTATTGCCCGCGTGATTGCTCCGCAGCGCCATCGAATGGCCAGATTTTCATCGCCGTAATGCCGTCTTCCAACAGCGAATGCGCCAGTTCATCCGCGCGGTGCAGAAACCCGTTCAGATCGTCATAATCACTGTTCTGCCCAAGGCCAAAATTCGCAGTCACTTGCCCCGATGTTTTCTTGACGTAATCGCTGCCCGCGCAGGTGTTGTAAGTGCGTATTTCGCGCCGGGTAAACCCGCCCAACAGTTGGGCAATCGGCTGGCCGGTTGCCTTGCCAAAAATATCCCACAGCGCGATATCAAACGCCGAATTGCCGCGCACTTCGGCACCTGATGACCGAAACCCAAGATAGCCCACCAGATCAGCCGACAGCCGGTCAATTTCCAACGGATCGCGCCCGATAACGCGTGGCGCTATGTAATCATGCACGTGTGCTTCAACCGTGCTTGCGCCAAAAAACGTCTCACCCAAGCCGATCAACCCCTGATCAGTGTGCACCTGCAACCAGATCAGGTTAGGGCGTTCGGCGATGCGGATGGTTTCAAGTGCTGTGATTTTCATCGCTTATGACAACCCGGCGGTCAGCAACGCCCGCACGCTTTCATCAAAATGCAGCGACATGGATGCCACCGCCTGTTGTGGGTCGCTGGCAGCCACCGCACGGGCGATATCCATATGCGTGGCCAGCATCAATTCGCGCGATGCAGGTGTCGGGCGGCTTTTCCAGCCAATAGGCCAGGTTTGCCGGGTAATGCCCTGAAACGCGCCAACAATCAGGGTGAACACCGGGTTGCGCGACGCCTGCGCCAGCAGCAAATGAAAGCTAAGATCCAACTCCATCAGCCGGGCCGGGTCATCAACTGCGTGGCCCATCGCCTGCGCCAGCGCCAGCAGATCGGTGGCCTCGGTATCGCTGCGCCGGATCGCCGCCAGCGTGACAATCCGCGTCTCGATGGTGCGGCGCACGTCATAAATCTGCTGCACATTGATCTGGTCGGTATGCACGCCGTGTTCGATCATCAGTGACATCGCACCATGATCTAATGTCGCCACCGCCGCGCGTTTGCCCGTGGCCAGATCAATGATCCGCATCGCAGCCAGTGACCGGAACGCCTCTCGCACCACGGTACGCGATACATTCAGCTCTTTCGACAGGCTTGCCTCAGACGGCAAACGGTCGCCCGGCATCAGATCATTGTCGCGGATATGCCGCGAAATAGCACTTATCGCGTCGCTGACCAAACCGCCCGAGCCCTGATTTTCCAACCGAATCTCCCATACCTGTATGACAGGTTTGTAATATACGGTTTATACAAATCGCAAGTGCAGGCGTCAACGGTTTTTGCAGGAACGCTTCGCCACCGCACAAGCGCCTGTTGGCGCCTTCATTTCCGGCTATGAAAACTGCCCTGTATGATCCGGTCGATCACCATGGCGCACAGCAAAATCGCAAGTCCAGCCAACAACCCCTGGCCCTTGGCTGCATATTGCAACGATTGCAGCACCACTGACCCCAGCCCTTGCGCGCCGATCAGGCTGGCGATGACGACCATCGACAGGCACATCAATATGGTCTGATTGATCCCGGCCAAGATCGACGCTTTGGCCAGCGGTAACTCCACCCCGCGCAGCACCTGCCATTCGGTGGCACCATAAGCCCGCGCGGCCTCTTTCACCTCGTC
>JANNAT010000123.1:0-2247 GCA_031384605.1 Cypionkella sp.
GATGGACATCTGGTTCGAGGCAAAACGCCGCGGGCGCCAGTGTCGCCTCTTTGTTTTTCCAAGAGGGGATAAAATCTGGATTCTGGTGCGCCACGGCATGCCGATGCGTCGGGAGGGCAAACACCAGGACGACGGCGAAACTGGGATCGCGTTCTACCGTCCGCAACTGCACGACGTCTTGATCTATGACTGTGAAAGCGACGAGATCGGGGTGAATGCCGGGACAAAGGGGGAGCGGGACCTCTACCTGGAAACTCTGGGCCAAGTTCTCTTTGAAAAGGCAGATTATTTCAATCTCTCCAAGCGCTACACCCTGGATCCGCTGCGTGAATTCGGACCGGCCTCGATGGCCTATGGAGACATCAAAGGGATCACCGGGGTGCGCTTCGTCGAGTTTGGCCGTCGGTGGGCCGGCAAAATGCCAGAGATGGAAACCCGCCGTTGCGACGATCTTTTCAAGGCCTACGGCGACAGCTGGGCGAAGCGGCTTGCGGGTGGCTTGCTCACGCACGCGACATTCAAGTTCAAGTTTGAAGGCAGCAAGCGGGAACGGTCCGTAACGATCCGACCCGCGAATATCGCCAGGTATGAACGGGAGTCCGATGAGGAAGTCATTGAAGCCTGGCTGAAGCAGCGCGGGTTTTGGGCAGGTACGGATGATGGCGATGACGAAGTTCTGGAAGGCACTTGATTCGCTAAGTGATGCTGCAACCGACCGCCGCGAGTGGATCAGCCTGCTCGGCGACGAATTCAATCGCCTGACAGGAACTGGGCCCGACCGCGTTTCGCCGTTTCTGCGATCGACGGGAACGCTGGCGATGAGCATCTCTTGCCCATCTCCGGGTGGCGCAGGTTGTCCCAGGCGGGTCGTGCACCACGAGAACGGCACCATCCGGGCTATCTGCGGAGACAGCCCTAAATCCTGCGCTGATCTGGAGGTAGTCGAAGGCGACATCATGACCTACGGGTTGGATCGCGCCGGTCTTGCTCGACGTGTGGCCGTTGCACTCAATCTCGCACGAGTTCCATCGAAGTTCGAAAGGCGGCCGGTTTTCAAGATCGGTTTTCATGATGTTTATGCGGGGCGGAGCTTCCCCGTATTCCTGACCATTCCAGGACCATTTCCCAGCGAAGATGCCGCCCAGTTCGACGACCTGGCGGCCCACCCCGGCCCCAAGTTGCTCCTGGCTCCGACATCGTCATCAATCCCCGTGCACTTCGAATCTGGTCTCGATCGAAACGGCGTGTCGCGCCTCGCCCTTGAGGACCTGCTCGATGTCGACATTGGCGGGCAGTTGCGGCCTTTCCAACCAATTGCGGCCCTATTTGCGGAGCTTCGCTCCAAGTTAATGGACAGGATGGAGAGCACCGGGTTGAAATTGGCATGGCTGATGCCCGCAGATGCGCGCTGGGAGGAACTCAGCATCCGCTTTGTCGCTGACGAAGTAATCAATGTAGGCTTTCGGGGTGAGACCCGCAGGTTCGAGCCCGATCGTCTCGGGATGAAAAGCGCAAAGGACGGCAAACCGAAGGCGTCCTGGACCTACCTTAAGGCCATTGCGTTGGAGGGCGGCCGTCTGCCGGTCCACCATGCCAAGCTAGCTGATAACTCGAAGCACCAGAAACAGAAGCAAGCCTTGTCCACCGCCCTGCGCGCAGCTTTCGGGATTTCTGACGATCCGTTGCCCGTTGTCGACCGCCACTACGTTGCCCGTTTTGTGGCAAATGCCAGCGATCTCCAGCAAGGCAAGCAAGGTCAGCCACAACGAAAATTCGTCGACTGACGCCAAAAATCTTTCAGAAAAAGTTCGATCTCTAGACCACTGATCCGCGTGGGTTTCAGCGAAATTTTCCTTGTGTCGCTACCAACTAAGCCACCGCTTCAACGAATTTTCGCCGGTCCGGGTCATGCGGGCCCAGTGCCCGTCCACTTGGACGAAAGCGAAAATCATGGAGCACTCTTACATCCCCTTTCTCGATCCGCAGTCGCGCGTCGCGCGCAATATCGCGGTTCGCGCCCAAAAGCCGGCCAATACTGGCAATTTGCCGGGCCTCGACGCAGACGATATCCGTCAGGAACTGCTGCTGCACCTGGTCAAGCGCCAGGCTTCCTACGACCCGACACGCGCGGGTTACGACACCTTTGCCGATCGGGTGCTGGCCAATCGCATCGCCGACCTGGCGGCGCCCACAAGCGCGATTGAAGGTAACCGGACCTGGGTCGACATCGAGGCGCCCATCCAGGAC
>JANNAT010000125.1:0-2542 GCA_031384605.1 Cypionkella sp.
AGATGGCCGCAGCGCCTCCAACGCCGACAAACACGATCTTCTGCGCCGCGAGCAGTGCCGCCACCACCGCCTCCAACTGGCCGCCGTCCAGCATGCGCTGCGTGCCTTGCAGACAAACCGACAAAAGCATGGCAAGATTGCTGCTGGTCTGGATCAGGCTGTCATTTTCGTCGATTTCGATGGGAATATTGGCAAAACTGCTGCGCGATCCTGCACCTTCGGCCATCGACAGTTTCATGTCCTGAAAACCAGCGTAGCCTAATGCACGACTGACACGGCTGATGGTGGCTTCGCTGATGCCCATGGTTCGGCCTAGTTCGGTGATAGACAGATCAATCCGTGTGCCGGCCAACTTGCGCAGATGGTCGGCCACGATACGTTCTGATTTTCGCAAGCTGCCGTAGCCCGCGTCTATGCGATCCAAAAGGCTTCCTTGTAGCAGACCGTTGGGCAAATCTTCGTCGGTCATGCGCGTCCCGTCATCTGTTTTTACACTGGAAAGGTTAGCACGAAAATAATTTTTCTCAAGTTGAGAATTGTGAGCAGTCTTGGCCTGCACCCACCATATCGAATAATTCAAGTATTTGAGCCACATAAGTAGGATGGGGCATGAACGTGATACGGCAGGGCAGCATGATCGCTGGCGGATTTATCTTTGACACCCCCTTTTTTGAAAATTGTTTTCTCGACAAGCAAACACCGATAATATAGAAAAATAGTCAAGGAATCTGTCATTATTCTTCGTGTGGCAGCGTATCGGGGGGAAAAATCATGACAACACTGGCAACCGACGCAGCGCGCAACGCACCATCACGGGAAATTCTGGAAAAGATTTTCCGCACTGCCTATAAAATCCGGGTGTTCGAGACGGAAGGCATCAAGCTCTACCGACAAGGCCTGATCCGAGGTTATTTCCACCCTTATCTGGGCCAAGAGGGCATCGCGACTGGCGTCTGCACGGCACTGAAAGAGGGCGACTTCATCGCCTCCACCCATCGCGGCCATGGTCATTGCATCGCCTGGGGCGCCGAAGTGAAGCTGATGGTGGCAGAACTGCTGCAAAAGGATACCGGCTATTGCAAGGGATACGGCGGATCCATGCATATCGCCGACATCAAGTCGGGCAATCTGGGGGCCAATGGTATCGTCGGGGCCGGCACGCCCTTGGGCGTTGGAGCGGCACTGGCGGCACAGGTCAAGGGATCAGACGCGGTGACGGTGACGTTTACCACCGACGGCGCGTCGAACAACGGCACCTTCCTTGAATCGCTGAACCTTGCGGCGATCTGGAACCTGAACTTCATTCTGGTGATCGAAAACAACGGCTATGCGGTGTCGACGACCATCGAGGAATCCACCCGCGACACCGATCTTTACAAGCGCGGTTTGGCGATTGGCGTGGAAAGCCATCAGGTTGATGGCAACAACCCACTGGCGGTCTATGAGATGACGCTGGCCGCCGCCAAAACCTGCCGCGAAGGCCGGGGTCCGGTGCTGATCGAGGCCAAGACATTCCGCCACATGGGCCACCATGTCAACGATCCCGGCAAATACATGCCCGAAGAAAAGCTGGCCTATTACAAGGCCCGCGATCCGGTTGACCGCGCCCGCGCCGATCTGGTCGAAATGGCCGGTGTACCTGCCGGTCTGATCGCCGAGATTGAGGCCGAAGTTGCGGCCGAATTTGCCGATGCGGTGGCGTTTTCGCAAGCCAGCGGCGAGATCACCGCCGCCCAGTTTGCCGCATTCGCCGCCGATTACTGATCCAACCGCGAAAGGAGCCCGCTGTGGCACGAGAATTGATGTACCGCGAAGCCCTGCGCGAGGCGATTGATGAAGAAATGGCCCGCGATCCGATGGTGTTCATTATCGGCGAAGGCATCGCAGAACGTGGCGGGTCTTACAAGGTGACCGAAGGGTTGCTGGCGAAATATGGTGCCAGTCGGGTGCGTGACACGCCGATTGCCGAGGCTGGAATGATCGGCGTTGGGGTGGGAGCGGCAATTGCCGGGGCACGACCAATTGTGGAAATCCTCTATGTCGATTTTGCCATGCTTGGCATGGATATGATCGTCAATCAGGCGGCCAAGTTCCGCCTGATGACTGGCGGTGAAGGCCGGGTGCCATTCGTGTTGCGCACCCAAGGTGGGGCTGGCGGCGGCGTGGCAGCCCAGCATTCCCAAAGCCTCGAAGCGCTTTTTTATCATATTCCAGGGCTGAAAGTAGTGATGCCGTCGTCCCCCGCTGATGCCAAAGGTCTGCTGAAACACGCCTTGCGTCAGATGGACCCGGTGATCTTTATCGAACACAAACACCTCTATATGACGAAAGGCATGGTGCCCGACGGCGAGCATGTGGTTGAATTTGGTGTGGCTGACATCAAACGCGCAGGCACCGATGTGACGATCATTGCCTGGTCCAACATGGTGTCCCGTGCGCTTGAGGCCGCCGAAGACCTCGCTGCACAGGGGATTGTTTGCGAAGTGCTGGACCCGCGCTGCCTGGTGCCATTGGACAAGGCCGCAATCCTGGCTTCAGTCGC
>JANNAT010000049.1:0-6553 GCA_031384605.1 Cypionkella sp.
ACATTCGCCCGCCGCGCGCGTTCGGCGTTCAACTGCTGCAACATCGCCGTGCGCGTCGCCTCATCGAGGTTCACATCCAGAATCTCGGCCCGCGTCACCTCAATGCCCCAGTCATCCACCAACAACCGCACCTGTTCGCGAATATTCTGCGCCACTTCGGCCCGGTTCGATTGCAGATGATCCAACTCCATCTTGCCAATCTCGGACCGCACAATCCCCGCCACCGTTGTGGCAATCGCCGCATCCACATCCCTGATCCGGTAAACGGTCTTTTCAGGCTCGGTTATGCGGTAAAACACCGATGTCTCTACCTTGACCAACACGTTATCCGTGGTGATCGCGTCCTGATGCGCGGTTGGCAACTGACGTTCCAGCACCGAAACCTTATGCGCAACCCGGTCCAGAAACGGCACGACAAAGTTGATGCCCGGCCCCAACACCATCCGCAACCGGCCAAACCGTTCAACCACATGCTTTTCCGCCTGCGGCACAATCCGCACGCCTAAAAAGATGCAAATGATAATGAACGCGGCAATGGCAAGGTAAACCGCGTTGCCGCCAAGGAATTGCGTAAAATCCATGAAATCCTCCGTTTGCTAAAATATTGGGCCGCCCGCCGCCATCCACAAGAACAGCAGCACATTTACCCTGCATCCTTATAGCAGCGCACGCAAGAACTGCCACATCGGTAACACTTAACTGCCAATGCTGCACCGCGCGCAAAACAAGAGGCAGCCATGGACCAAATTCACCTTATCCAGATCATGGGCATCAACGAAAAATCCCTACCGCGGGATCGCACCGCCCTTGATCCCGACGCGCAATTCGAACTGCAATCCTCGATTGCCTCCACGGGCCTGCGCATGCCGATTGAGGTATATGAAATCGACGACCCCAATGGCCAATACACGCACGGCCTGATTTCCGGCATGCGCCGCCTGACCGCTTACCGCAGCATTGCCGCTGCCCGCGAAGGCGACGAATTTGATCTGATCCCCGCCTTTATCCGCACCCCCGCCACGATTGCCGCCGCGATGCAGGCGATGGTTGCCGAAAATGAAATACGGTGCGAAACCAGCCCTTGGGAAAAGGGTGCCACCCTTGTTGCGGCCATCAACGCAGGCATTTTTGACACTTTGGATGCCGCCTGCGCCGGCCTGCACCCCAATGCAATGCGCCAGAAACGCGCCCGTATCCGCGCCTATGCCCATGTGGTTGATGAGCTGGACCGATTTTTCAAAACCCCCGAACGCCTGACAGGCCGCCAAATGTCGCGGCTAAGTGCCGCCCTGCGCGGTGGTCTGACCGATCTGATCACCTTTACCTTGGAGGAACACAGCCAACACGGGCTGGAAAGCCAATGGTCCGCCCTGATGCCCATATTGGCCGAGGCCGAGCGCACCACCGATGATACCGACCCCACCTATTTCACCCCCGGCCGCCCCCGCCGCATCCTGCGCCTAAGCCAAGGCTTAAACATCCGCCGCGAAATGTCCGGCGACGGCTGGATCTTGCGGTTTTCAGGGCCAGAGGCAAGGAAAGGTGGGATGGTAGACGATGTGCTGGATATGGTGGAGCGGTGTTTTGGGGTGCGGTAAAATGGGCAGTAAAGGACCAAACACAGGGCAGCGCCTGACCGCCGAGTGGGCGCAACAAGGCTGGTTCTAGGCACTTTACGGCTCAACCCCTCCCGTCGCAGTTTTGCGCAGTGACGTTAAGAGGACCATACAAAGCGCTGTCGCACGGTGCGGCAGTGCTATGACTCAAAATAATCTGGGTGTCGGTAGTTTCTAACGTTAGGTATTACTTGGGTAGGTCAAATGGGGCAGATTGTGACACAGGTTATTGAACTCCCGCGTCAACCGGATGCAACAGCCGTTTATTTACATTTCACGGGCGGTTTTCGCGCTGCAAAGATAGGGGAAAATGCATGGCGCATTGAGCCGATTTTTGTGAATGGAAAGCCATGCGCGACTGAACCGGTTACGATGGCTCAACTTCAGTCGCTCGCTAATCAGAACCGCTTCCGCGCAATCGCTTTTCAACAGTTGGGTTGGACGGATGGCGTATACAATTCCGCGTGGGCACCGATTATTCCCGAAAATGCTAACCACTCTGAAGGTCCTGCAGAGCTTTGGAGCAGTATCGCGGGAAACATTGCTCGTGCTCGCACCAAAGAGTTTTTTGCATCCGGCGCACAACATGCTGAAGACGAAATTGCAAGAACTCTGGACGATAAGGACCCGGTAGAAACGCTGGCGCGGCATATCAGCCTGAGCTTGCGGAGTATGGATATAAGTGTCGAACAAATTGCAGAACACTATCACGAGCAGCTTGTGAACCATATGGCCGCTGGGCGAGTCGATGGCGAAAGGTCCGCCAATACACAGTCTCAAACACTCTACGCCCATGTCCACTCGTTTTTCCTCCATCTTGGCGCTGCGCGAGATTACTTAGGCGCACTTATCGCCCACCGCATTGGCCTCAATGATCAAAATATTGATTCGATGGCACGCCTCATTGGGGAACTTCGGCAGGCAACACTACCGAAAGATGCCTTGCTAGACCTATTGTTAGCGGCTGGCGACATAGTCGCGCATCCTCAAAGACCAAGCAAGTTTGCGGCTGCAGGATGGATGCAGGACGTTACCGGCATTCGAAACGAATTGGTGCACCAACGCCCATATGGTTCCAAGTTCAATGAGCGTTTTGGTTGGGTGATAGCCGCGCAAAAAGAAGCTGGTCTGTACCGTTACTTCCGTCTGCTGGATTTGAACGGCAGCGCGGAACAAGATGTGTTTGATATTCTCAATCATCATTACGCAATGTGCACTAGTCTTATGTACAAAGCAGCGAAGGCATCTGGAAACAACGCGGCCATGTTGCACATTACTGACGAAGATGTGATTTCCTTGAAGATTCGCGATGAAGGCAAGGCGAATGAGTAAAATTTGAGTAAATGCAGATGCGATACCTTTATGTCGGTTTCCCGCGCTCCTCCGACATTCGTATATTCCAATTTGACGAAGCAGCTATCACAATGATGTCTAAGCAGGCATTACTTTAAATACTAGTTGGCTAATACCTAACTCCTTTCTTCAATTGGGACAGCGTTCTATCAAAACCTCCAACTCCAACCCCCAAACCTTAAAATTTCCTTAAACACCCCCACCTAACCCCTTGATATCCAACAAACCGCCCTTCCGTCCACGCGTGGACACATCGCCCCCCTTCACCCATACTCCCCCCATGCCCGCCATTTGCCGTGATTGCCTCACCCCATTTCAAACCGCGGCCAGGTGCCCCGCCTGCCGCTCCCCGCGCGTGCTTGCCCATCCCGAACTCAACGACCTTTCCATCGCCCACATGGATTGCGACGCCTTCTACGCCTCAGTCGAAAAGCGCGACAATCCCACCTTACGCGACGTTCCCCTGATCGTCGGTGGCGGCACGCGAAGCGTTGTTTCCACCTGCTGCTACATCGCCCGTATCCGGGGGGTGCGGTCTGCCATGCCGATGTTTCAGGCGATGAAACTGTGCCCCGATGCCACCGTCGTGCCCCCCCGTTTTGCCGCCTATACCGAAGCCTCCCGCGCCATCCGGGCGATGATGGAGGCATTGACCCCCTCCATCGAGCCGCTCTCGCTGGATGAGGCATTCTTGGATCTGACCGGCACCGAACGGCTGCATGGGTTTCCCCCGGCGGTTTTGCTGGCACGCCTGACGCGCGACATGGAAACCCAGTTGGGACTGACCGGATCGATCGGGTTGTCGCACAATAAGTTCCTTGCCAAGATCGCGTCTGATCTGGACAAACCGCGCGGTTTTTCGGTGATTGGCCGCACTGAGACCGAAAGCTTCCTGCGCCCCAAACCCGTCCGCATCATCTGGGGGGTCGGCACCGCCACCCAGGCCGCGCTGGAACAGGCGGGCATCCGCACCATCGCCGATCTGCTGCGCTGGGATCGCCCCGATCTGACCGCCCGGTTTGGCAGCACGGGCGACAGGCTGTGGCATCTTGCCCGCGGCCTTGATCAACGTCGGGTCAATCGGGATGAGAAAGTGAAGTCGATCAGCAAAGAAACCACGTTCTTTGAAGATACCTCTGATCCCGATCTGCTGGACGGTCATCTGTGGCGGTTGGCCGAACAAGTGGCCGACCGGGCCAAGGCCAAATCCTTGGCGGGTAAGACCGTGACGTTGAAACTGAAACGCAGCGATTTCCAACTGATCAGCCGGCGACAGACTTTGGCCGACCCCACCCAGTTGACCGACCGGATTTACCGCGTGGCGCGCGCGCTGTTTGATCTGGCCATCAACAAAGCCCCGTTTCGTCTGATTGGCGTCGGGATCAGCGATCTGGCCCCGGAATCGGCGGCTGACCTGAACGGCGATCTTCTGGACCCTACTGCAGGCAAACGCGCTGCAGCGGAAAAGGCAACAGATGCCATCCGCGCCCGGTTTGGCAAAGATGCGATCATCAAGGGCCGCAGTTTGCGGTGACTATTGATCTATGAAGGCGCGGACAGCGGCCGTGTATGCATCCGCAGCCTGCAACATCGCAAAATGGCTGACATCGGGCAGGATCACCAGCGTTGATCCGGGAATAAGCGACGCGATCTTATCTGTATGCGCGCGCAAAATCGCCTCGTCATAATCGCCCGCAACCACCGCCGTTGGCACCTTTATCGCTGCCACCTGATCATCGGTCCAATTCGGTTGCGTCGCCCACATCTCGGAAATCTGCGCCACAAACGGATCGAACTGATCCGGCGTCGGCGACATCGCCGCATAGTCAGCGGCCATAGCGGTGATATAGGCACCAAACACTGCATCAGTTGCAACCGCCGGATCAACCCCATCAGTGGTGATGTTGGCGGCTTGGGCGAACAGATGATCCAGCCGTTCTGGATGGTTCATCGCGATATCCAACCCGATGATGCCACCATCTGACCAGCCCACCAGATCAACCTTGTCGATTTTCAGGAAATCCAGCAGCGCCACATAATCCGACGACATAAGGTCATAGCCAAAAGGGTCTGCGGTGCGGCTGGACCGGCCGTGACCGCGACTGTCGGCCACAATCACCAGATGATCCTTCATCAGGTCCGCCACTTGCGCCGCCCAGATATCGCCGTGCCCCAATCCGCCGTGGATCAGCAAAACCGGATCGCCGGCGCCATAAGTGGCGTAATACATCTGAATTCCGTTTACGGCTGCCATGCCAGAACTAGCAGCCGCCGGCATGGCCATGGGCTTGGGGATCGACATCCAGCGATCTTCGGCCAAGGCCGGTGTGGCAAAAATCAAGGCAGTGATCAAGGCAAAGGTGAGTGGGCGCATGGCATGGCTCCTAATCTGCAAAATCCCAGCGTGGCAGCAAGTCTGGCCGGCTGTCAAAGATTCGCTATTCCGCGGCCAAAGGCAAACTTACGCGGCCAATGTTTGCAATTTCAGCAATCACCCCGGACAAAAGTACGCGCATTTGTGGGTAGCCGGGCAGCAATTCGATTCGCGCTTCATCAAGATACAGGGACCGGTCAATTTCCACCTGAACCACATGCCGCCGGCCGGTTGGTCTGCCATAACTTTGCGCAATAAAAGCCCCGGCGAATGGAGCGTTTCGGGCAACACGAAAGCCGGCGGTGGCAAAGGCGGATTCGACGCGGTCCATCACATCGCGGCCCGCTGCCGCGCCAAAACGATCGCCCAGCACGACATCAGGTTTCGGCGAACCCGGTCGGGAATGGCCATCTATCGCCTCATGCGGCATCGAATGGCAATCAATCAGAACCGCCTCGCCGAACCTTGTATGTGTAGTCTCGATCAGGTTGTGCAGGGCCCTGTGATAGGGATGCCAATAGCGGGCAATGCGCGAATGTGCCTCGGAGAGTGGCAACTTGCCCCGATAAATCGCTTTTCCACCCGCAACAACCCGGGGAATCACCCCAAGGCCCGATGACACGCGCGGGTTATGTGGCGCACGCGCGATGCCTTCGATCACATTTGGGTCCAACTCGTCAGGTGAGCGGTTCAGGTCAATAAAGGCGCGCGGCACGACTGCCGCCAAAAGCGGTGAACCATACAACGGCGCATCGCCAAACAATTGATCTATATAGGCATCTTCCGACGACCGGATCGAATGGGCATCCAGCACGGTTTGCGCCACAAACGCAGGATCATAGTCGCGCCCGGAATGGGGCGAGGCAAAAACGACGGCCGTGTCTTGCTGAATGGGCCTTAAAATTTGGTAGACGTCCAAAGACATGTTTGCTCCTGTTGCCTGCGATATAACGACAAAAAGCAACTCACCGATACCCCTTGAACAGGCACCCGACTCTGTTTATAGCCCGCCCTGACTGACGCGGACCACCCGCGTTCTTTTTTATGGAACAGGTGGGCTGATTTGGACAACGTGGGCGGTTAGCTCAGCGGTAGAGCACTACGTTGACATCGTAGTGGTCGTAGGTTCGATCCCTATACCGCCCACCATTCACCGTTTCCTTCGGGAAACACCAATGTTTTCAAGGCGCACGCCACTTCGTGCAAACGC
>JANNAT010000060.1:0-28407 GCA_031384605.1 Cypionkella sp.
CCCACGCCACCTTTATTCAAAGACGACGAAATGACCCCGCGACAGGAGGCCGCGTTTGATGACCAGTGAAGCGACTAACATTGGCGTTGCACCAAAGGCGCGCGGCACCACCTTGTTCCGTGCCCGTGGCACCTCGTCTGATATCGAAGCGCGGCCGGTGTCGGCCCCGCTGGCGTTGCCCGATCATCGAAACCCCGCAGCGCCACGGCGATATTATTTGTATCTG
The DNA here is from genome assembly GCA_031384605.1 of Cypionkella sp. Lineage (GTDB taxonomy): Bacteria > Pseudomonadota > Alphaproteobacteria > Rhodobacterales > Rhodobacteraceae > JANNAT01. Next base: position 227 of record JANNAT010000060.1, read on the forward strand.
ATGGCCCCTGCGATTGCGGTTTTGGCGTTTATCTCGCTGTATCCGTTTATCTGGCTGATCGTGATGTCGCTGCAGAACGTTGGGGTTGGTGCGGGTGAATGGGTTGGATTGAAAAATTACACCCGGTTGTTCAGCGATGAGCGGTTTTTGCAGGGCTGGGTTCTGTTGGCACAGTACAGCGCGATGTGTCTGGCACTGCAACTAAGCATCGGGTTGCTGTTGGCGGTGATCGTGAATGGCGCGCGGTGGGAAAAGTTTCTGGTCACCGCCCTGCTGATGCCAATGATGATGGCACCTGCGGTGGCCGGGTTGGTCTGGCTGTTTTTGTATAACGGCACCTTCGGCTGGTATCCTTGGCTGTTTCAAAGCATTGGGCTACTGGGCAGCGGGTCGATCCTGTCCAGCACCGATACAGCGATGCTGGCGATTGTGTTGGTGGATGTGTGGCAATGGACGCCGCTGATCACGCTGATCGCTTTGGCCGGGCTGAAACGCGTGCCACAAGATCAGCTAGAGGCGAATATGGTCGATGGCGCATCGCCTTTGCGCAACTTTTTCGCCATCACGCTGCCAAATCTTTACCCTGTGCTGCTGATCGCGATCATGCTGCGGTTCATGGATAATTTCCGCTTTATCGACGCGGCTTTGGTGTTGACGGGGGGCGGGCCTGCGGATTCAACCAAAATTCTGCCGATCTATTTGTTTGAGGTGGCTTTCAAATTCTTCAAACTGGGGCGGGGTGCGGCGATAGCGCTGACGTTGTTGGTGGTGACCATCATTCTTGGCAAACTGTTGGTGCGCATCTTCGAGAAACCGAAATCGGAAAGGGTGTAAATCATGGCATCGCGGGATGTGGTTCAATACAAATCGCCGTTGGCCGTAGCCTTTAAGGTGTTTTCGGTCATCTTCCTGACGCTTTATCTGATCTGGACGCTGCTGCCGATCTTTGTGATGTTTGTCTCATCCTTCAAAGACCTGCTAGAGGCATTCAACATCCCCAAGGTTGGCGACTGGGCCGGGGTGATGGTGTTTTTCGATTTCACGCCGACGCTAAAGCACTACTACAGTCTGTTTTATCAGAATAATTTTGGCGAATATATCGCCAACAGTCTGATTGCGGCGGGCGGATCGGCGGTGATCGCGGTGACGTTCGGCTCGATGGCTGCCTATAGCCTGAGCCGGGTTGAATTTCGTGGCAAGGGCGATCTGTTCTTTTGGATCATCTCTACCCGGATGGCCCCGGTGGTGGCGGTGATGGTGCCGCTTTATGCGATCTTCCGCTCGCTTGATCTGGTAGGCACCTTGCCGGGGCTGATCCTGGCCTACACCACCTTCAACCTGCCCTTTGCGATCTGGATCCTGAAAGGCTTTTTCGACAACGTGCCCTATTCGATCGAAGAGGCGCAAATGGTCGACGGTGCTACCCGCTTTCAGGCGTTCATGTCGATCCTGCCTCTGGTGGCACCGGGGATTGCGGCGTTTATCGTGCTGTGCATCCTGTTTGCGTGGAACGACTTTTTGTTTGCCGCGATCATCGGATCGGGCGGGGCCAAGACCCTGCCAGTGGCCACGCGCGAGCTGGTGCAGCCGCAGAATATCCAATGGGGCGCGATCATGGCGGCAGGCGTGGTGACGACGCTGCCGATGATGATGCTGGGGTTGGTGATCCGCAAATATCTGGTGACCGGTATGACGATGGGTGCCGTCAAGGAATAGCGCCCAACCGACACGCGGTTGGGGCAGAACTAAAATATACCGGGGGGCCTGATGGCACGGATTTCGATCAATAAAGTGTGGAAGTATTACGGCACCAGTGCCGCCGTGCGCGAGTTGAACCTTGACTGCGCCGATGGCAGTTTTGTCAGCATTCTGGGCCCGTCTGGTTGCGGTAAATCTTCGACCATGCGGATGATCGCGGGGCTGGAACATATCAGCGCGGGCGACATTCTGTTTGACGGCCAGCGCATCAACGATCTGCCCCCCAAAGACCGCGATGTGGCGATGGTGTTTGAAAACTACGCGCTGTATCCGCACAAATCGGTGTTTGACAACATCGCCAACCCGCTGCGTCTGCGCGGCTTTGATGCGGCCAAGATCAAGGAACGCGTGACATCCGCCACCAAACTGCTGGAGATTGACCATCTGCTGAACCGCCGTCCGTCAGAATTGTCGGGCGGACAAAAACAGCGGGTGGCCATCGGGCGCGCCATTGTGCGCGAACCAAAGCTGTTTTTGTTCGATGAACCCATCGCCCACCTTGACGCCAAACTGCGCGCGCACATGCGCGGCGAGATTAAGCATCTGCAGCGCAGCCTTGGCACCACGATGATTTATGTCACGCATGATCAGCTAGAGGCGCTGTCGATGGCCGATATGATCGCCGTGATGCATGACGGCGAATTGCAGCAATGGGGCACGCCAAGCGAGATTTTCAACCGCCCCGTCAATGCCTGGGTTGCGGGCTTTGTTGGTGAACCTGCAATGAATTTCCTGTCGGCAGAGTTGCGCACTGATGGGGGTGATGTTGTGCTGACCCATCCGAATTTCAGCATTCCGCTGTTGCCGCAGCAAGTGGCCCTGATCAACGGCGCGGGCAAACGCGAAGTGCGGATGGGCGTTCGCCCCGACGCGTTAAGCATTGCAACCCAGCGCCCCCAAGGCCCGGTGATTGAGGGGAAAATCTTTGTAACCGAGTTGTTGGGCGGCGATATGCTGGTGGATGTGCAACTGGCCGATGCCCGGATCCGGGTGAAAACCAGCACCGAGTTTTCCGGCGTCGCCGATGACACCTGTTACATGACGGTCAACCGCGACAAATGGCATCTGTTTGATATCGAAGATGGCCATGCATATTTCTGACGCCACAATGCCCTATGATCTGGCCCTTGACGCGTTCATCGCCAGTCACAGCGCATCAGACGTGCCGGCCATTTATCATGCCGTGCGCAAACTGGCGTATTTTTCCAGCGGTGAACGCTCGCCCGAGGCGGTGATGCGCACAGGGCGCGGCGCTTGCACCGCCAAACACATCCTGTTGCGCGATCTGTTGCGCAGGCGCGGCGAAATGGCCGAGGTCGTCTTGGTTTCGGGCGATTTTGCCGACGGCATTCCCGAGGCCGCGTCAATGCCAGCCCCGTTGAGCGCCATGATCCGCGATGCCGGGGTTGCCGATTTTCATTGTTATGTCGTCTGGCAAAATGCCGGACAAGCGGTGCGGCTGGATGCAACCTGGCCCGACGTGCTGGCCCCTTACGGGTTTCCGGTGAACATCGGATGGATGGGTTTTGGCGATACGGTTTTGGCGATCAGTCCCAATGGGGCCATGCAGCGGGCCGAAGATGTGATCGATGCCAAGGCGCAACTGTTGCTGGGTTTAAGTGTTGATCAGGCCGCCAAACGCCTGCGATTCTTGAAACTGCTGTCAGACTGGATCGCGTCTATTTCCTGAGAGAGGACCAAAGATGGCCACGAAACGCGCCTTTGTCGGGATTGATGCCGGAACCACCGGCTGCATGGTGATCGTGTTTGACGAGGTCGGCCATGCGGTTGGGCAAGGCTACTGCGAATACGACTGCACCTCGCCGCAGCCCGGCTGGATCGAGCAGGATATGGATGCCGTCTGGCGCGGCATTTGTGCGGCCACCAAACAGGCGGTGGTCAAGGCTGACTTGCCGCCCGAGGCCTATCATTCGGTCGGCCTGTCCAGTCAGCGCGGCACCTTTGGATTGCTGGATGAACACCGCCGTCCGCTGATGAATTCGCTGGTCTGGAACTGTGGGCGGGCGCTGAAAAGCGTCGAGGCAATTGCGGCGAAATTTACCCCCGAAGAACATCAGACCCACACCGGGATGCAGATCAGCCCGCTGTGGTCGGCGGCCAAGATCATCTGGCTGCGCGAAAACCAACCCGACCTCTTTGATGCTGCGCGATGGTTCGTGAACGGGCAGGAATACTTCCTGTGGCGGATGGGGGCCGAAGATTGGGCGACTGATCCTGCGTCGCTTACCCTGAACGGGATGATGGACATTGCCAAACTGGACTGGTCTGACCGCATTCTGGATATCTGCGGCATCGGGCGTGATCGCCTGCCGCCGGTTTCCACCCCTGCCACGATGGCCGGGCGGCTGTCACGCGCGGCGGCGCATGAAACCGGCCTGCCCGAAGGCATGATCCTGTGCCGGGGTGCCGGTGATCAGCAATGCGCGGCCATTGGGGCGGGCGTGATCCGGCAGGGCATGGCCGAATTTACCGTGGGCACATCGGGCGTGATGGTGGCCCATCTTGACAGCGTGGCGCGGATCAAGGGTAACAAGCTGTGGTGGGGCGGGCACGGCGTGCCGGGGGCCTGGGATATCGAAGGCGGCGCGTTTTCGCTGGGCGCATCTTTGCGCTGGTGGCGCGATCAGTTGGGCCGCAACGAGCTGGACGAAAGTGCGGCCACCAAGCGCAGCGTTTACTCGGTGATGGTGGATCAGGCGGGTCGGTCCAAACCCGGGGCCAATGGTGCCCTATTCCACAGCTTTATGGCCAGTCAGGTGACGCCCTATTACGACGCGGTGGCGCGGGGGGCGTTTCTTGGCCTTGGCCTTTATCATGAACGCCACGACCTGATCCGCGCCCTGCTGGAAGGCTGCGCGCATGAGATGAAGATGGTTGTCGACAGCTTTCAATCCGATATCGCCGGCGGCATCACCGATTTCCGGCTGACCGGCGGCGGCACCAAATCTGACGGGTTCGTGCAGATCATGACCGACATCATCGGGTTACCTGCGACCGTCACGAAAGAACGCGAATGCACAGCACTCGGGGCGGCGATCCTTGGCGCATTTGGCGCGGGCGCGTTTTCCAGCATCGACGAGGCGGTGGGCGCGATGGTGCACACCGAAGGCACGTTCGAGCCGAATGCAAAGCTGCATGATCTCTATACCGAACAGCACGGCATTTATCGCGGGTTCTATGAGGCGATGGCAAAGTCGGGCCAATACGCAGCACTATCCGATTTTTCGCAGAAATATCAATGATCTGAACAGAAAGGAACCACCATGCCGATACCCGGTATTCGCGGAATGGAACATGTGGGCATCACCGTGCCCGACATCAATCAGGCCTGCGATTTCTTCACCCGCATCCTGGGGGCCGAAGTGCTGTTCACCGCAGCCACCGATTTCAAGGGCGAGGGTGACTGGATGCACGAGCATCTGAACGTGCATCCACGCGCTGAGATCAAGGAATTTCGCTATGTCCGTTTGGGCAACGGCACAAACCTTGAGGTGTTTCAGTTCACCGCCCCTGATCAGAACACCGCGGGCCCGCTGAAAAACAGCGATATCGGCGGCCATCATATGGCCTTTTACGTCGATGATATGACAGCCGCGATTGCGTTCCTGAAGGATAACGGCGTCAAGGTTTTGGGCGAGCCTACCTCCTATACCGACGGGCCGAACCTTGGCCTGACGTGGTGCTATTTCATGGCCCCTTGGGGATTGCAGTTGGAAATCGTCTCGGCCCCGACGGCAACCACCTTTGACAATGCCGCCAAAGCCGCCGGTCAGCGCCGCCTTTTCGATCCGTCGCGCGCCGCAGAAACCCTGATCTGATCCCAACGCCCGCCGCAAAACCCGGCGGGCGCACCAACTTAAGGATGCCAATATGCCCCTCGTTTCCATGGCCCCGATGTTGCGCCACGCCCGCGCAAACCGTTACGGCATCGCCGCCTATAACATGATCGACTATAACAGCGCCCGTGCCGTCATTGACGGGGCCACAGCGTTGCAGGCCCCTGTTATCGTTCAGGTATCGGTCAAAACCGTCAAACATTGGGGCTTCAAGGCCGTGGCCGGGTTCGTGCGGATGCTGGCCGAAGATGCCCCGGTGCCCATTGCCCTGCATCTGGATCATTGCACCGATATCGAGGTGATCAAACGCTGCATTGATGCGGGCTGGACCTCGGTTATGTTCGACGGCTCTGCCCTGCCCTACGGCGAAAATCTGGCGAAATCGACGCTGGTTTATGCGCTGACACAAAGCGCAGGCGTGGGCCTTGAGGCCGAAATTGGCGCGATAGGCGGGGTCGAGGATGACAAGGTGGTCAACGATGACCAGTCCCGGCTGGCCAATTTCGATGAATGCGTTGCCTTTGTGAAAGACATGCCGGATCTTGCCGTCTTCGCCCCTGCCATTGGCACCGCACATGGGTTTTATAAGGGCGAGGCCAAGATCGCCTATGATCTGCTGCAACGGATCACGGATGCCATCCCCATTCCAATCGCCCTGCATGGCGGCACCGGCCTGACGGATGAGCAGTTTCACCGCTGCATCGCGCTGGGCTGTGGCAAGGTCAACATATCCACCATGCACAAGCGGCTGTTCATCGACGGGTTTGTGAACCTGAAGGCAGAAAAGCCCACGCTGGAAGAACCATTGCCGTTCATCGCTGCCCAGCATGATGCGATGCAGGCTGATGTGATGGGCTGCATCACCACCTTCGGGTCAGCCGGGCGTGCGGCGGCGGCGCTGGCGGCATGAAGATGCAGGCGCTGATTTTTGATTGCGACGGGGTGCTGGTTGACACCGAACGCGACGGTCACCGCGTGGCGTTCAATCAGGCGTTTGCCGCGTTTGGGATTGATCGCCAATGGTCGGTCGACCGCTATGCCGAATTGCTGCATACCGCTGGCGGCAAAGAGCGGATGACCCGCGATTTCAATGAAACGGGCTGGCCAGTGCCAGAGGCGGACCGCAAAGCGTTGATCCAGACCTTGCATCTGCGCAAGACCTATTTGTTTCTGGATCTGATTTTGGCAGGCGATCTGCCGCTGCGCCCCGGCGTGGCCCGGCTGGTGGATCAGGCAATTGCGGCGGGCGTTCCGATTGCAGTGTGTTCCACGTCGAACGAACGCGCGGTGCAGACGGTGATTGACGTGATGCTGGGTGCTGAACGCGCCCGCCACATCACCTTGTTTGCGGGCGATATCGTGGCTGCGAAAAAACCCGATCCCGCGATTTACACCCTTGCCGCCGCCACCCTTGGCGTTGATCCCGCCACCTGCGTGGTGATCGAGGACAGCCATATCGGGCTGCGTGCCGCCCGCGCCGCCGGGATGCCCTGCATCGTGACCAAATCCGCCTACACGGTGGATGAAGATTTCAGCGGCGCCGACCGCATTGTCGCCGATCTGGATCAGGGCATCGACCTGACCTTTTGCCAATCCTTGATCTTACAGGAGAACACCATGCCCTTGACCGTTATCGCCTCGCTGAAAGCCAAACCGGGGCAAGAGGCGGCGCTGTTTGCCGAATTGTCCGCGCTGGTGGCCCCTACGCGCGCCGAAGCGGGCTGTATCTTGTATGAAATGCACCGCAGCCACGAAAACCCCGGCTGGTTCATCTTTAACGAATTGTGGGAAAGCCGCCCGATCTGGGATGCGCATATGGCAACCCCGCATCTGGTGGCGTTCAGCGCCAAACAAGATGCGCTGGTGGAGTCGTGGGAATTATTCTCGGGGGAGAAAGCCGCATGAAAATCACCTTTTACGCGCATGCCAGTTTCCGGCTGGAAGGTGACGGGATGGTCGTGATCACCGACCCTTTCACCCCAGCCATCTCACATTTCGACCCGATCAACGAACCCGCCGACATTGTGTTGATGAGTTCGGCCACAGACGATTTCCACTGTGACGCAAGCCATGTCACCGGCAACCCGGAAGTGGTTAACACGCTGGTTCTGCCGCCAGAGGGCGTGACGGTGAAGGGGCTGGCGGTAAAATCCTACCCTGCCACCGAAAGCCTGATCTTTGATTACCAGTCCGCCTATGGCCGCGATCCGGATGCCAACGCGCTTTATCATTTCAGTCTTGGTGGGCTGCGGTTTTTGCACATGGGCGACATCGGCACCAAGGTGCCGCAGGGCCATATCGACGCATTGAAAGGGCAGGTCGATGTGCTGCTGGCGCTGACCGGCGAACATGCCACTATTGCCTTGGATGATCTGGACGATGCCATCGCGCAGATCGGCCCCCGCGCGGTGATCCCGATGCATTATTTCAGCCCCAAGGGAGTGTTGAAAATCGAGCCGGTGGAAACCTTTCTGAACCGCCTGCCTGCCGGGCGCGTCACCAAGGTCGGCAAAACCAGCATGGACTTGACCCCCGACATGCTGCCCCCTGCCGGGCAACCACCGCATATCTGGGTGCTGGAGCAATCACGCTGAGATGACGCCCGCCACGCATCAGCACAACATGCGCCTGTTGGCGCACACCGATCAGGGCGGGCGGCCGGATGGGGTGCAATTGATGGTGAATCGCGGCTATGGCTATGTTGGCCATATCTTTTCACGCGGGTTCAGCATCATCGACCTGCGCGATCCCCTGAACCCCCGGCCCGTGGCCTATATCCCGGCCCCGCTTAATACCTGGTGCCTGCACCTGCAAACCCATGACGATCTGCTGTTGGTGATCCATAACAAGGATATGTTCGCCCAAGCCGATATGGCGGATGAAAAGGCCTATTACAAAGGCGGTATCAGCCATCATACGGGCGGCGCGCGGAATTGGTCGGCGGGAATGGCGGTTTATGACATCTCAAAACCCGATGCGCCCCGCCAGATCGGATTCATGCCTGTCGCGGGCACCGGCCTGCACCGGATTTGGTATACCGGCGGGCGGTGGGCCTATGCCTCGGCGTTGCTGGATGGGTTTACAGATTATATCCTGATTACGATTGACATGGCCGACCCTGCGCGACCCATCATGGCCGGCCAATTCTGGCTGCCGGGAATGAATGAAGCGGCAGGCGAGGTGCCAGACTGGCCGCTGCCGCAGGGGCGGTTCGGCCTGCATCACCCCATCGTGCAGGGCGACATCGCCTATTGCAGTTGGCGCGATGCCTGCCTTGCCATTGTCGATGTGTCTGATCGAACCGCACCGAAACTGATCACGCACAAAGTTTGGTCGCCACCGTTTGGCGGCGGCACCCATAACGCGCTGCCTTTGCCGGGGCGCGATTTGCTGGTGGTGGTCGATGAAACCGTGCTGGACCACGGCGAGGATGGCATCAAACCGATCTGGATTTTCGACAATCAGATCAAGCATAACCCGATCAGCATTGCCACCTGCCCGGCCCCAAACGACCGCGATTATAGGGCGATGGGCGGGCATTTCGGCCCTCATAATATCCATGAAAACCGCCCAAGCGCCTTTATTAGTGAAGATCTGATCTTTGCCACCTACCAGAACGCCGGGGTGCGGGTTTACGACATCCGCGACCCGTTCCGCCCAGTTGAGGTTGGGGCCTGCGTGCCGCCACCACCCGCGCGGATGGTCGATCCGCGCCCGAACCGCGCAAGCGTGCTGCATTCGGCGGATGTGCATGTCGATGCGGCTGGCCTCGTCTATTGCACCGATTTCAACGCCGGCTTGTCGGTGATGGAGTTTTTGGGCTGACCACTTGCAGGTCGGGAGGGATCCGAACTTCCACCCGGCGGTAATAACGCTCCAGCGCTGACGTCGTCGCGGTAAGCTGACCCGATGTTTTCGGACCGGCCTTGAACAGCACGCCCAGATAAAGCAAGTCGATCAGAAACAACTGGCTGATCCGGCCTTCGATGAAATCACCATATAGCGGCACCGAAGGCGTGCTGGAATTCCATGTCACCAACGCAATACCGGCTGCCTGCCCGACTGCCGAGGCCGGATCAGAGGTGATGGCAATGGTCACACATTTGTTCGCGCGCGCCACGGTCAGGGCGTTGGCCACGGTTTCGGTGGTGCCGGTGTGCGACACGCCGACCATCACGCAGGTGCTGTCCAGATTGGCCGCAGCGATGATCTGCGAATAGCCATCATTATAGGCGATGGCATCAAGGCCCGCCTTGCTAAACAGATGTGCCGCCTCTTGGCAGATCGCCGCAGCGCCGCCAACCCCGACAAAAACGATCTTTTTTGCCGCCAGTAACGCCGCCACCACCGCCTCCATCTGGCCGCCGTCCAGCATGCGTTGCGTGCCTTGCAGACAAACCGATAGCAGCATGGCCAGATTGCTGCTGGTCTGAATTAAACTGTCGCTTTCGTCGATTTCGATCGGAATATTGGCAAAGCCATTGCGCGATCCGGCCCCTTCGGCCATCGACAGCTTCATGTCCTGAAAACCCGCATAGCCCAGCGCACGGCTGACGCGGCTGATGGTGGCTTCGCTGACACCCATGGTGCGGCCAAGTTCGGTGATCGATAGATCCATCCGGGTTCCTGCCAACAGACGCAACTGGTCCGCGACGATACGTTCCGATTTTCGCAAGCCGCCGTAGCCCGCCTCGATGCGTTCCAAAAGGCTTCCTTGCAGCACACCGTTGGGCAGGTTTTGGTCTGTCATGCGCTGTCCGCGTGTTATCAATGATTTTTGAACGCTATCACGAAAATAATTTTTCTCAAGGTCTGAATAGTAGCAGTTCAGTTGCAGCGCCAGACGCGCCGATTAAAGCAAGCATTTTAGCCACTTAAGCGATAACTTCTGGAAGTGTGATGTGATGCTACAGCTTGACTGGGTAAAAGTTTGACTTTGGTTTCTATGATTCGTGAAAATTATTTTCTCGACAAGCGAACCCCAATATTGTAGCAAAAAAGCAAGAGAACCTGCCTTTATAGATGGTTTGGTCGCGGATTGGGGAAAAAGATCATGGCAACACTGGCAACGGATGCAGCACGCAACGCCCCTTCGCGCGAAATTCTGGAAAAGATTTTCCGCACAGCTTATAAAATCCGGGTGTTTGAAACCGAAGGCATCAAGTTATACCGCCAGGGCCTGATCCGCGGCTATTTCCACCCTTACCTTGGGCAGGAAGGCATTGCCACCGGCGTCTGCACCGCGCTGCAAGACGGCGATTACATCGCCTCGACGCACCGCGGCCACGGCCACTGCATCGCCTGGGGTGCGGATGTGAAACTGATGGTGGCCGAACTGCTGCAAAAGGACACCGGCTATTGCAAAGGCTACGGCGGGTCCATGCATATCGCCGACATCAAGTCGGGCAATCTGGGGGCCAATGGCATCGTTGGCGCGGGCACGCCGCTGGGTGTGGGGGCGGCGCTGGCCGAGCAAGTCAAAGGGTCGGATTCGGTGACGGTGACCTTTACCACCGACGGCGGATCGAACAACGGCACGTTCCTTGAATCGCTGAACCTTGCGGCGATCTGGAACCTGAACTTCATTCTGGTGATCGAAAACAACGGCTATGCGGTGTCGACCACCATCGAGGAATCCACCCGCGACACCGATCTTTACAAGCGTGGGTTGGCGATTGGCGTTGAAAGCCATCAGGTTGATGGCAACAACCCGCTGGCGGTTTACGAGCTGACTCTGGCGGCGGCCAAGACCTGCCGCGAAGGCCGGGGCCCGGTGCTGATTGAGGCGAAGACGTTCCGCCACATGGGCCACCATGTCAACGACCCCGGCAAATACATGCCCGAGGAAAAGCTGGCCTATTACAAGGCCCGCGACCCGGTTGACCGCGCCCGCGCTGATCTTGTCGACATGGCCGGAGTTTCTGCTGAACTGATCGCTGAAATCGAAGCCGAAGTGGCGGCAGAATTTGCCGATGCGGTGGCGTTTTCGCAGGCCAGCGGCGAGATCACCGCCGCCCAGTTTGCCGCATTCGCCGCCGACTACTGATCCAACCCGCGAAAGGAGCCCGCTGTGGCACGAGAGCTGATGTACCGCGAAGCCCTGCGCGAGGCGATTGACGAAGAAATGGCCCGCGATCCGACGGTGTTCATCATCGGCGAAGGTATCGCCGAACGCGGTGGATCGTACAAGGTCACTGAAGGCTTGCTGGCAAAATACGGTGCCAACCGTGTGCGCGACACCCCCATTGCCGAGGCCGGAATGATCGGCGTCGGCGTGGGTGCGGCGATTGCCGGGGCGCGCCCGATTGTCGAGATCCTCTATGTCGACTTTACCATGTTGGGCATGGATATGATCGTCAATCAGGCGGCAAAGTTCCGCCTGATGACGGGGGGCGAGGGCCGGGTGCCGTTTGTTTTGCGCACCCAAGGCGGCGCAGGCGGCGGCGTGGCGGCACAGCACAGCCAAAGCCTTGAGGCGCTGTTTTATCATATTCCGGGCCTGAAGGTGGTGATGCCGTCCACGCCTGCCGATGCCAAGGGCCTGCTGAAACACGCCCTGCGCCAGATGGACCCGGTGATATTCATCGAGCACAAACACCTTTACATGACCAAGGGCATGGTGCCCGACGGCGAGCATGTGGTTGAATTCGGCGTGGCCGACATCAAGCGTGCGGGCAAAGATGTAACCATCATCGCCTGGTCGAATATGGTGCCCCGCGCACTTGAGGCGGCGGAAGAATTGGCCGCGCAGGGCATTGATTGCGAAGTGCTGGACCCGCGTTCACTGGTGCCGCTGGATAAGGCCGCGATCCTTGCCTCGGTCGCCAAGACCAAACGCGTGGTGATCGTGCAAGAGGCGGTGCGGCGCGGCGGTGTGGCATCCGATATCGCGTCGATCATTCAGGAAGAGGCGTTTTATGATCTGGACGCGCCGATCCAGATTGTCGCCGGGTTGAACGTGCCGATCCCGTTCAATCTGGCACTTGAAAAGGCCAGCGTGCCGCAAAAAGAAGATGTGCTGGCCGCCGTGCACCGCTGCCTGCACCTTGAACCCACAGCCTGAGGGGACCACAGGATGACCCTGCATGTGCTGGAACACCTCGCTGCCACCAACCCGGAGTGTGAGATTTGGTGGGACAGCTCACCCCTTGTTTATGCGCCCTGGAAAGCGGCCACGCTTGCCGCGGCACCAGTGGGCCGCAAACAGGCCTGGGATGCACAACTGACGCGGCTTTTTGATCCCGATGTTGCGTTGCGCGACGGTCGCATGGGGTTTCGCGGTGTCACCACCAACCCGCCGCTGTGTCTGCAGGCCCTGCAGGCCGACCCGGATTTCTGGATTGACGAAATACGCCGCATTGCCGCCGATGATGGCACGGTTGAGACGGTGTATTGGGCGATCTATCTGGATATTGTGCGGCGTGGGGCCGCGATGATCCGCCCGGTTTTTGAAGCAATGGCTGGCCGCTATGGCTATGTCTCGGGTCAGGTTGATCCGCGGGTCAACTTTGATGCGCCCGCGATGCTGGCGCAAGGTCTGCAATTGGCCGCAATCGCCCCCAACGTGATGGTCAAGATCCCCGGATCGGCCGAGGGGTATCAGGTGATCGAAGAGTTGACCGCGCGCGGCATCTCCACCAACAACACCACCGCCTTTACAGTGCCGCAGTATATGGCCTGCCGCGCCGCCGTTTCGCGCGGGCTGGTACGGGCGGGCGTTGCGGGGGTGGATCTGTCACGCTGGCGGTCAGTCATCACCCATATGTCATCGCGTCTGGGCAACCTAGGTGATCTGAAAGCCGAGGCTGATGCGCGGGGCATCGCGCTGTCGCCCGATGATATCTTGCACGCCGAAATGGCGGTGATGAAACGCGCCTATTGGCTGGGCCGGGATGCGGGCCACCCCAGCAAGATGCTGCAATGTTCAATGCGGGTGCACGATCAGGGGCCGGGGGGCGTTGCATCCAGTGGCCATATCGCCGAACTTGCCGGCGGCGATTTCGTCTACACGTGCCCGCCCGGCTATATCGCCCAACTGATGCAGGCCGAAGACCGGTTACCGCCGTTCGACGCCAACGCTATCAACCGCGAGCCCCCGGCCGAGGTGATGTCACGGCTGATGCAACTGCCCTACTTTCGCAAAGCCTATGCCGTTGATGGCATGCAACCTGCGGAATTTTCACAGTTTGCGGCGTTTGTCGTCACGGCGGGCGAATTTGCCGCCGCCACGCGAAAGACGGTGGATTTCGTCGCCCGTGCCATCGAACCCGTCCTGTTGCGCGCCGTATGACGCACCGGACCAACCGCCATAAAGGAGCCGCGCATGGCTGATGCAATTCTGGTGCCACAAGTTGGCCAAGACCTGACCGAAGCCAAGATCGTGGCAATCAACGTGAAACTGGGCGACACCGTTGCCAAGGGCGATATCGTTGCCGAAGTGGAAAGCGAAAAAGCAACGTTCGAGGTTGAGGCGTTTGTAGCGGGCATCGTGATATCGCTGCCCTTTGCGGTGGGCGATCTGGCCCCGGTGCTGGAACCCCTGATGCATCTGGGCCAAGCAGGCGAGGCGATTGGCGGTGCTGCAGCGGCCCCTGCACCGGTTGCCGTTGCCGTGCCGCAAGCCGAAACTGCTCAGCCCGCCGTGGCGCAAGCAGTCGCGGATGGCACGGGGCGATCCTCGCCCTTGGCGCGGCGGGTCGCGGCGCAAAACGGGCTGCAAGTGAACCATATCGCAGGGACCGGGCCGCGTGGCGCGGTGGTGATGCGCGATGTGACGGCGGCGTTGCAGATGCAGCCTGCGGTTCTTGCAGCGCCCCTTAGCCTGCGCAGCAGTGCGGGCGTGCAATCTTTGCAGGCAGGCACCGGCACGCCGGTTGTTTTCCTGCACGGCTTTGGCGCAGAACTTGCGGCATGGCGTCCATTGGTGGCCCGGATCGCAGTTTCAAACCCAATGTTGGCTGTCGATCTGGCAGGGCATGGCGCGGCCCCTGCCCGCACGGTTGCCGGATTTGATGCACTGGTCGATGACATGGCGCAGCGGCTTGGCGATGCCGGGATCAGCAGTGCGCATCTGGTTGGCCATTCGCTGGGGGCTGCGGTCGCCGTGGCGTTGGCCGACCGGGGCAATCTGGATATCCGGTCGTTGACGCTGATCGCGCCTGCGGGCCTTGGGCCGTGGATCAACGGTGATTTCATCGCGGGCTTTGTCGGGGCAAAATCCGAGGCCGCTTTGCGGGTCTGGATGCAAAATCTGGTGCACAGGCCCGACCGGCTGGGCGATGCCATGGTGCGTGCGGCCTTTGCCGCCCGATCAGGCCCTGCCCCGACTGGCGCTTTGGCCGCGCTTGCGCAAACCCTGTTTGATGCCAACACGCAGCTTTTTTCGATCAAACCTGCGCTGCACCGCCTGACCTGCACCTGCCGGGTGATATTCGGGATGCAGGATGCGATTTTGCGGCCATCCGATGCCGACGGTTTGCCGGGCACGGTGGCGCTGCACCGGCTGGATGGCGTGGGCCATCTGCCGCAGGTTGAAGCCGCAACAAATGTTGGACGCCTGATTGCCGAGACGATACGCTCGGCCACATAACCACAGGGATGGTGGCTGTGGCGGCGCGAGGATGCGGTTAATGGCCAAATAGCGTGCCACGCTTTGTAACATCAGAGGGGGGAAAACGATGGCAGATACACTGATAGCAACCAAAGCAGGCGTGGTTGAGGCTCTGCTACAGCGGTTTGGTGCAGCCCTTGAACAGGGCGATAGTGCCGCCGCCGTAGCTTGTTTTGAACCGGATGGATATTGGCGCGATCTGGTCAGTTTCACCTGGAACATCGCCACGCTGGAAGGCGCGCCTGCCATTCTGGCCATGCTGACGGCGCAGTTGGCAGCGGTGAAACCAAGCGGTTTTTGCGTGGCCGCAGGTGAGGTTGCCGATAATTCGGGCGATGTGCAGCAGGCCTGGATTGATTTCGAAACCGCAACCGGGCGCGGGCACGGCCATATCCGTATCCGTAACGGCAAGATCTGGACCTTGCTGACAACGCTGAAAGAACTGAAAGGCCATGAAGAGCATTTTGGCACCACCCGTCGCAAAGGCGCTGATCACGGGGCCGCAGCGGATCGCAAATCCTGGGCCGAAAAGCGCGAAGCCGAAGCGGCAAATCTGGGCATAACAACCCAACCCTATGTGGTGATCATCGGCGGCGGTCAGGGCGGCATCGCACTGGCGGCCCGCCTGCGCCAGTTGGACGTGCCGACGATTGTGATCGAAAAGAACGCCCGCGCCGGCGACAGCTGGCGCAACCGCTACAAATCGCTGTGCCTGCATGATCCGGTCTGGTATGACCATTTGCCCTATCTGCCGTTCCCGGCAAACTGGCCGGTGTTCACGCCCAAGGACAAGCTGGGCGATTGGCTGGAAATGTACACCCGCGTGATGGAACTGAACTATTGGTCCGCGACCACGGCGACAAATGCGGCGTATGACGTGGCCACCGGCGAATGGACGCTCCACGTCACCCGAGATGGCAAGGATTTGGTGCTGCGACCCAAACATCTGGTGCTGGCAACCGGCATGTCGGCCAAGGCGAATATGCCGGTGTTTCCGGGGCAGGATATCTTTGCAGGCGCGCAACAGCATTCCAGCCAGCACCCCGGCCCGGATGGCTGGCAAGGCAAAAAGGTGGTGGTGATCGGGGCGAACAATTCGGCGCATGATATCTGTGCGGCCCTGTGGGAAGGCGGCGTGGATGTGACCATGGTGCAGCGATCCACCACCCATATCGTGCGATCCGATCCGCTGATGAAACATGGCTTGGGGTCGCTTTATTCCGAAGAGGCGGTGGCAGCGGGCATGACCACAGCCAAAGCCGATCTAACCTTTGCCTCGATCCCCTACGCGGTGCTGCCCACGTTTCAAAAGCCGATCTACGACGCGATCCGCAGCGAAGATGCTGCGTTCTATGCGGGTCTTGCGGAGGCCGGCTTCATGCTGGATTACGGTGATGACGATACCGGGCTGTTCATGAAATATCTGCGGCGTGGGTCGGGCTATTACATTGATGTCGGTGCCAGCCAGTTGATCATTGATGGCCGTATCAAGCTGAAATCCGGCAGTGATGTCAGCCATTTGACCGCCACCTCGGTGGTGTTGAAAGATGGCACCGACTTGCCCGCTGATCTGGTGATTTACGCCACCGGGTATGGGTCGATGAACGGCTGGGCCGCTGATCTGATCAGTCAGGACGTGGCCGACAAGGTGGGTAAATGCTGGGGTCTTGGGTCTGGCACCACCAAAGACCCCGGCCCTTGGGAGGGCGAGTTGCGCAATATGTGGAAACCCACCCAGCAAGACACGCTGTGGTTTCACGGCGGCAACCTGCACCAATCGCGGCATTATTCACAGTTTCTGGCGCTGCAGCTAAAGGCCCGGCAAGTTGGACTTGCCACCCCGGTTTACGGCCTGCCTGCGGTCAACCATCTGAAATGAAGCCGCCTTTTTGACGCAAGAACGCGTGCGACTTGACAGCGTGGTTCCAATGTCCAACAGGGTGATGGGGTCATGTCAGCATCGGAGATCGTATGAAATTCACCGCCGATGACGCGCAGACCTTGCACCAGATCATGCAGTGGCGGCGCGATGTGCGGCATTTCCGCCCCGATCCCGTTGCCCCGGAACTGATCGAAAAGCTGGCGGCGTCGATGGATATGGCCCCCTCGGTTGGCAATTGCCGCCCGTGGCGGGTGATCCGGGTGCAAGACCCGCAGCGCAGGCGTCAGATCGCCGATCTGTTTGCCCAAAGCAACGCAGCCGCGGCGGCAGCCTATCCCGATGCCGACCGCGATGCCTATCTTGGGCTGAAACTGGCAGGCCTGCACGAGGCCCCTGAACATCTGGCAGTATTTTCCGTGCCAGACCCCGCCGAAGGGCGCGGGCTGGGGCGGCAGACCATGCCCGAAACCGTTGTGTATTCCACCGTCATGGCGATGTATGCGTTGTGGCTGACGGCGCGGGCGGAAAATCTGGGCCTTGGGTGGGTATCCATCCTTGACCCGCAGGCGGCCTCTGACGCGCTTGATCCGCCGCCCGGATGGCAGTTCGTCGGCTATCTGTGTGTGGGATACGCCGAATTTGCCGATGACACGCCGCTGTTGCACCGCAGCGGCTGGCAGGCCAACACAGCGCAACCATGGCTTATCCGGTGACCCGGCCCCCGCATGCCTACGCCGCGCTGATCTTCGATCTTGACGGCACATTGATCGACAGCGCCCCGGATATTGCAGCGGCGGTCAATCACTATCTGGCGGCGCAAGGCTGGCCTGCCCAAGACACTGCTTATGTCGAACGTTTCATCGGCCACGGCCCCCGTCGCCTGTTGCAAGATATGTTCACCGACCTGCAGCTGCCCGGCGATACCACCAGCATAGACGCCGCTTATGCGGCATTCATGGCGCACTACTGGGCGTCGCCGACCGGGCTCACTCAATTCTATCCCCATGTGGCGGCGGATTTACACAGCCTGCACGGCGCAGGCATCGCGCTTGGTCTTTGCACCAACAAACCGCAGGCGCTGACCTTGCGTATTCTGGAACAATTGGCGATTGCCCCCCTGTTCAGCGCGGTTTTCGGCGCTGATGCCGTTGCAGCCTGCAAGCCCGACCCCGGCCATCTTTTGGCAGTGGCTGATAAAATGGGTTTGCAACCCGGCACATGGGCCTATGTCGGCGACAGCGGGATTGATCAGGCGACAGCATTGGCTGCAAAGGTTCCGTTCTTTGTGGTGCCATGGGGCGGAGGTGCCAAGATAAAGGTCGCTGATGGTTACCGGCTGACCCGCCTGCTGGATCTTATTTGAGCGGTTCCGGCCCGCTTTCTTGCGATGATTGTTGTCTTGGTGACCCCGGTTAATTATCGCTTGAAACGGGTGCATTCGGCGGTGGCGGGCAGATCAGGATCTGGAGAACACCGTGCCCGAAGCGTCCAGAACCTGTCTGCATGTTGTGGAATGGGAATGTCGATTCCCCGCAGATTTGTTTCGTGCTTCACTGTGCTTATTAGGCGATGGCGGAATTGACCTGCCCCCCGGTCGTCCCTCGTTCATAACGAGAGTCTCGTTTGTGGATAGTCGTTGCTGTCAGGTAGCTAAAGCGCCCGGCGCGCCCGGACCGGCGTTTTGTTCCCCAGCGCAGAATGCGGCCCGACGTTGTTGTAGTCATAGCGCCAGAGGGCCAGTTTTTGGCGGGCATCGGCGAGGCTGGCGAAGATCTCTTCGTTCAGGCCTTCGTCCCGCAGGCTGCCGTTGAAGCTTTCGATCAACCCATTCTGCTGCGGCTTACCGGGGTCGATGTAGTGCCAGGCGACGCCGGTATCGCCCGCCTGTTACCGGGCAGGCGATTGCCGTCAATCGCCGTAACGGCATTTCAGGATCGCGGTGCTGGTGAACTCGGTGGCCGTATCACTGACAAGGCAGTGGGGTTTGGCGTAAATCCGGATCATCCCAGTCAGCCCCCGCGCCGCGCGCGCACCAGAAAGGCTGATATCGGCGATCAGCCCCGGATTCTCGCGGGTGCAGTCATCGTTGACGGCCAGAATGCGGAACTTGCGCCTCTCACGTGGTTTGCAGGCAAACAACTGCCGGGCAACTGGTGCACCGAACCCGTGATGTCGCCTGCCGCCATTAGGCTGATTGAGACGGTCATAAAGCGGGAACCGCGCCGAACGTTGCGGCATCACAACGAAGTCAGTCGGCCCGCGCTATAGGTTTCGGGAAAGTTTCCACTCTCTCGAAAAGGAATGCCTCATGCTGACCAGACGCGCTGCACTTATGGGGGCCGCACTGGTTGCCGCCTCGCCCTACGTCATAAAGACTTCGGTTGCGGCCGAAGAGGTCATGGACACTTCGGCGGCGGCGCCGGTCGATCTGTCTGCCGTGTCGCGCCGCAAAGTGAAGCTCGTGGCACCCCCATTCGTGCACGAGCATGAACAGGTGGCAACAACACCGCCGCAGATCGTCGAATTCGAGATGAAGATCATGGAAAAGGAAATCCAGGTCGATGAAGACGCCTGGATGCAGGCGATGACCTTCAACGGTTCGGTGCCCGGCCCGATGATGGTGGTGCATGAGGGCGACTATGTTGAACTGACGCTGTTCAATCCGCCGGAAAACATGATGCAGCACAACATCGACTTTCATGCGGCGACCGGCGGTCTTGGCGGCGGCTCGCTGACGCTGGTCAATCCGGGCGAAAAGACCGTGCTGCGGTTCAAGGCGACACGGCCCGGCGTGTTTGTCTATCACTGCGCACCGGGGGGGCCGATGATCCCGTGGCACGTGGTGTCGGGGATGTCGGGTTGCATCATGGTATTGCCGCGCGACGGGCTGAAGGACCATCTGGGGGTGCCGGTAACTTACGACCGGATTTACTACGTGGGCGAGAATGACTTCTACATCCCGCGCGGTGAGGATGGTGCCTACATGCGCTTTGCCGATGCGGGCGAGGGTTATTCCGACATGCTGGAGGTGATGAACGGGCTGATCCCGTCGCATGTGGTGTTTAACGGCCGGGTCGGCGCGCTGACCGGCGAGACGGCACTGACGGCCGAGCAAGGGGAAACCGTGCTGTTCGTGCACAGCCAGGCCAACCGCGACACCCGCCCGCATCTGATCGGCGGGCATGGCGATCTGGTCTGGGAGACCGGCAAATTCAACAACCCGCCCGAGCGCGATCTGGAAACATGGTTCATTCGCGGCGGATCGGCGGGGGCGGCGCTTTATACCTTCCTGCAGCCGGGGGTTTACGCCTACGTCAACCACAACCTGATCGAGGCGGTCAATCTGGGGGCCACGGCGCATGTGATCGTCGGCGGCGACTGGAACAACGACCTGATGGAACAGGTGATGGCCCCGGTCGAATACGATGTGCTGCATGAGGGCCGCACAGCGCTGCCGTAACCTTTCGCGCAATGTATCCCGGGCGGCTCTAGAATCGGAGCCGCCCAGTTTGCTCATGGGGCAATCATGAAAGCTCGGTTCATCTTTGCGACGGCGACGGCGGTGGCGTCGGTCGGGGCGTCGGTTCTGCTTTGGCCCGATCTACCCGCCCCTGTCGTGCGGCCTGAAACCGTCAGCATTGCCGCCGGTGCGCAGTCTTACAGGCCAGCCGGCGAGTTTCGGCAAGGCACCAAAGTTGTCGATGCGCCGCGCCATCATGTGGACGCTGGCGGTCTGATCATCATGAAAAATCATGTCAGCGAGGCGGACTACGCGCTGTGCGTTGGCGACGGTGCCTGCCCACCCGTGCCATCCAACGGGCAGTCGGCCTTTGCGCAGACAGGCGTAAACCATACCGATGCCACCGCCTATGCGACGTGGTTCTCGGACCGCACAGGACAGGTCTGGCGACTGCCGACGGACGCAGAGTGGCTGCGCGCGGCGGCAGAACGGGGCAACGACGATGGGTTTTCGGAAGACGCCAATGGCGCCGACCCCTCGCGCCGCTGGATCGCCAGTTACCAACGCGAGGTTGCCTTGCGCGGCGAGGCCGATCTGGTGGCGCATCCGTCGGGCCATTTCGGCGTCAACACGCTGGGCGTGGCCGACATGGCCGGAAATGTGTGGGAGTGGACAGAAACCTGTTTTCAAAACGGCACGCTGACCCCGGACGGCGCAAGCATCGCGACGCAATCCGCCTACTGCGGGGTGCGGGCGGTGCAAGGCAAACACCGGGCTTTCGTCATCGACTTCATCCGCGACGCGCGGTCGGGGGGCTGTGCGGCCGGGGTGCCGCCGGATTATCTGGGGTTCCGGCTGGTTCAGGATGCGGCAGGCTGAGGTCAAGAAAAAGGGCGGTCCCGTCGCCGAGGCCGCCCTTCTTGCTGCGCCTTCCCAGCTACTTAACGATCTGTGCGACCAGCGGTTCGAACCGCGTCTTCGCCTTGCCCTTCAGCACGACAGCCATCACCGCCTCCTGATTGGCCGGCGCACCGGCCTGAATCAGGGCGACCATGCCCATCATGAAGTGCGGGGTGCATTTCACGCCATAAAGTCCCTCGGCAGTCAGCGTCAGGACATAATCCTTGCCCATGGCGCTTTTGAATTCCTCGACGCCTTCGGGCAGCATGTCGTCGATGCCTTCGGCATTGTGGCCCTTGTCGGTGGAAATGAAGGTGACGGTATCGCCCACGGCGGCCTTCACGAAGGCGGGCTCGAACACCATGGCACCTTCTTCGCCCTTGTTCAGCATCTTCACCTCGAAATTCTCGGCAAAGGCGGCGGGGGCAAGCAGCAGCGCGGCAAGGCTGGCGGCGATCAATTTCGGAAACATGGGTCGTCCTTTCGCGGAACGGGAGAGATTGGTCTTGACCCGGTTCTAGGCTAAGGTCACGAGCGTTTCGTTGCGCTGCCACAACATCGGAGGCTTTTGGTTGAAGAAACTTGACGAAAGCCTGCTGACCGATCTGCCGCCGTTTCGCAAACTGACGCGCCCGCAGATCCGCGAGATTCTGGATGAGGCAACACCGCAGCGGTTCGGCTCCGGCGTGGCCGTGTTCAGCGAAGGCCAGCCGGTCGAGCGCTTCTTTCTGCTGCTGGACGGGCATATCCGGGTGATCCGCACCACCCCCGGTGGCGATCAGATCATCGCGCTGCACATCGCGCCGGGTCAGTTGTTCGGCATTGGCGCGGCCCTGGGGCGGACCATATATCCGGCCACGGCGATGACGGCGGACGAGTGTCTGGCCCTGGCGTGGCCCAATCGGCTGTGGACAACGTTCACCGAGCGTTACGACGGCTTTGCCACCGAAACCTACAAGACGGTGGGCGAGCGTCTGGGCGAGATGAACAACCGGATCGTCGAAATGGCGACGCAGCAGGTCGAACAGCGGGTGGCCTGCGCCCTGTTGCGGCTGGTCACCCAGACCGGCCGCAAAGTGGATGGCGGGATCGAAATCGGGTTGCCGATCACCCGGCAGAACATCTCCGACATGACCGGCACCACGCTGCACACCGTCAGCCGTTTGCTAAGTGGATGGGAACGCGACGGGATCGTGCAGTCCGAACGCCGAAAGATCACCGTGACGGCGGCGCACCGGCTCGTCATGCTCAGCGGCGGTGTAGTCTGACGGCGCGGGGTCACTCACCGGCCATTCGGCTGACGCCGAACCGGGTTGGGCAGGGTCAGCAGGGGTGCAAAGCGCCAGACGAACAGGCCGAAACCCAGCGTCCACAGCACCGCCGCACACCACAATCCGGCGGGGGCCGGGACCAGCACCCGCACCAGCGCCGCCACCACGACGCAGGCAAAGGCCAGAATCAGCCCCGCCCCGGCCTGCAAGTCCCGCCCGGTGTGCCCCAGTGATGCGCGCATCATCACCGCCAGCGTCATCCCGCCAAACCCGCCGATCCCCAGCAGATGAAGCCCCGTTGCGACAGACAAGATCCCGAGCGACGCCAGCCCCAGCGTCGCCAACCCCGCCGGAATGAACGCGAAGGCCAGATGCAGCATCCCCACCAGCGGCGATTGCCAGACCCGCCAGCCGCGCCACCGCGACAGCCGATACCCCTGCAACGCCCCCGCCCCCAGCAGCGCAGCCCCGGCCCAGACCGAGACCGGCCAAACCACCCAGATCAGCAGCGCCAGCAGCGACACACCAAGGCTTACCATATCGAATTGCCCGAACGGCACCGGCAACAGGCCCGGCTCTGGCCCGCGCTTGGCCAGAAAGTTGCGGGTAAAGCTGGGAATGATCCGGCCCCCGATCAGCAGGATCAGCATCACCACCATCGCGAACCCCAGCCGCCGGCCAACGTCGGCACTGCCTTTCGTCATCGCCTCCAGATGGAAGGTGACGTTCGCGGCCAGATAGGCCAGCACTGGGGCGACCACCTTCAGGTTGCCCCAGTTCCGCCCCGCCACAATCTCGGTCGCCACCATGACTCCGATCGCCGCCATGAACGCGCAATCGACCGCCATCACCGCAAGCGACCCCAAATCCAGCAACCCCGCCACCGCCAGACGTCCCGCCAGCCAAACGGCGGCCAACACCATTAGCGGCCAACCCCGCGTCGGCATCCGCCCGGTCCAGTTCGGAATGGCGGTGAACAGAAATCCTGCAATCACCGCAGAGGTGTAGCCGAAAAGCATTTCGTGGATGTGCCAGTCCATCGGTGAAAACGGCCCCCCCAGAATGACACCCCCCGACCACACCGCCATCCACAGCGGCACGACCCCTGCTGCGAACAGGGTTGCCGCCAGAAACAGTGGACGGAAGCCGTAGCTGAACAATGCGGGGCCAACATAGGGCGGGCGGTTCTGTTTTGACATGTCGGGACCATTCCTTGATCTTAGCGGTTCGGAATGTGCGCAGACAGCCGGTGGCGCGAAAAACGGCCGCAGGGCTGAAACAACCGCCTCACATTGATCTGCATCACGCCGTCAGTCCGGACAATGTCCTAGGATGCCCGTCAGCGTCGTTGTGCTGGCTCAACCTCGGGACGTTCTTATGAAATTGCCAGATGCAGCCCAGCTCTCTCAAATGCCTCCTTTCTGCCGGCTGGGCCCGGCGCAGTTGCAGAATGCGCTTGATCTGGCAGAGGTCAGACACATCGCGGGCGGAGCAATGGTTTTTGACGAGGGGCAGCCTGTGCGGCGGTTCAATCTGTTGCTGTCCGGCCATATCCGATTCCTGAGGCTGACAGACGAAGGCGACCAGATCATCGTTCTGCACATCCCGGCAGGTCAGGTGTTCGGGATTGGCGTGGCGTTAGGGCAGGTCACGCATCAAGTAACGGCCATTGCCGCGGATGACTGTGTTGTCCTGTCGTGGCCCAACGCTGTCTGGCCGGTATTTTGCGGCGCGTATGACGGGTTTGCCGCCGAAACCTTCCGCGCGTTCGGGGCCCGGGCCGATGAGATGAGCAACCGGATCGTCGAATTGTCCACCAAGCTGGTCGAACAAAGGGTCGCCTGTGCCTTGCTGCGGATGATTGGTCAATCCGGGCGCAAGGTTGCTGGCGGAGTCGAGATCGGGTTTCCGATCACCCGACAGAACGTTGCCGACATGACTGGCGCAACCCTGCATACCGTCAGCCGGATGCTGAGCGTTTGGGAAAGGCTTGGCATCGTGAAAAGCGCACGCTGTCTGATCGTGGTGACCGACCCCCACCGTCTGGTGAAGATCAGCGGGATGGCGAACGGCGACAAGATAGACGGGCCGACGTCGATCCCGCCCGCGCGTTATGCCAGGTTGCTGCAGTAAATCCGGCCCCTGCTGTCGACACTCCGACGCAACCGACAAAGGGATAGCCGCATGTGCCTTTCCGCCCAAGTCAGCTTTGCCGCAAGCGTATTTCTGGTGGTCGGAGGCACCGCAATCACCGTAGTCGCGGCGCGCAAGAACTGGCGCTATGTGCCGATGGCCCTGATGCCGCTGTTTGCAGGCCTTCAGCAGTTCATGGAGGGCAACGTCTGGCTGGGCATGACCGGCGATAACCCGCTTCAGGTCCTGTGGGGGGCGTTTGGCTTCATCTTTTTCACCTGGTTCATGTGGCCGGTCTTGGTGCCGTTTTCCATGTATGTGATTGAGCCCCCCGACAGCCCGCGCAAGCCGCTGTTCCTGATCTTTGCACTGATCGGGCTGGCGTTCGGCGTGCTCTTGTATGTGCCGCACGGGCTGCACTCCGAAATGATCGTGGTCGAGATTAACAACCAGTCGCTGGCCTATGAAAAATCGCTGTGGCTGGACTACCTGATGCCCCGCACATGGACCAATGTGATCTATGTCCTCCTGATCATCGTGCCGCCCGCCATGTCGCGCTACCTGCATCTGCGCCATTTCGCGCTGACACTGGCGGCCGTTGTGGTGATCGACATAACCTTGCTGACTTGCGCCTACATCTCGTTTTTCTGCCTGCTGGCGGGGCTTGCGACCCTGCATCTGGTCTATATCATCCTGACAAACAAATGCGCCCGCGAATGCCCCGAACTTTTCCCTGAAATGGCACCGATCAAAGCGTAGCTTTGATCACCCCCCATATCGAACATCTTGCTGCGGTATCGGAGCTTGCCAGATTTTCGGGCCAGATCACCGGCCGCCTGATGCCAATCATCGTGACTGACATCTGGGTTACGAGTTGTTTGCATGTTGTGAAAGGCGGCTGCGCGGCAGAGGCGTCACTGGACATTGGCACCGTCTCCTCGGGTGAAATGTCGCTGCCGATCTGTGAACTGGAACTGAAAGGCGGTGAGGTGGCGCTGCTGTATCGCCTCGCCCTCCAACTGGCAGAAACCGCACCGATGTGGATCGGCGCCGAAAGTAAATCGGCGCGAGGCTGGTCGCGGAGCAACGGTCATGGCAGCGGTGCCATTGGCATGTCTAAACCGAAGATTGCAAAAAAGATGTCTGCAGCGGCGGGCCTGCACCAGATCATAGGCGCGTTGCTGGGTCATCCAAGC
Source organism: Cypionkella sp. (assembly GCA_031384605.1). Lineage (GTDB taxonomy): Bacteria > Pseudomonadota > Alphaproteobacteria > Rhodobacterales > Rhodobacteraceae > JANNAT01. The sequence continues at coordinate 26,294 of JANNAT010000060.1, forward strand.
GCCAATATCGCGCCAATCCTTTCGGGCAACCCCAAGGCTTTGCGCCAGATGCGCGGCGCATTGCGCCAACTTCGTGCCGTGTTTCGGCTGTTTGCCCCACTGCTGAACACCGACGAGATTGCCCGGCTTACAGCCCCCCTGCGGCAGTTTGCGCGGACCTATGGGACGGCCCGTGACTGGGATGTATTTTGCGTTCAAACTCTGCCCTCCGTCATAACGGCTTTACCGGAAACGGATTGGACAGACCTGTCCGCCCTTGCCAACGCAGAACGCAGAACGCAGAACGCAGAACGCAGGGCCGCGCATGCCGCCGCCCATGATGCAATCTGCAGTCCGCACTTCACTCGCCTGATCCTTGAAATTGCCTTATGGACCAAGACTTGCGTAGCAACGCTGCGGGATACAGGAACCAAGCAGTTGATCCGGTGCCTGGCAAAAATTTGCCCCTGCCCTATCGGAAGCTTTTGCGGAAAAAGCCAGACAGGTCGGGCGACAGGCCGGACGGCTGTCGATGGTGGCATTGCATGATTTCCGCAAAGCATTGGACCGGCTGAATACTGCGGTGCGGGTCTTGGGCAGTGTCTATCCCAGATCCGCCGGGACGGTCTATCGCAAGCGCAGCGACGCTGTCCACGATATCATCGGCACCGCCAATGTTCCGGAAGTGACCAAGGCGCTGGCCAACAGCCTGACAATTGGCGCAAGTCGCACTCTGTCAGCAAGCATCGCAGCCCCCACAACCTGGGCCGATCAGCGTCAGGCGCAGTCGCTGACTGATTTGAAGCCCGCGCCACGAAGGTTCCGCACAGCATGGCGATTCTGGCTGACATAGACAAATCGGCGGCGAGGTCAGCATTTGGCTGGCCATGATCCAGATCAAGGCGCCGATCCACCAGCAGCGCTAGGGTCATAGTTGAGCCGTGGGGTTTGTTCAGGCCCTTTCGTGTGGGGCCAAGCCGCTCTCGCGGTGACCTGTCGTTTCGGGCTGCCCAATCTGAGAATGCCTCCACACCTGCAAAGCAAAGGCGAACCATGACCCTGCAAATCCTCGTGCCGCTACACACTTATCCCGACGGAAACACCGCCAACATCGCAGCACATGTTTGTGCGGTTGCCCGGCACCTGAAGGCCGATGTGCATGGATTGGTTTTGAACGCCACGTTTCCGCCAGCGTCTTCGGTCATGGGAAACATGATCATCAACGTTGACAGCATGGTGCGCGAGGTGACTTCCAAGTGCCATGTTCGAGGGACGGCACTGGTGCAGGCGATGCAAGCCGCACTTGAACCCGTTGGCATCAAATTCCGCAGCACCCAGTTGGATTGCGTCATGGGCACCATTGGCAGGGCTGCGGAAACATATGCGCGCTACCATGATCTGATCGTCACCGCGATTGGCATCAACGATGTGTCGATGGAGGCCACCGCCGAAACCGTGATCTTCGCATCCGGCAGGCCGACCCTGCTTGTGCCACAAGATCTGCCGCCGTCGCAATATCAACACGTCATGATCGCCTGGGATGGCAGCCGCGTGGCCACCCGTGCGGTGGCCGATGCCCGCGATTTTCTGCGGCTGGCCAAATCGGTAACGATTGCCGTGGTGACCGATGAAAAGACACTGCCAGAGGAGAACCCGGCCCTTAAGCTGGTCGATTACCTTGATCTGCACAACATCAACGCGGTGGTGGCGCTGGTGCAGGCCCAAGGTCGGCCGATTGCGCGCGCGCTGCAGGACCAGGCGCTGGAAATCGGGGCTGACATGATGGTGATGGGGGCATTTGGCCATTCGCGGATGCGCGATTTTGTGATGGGCGGGGCCACGGCGGGCATTTTGCGGGATCTGGAACTGCCGGTACTGCTGTCGCATTGAACGGGCCATCGCCAGATTGGCCCGGCGCTTTGTGCGCCAGAAACTGATCTAATCAAAGGAGCAACCCGGTGCCAATGATGCCTGCCACCCTTTCCGATGCGCTAGATGGTTCCTTTGTTCGATGTGGGGCCAACTGATGCGCATTGCCGTCATCGGCGCAGGTGTGCTTGGCAGCCTTTATGCCGCGCGTCTGGCGGCTGCGGGCCACGTTGTCACCGTTGTGGCACGCGGCGACCGGCTGACCC
>JANNAT010000062.1:0-24927 GCA_031384605.1 Cypionkella sp.
CCGATGGTATCGGCCAAATCAGCATGAATCCGCATGAGAAGGGCATCCTTATGGTCTTTGGGAAAGGTGTAGGGGGGGATGGGGGCAAACTCAAGGGTTGAGGGGGGGGTGAGGGACGGAAGCTTGGGCAAAGTCAGGTCGTGCTGATTTGCCAGACCCACCACGCCGCCCATAGGGACACCCTTTGAACCGCCATCACTGCCACCCACTGATCGGTCAACCGCTGCCCGACTTGTCGGATTTGACACGCGGCACGTCGGGCACTGCCCCGACGGTCGCACCCGCCAGACGGGCGCACCCTGATTTCCCACCGCCATTTTCAGCCCCACCGCCCTTGCCCGACGGCGTGCGCCTTTGGGCAAAGGCCCGCCCGGCTTTGCACCGCAAAGGTGTCAGATGCGGTCCCAAGCAGACCTGCAAAGGCTGGTAGACCTGCTTGGATGCACAGTCTTTCAATCAAAACTTATTCGGCTTCGCTACAGATTAGCGGTTCGTCGGGTTAGGATCAGCTCCTCAAACTCACCCCGAAACCATCAACCCATCCGCCACCAGCCCGGCATAGCATTCATCCAGAGATTTCTTTGCCCGTTCGATCAGAATATCAATTTCCGCAGGCACAATCACCAGCGGTGGTGAGATGATCATCCTATCCCCCACATGCCGCATGATCAGGTTGTTGGCAAAGCACCGTTCGCGGCAGCGATAGCCGACGGTGCCTTGATCCCCGGCAAACTTCGCGCGGCTGGCTTTATCGGGCGTCAGAACAATCGCGCCCATCAGCCCCACAATCGTCGCCTGCCCCACCAACGGATGATCGACCAACGCGCGCCAGCGTTCCGCCAGATAGGGATGCGCCACGTTGCGGACGTGGTCGATGATGCCTTCTTCTTCGATAATCCGGATATTCTCCAACGCCACCGCCGCCGCCACCGGATGGCCGGAATAGGTATAGCCATGGTTGAAATCGCCCGACGATCCCATCACCTCGGCGACCTCATCGCAGACAATCGACCCGCCAATCGGCTGATAGCCCGATGACAACCCCTTGGCGATCGTCATGATATGCGGGCGGATGCCGTAAGTTTCGCTGGCAAACCAGTTGCCGGTGCGGCCGAACCCGGTGATCACCTCATCGGCGATCAGCAAAATGCCGTATTTATCGACGATGCGCTGAATTTCCGGCCAATAGGTGGCGGGCGGAATGATCACGCCACCGGCCCCCTGCACAGGTTCCCCAATGAACGCGGCGACGTTTTCGACGCCGAGTTCCAGGATTTTCGCCTCCAACTCCTGCGCGCGCATCAGACCAAACGCATCAGGCGTCATATCGCCACCCTCGGCCCACCAATGCGGCTGGCCGATGTGAACGATGCCGTCGATCATGCCGCCATGATCATGGATCGGCTTCATGCCGCCCAAAGACCCGCCGCCCATGGTTGAGCCGTGATAGCCATTGACCCGGCCAATGATGATGCGTTTGGATGGCTGGCCCTTGATATCCCAATAACGCCGCACCATGCGGATGTTGGTATCGTTCGCCTCTGATCCAGACCCCGCAAAGAACACATGGTTCAGATCGCCCGGTGCCAATTGCGCAATCTTGGCGGCCAGTGCGATTGCTGGCACATGGCTGGTCTGGAAAAACGTGTTGTAGTAGGCCAGTTGATCCATCTGCGCCTTGGCGACATTGCCCAATTCGGGGCGGCCATAGCCGATGTTCACGCACCACAAACCCGCCATACCGTCGATGATCTTGTTGCCTTCGGAATCCGTCAGCCACACGCCTTTGCCCTGCGTCATGATCCGCGCGCCTTTGCGGGCGAGGGCGGCATTTTCGGTAAACGGGTGCATGTGGTGGGCCGCATCCAGCGCCTGCAACTCGGCGGTGGGCATGTGGTTGGTGATCTTGTTCATGGGCGGAGTCCTTACAGCTTTCGGGCGTTATGGAAAGAATATGATCAAATGCGCCAAGGTTCAAGGAATTTGATCAAATTTTTAACCCGCGCTTTTATGAAGGCTGCCGCAGGTCAGGTTACCGTAGCGAAAGGGGTTGGCCCGGGCTAAGGATGACAACGCTGGTGGTGGGGGCAAGGCACCGGGCGCTTTCGGCAAACTGCTGTGGCGTGCCTTTGTGCGACAAGAGGAAGGTCGATGAAAACCAACCCCCGTTGAACGCATAATGAATTGGCACGCAAACCGCGATGCTCAGGGCAGCGCACACCCGGGCGGCATCGGCGGGATCCATGCTCATCTGCCGACCCAGCAGCGGTTTGATCCGCGAACCGTTGATGCCCAGCAGGGCAAGGTCAATCTTGGGAAACCGCGCCTTCACCCGGGCCAAGCCTTTGTCGTTCAGAAAATGCGGGCAAAACAAGATCGTGCGGCCCGCCACTTCAATGACATAGGCCTGTTCATAGCGGAATGTGTTTGGCGCAAAGTGGTTCGCGGCAACCGCGTGCAAAGTGGCCCCGCCGATTGTTATCTGGTCCCCCGCCGCCAGATCGCGCAGATCGCGGAACCCCGCCTGCCCCGCCATTTTCGCCTGCCCGCTGCCCTTGATCGTCACAAACGGCACCGACAGGTTGCGATAGGCGCTAAAGGCGCGCACGTCGAAATGATCGTAATGGGTCATGCTGGACAGCACCGCCGTCAATTCGGGCAGGCCTGCTACATCAAACGGCAGGCTTTCGCCATGGCGATACAGCGGTTTTTGCGAAAACCACGGATCGGTCAACTGCGCCCCGCCCGCCCATTCGATCACCACACAGGCATGGGTGATGCGGGTGATTGTCAGGCTTTGCGCAGGCCCGCCTTCAAGGGCGATCGACAAAGGCGGCCAGTCGGCAGGTAACACCGGCACGGCCCGGTTGGGATTAATGTGAACGACTTTTGCATCGGTATTTGGTATCTTTGTCATGGCTTGCCCCGTTTTTCCCAAGGATTGATCTTGGCCAAACTTTACGGCACCGGGCGCGGGCCACTTTTGACGATGGGTAAGCAATGGGTAGATTTTTGATGACCAGCAGTCCCGCCGACCAGATAACCGCCTATATTGCCCGCTTTGCCACCCCCCCGGCCCCGCAAGTTCAGGGCTTTGTGGCCGAGGCGCGCCGGACGGTCATCGGGCGGGGTAATCCGTTGGTGGATCTTGGTAACACCACGCATCCGCTGTATTTTGTTCACAGTGGTATCATCCGTTATCTGCTGATCGTCCCGGAAACCGGCGACGACGTGACCAAGGATTTTTCCGCAGGCCCCACCTTTGCAATGTCTTTTGGCAGTGCGGTCAGCGGCCAACCCGCCCGGGTTGGTATTATGGCGGTCACCGATTGTGTGGTGTCGGTCTGGCCCTTTGTGCGGCTGACTGGACTATACGCAAGCCATGCGGAATGGCAAAAGCTGGGGCGGGTGCTGGCGGAACGGTTGTATATCCGCAAGGAAGACCGCGAAATCGCATTTCTGACCCAAAGCCCGGAACAGCGGTATGCCGATTTGGTGCAGGCCCTGCCCGATTTGATTGCCCAAGTGCCGCAAATGCATATCGCGTCTTATCTTGGCATCACGCCGGAATCTTTGTCGCGGCTAAAGGCACGGTTGGCGGGGCGCGTCTAAGGTATCGGGGGGCCGCGCAAAACGTATGGTGCCCAAAGTCAGGATTTCAGCGTCCCGCGCACCACGTCAATCCCATCGCCAATATCTGCCGTTATGGCTGCAACCAATCCAGCCACGTCGCCCGCGCGCATCGCCGCCAGCGCCTCTTTGTGCCGGTCGGGCAGCGCAGAGGCCCCCATTCGCGCGCAAACCACCCGCAGCGATGGTCCAAAGCGCAACCATAATGACCGCGCCATATCCAGCAGAACGCCGGGGCCTGCTGCGTCATACAAGGCAAAGTGAAAGGCGTGATTGCTTTGCAAATAGCCCTGCACATTGTCGGCGTGAATGGCGGCATCCACTTGGGCGTCAAGTGCCGTCAACCGGTTGATCAGGGCGGGTGTCAGCGCAATCGCCGCCATTTCAGCCAATTTCGGCTCAATCGTGATGCGCGCAAACGCCAGCTGTTCCAGAATGGCGGGCGTCAGATGGGGCACTGTTACCCTGCGATTACCTTGCGGCAAAAGCGCGCCTTCGGCGGCCAGACGTCTTATCGCTTCGCGCACCGGGGTCATCCCCGCACCCAGATCGGCGATCAACCCTTGGATGGTCACCGGCTGCCCCGGTTCCAACGCACCAAACAAGATCATATCGCGCAGCTGCGCGTATGTCACCTCGTGGGTTGGGATCTTGCGCGCATCATCTGTCATGTCGTTGGGCATCAGTCCGGGATCACTCATTCTCATATTCGCGCAGTGTTAATCCGGGCGGGGCCGCTGTTGCAAGCCTAAGCCTGCCTTAACTGCGCCCCGCATCGTCAAAGCTGGCAAAATCGGCACGCCGGCCCTGCCCGTCCAGATCACGCCACCATACCCACAAAGGCCCCGGTGAAAGAGCACTGGATACTTCTCTACCCCGATCCGGCAGAACGACGGATCGGGGTTAAAGCTGCGCAGGACTGGATTTCGATCATCTTTTGTCCCTGTCACCGATCCAGACAGGGCGGGGCGGGGCGAGCCGCCTTTATCGCAGCAACGCCGCTGCCTCAACCGGCCCCAAGGCTGCGGGCCGGGTGCAAGTGGTGGTCAGAGTTATGAATTCGCCCGTTTCACCCGATTTCAGGCACGCCGTCATCACATCCACCCCGTGCAGCGTGCGTTCCAACGAACAGCGCGCATCGCGGCCTTGGGTCACTGCCAGCACCATATCGGCCATGCCCGCCGTGCGGTAATTGGCCTGATCCTCGCCGTGATGGCCCTTTTGGTTATTGCGGCCAAACGGATGATCCCACGCCGCCACGTCGTGCAAAACGCCGTCACGCCCCGCCATCTGCAAAGGCCCGCCGAAAAAGTTAGGGTCGGGCACATAAAGCGTGCCTTCGGTGCCATAGAATTCGAAATGGTTGCGCTTGTGGTGCCAGACGTCCCAACTTGCGGAAAAGCTGATCGTCGCACCCGAATGAAATTCCAGCAGCGCCTGAATGTTCGACGGGGTTTTGACGTCAATGGTTTGGCCCGCCTGATCGCCTGATCCGATCGTGCGGGTGGGCGTGGCCGAGGATGTCAGCGCGCCAACCCGGCGCACAGGGCCCAACAGATTGATCAGATTGGCGATATAATAGGGGCCCATATCCATGATCGGCCCCGCACCGGGCAGATAGAAGAACCCCGGATTTGGATGCCAGGATTCTGGTCCATGGCCTTGGATGGCTGCACAACCCGTTGTAATCGTGCCTAACTTACCCTCATCAATCAACGCGCGGGCCTGTTGATGCGTGCCGCCAAGGAAGGTGTCAGGCGCGCAGCCAACGGCCAAACCTTTGGACGCGGCCAGATCGCGCAGCGCCACCCCTTCGGCCAAGGTCAGCACCAGCGGCTTTTCGGAATAGGCGTGTTTGCCCGCCTCAAGGATACGCTTTGTCACCGAATAATGCGCATCAGGGATCGTCAGGTTGATCACCACGTCGATGTCTTTGTTGGCCAAAAGGTCATCAACCGACTGCGCTTGTGTATTAAACTCTGCCGCCCGCGCCGCCGCCACGCCCATGTTCACGTCGGCAACTGACCGCACTTGCAGCCCTTTGAACAAAGGGGCCAGCCGCAGATAAGAGGTTGAGATATTGCCGCATCCGATGATGCCAATGCCAAGGTCAGCCATGATCACATACCCTTTACTGAGGCCAACGACCGCGCAGCAAAGCGCGCGTGATCGGCGGGATTGTCGTGTTCCAGAACGAAATTATCGCAGCCCACAGCGCGCAACGCGGCCATGATCGCCGGCCAATCAACGGTGCCGTAACCCACATCAGCCCAGCCGTCTTCGGCGGCGTTTTGCCCCGCAGGGGCGATGTCTTTGACATGGGCCGCCACGATGCGGTGCGCATGATCCTTGATCCACTGGGTCGGGTCTGCCCCGCCATGCACCACCCAAGCCACGTCAATTTCCCATTTCAGATCGGGCCCGCCTTCAAAAAACGCGGTCAGCGGCACGGCCCCATCGGCGGTTTTGCGAAATTCCGAATCATGGTTGTGCCAGCCGAACGCCAGCCCCGCGGCGCGAATGGGCGCGCCCGCCTTTTGCAGCCTTGCACCAAGTTCGTGCCAACCCGCCCCGGTGGTCGGGTGCATCTCGGCGGGCAGCCATGGCACGATGACGGTGTCCATGCCCAACGTCTGCGCCACTTTTATCGCCCAATCGGGAGTGTCTTCGACCTGGTCCAGCCCGAAATGACCCGACCGCATCACCAGCCCATTGGCCGCAAGACCGCTGGCCATCACATCAAGACCCGCCTGATCGGCATAAAGGCCGCCAAAGCCTTCGACGCCCTCATAGCCCACGTCGGCCAGCATTTTCAGCGTGTCAGACAAAGGGGGAAAGTTGCGCGATGAGTATAGCTGATAGCTGAACATGGGGGCCTCCTTGGGCAGTTACTGCGAACCGTAGGTCGCCGAATGTAGATCACGGATGGTAAAGCGGGGCGCGGGCCCCGGATGATTGGGGGTAAAGGTGACGCGGGCTGCGTGACCGGGAAAAACGGTGAAGGCGTTTTGAGAAAACCGCCCCGGAAGATCGGATTCCACCGCCACAAACAGCGCCAGTTTTTCGGCTTTGATCATAAAGTGATAGCTGCCGTCAGTTTCGATGATGGTGTGGGTCAGGTTCGGGGCCAGCAGATCATAGGTCTTGTAGGCCTTGGGCGCAAAAGTGTCGCCTGCAATCAGTGCGCCTTGCCCGTCGTGCCAATCATAGGCCAGCATTTCGCCGTCTTGCAACTCATCTGCGCTGATCATCATCACCACCAGCGCCGCGTCCGGCCCCACCGTGCAGGTTTGCTGGCGCAAATGCCGCCGGGTGCCGGCCATATCCACTGCCATCGCATCGACAGTTATCAATACGGCGGCGGCGTTATCGTTGATGGCCCGCAGTTCGATCCCGCCCGCCACGGGCACCGCAGACACAAACACCGGCGCATAGAACGCCTTTGACATGTGGTGCAGCAACTTCCAGCCGCCGCCATGATCAAGGCTTGACCAGGAACAGACCGGCCAGGTGTCATTCAACTGCCAGATCAACGTGCCCATGCAATGCGGCTTTAGGCTGCGCCAATGGGTGACGGCGGTTTTGATCGCCAAACCCTGCTGCACCTGTGACAGGTAGACGAAGTTTTCGAAATCCACCGGAAAGCGGAAATAGCGAAACATCGTCTCGGCAATCCGGGCGTTGCCGCCGGCATTCTTTTGGTGGCTTTCCATCACCGGGGCGGCAATGTTGAAATCGGCGGGATCAGCAAATTTGCGGATCACATCCATGGATGGATAGGATTGAAAGCCGAATTCGGAACAAAACCGGGGCGATACATCACGGTAATGGTCGAAATCGCGGCCCTCGTGCCACACAGACCAGAAATGCATATCGCCTTTGCTGTCGTCGTGCCAGGCATCGCCGAAATCCATCGGGCCGGGGGATGGCGACGATGGCCACCACACGGCCCCCGGCACTGCGGCTTTCAAAGACGCCTCAATCGTGCGGTTCAGCCGATCATAGCCCACCAGATACAAATCGCGGTTGGCGCGGGTTTCGGGAAACCACGTCAGCGCGCCGATCAGTTCATTGTCACCACACCACAGCACCAGTGCTGCATGATGATGCAGCCGCAACGCCTGTTCGCGCACCTCAACGGCCACATCGTCAAGGAAAACCTTGTCCGCCGGATAGATATGGCACGAAAACATGAAATCCTGCCAGACCATCAGGCCCATCTCGTCGCACAGATCATAGAACCAATCGGGTTCATACCGCCCGCCGCCCCAGACGCGGATCATGTTCATATTGGCATCCACCGCCGATTGCAGCAGATCGCGGGTGGCGGCAATCGTGATCCGGCCCGCAAGCGCATCGGCGGGGATCCAGTTGGTGCCCTTGGCAAAGATATCGCGACCGTTGATGTTGAACTTGAACCCCAGACCAACCGCGTCCTTTTCGGCGATCAGCGCCGATTGACGCAGACCAATACGCCGATGTTCCATTTGATCGCCCAAGGAAACGTGCAGATCATAAAGCGGCTGATCGCCTGCCCCGGCTGGCCACCACAAATCGGGCGCGTCGATCACCAACTCTGCCCAGGCAGCACCCCGCCGCACGGTTGCCCGCGCCTGTGCGCCGCCAAGGGTCAGCGTGATTTCCGCGCCTTCCGCCTCGCCCTCAACCGCGACGTCAACCGCCACCACGGCACGGCCCGGCGAATGGGTTTGTGAAATCACCAGCGCGGCAATCCGCGCCGCAGTCATCGGTTCCAGATAGAAATCACCATACAGCCCGAAGGTGGCCAGTGCGATGTTCCAATCCCAGCCAAAATCGCAACTGGGCTTGCGAAGCATATTGCCGTTGTGAATTGGGGTATTATTCGCGGAAAACGGCACGAAATAGGGCTGCGCCGCTTGACGCGCCGCAGCTTCGCGCGCAGGCGATTTGAAACGGATGGCGATGTCATTCTCGCCCAGCCGCAACACGCCCGACAGATCAACGCGAAAGCTGCGAAACATGCTGTCAGACCGCAGCACACAGATACCGTTCACCGTTACCTCGGCCACGGTATCCAGCATGGATATCACCAACACCTGATAAGTGCGATCAACCGCAAAGCTGCGCGTAGCCACCCAGTCGCGGGTGCAAATCCAGCGCAGCCCGTATTCATTGCGGCCCCAATACGGATCAGGAATGGCCCCCGCCGCATGCAGCGCCGAGATGCCATCGCCGGGCAGATCGAACGCAACCGCGTGCTGGCCGCTTTCATCCGAAAGCGCCCAAGTGCCACATAAATCAAGCATGTTCAGACCCGCTGTTCAGTGCCCACGTCGAAAATCGACGCTTTGGGAATATCCACTTTCAGATGCACTTCGGTGCCCGCCGCCATCCGGCGTTCCACCGGCACCCGCACCGACATTTGCGTGCCTTGCGCCATCAGCCAGACCAGACTGTCTGCGCCCATCGGCTCGTCTATCTCCACCACTGCGGGGATGGTCAGCCCCGGTTCGGCATGATCTTGGATGTGCAAATGTTCAGGACGCACCCCCAAAATCGCCTTGGGCCGTTCCAGAATAGCACCGCCATCATAGCCCGCCAGATTGATCTTGATATCGCCGAACTTGAACGCCGCCCCGCCATCAACCGTTGACCCGTGCAGGAAATTCATCGACGGGCTGCCAATAAAGCCCGCCACAAACAGATTGGTCGGACGGTTATAAATGGTTTGCGGCGCATCCAGTTGTTGAATGATCCCACCGCGCATCACGGCAATCCGGTCGGCCAGGGTCAACGCTTCAATCTGATCGTGCGTCACGTAAACCATGGTGTTTTTCAAACGGTTGTGCAGGCGTTTCAATTCAACCCGCAATTCGCTGCGCAATTTGGCGTCAAGGTTCGACAACGGCTCGTCAAACAAGAACACATCGACATCGCGCACCAACGCGCGCCCAATCGCCACTCGCTGACGTTGCCCGCCCGACAGCGCCCCGGGTTTACGATCCAACAGCGGGCCGATCTGCAAAATCTCGGACGCGCGTTGCACGCGTTTTTCGATCTCATCCTTCTTCAACCCTGCGATTTTCAGCCCGAACGACAGGTTCCCCCGCACCGTCATCTGCGGATAAAGCGCGTAGGATTGAAACACCATGCCGATGCCACGATCCGACGGTTCCGCCCAGGTGACATTCTTGCCCTTGATATGGATCTGCCCTTCGGACAACTCCAAAAGCCCCGCCAAGCAATTCAGCAACGTTGATTTGCCACAGCCTGAAGGCCCCAGCAGCACGATGAATTCGCCTTCCTCGACATCAAGGTTCAGGTTTTTCAGAACTTCAGCAGCGCCGAACTTCAGGGTCAGGTTTTTGACGGAAACTGAGTGCATTAGATCAACCCTTAACGGCGCCGGCCGCAATGCCGCGCACGAAATATTTGCCAGAGACGAAGTAGATGGTCAGCGGCACCAGACCCGTCAGGATCGTCGCCGCCATATCAACGTTATACGCTTTGCCGCCCATCGCCGAATTGACGATATTGTTCAGCTGCACCGTCATCGGATAGTTGGTGGGCCCGGCATAAATCACCCCGAACAAGAAGTCATTCCAGATGCCCGTCACCTGCAAAATCACCGCCACGGTAAAGATCGGCACCGACATTGGCACGAAAATCTGGAAGAAAATCTGGAAGTAACCCGCGCCATCCACCCGTGCCGCCTTGAACAATTCCGCAGGAAGCGATGCAAAATAGTTGCGAAACAGCAGCGTCAGGATCGGCAGGCCGAAGATCGTATGCACCAGCACCACCGCAGGCAGGGTTGAAAAGATGCCCAGCCACTTGGTGATCAAGACCAGCGGATACAGCATCACGATATAGGGGATGAATGACGACAGCAGCAGGATCGAAAAGAACAGTTCCGAATATTTGAACGGCCAGTTCGCCAGAGAATACCCCGTCAGCGACGCCACCACGATCGACACAATCGTCGATGGCACCGTGATTTTGACCGAATTCCAGAACCCTACTTTGATGCCTTCGCAGTAAAGCCCGGTGCAGGCCGAATCCCAAGCCGTGGCCCAAGCGTCAAAGGTAGGCTGCATTGTTGGCACAAAGATATTGCCCGCCCGAATTTCCTCAATGCTTTTCAAAGAGGTGATGATCATGATGTAAAGCGGAAACAAGAAGAACACCGCACAGACCGTCAGCACCGAATAGACGACAAAGCGCTGCCACGTGATGAAGGGCTTTGGCTTGGCGCCCGAGGGCCCCGACGCAAAAGAGGATGTGTTTGCCATTTGATTAATGCCCCTGTGCTTTCTTGCCAAATTCCAGCCGGATCCACGGGATCAGGATGATTGCCATCGTCACCAACATGACGGTCGAGGCAGAAAGGGATTGGCCCAAGTTGGCCGAGAAGTTGCTGTAAACATAGCGTGTCGGCACATCTGACGCGATGCCCGGCCCGCCATCTGTCATTGCGACGACAATATCGTAAACCCTGACGGCCCCCGATGCGACGATCACGAAAGTCGTCACCAAAACCGGCTTCATCATCGGCAAAACGATCTGCAGATAGGTCCGCCAGGCGGGAATGCCATCGACGCGGGCAGCTTTCCAGATGTCGTCATCAATGCCGCGCAGGCCCGCCAGCATCAGGGCCATAACAAACCCTGTGCCTTGCCAGATGCCCGCAATAACGATCGCATACATCACCATCTCGCGGTCAGCGATCCAGCCGAACGTAAAGCTTTCCCAACCCAATTTCCGCACAGCCGCCTGCATGCCGTATTCAGGAGACATGATCCACGCCCAGACGTGGCCTGTGACGATGAACGACAGCGCAAAGGGGTAAAGGTAAATCGTTCGAAACACCCCCTCCAGACGGATTTTCTGATCCATCATCACCGCCAGCAAAAAGCCCAGCGACATCGAGATAATGATCGCCAGCACCGCAAACGTTACCATGTTTGGCATGGCACCCGTGCATTTGAATTTCCATGCCGCGCTGCCAATCGCTGTGATCGCCGGGCAATTCATCCAGCGGTCTGTGTTAAACAGCCGCTCATAATTGGCAAAACCAACAAAACCATTCACCCATTCAGCGGGGGTAAAGATCGGCAGGATTTTGATATTGGTGAACGAAAACAAGATCGTCCAAAGCGTCCCACCTACAAAAACGCACAGCACAATCAGCACCATCGGTGCGGATGCCATTTTTGAAGATAGATTGCGGAATAAGGGGCTTGGCCGGTCCATGCGTCCTACCTGTTGCCAAAGGGTTCAAAGAACAGGCCCGGCCACCATCGGTAGCCGGACCTGCTTTCAATCAATCAGCGAAAGCTCACTTAGGAGCGGCTTCGATGATCGAGACGAACTTCGCCTGCGCATCCGCAGCCGCCATTTCAGGGTTCGCCATGAACTCGGTGAACAGATCGTTGATCTGGTTGATCGAGTCGCGGTCAATCATCTGCACGTCGTTCGGGAACACGGCAGTGGATTTGTCCAGGATCTCCAGACCTTTCTTCATGCAGTCGTTGGCCGCAGACAGGTCAACGTCAGCGCGCATTGGCAGCGAGCCCTTCTTCAGGTTGAAGGCCACCTGCACTTCTTTGGTCACCAGCGTTGACGCCATGACCATTTGCGCCGCAGTCACGGCTGGGTCTGCGTTCTTTGGGAAGTAGAACACGTCGCCGCCGGTGTTCAGAACCGGGGTTACACCCAGACCTGGAAGGCAATCAAAATCGACGCCCGCAACCATGTTGGCCACAGCGAATTCGCCACCAGCCCAGTCACCCATGATGTTGGCAGCAGCTTTGCCCTGAATGACCAAACCAACAGCTTCGTTCCACTGAGGAACCATTTTGTCGGCTGGGGTGTATTGACGCACCGAGGCCAGTGTCTCAAAAATCTTGGTGAATTCAGCGCCACCAGCGATTGCCAAATCACGGTCTTTGTAAACCTTGACGAAGTTCTCAACACCCGCTTGTGCGACCAGAATGTCGTTGACCATCAGACCAACCGGCCAGCCTTGGGCCAGTGAAAGCGGCTGAATGCCGGCTTCTTGCAGTTTGGGGGCCAAGGCGATCAACTCATTGATGTCCTTTGGTGGTTCCATTCCAAGATCGGTGAACACTTTGCGGTTGGTCCACATCCACTGGGCCGAGTGCAGGTTGACAGGCACGCAATAAACCTTGCCGTCAACGGTGCAGGATTCCAGCTGTGACGCCGGACGCAGAATGGTTGCCCACTGTTCGGTTGTCGCCAGTTCGGTCAGATCCTGCATCAGGCCAGCGGCGATCAGCTCATCCGCGTCTTTGCCGGGGTTCAATTGGGTTGCACCCATCGGGTTGCCGCCCAAGATACGGCTGATGATGATCGGGCGGGCCGTGTCGCCTGACCCTGCGATTGCGCCGTCGACCCACTTGTTGCCGGTGGCATCAAATGCCTTGGCAAATTCGGCCACCGCAGCGGCTTCACCGCCGGATGTCCACCAATGGGTTACTTCCAGATCGGTTGCCAAAGCAGACGACGGCAGCGCCGCCGACAGCATCAGAGCCGCCGCCAATTTCCAGTTCTTCATGTAGTCCTCCCAGTTTTTTAGTCGTTATGACCGAAATCTATAACGTTATAGTTTTTCCAATCAAGCAATCTTTTCGCTTGTTCAAAGTATTTTGTTGTCGCTTGAATGGTGACTGACTTTGCCAACGCGGGTGGGGACAAGGATAACCGCGCTGCGGGCGACCTGTGAGTTAAGTTATTTATTTACAATAACTTGATCCATAGGATACTCGCGGTTGCGGTGCAGGATTCTGGGATGCGCGCCATGTGTCGCGCGAATCGTTGTCTTTGCCCGCGACCCAAAAAGCCCGAAAAGCGGCCTTGGCCGATGGAATGGACGCAATGACCGAATCACCGCTTCCGACAATAGAGCCGGGCCGCCCCACCCTAAAGACCATCGCCGCCGAATCAGGTCTGGCAGTGGCCACGGTCAGCCGGGCGTTAAAGGATGCATCCGACATTGGCGAAGAAACCAAACGCCGCGTGCGCGAGATTGCACAACGCCTGGGATACCGCCCCAACCGCGCCGCTTTGCGCCTGCGCACCGGTAAAACCAACGTCATCGCCTTGGTGTTTTCAACCGAAGCCGACGTGATGAACCACGCCTCAAGCCTGATTTATTCCGCCGCTGAGGCGTTGCGCGGCACCGCCTATCACGTCGTCATCATGCCGTTTTTTGCGGATGAAGACCCGATGGCCCCGATCCGCTATCTGGTGGAAACCGAAAGTGCCGATGGCGTGATCCTGAACCAGACGATGCCCGATGATCCCCGTGTGCGCTATCTGGCCGACCATAACTTTCCTTTCGCCACCCACGGGCGCACCGAAACCGGAATCGACCACCCTTATTTCGACTACGACAATGAGGCCTTTGCCCGCATTGCGGTGCAAGAACTGGCGCGGCGCGGGCGCAGGCATATCTTGTTGGTGGCCCCGCCTGTCAGCCAATCTTATGCCGCCCACATGACGACAGGCTTTTTGCAAGGCTGCGCCGACCACGGCTTATTTCCCGAGATTTTGACCACGGCCCATTCGGATTCGGGCGCTGTGCGCATTCACGCCGCTGTTGCCGAACGGATGGGGCTGCCCAACCGTCCCGATGGGCTGGTCGTCGGATCAACCACTGCGGCGATGGCGGCGATCACTGGCGCGGAAAGTCTGGGTCTGACCATCGGCACCGATTTTGATCTGGCCGCGAAAGAGGCTTTGAACTTTTTGTTCCGTTTCCGGCGTGAGATTATTGTATTGCACGAAGATGTCGGCAAAGCTGGAGACTTCCTTGCCCGCGCTTTAATGGCCGCCATCGAAGACAACACCCTTGCGCCAAGACAGTTTCTTGACCGCCCCACAATCGCAGACCTTGTCTGACCGGAGAATACGATGAAAACCATCAAAGGCCCCGCGCTGTTTCTGGCGCAATTCGCGGGCGATGCCGCCCCGTTCAATTCATTTGGCGCCATCACCAAATGGGCCGCCGATTGCGGTTATCTTGGTGTGCAGATCCCCAGCTGGGATGCGCGGCTGATTGATCTTGATCTGGCCGCGACGTCAAAAACCTATTGTGACGATCTGCGCGGTGTGGCGGCCGAAGCGGGCATCACGATCACCGAACTTTCGACCCATTTGCAGGGGCAGTTGGTGGCCGTGCATCCGGCCTATGACGCGGCATTTGACGGCTTTGCCGCCCCTGCGGTGCGCGGCAATCCTGTGGCGCGGCAGGAATGGGCGGTAGGTCAGGTGAAAAAGGCGCTGACCGCCAGCCGCAACCTTGGCCTGACCGCACACGCCACGTTTTCGGGTGCCCTCGCCTGGCCCTATATCTATCCATGGCCACAGCGCCCCGCCGGATTGGTGGAAGAGGCGTTTGACGAATTGGCCCGCCGCTGGACCCCGATTCTGAACCATGCCGAGGATATGGGCGTCGATGTCTGCTATGAAATTCACCCCGGCGAAGACCTGCACGATGGCATCAGTTTTGAGATGTTTTTGGACCGCGTGAACAATCATGCGCGCGCCAACATGCTGTATGATCCCAGCCACTATGTGCTGCAACACCTTGATTACCTTGATCATATTGACATCTACCACGACCGGATCAAAATGTTCCACGTCAAGGACGCCGAATTGAACCCCACCGGGCGGCAAGGCGTTTACGGCGGCTTTCAATCATGGATCAACCGCGCAGGCCGGTTCCGATCCTTGGGCGATGGGCAGGTCGATTTCGGCGGCATATTTTCGAAACTGACGCAATACGGGTTTGAGGGCTGGGCGGTGGTGGAATGGGAATGCTGCATCAAACACCCCGAAGACGGCGCGCGCGAAGGGGCGCAGTTCGTCAACGCCCATATCATTCGGGTGACAGAACGCGCCTTTGACGATTTCGCCGATGCAGGCACCGACCGTGCCGCAAACCGCCGCATGCTGGGATTGGAGTAAACCATGGCCATCACTGCAGCCCATGTTGCACGATCCCCCCGCATCCGCCTTGGCATGGTGGGCGGCGGGCGCGGCGCCTTTATCGGTGCCGTTCACCGCATCGCCAGCCGCATCGATGATCAATATGAACTGGTCGCGGGCTGCTTTTCCGCCGACCCCGATAAATCCGCTGCCTCTGCCGCCGATCTGGGGGTGGCGCGCAGTTACGGCAGCTTTGCCGAAATGGCGGCGAAGGAATCGCGCCGCAAAGACGGGATTGAGGCGGTGGCGATTGTCACCCCCAACCACATGCACGCGCCGGTGGCACTGGAATTTCTGAAACGCGGCATTCATGTGATTTGTGACAAACCGCTGACCGCCACTTTGCCCGAGGCTAAGAAACTGGCGAAGGCTGCGGCGGCGTCCGGCGTAGTGTTTGCGCTGACGCACAACTACACCGGCTATCCGATGATCCGTCAGGCACAGGCGATGGTGCAGGCGGGTGATCTGGGCGACATCCGTTTGGTGAATGTGGAATACGCTCAGGATTGGCTGGCCGAACCGCTAGAGTCGACGGGCCAGAAACAGGCCGATTGGCGCACTGACCCTGCGCGATCAGGGGCTGGTGGGTCGACCGGCGATATTGGCACCCATGCGTTCAATCTGGCGAATTTCGTGACAGGTCTAACCCTGTCCGAACTTTCCGCCGATCTGCAATCTTTCGTGCCGGGCAGGCGTGTCGATGATAACGGCCATGTTCTGCTGCGCTATACATCCGGCGCGCGCGGCATGCTGTGGTGTTCCCAAGTGGCGGCGGGCTGTGAAAACGCGCTGCGGCTGCGGATTTATGGCACCAAAGCCGGGATTGAGTGGGAGCAGGAAAATCCGAATTACTTGTGGGTCACCCCCCTTGGCGCGCCGCGCTATCGGCTGACGCGCGGCGGTGCAGGCACCGGTGACGCTGCCGCAAGAATGTCGCGTATCCCGGCAGGCCATCCAGAGGGGTATCTGGAAGGCTTCGCCAATATCTACGCCGAAGCCGCCCGCGCGATTATCGCGCGCCGCGACGGCACCGCGCTGGACAAAGCCGTTACGTTTCCGGGGCTGAAAGAGGGTCTGGAAGGCGTGGCCTTTGTCGATGCCTGCGTGCGGTCATCGGGCAAAAACGCAGCCTGGACAAAACTGGCGCTGTAAGAAAAAGAAAAGATAAGAGTTTTCAGAAAACTCTTATCAAAACTCTTTTGAAGAGTTTTGGCGGGGCAAAAGCCCCCCAACCAATTTGTCCCGCCGCGCAGCCAGCCAATAGGCTGTCAAGATCAGCGGCGCGTTGGCCACTTCGCCCGATGCCACCAGCGCCATCAGACCCTCGAACGGCATCAGGTGCCCCCGGATATCTTCGGCCTCGCCGTCCAACCCGAACACCCCCGCAGCACCATCAGGCAAATCGGTGATTGCGACATAAGAATACAGATATTCCGCGCAAATTCCGGGGCTTGGGTAATACTGCGCCACCTTCAGCAGCTCGCCCAACGTCAGCCCCGCCTCTTCCACGGCCTCACGCCGGGCGGCGTCTTCTGGCGTCTCGCTGGGGTCAATCCGACCTGCAATGGCCTCCAGTTGCCAGGCCCGCGCATCGCCACGCGCGAACGGGCCCGCGCGGAACTGTTCGATCAACAACACCCGGTCCCGCACCGGATCATAGGGCAATACGGTGACCGCATCGCCGGAAATGAACGCGGCACGGGTGATTTCGGCACTTTGCCCACCGTCAAAACGGCGGTGCGTCAGGTCATATTCCTCAACCGCAAAGAACCGCGCGTAAGGCTCACGGCGGGCCGATACCTGAACATCGCCTGCGCCGGCCGCAAACCGCACGGCTGTCGGGCCAACCATGGCCGCGCGCACCCGCGCCGCACCGCGCACGGCCATTGCGCTTGCCCGCGCCCGCACATCGGCAGCAGTTTTCACCCCGTAAAGCGCCATGATATCGCCCGCCGCTGCCAGCGTTTCTGCACGGTCGCGCGGTGACTTCGGCCCCAAATCATCACCAAAAACCAGCGCTGTCATCGGCCCGTCAGCCCCTTCGACAGTCTCTTGTCGCGGTTCGCCCGCATAAAACGCCAGCCGCGCACGATCATCGTCCGACATGTCCGCCAGCACCAATCGCTGCCCCGTAACCGTCGCAGCCGTGCCCGGTGCGGCCCGCCCCAGCACAAGGTGCAACAATTGCGGATCCGTCAACGCGCCCCGAACAACAACCGCCGCCCCCGTCACGGCCAGCGTTTCCCGACCCATTCCACCACGACACCGCCCAAGGCACCGCCGATAAAAAGCCACGCCAGAATATCAACCGCCCAAAACCCCCGGCTATATTCCAGCATCAAGGCAAACACCCCGATCACCGCCTCCATCGGGCCGTCATACATCATTTTGTAGGATCGCTTGATCATCAGCTGGATCGCAAAAAACAACAGCGCCCAGAACGCCAGCGTAACCGAGGTGCGCACCCCGGAACTGATCGCTTCAACATAGCCGCGCCCCACCAGCCGCCCCATGGTCCACCAGCCGATAATCAGCCCCAGCGCCGCCGTGTATTCGCGCAGCAACCCCAGCGGCAATTCATTCGGCAGATGCGGCAGATACAGCATCACTGCGATAAAACCGATGATGGCATATATAACAGCAGCGGTCAGTTTCGCGGCAGTCGGCATGGTTTTCCCCCGGTCAGTCGCCCCGCCGCTGGTTAAACCCTACGGTCGGGTGATGGTAATCTGCGTCACGTCACAGTTTCCACCCTCAAACGCGCCAGCACAAGAGGTTAGGTAAAGGTTCCACATCCGCTTGAATCGTTCGTCAAAGCCTTGTTTTGACACCTCGGCCCAGGCCGCATTGAACACCAGATGCCAATGGCGCAGGGTTTGGCTGTAACTTTTGCCAAATTCGATAGACCCATGCACCCGCAGCCCCGCGCGTTCCACTTCGCGCCGCAGCACCGAAGGTGACGGCAGCATCCCGCCGGGGAATATATATTTCTGAATGAAGTCAACTGTCTTGCGGTAGGTTTCAAAACGATGATCTTCAACCGTGATGATCTGCAGCGTGGCTGATCGCCCCGGTTTCAACCGATCGCGCACGGCGTTGAAATAGACGGGCCAGTATTTCTCGCCCACCGCTTCAAACATCTCGATGCTGGCGATTCCGTCATAGCTGCCTTTTTCGTCGCGGTAATCTTGCATCTTTATTTCGACCATATCCGAAAGGCCCGCGCGCGCGATCCGCTCTACCGCATAGTCATGTTGCGCTTGGCTGATGGTCAGCCCCGTCACGCGCAGCCCGCGTTCTTTGGCGGCATATTCGGCAAACCCGCCCCAACCGCAGCCGATTTCCAGCACATGATCGCCGGGCGCAACCCCCATCTGATCCACCATCGACGCGTATTTCTGCTCTTGCGCCTTTTCCAGACTTTCCTGCCCTGACCTGTAAAGGCCCGACGAATAGGTCATCGACCCATCCAGCCAAAGGCGGTAGAAATCATTGCCCAGATCATAGTGGTAGGCGATGTTCTTGCGGGCCTGGGTTTTCGAATTGGACTGCAGCCAGAACCGGAACCTTTCAAACGCGCGGATCAGGGTTTGGCCGGGATAGCCATCATACACGGCCGAATTGCCGATATGCACCAGATCCATGAACGCCTGCAGATCGGGGGTAGACCACGCCCCTTCAAGGTAGGCATCACAAAACCCAAGATCGCCTTCGCGGATCAGGCGGGCAAAGATATCGCCATCATGCACGTCAAATTCTGCGACCGGACCGGGATTGTCGCCTTGAATGCGAAAGCGCCGCCCATCGGGCAGCACGAAATCCAACCGGCCCCGGTTCAGCTTTTTGGCCACTGCAAAGGCCGAGGCAAAATAGCGTGGCAAGCCGGTCTGGCCCTTCGTCGTCGTCAGAAATTCCATTTCCCACCCTTGGGTCTTGTTTTTATTGCATCGTTTTGGTGCGCCACAACCACCAGCATAATTTTACTTAGCACGATCCGCATAGGCTGCCAGTGCCCGCAGCCGGCCTTCCGCAAGGTCAATGACAGGCTTTGGATAGGGCTGTTTCGGATCAAGCCCCCAACTGCGCGGCACCGCGCGGTAAAACGCCAACGCGTCGGGGCCGGGATGTCGGGTCATCTCGGCAATAAACCGGCGACGATAGGTTTGATCGGCGTCAAATTTATCGGCCTGCCCCGATGGGTTGAACACCCTGAAATAGGGGGCTGCATCAGGGCCCGAGCCCGCCACCCATTGCCAGCCCATCGCATTGGCCGCCACGTCCCAATCGGTCAGGCATTGGGCAAACCAATCCAGACCCACCCGCCAATCGGTCATCAGATGTTTGGTCAGATAGCTGCCTACGATCATCCGCGCCCGGTTGTGCATGCGGCCTGTCACATACATCTCGCGCATCGCGGCATCCACGAACGGCTCTCCGGTCATGCCGCGCCGCCAGCGTTCGGCGTCGGGGTTATCGCCCCGCCACGGGAACGCTTCCCATCCGTCGCGCCAACTGCGCGTCAGGATATGTGGGGAATGGTGCATCAGATGATAGGCAAACTCGCGCCAGACCAGTTCTTTCAAGAAATGCTCGGCCCCTTGCGCACCCAACAGCCGTGCGCGCTGGCCTGCGTGCCAAATGCTGCGCGGCCCTATTTCGCCGTAGGTCAGATTTTCCGACAGGCCGGATGTGGCCCCGATCAAGCCGGGAAGATCGCGCGCCTCACGGTATGCCCCAACGGCCTCGTCCAAAAACTGATCCAACCGCGCAAGGGCTGCAGCCTCGCCCACCCTTTGATGCGGGGCTAACACAGCCGCACCCCGGTTCATCGCCGCCCCCATCTGCCAGTCATCCAATTGATCAGACGCAGGCCAGACATCCGGCGCGCGCATGACCTTTGGGGCCGGATCAGCCGCCGCCACATCGCGCCCGGCCACCGCGCGCCAGAACGGAGTATAAACCTTGTAATAGCCGCCCTGCCCGGTTTGCACCGCCCAGGGTTCAAACAGCAGGTGCCCCGAAAAACTATCCGCCGCCACACCATCCGCCCGCAATGCGGCCTTCACGGTGGTATCGCGCGCCACCGCCGCCGGATCATAGAGCCGCTGCCACATCACCCCCGCCGCCCCGGTTTCGGCCACCAACCCCTGCAAAACCGCCAGCGCCGGCCCCCGCCGCAGGATCAACCGACTGCCCAGCGCCTGCAATGCGGCATCAAACGCCGCAACCCCCAACCCCAGCCGCCATTTCGGGGCCGCCCCCATCGCCGCAGTTTCAGGATCAAAAATAAACACCGGAATCACAGGCCGCCCGGTTGCCACAGCCGCCGTCAGCATCGGATGATCCGCCAGCCGCAAATCCCGGCGAAACCACAAAATTATTGGCCTATCAGTCATGCATCCCTACAGTCTTTTATGATTTACGCGCGGCAGGGCCAAAAGGATCACCACGGCTTTTACATTGGCCCAAATATCCTCGGGGTCAGCATTTGCCACTGGCAAATGCGAAAGGGGCAGACAGCCCCTTGCCTTGCTTACAGCGCCCGATCCAAAGCCGCGATCAACTGCGACACCTCCGCCGCCGATGTGTAATGCACCAAAGACATCCGCAACACGCCCTGCCCCAGATCAACCCCCATCGCCGTCAGGGGGCGCACCGCATAGAAATCGCCCGCCCCACAGCCGATACCATCTTGGGCCAACGCAATCGCCACCGGCTCTGCCGCGCGGTCCAGCGCCACGGCAACGGTTGGCGCGCGCAAACTGGCATCGCGAGGCCCGATCAGGCGCAAATCATTGCGCGCCGCCAAATAGTCTAGCAGCGGGGCGACCACCGCCACCTCGGCTCCGCGCATCAGATCATGCACAGCCCGGTTGCGGGACGCTGCATCAGGTTCCACGCCAAAATGATGCGCATGCAGCGCGTCAACATAATCTGCCATCCCCGCACAGGCGGCGATTTGCGCGTGATCGGGGCCAGACGGGGTGAACCGTTTATAAAGCGATCCTGCATTGAAATAATGCCCCTGCGCGGGCAGTTCCGCGCCAAATTCGCGGCCTATCACCATGATACCCTGATGCGGGCCATAGGTTTTATAGGCCGAAAACAGATACACATCGCAGCCAAGGGCCGGGAAATCCGGAAAACCATGCGGCGCATAAGACACCCCATCCACCACCGTGCGCGCACCATGCGCCCGCGCAATTGCACTGATTGCCGTCACATCGTTGATTTCCGCCACCACATTGGAACAATGCGGAAAAGCCACCAACCGCACGCGACCATCTGCCAGCAACTTGACCAGATCGGCCACGTTCAACGATCCAGTTACCGGATCAACGCACCACTCGCGCACCTCGATCCCTTCATCCGCCAGCCGCCGCCACGCGCCCGAATTCGCCTCGTGGTCCTGATTGGTCACCACAATCGCCGCCTTTGCGTCCCGCAGCCACATCCGCACGGCATTGGCCAACACATAGGTATTGGTTGATGTTGACGGCCCGAACGACACTTGCGGTGCTGCTACCCCCATCATCGCGGCCAAACGGCTGCGCGCCTCGTCCATTTCCTCGCCGCCCAGTTTTGATCCGGGATAGGCCGAATAGGGCTGCACTTTGCGGTCGGTGTAAAACCGGTGCAAACGGTCAATCACTGCGCGGCACGGATATGACCCGCCCGCATTTTCAAAAAACGCATGGCTGCCCAAAACCGGGCTGTCAAAGGCCGGAAACTGGCCGCGCACGAAATTCAGATCTAGCTGCGTCATCGTCTTATCCCCCAAACACCCCGCGACCGACCCTCCGCCCAGCGGGGCAAAGTTCCGACGCGTCATTTCACTTCTGCGTATCGCTTGGGCCGCAACCCTTGAAACCGCGCATATCCGCGCCAATCTGCAATATATGCTTGAGCCTGCGCCAGAGCTATTCTAGCGTTTTCCACCAGTTCCGTGCAGCCTCTTGGGAGGGACGCTGTAATCGGCAACATGATCCAAGGAGCATCCATGAAAATTTCCCACATCCTGCTGTCCAGTGCCGCACTTGTTTTCGCTTTTACCGCCACCGCCCGCGCCAATGATCCAGACCTGACCGTGTTTGACTGGGCCGGTTTTGAAAACCAATCTCTGGTCGAGGCTTATGTGGCCAAACACGGCGCTATGCCGACCTATTCGTTCTTTGGCGATGATGATGAGGCGTTTACCAAAGTCTCATCCGGGTTCAAGGCCGATGTAGCGCATCCTTGTTCGCAAATGGTGCAGAAATACCGTGACGCCGGGCTGATAGAGCCTTGGGATACGTCGCGCATTCCGAAGTTCGGCGAAATCGGGGCGCGTTTTCTTGAATCGAAAGTGGTGAAAGACGATGGTGGCGTTTGGTATATTCCAACCGACTATGCCTATACCGCGATTGCCTACAACACTGCTGAAGTGAAGCCGGAACAGGTGGCTTCGCTGAACGTGTTTATTGATCCGGCCTTTGCCGGGCGCATATCCTTGCCCGACAACACCGATGACACATGGTCGCTGGCGCTGCTGGCCACGGGCGTTTCGGATTGGACCAATGTTACCGAAGAACAATTCGCCGCCGCCGCCGCATGGCTGCGACTGGCGCATGCCAATGTGCGCACCTATTGGGCGGATCCGTCGGAACTGGCGCAGTTGATGAAAACCGGCGAAGTGATCGTGTCATGGTCATGGAACGACGGCGTGGCAAACATGCGGCGTGAAAACGTGCCGGTGGCCTTCAACCGCACCCCCACCGAAGGCGTGGCCAGCTGGTATTGCGGCTATGTCAATTTCAAAGACGCACCGGGGTCGGAAGACAAGGCCTATGACTTTATCAACGCCTGGCTGGAACATGACAGCGCCAAGGGTTTGCTGGCGAATTTCGGTTATGCGCATGCCAATGACGAAGCGATGAAGAAAATTTCGCTGGAAGAGTTGAAGGCGGGCGATGTTGATCCGATCACCGGTATTGTGCTGTCACAGGTGCCGTTCGACCCCGCAATGCGCGACCGCATGACGCAAGAGTTTGAGCTGATCAAGTCGGGGTTCTGATAAGTTAGCTTTTTTGACTGTGATCGCCCGGCGAATGACTCGCCGGGCGTTTTTATACCGTGTGCGTGTCTGCGTTCGGGTTAGTGCCTGGCCGAACCAATTGTTATCCTTAGAAGTTGATCTTTGTGACTATTCTGCATCTTTTGGCAGGCCGGGATAGGTTTCGACAATGCTAGCCCGAGACGAAGCGACTGACCACCATGCAGACAGCGCGGGATATGCGGCAAACGCATCTTCGCCTTCGCGGGCAGCTAAAAGATAACTGATCATTGGTGCAAGATGGCAGTCAGCCAAGGTGACTTGACGACCGTCGAGAATTTCGCCTTCGGACACGATGGCTTCCAGAGACGTCAACACTTCATGGGTTCCAGTTAGACCTACGACAACTTCGGCTTCGTCCGTCTTCTCTCCCGAAAGTGGACGAAACACCCGGTGCGCGAAAACTTGGAGTATCATTGGCCAGTAGCCATAGTTATCAATGATCGCAATGACTTGGGCCATCCGCGCAATGGACCGCAGCGCAACAGGTGTAAGGCTTGGGCCCTTGAACCCAGCATCAACATAGCGTCCAATCGCACTGGTTTCGAAAACAGTAAATGTGCCGTGAAACAGCACAGGAACTCGGCCGAATGGATGTAGGCGGTGATACTTGGCCGGAACATCCCCCGAAAACGGATTAACTTCGACTATTGAGTGGTCAACGCCCTTCTCATGCAAGACCACCCGCGCAATCCAGTTGTAGACACTGAACTTGTATCCATAAAGTATGACTTCATTGGTCATCTTATGATCCATGATGCCGAAATTTCAGTAAACCTTGGTGCATTTAGCGGCGTTCGCCAAGTTTTTCCTACAGAGATCAAAAGCCCCTGAGCATTACCCCAACACGTCTCTTGCGCGCCCAACCCCCCGCCCCTATATTATTCATGTTCAGGGTTCGCTTTGAACTATGGCGATAAACGCACCCATAATAAACGGCTCGGACCCGGGGGCGGTACCCGGCGACTCCACCAATCCTCCCTTTCATTTGGGGCGTGTGGGGTCGAAATAGGATCGACGAACGTCTAAAGGGGCCAGCTTTTGCTCGGTGAGGCACTACCGTTATCGGTCCAATTGTACAGTTGCAAATGACAACCGTGCTCCGGCAATGGCATTGGCTGCGTAAGCAGTTCGTGTCGCCGAAACTAAGTCCTTGCGCTTAGCAGCGTAAGGCGGGGCCCGCCGGAGCCTGGCAACAGAATCCGGCACTT
>JANNAT010000065.1:0-43302 GCA_031384605.1 Cypionkella sp.
CCAGTCTTTGGCAGGGCCTGCACTTAGACCAGACTCGGCTGCAAACAAGTCGCCAGAGGCCGGTGCAACGTTGAAGTTGCGTGTTCTTGCCACGTCGGATTTACATGCAAATATATTGGCTTGGGATTATCACGCCAACAAGGTTTGCCCCTCACGCGGGCTGGCGCGCACAGCCACTTTGATTACGACCGCCCGCGCCGAAGTTGAAAATTCGCTGCTGTTTGACAATGGTGATTTTCTGAATGGCAATGCCTTGGGCGATCATGTGGCCTATACATTAGGCAATCAATCGAACATTTCGCGTCAGCATCCGATGATCGCCGCGATGAACCATCTGGGCTATGACGCGGCCACGTTAGGCAACCATGAATTCAGCCATGGCTTGGGTGCTTTGATGCGCAGTTTGCGCGATGCCAGGTTTCCGATTGTCGCCTCTAACCTGCGATTGACTGCCCTTGACGGCGACAAGATTGCTGTGCGCAGCCTGATGCTAAGCCGTGATCTGATTGACGATGCAGGCAACACCCAGACGCTGCGCATCGCGGTTGCAGGCTTTTTGCCACCGCAAACCACTATCTGGGAACATCGCCACCTGAAGGACTGCGCCGAAGTTGATGATATTGTCAAAACCGCAACCGCGCTGATCCCGGAATTGCGGGCAGCCGGGGCCGATCTGGTGATCGCGCTGTCACATTCAGGGTTGGGTGATGGTCGACCTGACCCGTTTGCCGAAAACGCCAGCCATGCTTTGGCGGGTGTGGCCGGCATAGATGCGGTGATCGCCGGGCACACTCACACGATCTTTCCGACGCCAGACTGCTGTGATCTGGCCGGAAAACCCGTCGTCATCCCCGGCTTTTTCGGATCGCACCTTGGGGTGATCGACTTGACTCTTTCCAAGGCGCCAGATCGCGGTGCCCGCTGGCAAGTGGTGGCGCACGATGCCGCAATCCGGCCTATCGCCCGGCGCAGCGATGATGGCACGCAAACGGTGGCTTTGGTTGCCGACGATCCGGTTATTGCCGCACTTGCCGCGCAAGACCATGCCGCCTTACTTGCATGGTCAGATCAGCCGATCGGCCAAACGCCGGTGCCCTTGCACAGCTTTTTCGCGCTGCTTACCCAAAGCCCTGCGCTTGATCTGATTTCCATGGCGCAAACCGGGCATTTGTCGCAGGCATTGGCGGATGGGCCCTATGCCGGGCTGCCTGTTCTGTCAGCAACCGCGCCATTCAAGGCAGGCGGGCGCGGCGGGGCCGAGAATTATACCGCCATTGCCGCAGGACCATTGGTGCGTCGCAACGTCGGCGATCTATATCTGCACCCCAACAGCCTTGTCGGGCTTTGCCTGCCCGGCCACGCCGTTTTGCGCTGGCTGGAACGCTCGGTCAGTTTGTTTCATCAGGTGATCCCCGGCGCGCAGGATGCCGACCTGATCAATCCTGATTTCCCCAGTTATGACTTTGATGTGATCTACGGACTGACCTATCAGGTAGATCTGTCGCAACCGGCGCGGTTTGGCCGAGGCGGCACCGAAGTGGCACCACAAGCCTCGCGTATCGTGCATCCGTGTTATCTTGGTGTACCGGTAAGGCCAGATCAGATGTTTGCGCTTGCCAGCAACAGTTACCGTTGTGCTGGTGGCAGTGGCTTTGAGCGGCCCACACCAGATCAGGTGATCTATGAGGCCAGTCAATCAAACCAAAGCGTGGTCGAGGCCTTTATTCAAGGCGGCGGGCAAATATCAAAATCTGCCGACCCGATCTGGGCATTTGCCCCGATGAAAGACACCACTGCGCTGTTTGATTGCGATCCGCGCGCCCTTGCCGCCTTGCAAGATGTGCCGCATTTGCGACTGACGCCGGTTGTTCGGCTGCCCAATGGCTTTCAACGCTTTCGTCTGCATTTGTGATGCGCTATCGGGGCGGCACATAACCGCAGGCGCACCGATGTTTGATGCAATTCTCTTCGATCTTGATGGCACGTTGATTGATACCGAAAGTGTGGCTTTGCGCATTGGCCTGCAATCTTTTGCAGACCTTGGGGTGTCGGTTGATATAGCATTTCTGCACAGTCTGGTCGGCATTGATCTGCCGTCGTCAGCGGCAATCATTTCGGCGGCACATCCGTTGTTGGATCAAAACGCGCTGCATGTTGCGTGGCGGCAAGGATTCCATGACGCCACCTTGGCCGGTGGTTTGGCGTTAAAAAGCGGCGTTACCGATTTGTTGAACGCACGGCTGCGGCCTATGGCGGTGGTCACATCGTCGGGGCGCGTTGAAGCGCACCGCAAGCTGGATTTGGCCGGCATCAGTGCGGCCTTCGATCTGGTGGTCACCCTAGATGATGTCACCCGCGCCAAACCAGCACCCGATGCCTATCTGTTGGCAGCCGAACGGATGGGCGTGTCGCCCGCGCGGTGTCTGGTGTTTGAGGATTCCGAAGCGGGGGCCCAGGCCGCGCACCGCGCGGGGTGTGTTGTGGTGCAAGTGCCTGATGTGGTGCCAAGCGCGGGGCGCTGGGCGCATCATCTGGTTGACGACATGATCAGCGGCGCACGGGCGGCGGGACTGGTGATCTAGCGCGGTTTGCGTTTTATCTGAACCAGAAAAATCAGAATTCGCCCGGTTCTTGGGGCGAATTCTGATTCAAGATAAACGCAAACCGCTTCAAAGGGCGATCACTTGCGCAGGGTTCATCAGATAAGGCGCAAGGATCCCACAAGTGTCAGCCAGGGGCAACAAACACTCTGGCACCGTCAGGCCGATCATATCGCGCATGAAATCCGCCCGCGCCGCACAGCGCGCCATCACCTGCGGATACTGCGCCCCAAGGGCTGCCCGCAACGCCGCATCCGCAATCACATAGCCGTCTTCCATCCGGGTAGAGCCGTAGTGCGGGTGATCCGGGATGATATCCATTTGCATTGCCATCCCGCTGGCCAAAGGTTCGGTCGATCCTTGATAGATCGGCGATGATATCCATTCATCCAAGCCAATCAAATGCCCCGGGTTCAGGGTGACGCCAAACACGTCAAACGGCAGGGCGGCCTGCATTGCCGTCCAAACATCCCCGCCCGGCACCCCGGGCTGCATCAGGGCGCACCAGTGTGACATCGCGGCCATATAGGGGCCAGCGAACACCTGCAGATAGTCGCGCGCCTGCAGCGGCAAATCGGCGTCATTGCGTGCCAACCAACCAGAGCGGCAGATATTCGATCCCCAATGGCTGACGTTGAACGAAATTGGCAAGCCTGTGCGCAACACCTCGCCCGTCGGGCCTGACAACCCTTGGGCCGCGCGTGCCCCGGTGGCAAAGGTCGAATGACAGCCTAAAGGCAAGCCGCAAAGACGGGCCGCCGCGTGGGCGTCGAAATCCGTCATCCCGTCGCGGAACGAAAACACCATGCGGGTCAGCGCCTGTGCCGCATGGTAATTCGAAAACTCCAGCCGCGCGATTTCGGCGGCATCGACGCGGGCGCGCAAACCATGGCTGGGGTGCATCATCAGTGCCGTGGCGTTTTCGACCCGCCCGGCAATGCGCCTTAACGGATCTGCGACAAACGCAGGGATATCCAAGGCAAGTGCCGGTTCATCAACCTCTGTGGCGGTAAACCACTTCCACCCAACCGCCCCAACCGACGCCCCTTTGGGCACCATATCCCCCAGCCAAGCCGCCAGGTTTCGCCCCTTGCGTGGTTGCGACGGCAATGACAGGCTGGCGCAGTGGCCAACGCGGATATCCCCGGCCTGCACAAGAGGCGAGATGCCCGTATAGGGCAGGCATTCATTTCCCGCCAACAACAGCGCGTCTTGCGCCGTGACCAGCAGCACTGCCTCTTCAAAGCGTGGATCAAACCCCGTTAGCCAGTGAATGTTGGCAGCATGCTCTCGGTCACCGTAAACCGCCAACACGTCATAGGCAGCACCCACGCGCCGAAACGCGGCCAAACGCGCCTGCATTTCGCGCAAGGTAAACGCAGGCGGCAGGTCGGGCGCGCCAAAGCTGGGCCAATCTAGACGGATCAGATGCGGCATAGGGGGCTCATATTCAGGGCAGGTTGCTGAAAACTTTGGCGGTCACGAAATTTTTAGCGATTCCAGAAATACCTGCAAGTGAAACAAATGTGGGGTTTGGCTTGGCCCGCAGCGGGACAGGCGCGGCAATAGGTGCAAAAGCCTGATTTTGGGTATGCGATGGTCTGCGGCACCCTAAAGCAGCACTATAAAACTGCTTCGTTCCTGCCTGTGCCCGCTTGCGATCTGCCCAAACCCTGCCTATATCACGTTTTGAGAGGTTGGCGCGGGCATGCGCCTCGCCAACCCGGTCAGGTCCGGAAGGAAGCAGCCGCAACGAGTTCCGTCTGGGTCGTGTTCAGCCTCTCACCCTTGCCAAAATCAAGCCAGCACCGCCGCATGATGGCAGGCCACTTCATGGCCTTGGCCAATCAGCGCGGGCACTTCGCGCGCGCAGATATCGGTCGCATGGCGGCACCGCGTGCGAAACACGCAACCCGATGGCGGGGCCATGGGGGATGGTAAATCTCCGTGCAGCGCAATGACTTTCTTGGCGCGTTCGGCCACCGGATCGGGGATAGGCACTGATGACAGCAGGGCCTGCGTATAGGGATGCTCGGCGCGCCCGAAAATGTCGGCGCTGTCGGCCACTTCCATCACGCGGCCCAGATACAGCACCATCACCCTGTCAGAGATATGTTTTACCACCGACAGATCATGCGCGATAAAGATCATCGCCAGCCCCAGATCACGCTGCAATTCGGCCAGCAGGTTGATCACCTGCGCCTGAATTGACACATCCAGCGCCGAGACAGGCTCATCACAGATCAGCAAACGGGGTTCCACAATCAAGGCCCGCGCGATGCCGATGCGCTGGCACTGGCCGCCCGAAAATTCATGCGGATAACGGTTGATCTGGTTGGGCAAAAGACCAACACGGTCCATACTGATCTGCACCCGCGCCTTGATTTCGGATGCGGGCAGGCCCGGATGATGCGTGCGCAACGGCTCGGCGATGATCTGGCCCACCGTCATGCGCGGGTTCAGGCTGGCCAGCGGGTCTTGGAACACCATCTGAATATCCGACCGGAACGGCAGCATTTCTGTTGGCGACAGTTTCAAAAGATCGGTCTTGCCATCCCACATCACTTGCCCCGTTGCGGGCACCACTTGGATCAGCGCGCGCGCAAGGGTGGATTTCCCGCAGCCGGATTCGCCGACGATGCCCAAAGTCTCACCTGCTTGCAGCGCAAAATTTACCCCGTTCAGCGCATGCAAGGTGCGCGGCTTGGTCCAGGGCATATCGCCTTCACGGCTGATGTGAAACGTCACCCGCAGATCGCGGGCTTCCAGAAGGGCGGTCATATCAGTTCCTCCACGCGGCGGTTGCAGGCCCGTTTGCGCCCCGGTTCAAATTCAACCAACGCATCAAGATGATCGCGGCAATCGTCGCCCGCATAATCGCAGCGCGGCGCAAAGGGACACCCCTGTTGCAGCTTGGTCATGTTGGGCGGGGATCCGGGGATGGAGTATAAATCTGAATCGATCTGATCGACCCGCGGAATGGATTTCAACAAGCCGCGCGTATAGGGGTGCGAGGGCGCATAAAACAGCGGATCAACGGGTGATTGCTCCATCACGCGGCCACCGTATAGCACGATCACATCACGGCAAAACCCGGCAATCACCCCCAGATCATGGGTGATCAGGATCGTCGCCATGCCGAAGTCACGCTGCAAATCGGCCAGCAACTGCATGATCTGCGCCTGCACGGTGACGTCAAGCGCGGTGGTCGGCTCATCCGCGATCAACAAATCAGGCTTGCACAACAGCGCCATTGCAATCATCACCCGCTGGCGCATGCCGCCGGAAAATTCATGCGGGTATAGCCGCACGCGCCCCTTGGCATCAGGGATTTTCACCGCATCCAGCATCCGCACGCATTCCGCCACCGCCTGCGCCTTGCCCATGCCTTTGTGATGCACCAGCCCTTCGGCCATCTGATCAGACACCCGCATATATGGGTTCAGCGCCGTCATCGGGTCTTGGAACACCATCGCGATATGGTTCGATCGCAGCGCGTTGATCTGGTGCAAGGGTGCGTTCAGGATTTCTTTCCCCTCGAACTTTACCGACCCGCGCGACGTGCCGTTCTTGGCCAAGAGCCCCATGATGGCAAAAGCCAGCTGGCTTTTGCCCGACCCGGATTCGCCGACAATCCCCAAAGTTTCGCCGCGGTTCAGGGTGAATGACACCCCGTTGACCGCGTTCACATCGCCATCCCCCGTGGTAAAGCGCACGCCTAAATTGTTCACATCCAACAACGTCATTTCAGCGGTCCTTCGGATCAAGGGCATCACGCAACCCGTCGCCGACAAAGAAAAAGGCAAACATGGTGATGATGAAAAAGAACAGCGGAAAGGCCAGTTGCCACAGGGTGCCGTAATTGATCGTGCTGGCCCCTTCGGAAATCAGCCGGCCCAGCGATGTCAGCGGTTCTTGCACGCCTAGGCCCAGAAACGAGATGAAACTTTCCAGCAAGATCATTTCGGGGATCAGCAACGTCGCATAAACCGCGACGATGCCCAGCAAGTTCGGCACGATATGGCGGGTGATGATGATCCATGTGGGAACGCCCGTTGCGCGCGCGGCCTCGATAAATTCGCGGCCCTTCAACGTCAGGGTTTGTCCCCGCACGATGCGCGACATCGACAGCCAAGACAAAAGCCCAATGCCCAGAAACAGCATCGACAAAGATCGCCCGAACATCACAAGCAGCAAAATCACCACAAACATGAACGGGATCGCCAGCAAGATATCGACGATCCGCATCATGATCTGATCAGTGCGCCCGCCCACATAGCCTGCGACGGCCCCATAAAGCGTGCCGACCACAACCGATATCAACGCCCCGATCAGCCCAACGATCAACGATATCCGCGTGCCTTGGGCGGCGCGGGCAAACAGATCGCGCCCCAGGTCATCGACGCCAAAGTAATGCCCGTTGGCTGTGGATGGCTGGCCCATTTCGGCGGCCTTGCCCATGATGGCCCAATCAATGTCTTCATAGGCCCATGCCGCCAGATATTCACCAAACAGCGCGTAAAGTGTCACAAAAATCAGCATCCCCACGCCCGCCACAGCCGCCTTGTTGCGCATGAAGCGGCGGCGCGCATCGGCCCAAAGCGAGCGGCCGCGCACCTCATCCAACGTGGCCAAACGTGTCGCAAGGGCCTGATAATCAACGATTGTAAGGGCCATGTTTAATACCTGATCTTTGGGTCAATCCATGCATAAAGCACATCGACAAATAGGTTGAAAACGATGGTCAAGAAACCGACAAGCAGCGTGACCCCCATCATCACCGCGTAATCACGGTTCAAGGCCGCATCAACGAACGCCTTGCCAATGCCGCCGGTGGAAAAATACATATCCACCACGACCGACCCGGTGATCATCGCCACAAAGGCGGGCCCCAGATAGGAAATCACCGGGATCAGCGCGGGTTTCAACGCATGCCGCGTGATCACCTTCCACGTCGGCAACCCCTTGGCGCGCGCGGTGCGGATGTGGTTTGACGTTAACACCTCTAGCATCGACGACCGGGTAATCCGCGCGATCGACGCCATATAGGATGTGGCCAGTGCTATCATCGGCATTATCACATAGGGCCATTTGCCCCCCTCCCAGCCGCCGCCCGGCAACCAGCCCAGCCACAGGGTGAACACCACCACCAGTATCGGGGCCATCACGAAATTCGGCAAAACCTGCGCGCCGATGGATATGCCCACGGCCAGATAATCGGCCCATGTGTTGTGAAAAATCGCGGCCATAACGCCAAGACTGACCCCAGCCACCACGGCCAACACAAAGGCGTATGCGCCGTAGGTCAGCGTGACCGGAAAGCCTTGGGCAAGGATTTCATTCACCGTTCGGTCTTTATAGATAAACGACGGGCCAAAATCGAAATGCGTCACGATGCCCCAGACATAGGTGATCATCTGCCGCCACAGCGGCTGATCCAGCCCGTATTTGGCGTTCAAATTTGCCAAAATCTCGGGTGGAATCGCGCGATCTTGGGTGAACGGCCCACCGGGGGCTGCATGCATCAGCAAGAAGGATAGAACAATAAGGATCAGCAGCGTGGGGATCGCCACCAACAGCCGCTTGAAAATGAAAGACAGCATCGACCACTCCACCACATGTGCAAACGCCCAAAGGCGGCCCCCAAGATAGGGGGCCGCCCGGCGTTGCGGGTTCAGATGTTACTTCTGAATGCGGTACAGGTCTTTGGCATACCAGGTTTGCTGCACGTTGTTTTCGGGCAGACCTTTGATATCGGCTTTCACCATATCAACCTTGGCATAGTGATAGATCGGGATCATCGGCATCTCAGCTGCCAGAATTTCCTCGGCGCGTGTATAGTTCGGATTCGGATCGGCCATCGTCTTGGCCTCTTTCAACAGCGCATCGTATTCGTCGTTGGCAAACTTGGCATCGTTCTGGCCGGAATACTGGGTGAACAGATCCAGATAGGTCGATGCCTCATTATAGTCGCCGCACCACGCATAGCGCGCCATTTCAAAATCGCCCGCCTTCATTTTGTCTGTGTGAACTTTCCATTCGAAATTCTGCGGGGTCAGTTCCACCGCCAGCTTTTGCTTCCACATCTGCTGCACGGCCACGGCGATTTTCTGGTGCGCCTCGGACGTGTTATAGTTGATGGTCAGTTTCAGCGGATTTTCGGCGGTAAAGCCCGCCTCGGCCAGCAACTCGGCGGCTTTGGTATCCCGCTCGGCCTGGGTCCAGGTGGAATAGTCGATCGTCGGCATGGTAAAGCCGTTCAGCGCCCAGTGCGTCCAGTTATAGGCGGGTTTCTGGCCGCCTTGAAGGATGTTGTTCACCACGATATCGCGGTCCAGCGCGTAAGACAGCGCCTTGCGCACGCGCACGTCTTTCAACGCCGGGTTACCGACTCCTTCGCCCAAATTCATGATATAGGTGTAGGAACATGAATAAGGCGTCGAAGTTGCCTCTTCGGGGAACTCAGCCGACAAGCGTGGGAATTGGCCTGCGGGCACCGTGGTGCGATCCAACTCGCCTGCCTGATAACGCACAAGGGCGGCGTTTTCATCGTTGATGGTCAGCGCGGTGACCGGCGACATGATCACCGATGCGGCGTTCCAATAGGTGGGCGATTTTTCCATCACCACTTTTTCGCCGGGGATGTGTTCTTTCAGAATATAGGCCCCGTTGCCCACCAGATTGCCGGGTTTGGTCCATTCCGCGCCAAACTTGGTTTCATTGGCCTTGTTCGATGGGAAGGTCGATGGGTGGGTCAGCATTTTGGTGAAATAGGGCAGGGGGGCCAGAATTTTTACCTCTAACGTATTGGCGTCAATCGCCTTTACGCCCAAATCCGATGGCGGCTTGGTGCCCGCGATCACTTCGGATGCGTTCACAACCTGCATCAGTTCCATATACCACGCATATTCCGACGCCGTTGCCGGATCGACCAGACGCTGCCAGCCGTCAACATAGTCTTGGGCCACAACCGGATCACCGTTCGACCATCGGGCCTCGGGGCGCAATTTGAAGGTATAAGTGGTCAGGTCTTCGGAAACGGTGTTTTCCAAAGCGCCGGCTGGCACAAGGTTGCCGTCGCCGTCTTCGTCATAAAGGCCCTCAAACAACGAACGCGCAACATCGCTGTCTTCGACCGACGCCAGAATATGCGGATCAATCGACTTGATCGCGTCCAGCATCCAGTAGGAATAGGCCTGATTGGCCGACAGCTCTTCCCCCGTGACGGGGTGCTTTTCTGCCAGTGCCGCGCCAGTCAGCGCCAGCCCAAGGATCGTGGAGAGTAGCAAGTGCTTTTTCATCTGAAGACCTCCCTTTGTTGATTGCGTGGCCCGATGCCACGGATATGCCCTGACACTAGGACCCCAAGTTGCAGTGGCAAGGCATATTTGACGGGTAGGCGTTACGACGTTATGTCGTTTTGCATGATCGGGCGGGCATTATGCTGTGTTGGGGCGCAGATCACAGTGTGGCGATGATCATTTAGGCAGAATTGGGGCCGCGATCACCACACGCGTCGATGACAAGGATTTGACAATTGCAAAGCAGGTGACCCCCGGCAGCAAACCAAGATTATCTGCAGACCTGCGGGTGATCCGCGCCAGCAGCATCTCCTCACCCGCACGCAGTTCGACCAGAACACCCGGCCCATCGCCGCCCCGCACCGCCACAACCGTGACGGGCAGAATGTTCAGCGCCGACAGACCCTTGGGCCGCGCGCGCGCCAGCATCACGTCTTGTGCCATCACCCGCAGCCGCAAAGACCTGCCAATCGCGCTGTCAATGCGGGGCACAAACAACGGCCCGGCTGAACATATCAACCGGGTGATCCCATCTTCTTCTTGCGCAGCAACTCTGGCAGAAAGAATCGCCCCCGCCTCGGCCAGCCCAATGCTGCGCATGGCCAGCGGATCAACCAGTATCTCGGCCACCGGGCCTGCGTGCAACACCCGCCCTGCGTGCAAAACCACCACGGTGTCGGCCAGCATCTGGGCTTCGTCCATATCATGCGTGACCAGAACCACCGGCATGTTCAGCGATGCGCGAAGGCTGCGGATTTCCGTATAAAGCGCCTCGCGCGTCGGGCGATCGACTGCAGAAAACGGCTCGTCCAATAACAACACATCCGGGCCCCGCGCCAAAGCCCGCGCGACTGCGACGCGTTGCTGTTGGCCGCCAGACATCGCCGCAGGCCTGCGATCCGCCAGATCGACCATATTCACCAGCGCCAGCACGCGCAACGCCTCTGCCCTGCGCGCAAATGCCGCCAGATGCCCCAAAGCCGCCATCACATTTTGAACAGCCGTCATGTGCGGGAACAACGCATAAGACTGCGCCACCAACCCCACCCGCCGGGCAGGCACAGCCAAGTTGAGCCCTGCTGCCGTATCGGTCCAAACGGTGCCGCCGACAGTGATTTGGGCATTTTGCGGCGTAAACAACCCCGCAATTGCCCGCAAAACCGTGGTCTTGCCCGATCCTGACGGCCCGACCAGGGCCAAAACCTGCCCCGCCTGCACGTCAAACGCCACATCCAGCGCGATGGGCGCTGTCGCCTGAACTTTAACCCGCAATGTCATTGCGAAAACCTGCGCCCGAACCGGGCAGATAGCCAGTATGTCAGCGAAATCGTTGTCAGCGATATCGCCAGCAGCACTGCCGCCATTACCCCCGCGCCTGCGGTATCAAATCCTTGCACCCTGTCATAAATCGAAATGGCGATGGTCTTGGTCTGACCGGGGATGGACCCACCCACCATCAGCACAATTCCAAATTCACCCAATGTATGGGCAAAGCACAGCACCATCGCCGTCACCACGCCGGGCCAAGCCAGCGGCAGTTCCACCCGCGCAAGGGCTGTCATCGGGCGCATCCCGCAACAGGCGGCAGCCTCGCGTATATCTTTTGGGATCGCTTCAAATCCGCGCTGGGCGGGCTGGATGGCGAAGGGCAGATTGAAGATCACCGATGCCAATACCAGCCCGGCAAAGGAAAACACCAAAGGCTGGCCAAACACCCCCGCCCAAGCCGCGCCCAAAGGCGAGCCCGCCCCAAACGCCACCAGCAGATAAAACCCAAACACCGTAGGCGGCAACACCAGCGGCAGGGCCACCAATGCCTCAACTATGCCCTTGCCACGAAATTGCGCATAGGCAAGGTATCGCCCCGCAAACACTGCTACGGGCAGCAAAATCACCACGGTCCACCCGGCCAATTGCAGCGATAGCCAAAGGGCCGCCCAATCCATCCGCTATCCCGCCAAGGGCAAGCTAAAACCTGCCCGATCAAAAGCATCGCGCGCAACTGGCCCTTGCAGATAGGCATAAAACGCTTGCGCCACCGGCCCCGCGCCATTGATCAGGGCCATACGTTGACGCAATTGCGTATGCCATTCGGCTGGGATCAGGGCGGACGCCCCCAACGCCGACAGCTTCGGTGACAGGGCCAGCGACTGGGCGATGATGCCGCCTTGGGCGTTGCCTGATGTCGCAAACTGTGCGGCTTGTGATACGTTTTCGCCCAAAACCAACATTGGTTGCACAGCGTCCCACAATCCTTTGTGTTGCAACGCTTCGCGTGCCCGTGCCCCATAGGGCGCATGTTCGGGGTTGGCGATGGCAAAATGCGTCACCCGCCCATCGCGCAGCCCCGCTGCCAGATCATCCAGAGTGCCGTCGGGCCGCAGCGCCGATCCGGTGGGAACGATCAACGCAATCCGGCCGATGCCATACAAAACGCCCTGATCTGGTGTGAACCCGTCTTGTGCCAGATCCAGAACAAATTCCTCATCTGCGGCCATAAACATCTCAAACGGCGCGCCTTGGCGGATTTGGCGGGCAAAATTTCCGGTTGACCCAAAAGAAAGCGACACTTCCATCCCAATGTTGGTGCGAAATCCTGCCGCAATCTCTTCCAAAACAAACTGCAGGTCTGACGCGGCTGCGATAACCGGCACAGCCGCCAAGGCGTGGGCGCGCGACGTAATCAGCGCTGCCGCCCCAAGCCCCAGCACAGTCCTGCGTTTTAACTGCATAGCGCGCCCCCTTTGATATTTTGCCAAAACATACTGCCCTGCCAACCGGCCCGGCAAGCGCAATATTGGCCAAATTATCTGACAAACACGTCATCGGCAAACGCAATAACGCTGCCCGCCACCGCAATGACATCGCCTTGGCCCGACGATACACCGATGATTAGAAACCGAATATCGCGAAATGGCATAAATAAGAGTCACTATTTGCGCCGATTTCAAATAGCTTTGGGTGATCGCAGCAAATTTCTGCGACAGCAAAGCCGGTATTAACCCAATGGCTATGAATGCCTGCCGCCGCAGCGGACTGATAACGGCACCGCAATTTGTTGGCGCGGTGCTGGGCGCAGAACTAATCATGCTGTTGTTAGGCACCTAGTTTGTGCACCAATACCGCGTCCAGCAACTGCAAGGTGCAGCAGCGGCTGGCGGGCTGTATGTCGAAGGCTTTCTTGCCCCCCATGCGCATGAGTTTTTTGCAACCCAAAGCTTGTCGGCCGAAAGTAAAGCCAAGCTTGAACACCTGTTACAGCGCCAGACGATTTCCGACAATTTCGCAGTGCTGAAGATTTGGGATCGCAGTGGGAAAATTGTCTTTAGCACCGATGGCACGACCGAGGACGAAGATGAAAATCCTGTAGATTTACTACGGGCCCAGCAGGGTGAGACGGTTGTTGAAATTTTCACTGACAGTGCCCAAGATCCTGACTCATCCATTGCGCCGCCATATCTGGAAATCCACGCGCCAATCCTTGATCTGGCAAATAGCAAGATCATTGCCGTTGGCGAGGTTTATCAGGACGCCACCGGATTCATGCGCGAGCGGGCCATCGTCGAGCGCTCTATCTGGACAGTGTTGGCGATTTTTTCGGTGTTTGGGTTGTGTGGCCTGCTGCTGCTGATCGCCATGCAACGCAGAACCCTTTTGCGCCATCTTGACGAAGTAAGCGCCATCGCCGAGCAGAACCAGCTTTTGAAAGACACTGCCAATCGCTCGCGGATCGAAGCGTCGCAATCCAATGAACAACTGCTTAATCAGATCGGATCAGAACTGCACGACGGCCCGATCCAGATGCTTGCCTTGATGCTGCTTATGGGCGGAAAGACCAATGACGATGCAGCCACCCCCGAAGGCCTGACGACCAATGAAATCGGAAATCGGGTCATATCAGAGCTGCGCGCGATATCGACCGGGCTAAGCCTGCCTGAAATTACGGATTTGTCGTTGCAAGATGTGCTGCTGCTGGCTGTTTCGCGGCACGAAACGTTTACCGGCCATAAAGTTGAAACATTGTTCGCGGCGCTGCCTGACACCATTGATCAGGGCCTGAAGATTTGTTGTTATCGGTTCATTCAAGAAGGCCTTACCAATTCCTAAAAGCACGCAGGGGGTGAGGGGCAGCATGTTTCGGCCGCTGTGGAAAACGACGT
The DNA here is from genome assembly GCA_031384605.1 of Cypionkella sp. Classification (GTDB taxonomy): domain Bacteria; phylum Pseudomonadota; class Alphaproteobacteria; order Rhodobacterales; family Rhodobacteraceae; genus JANNAT01. The sequence continues at coordinate 14,062 of JANNAT010000065.1, forward strand.
TATTACTTTGGCAGTCAAAGACGATGGCGCGCCAGATCGGCCCGTTGCACCAAACAGCAGTGGCATCAGCGGCGGCGCAGGTCTGCGTGGCCTGCGCAATCGGCTTGATGTGTTCGGCGGCACCTTGAAATTCAGCCAACAGCAGGGCGGTAAAACCGAACTGACTGCAACCATTCCGCTGCAGTAGAGCGTTTCGAGTTTAAGTTTAATCAGAATTCAAACCAAAAGTGTTTGATTTCTGATGCTTAAGCTTTCAACGAAAACTCGGAACGCTTTAAGACGCGCCTTGCGCCGGCTGGCGTGCGGCTTAGTTCATCATCGGCCGCTGCGACGTTTCAACCTCCATGCCAAGCTCTTGCGCTGTCAGCACGACTTCGATCCGGTTGCGTGCGTTCAGCCTTTGCATCAAGACACCCATGTAATGTTTGATTGTCTTGTCGCTCAGCGACAGCACGGATCCGATTTCGCGGTTGGTCTTGCCCCGCAACACAAGGCGCAAGACCTGTTCTTCGCGGGTGCTAAGACGCAGCGCTGCCGCTGAGGCGCGCCGCAGCGAGGCACTGCGCATTCCCGCAACGACGGTCGCGGCAAAACTTGGCGTTATATAGGTTTCGCCATTGTGCACGGCGCAGATCGCCGCCATCAAATCCTGGCCAGAACTGCCTTTCAGAACATACCCCTTGGCCCCGGCTTCAAGCACCGCAATGGCCGGTTCAACGGCTGTGACGGCGGTAAAGACCAGAATTTTAGTTGGTAGCTTTTCTCTGATGATTTCTGAAATCGCATCAATAATATTTCCCGGCATCGTCAGATCAACCACGATCACGTCCGGATGGACGCGGCGGGTAATCTCGACAACATCACCAGAACAATGACCGAAACCAACCGTATGAAAATCCGGGTTCGGCTTGAAAAGTTGCTCTATGCCCGAGAGCAGAAGAGGATGGTCATCAACAAAGGCAACTGAGATCGGTTTCACAGGAGGCACTCCTAATCATTCACGAGCAATAAGTTGTTGGTAAACGGACACTTAGAATCATTAAATACATAATTCCCCCAAGTCCTATTCTAAACGAGATCGGATAAAAATGCTTGAAAACAATTTTCGACACACATGTAAGTGTCGTTAAAGTTTCAGTGTGGTAATAGGATAAGTTCACGATTTTCCTGCAATCTTAAGTTGCCAGATGTTATTTTCCCGCTGGAACCCGATTTTAAGTTCATTTAGCCCGGGCAACCATAAGATCAGGCATTTCGTGTTCTTTATTAAAGTGTTAGAATCAAATTTTTAAGTGCTACATCCAGTCTTAAACGTTCGAACAGACGCAAGAAAACATCCCAGAGTTGAATTCGATCCTTTAGTCATTCAAAGTGAATTTTACAATTTTGCCACCAGACGGTCGCACTAAGCGTAAAAAAATCTGCAGTAAATGGTTTCAAACTGTCAACACGACAAAAAAGCATATTCGCAATATACACTAACCCGATCAAAATAACCCAAATGTGCGCAAATTGCAAACAATCACTTTACCTGATTCGGATATGATCAGATCTTGCCGGGTTGCCGCCGGGACGTTCAGAAAATGGTATTGGTCGCGGGCGGTGTCCGGCAGGCGCACCAAAAAGCCCGCGCCATTGCATCCGCGCGGCCCTGAAAAACGCAGTCGGTAGTTCAGCGTTCGCGGAACGCCCGGTTGAACTGATCAAAGATCGGCCTCGCCAGATACGACGCAACGGTTCGCTCTTCGGTCTGCACATAAACCTCAACCGGCATCCCCGGCAGCATCGGGCTGGCACCAAGTTTGGCCAATTCGCCCGCCAAGGGTTCCACATGTCCCAGGTAATACCGTTCGCCCGTTGCACGATCGACAGTGGTCGCAGGCGCTACATAGGTCACTGTTCCCAACAACTCGGGTGTGGTGCGTTGATTGAACGCCGAAAAACGCATGCGGGCAGGGCTGTTGGTGGCCACTTGTTCAATGTTCACCGGCGAAAGCCGTATCTCGATCTTAAGCTTGGCATTTATCGGAACGATTGTCGCAAGAATCTCTGCCGGGCTGATGATGCCGCCGACAGTGTGAATGTTCAATTCGTTCACAGTGCCCGAGATAGGTGCCCGGATATCTGTCCGCGACAACCGGTCACGCATCGCAGATGACCGCTCTCCCAGTTCCTGAAGGCGCGCTTCGACCTGGCTTAACTCACGTTGCGCCTCGGTGCGCCCAGCTTCGTCAATTGCCAGGATTTCAAGGCGCAACTCGCTGCTGCGGGTCCGGGCCCGTGCCGTTGCCGAGTCGACCTCGCCCAGTTCGCCATGCAGTCTGATGCGGTCACGTCTGATTGAAAACACCCGGGCACTTTCAATCAACTTGCTTGCCGCCAGTTTTTCAATGCGCGAATACTCTACTTCGACCAGTGCAATATCATCCGTCTTGGCTGTGCGTTGATTGGCCAGCCCGGCGATTTCCTGATTGATTTGGTCGATCCCCAGTTCCAGTTGCTGCTTTTTGCTTTCGCGGCTGGCCAACTGACCCTGAAACATCCGCAATTCACCTGCGGCAAACACTGCCGCGGTCGTGTCAGTGGCATAGATCGGCGGAAAAGCAACTTTTGCCAGCCCATCTCGTTCTGCCAAAAGTCTGGCCCGGCGCGCTGTCAATTCTGTGGATTGGGCATCGACTATCGATAGCTCGGCTTTGGTTTGCACGTCGTCAAGGCGAAACAGTACTTGGCCAATCTCAACGTGATCGCCTTCTTCCACGGCGATTTCGGATACGATCCCGCCATCGCGATGCTGCACCGATTTTAGGTTTTGACCCACAACGACAATACCCGGCGAAATAACCTCACCGGCAAGCTTTGCCGTAGCCGCCCATCCGCCGACCCCGCCGATCAGCAATACGGCAAGGGCGCTGCCTGCAATCACGCGCGGCAAAAGCCCAAAGGCCGCCGAACGCTTGGCTTTTGCTTGCTTTGCATCGGTCTTAATGTGCTGCGCTGTCATATCGCCACTCCTGAAATGCCGTTCTTGGAAGCCGAAATCAGTTATAATCGGTCCACATCAGAACTTGATGGCCGTTCAGCTTTACCACGGTGATTTCGCTGCAATCACTGTTGTCCCATTCAACCACGGTATCTTCCTGGCCTTCATTGGCCTCATAGCTGATCCTGATCACGTCTGTTTTGCCGCTGTTCGCGTTGCCGCCGTGCAGCGCATCAAACAATGAACCGGCCGCGTCGTCTTGTTTCTTGAAGACGTCGAATTTGCCGGTCTTGATCACATCGCCAACCCCAAAATCCAGGATCTGATGGATCGTCATCGTTGGGGCATTTATCAAAGCCGTCTCGATGAATTCAAAGACGTTTGCGCCGTCGCCGCCAATCAGAATAACTTCGTCATTGCCAATAAGGATATAGTCATCCCCGCTGCCGGCTTTGATCACTTCAAAATCAGAAATCGTATCCGAGCCGATGCCAAGTCCGGTTGCGATGCCAGTTGTCAGATCAATCCTTACAGCAGAAACTGAAGTTGAGTAGTCCAGCGTATCGTGCCCGGCACCACCGTTGTAGACATCATTCGCGGTATCCTGCGCTGCCGTTATGATATCATTTCCGGCGCCGCCATGAATGCTGTCCGCGCCTGAACCGTCTGAAATGGCATCGTTGCCCGCGTCGCCCAGCAATGTATCGTTGCCCGCATCGCCAGTCATCGTGTCATTGCCAGCGCCGCCGTTAAGCATATCGTTGCCAACCCCGTCCAGCATCGCGTCATGGCCGTCGTCGCCCAGCATCACATCGTTGCCGTCCTCGCCCAGCAAGCGGTCATTGCCCGCGCCGCCAGACAGGTGATCATTTCCCGCGCCCCCGAAAATAATGTCATTGCCGTCGCCACCATCGAGCTGGTCATTCCCGGCCCCGCCAAAAAGGGTATCATTGCCTGCCCCGCCTTCGATGACGTCATTCCCCAGCAAGGCGCTGATGTTGTCATTGCCGTCGTTGCCGATGATCTTGTCAACGGCGGCACCGCCAACCAGATTGTCGTCTTGGCTGGTGCCTGTGATCTTGTTCGGCACCACAGAAAACGTTGCGGACAAGCTGGTCACCGCTTTGCCATCGCTGACCTGATAGCTTAGAACGACCGGCCACAACGCATCCGCCGCAGCGCGATAAATGAAGCCGCCTGCGACGGCGATGATCGAACCGGACGATACTTCTACGTTGCCGACCCGCAGGGCATCACCATCGGCGTCGGTGATATTGGCCAGCAAATCGCTTAACGCGATTGCAATCGCGCCGCCACTGACCACGTCGAACAAAGACGTCGGCCGGTTAGACCGTGGCGCACGATTGCGGTCAGACGCACTGGACGTCACGTTTCCAGACAATGGTTCATCGGCCGCATCGTTCGTCCAGGCGTTATTCAGATTGGCCGAGCTGCCAAACAACTGCGCCATGTCAATCATGTCCGCCGGGCCCGCCCAGGGCGCGTTCATGTTCGCGGCATTTATACGGGCGCTTGCGATCGTTTGGCTGACACTGGTGTCGAAAAGGACATTGTTTTGAAACCGGGCTGCTGGACCAACCGGCGACATCGCACCGTTTTGAGACGGCTCTTGCGCCATTGCGGTTTGGTTGGCCTGTTGGCCTTGCATGCGACCCAGCTGGCTTTGTTCGTCATCGGGTGCCGGGCTGTCGGGTTCTGTTGGCGCTCTGGCCCCCTTTTGGGGACCAGCAGGCATTTCAGAAGCAACAGAGGCAAGCGACGATTTCAGATACAGCGCCAGCGCCGCAAACACCGCCCCCAAAAAATAGGGTGTGCGCGGCTGGGTTGGGTCATCCTTCAGTTTGAACCGTTGCGCAGGATCGTTGCTGTCGGTCTGCTTTGATGTGCTTTTTACATTGATCATGATGCGGCCCCTGCAATGCTTTGCGGTTTACGATCAGACTTGACGATGTTTGGTTTGTTTTCTGCGTTCGCAACGGATTTGGGGCCGATAACATCTTCTTTCGGGCCAAACGCTGTCATGCGTCCGTTCTGAATAACAGCAACAAGATCGACTGCGGCCAGCGCGCTTGGCCTGTGGGCAATCACAACCGCGATGCCACCGCGCGCGCAAAGGCCCTTTATCGCTTCGGTCAGCGCGGCTTCGCCTTCGCCGTCCCGGTTAGAGTTAGGCTCGTCCAGCACGACAAGGAAAGGGTTGCCATATAGCGCACGTGCAAGCCCAAGACGCTGGCGCTGCCCCCCTGACAGCGACGCACCGGCAGGGCCAAGTTGGGTGTGATAGCCTTCCGGCAGACGCACGATCATTTCGTGCACCCCCGCGGCCTGCGCTGCCGCGATAATGCCCTCTGGCGATGCATTCTCGGTGAACCGAGAGATATTTTCGGCAACGGTCGCATCCATCAGGGCCACGTCTTGCGGCAGATAGCCGATGTGTTTTCCCAACTCGTCACTGTCCCACTGGGTCATTTCCGCATCGTCCAGTCGCACGCCACCGCGCAAAACCGGCCAGATGCCCGTCAGCGCCCGCACCAGCGTTGTCTTGCCGCCGCCGCTTGGCCCGATAACCCCAACCGCCTGGCCCGCACGCATTTCGAAGGTCACATCACTAAGCAAAACCCGGCCCGATCCGGGGGCCGCAACGGTGATCCCTTCAACGTTCAAAGTGGCCACAGGGGCAGGCAGCGCCATCGGCTCATCCGTTGCGGCAAGCGCGGTCACGGTTTCCTTCAAGCGGCCAAACGCGGTGCGCGCGGCAACCACATGCTTCCAATTGCCGATGGCAAGGTCAATCGGCGCACGCGCGCGCCCCGATGCAACCGACGCTGCAAGGATGGCCCCGGCAGAAAGTTCACCTATTATGGCCAGATAGGCCCCCAGACCCAGAACCGCCGACTGCAAAATCATCCGCAGCACCCGCGATATGGCGCCAAAAGTGCCGCTGATGTCATTCGTGCGGGTGTGCAGTTCCAGATGGTCTTCGTTGGCGGCGTTAAAGCGCCCGATGGCGCGCCCGGCAAATCCCATTGCCTTTAACACATCAGAATTGCGGGCGTTGGAATCTGCCACCATGTTGCGGGTAATCGCGGACTTATGCGTGGCCGCACTTAGCCTGCGGGTCAGCAGTTCTGTGGCAATTGTCATCATTGTCAGCACAAACGCGCCGCCAAATGTCAACGCGCCCAACAGCGGGTGCAAGATGAACACAAACACCAGAAACACCGGCATCCACGGCAGATCGAACAGGGCCACCGGCCCCTGACTGCCCAGAAAACCGCGCACGGTGTCAACATCGCGACCCCGCTCCAGCGCCTCGGACGATGAAAAACCAAAACGCGGCATGTCGATGCCAACGCGGTGCGCCATGGGGGCAATCTTGCGGTCCAGACGGGCCCCGATGCGGATCAATATCTGTGAACGCAGCATGTCGAACAGGCCCTGAAACATGTAAAGCCCGATGGCCAGCGCGGACAGGGCCAGCAGGGTAGGGATGCTGGCACTGCCCAAAGCACGATCATAAATCTGCAACATGTAGAAAGAGCCGGTCAGGGCCAACAGATTGATAATGCCTGACATTATAAACAAAAAGACGAAAATGCTGCGAAAACCGCTGGTCAGGCTTTCAACCTGTTTGCGCTTTGCAGTGTTGATCTGCTCTTTCGACTTCATCGCGTCCTCCGGAATAACTTGGCCTGAAAATAGCTTTGGCGTCCCGCGGGCGCGGCAAATGCCGGCCCGCGGGACTTATTGCATCACAAGACGAAGTCAGTGCCGTCCAGATCATGCGACCCCTTGATGGCAAACTTGAATTCTGCCCTCGCGTTGCCGTGCGTGTTGCCGGACACGATCGTATACACGCCGTCAGACCGCATTTCTTCTGTCACCATCAGGTCGCCCCGTTCTTGCAGACCACCAGTGACCAGCGTAAAGCTCTGGTTTCCGCGCATCGACCCATTGGCATCGATAGCACTTAGATCAATCTTGTCGCCGGGTTCAAAGTTCAGAATTGTGTCGCGACGCGCAGATTTGACCGAGGTAAAGTGGAACCAGTCCTCATCATTGCTGCCCGACATAACTTCGGCGCGCCGCGAGGCCCAGGTGTGATCAATTTCACGCTCTTCCCTTTCCACTTCAGGGCCGTCATCGTCAGACACTGTCCCGGCAAGGACAACATCTTGTGGACGCACGTTGCCGATAATCCGGTCATCGCCACCATTGCCGGTCAGCACCACCCGGTGGGCAGACATCAGATCAGAGATATCGACCGTCGTGTTCCCCGACCCGCTATTCACATGAATGGTGTTAAAGGCAAGGCTGGTTGGATTGAAGTTACCAATGGCATTGACGGTGTCAGTGCCACCACCAGTGTTGACGGTGATTTCTTCGATATTGTCGAGTTCGGCGATGATAATGCCATCACGTGTCACGACAATTTCGGTGTCGGTCTTCAAGTCGATGAAGCCTGCACTGATAGCGTTTGTCCGGGCGTAAACGTTGAACGTTTCGGCGTTGTTGTTGCCATTTACCACAAAGCGATCAACAGTTCCCACACCGCCGTCAACATAGTCGCGTCCATCGGATGGGCCATTGCCGCCGCTGGCGTTCCAGTTGATCGTATCGTTGCCAGCACCGGCAAAGACAAAGTCGTTACCTTCGCCGCCATCGAAGATGGTGTTTTGACCGTCGCCGATCAGGATGTCGGCAAAAGTGTCGCTGCCGCTGATCGTGCCGTTGCTGGAGTCACGCTGAACCGAAACAGCACCGGTTGCGGTCTGCGCCCCCGCACTCCATGTGGCGGCATAGTTGAAAGTGCCGCCATTAGCAGCGCCAGTATCCGAGATGCTAACCGACCCGACCGGAGCCAGCGACGCCGTCAGACTGTTAAAGCCCGAAACCCCGGTGATCGCGGACGTGCCTGCAGGGCCGTCAGGATCGCTGTCATTGGCCAACAAAACCCATTCCGGCACAATGATCCCGTTGGCAACGTTGCCGATGTTTGTGATGATCCGGTCAGACCCTGCGGTAAACACATCCGCTACTGCAACCACAGTTACCGACGCTGTGGCAAAGTTGCTGTCCGACACACCGTCATTCACCGACACATTGATGGTGCGAACACCTGCGACCGGGTTCTGCTCTGCCGGGTTGCCGAACCGAACCGCCGCAATGGCGGTCTGGAACGCGGCCAAAGACGCCGGACCCATAAGATACATGGTGATCTGGCCTGCCACCGCGGGGCCAAAGCTGGAGGTAATGCCGCCGGGCAAAGACCCTGCGACAGACAGCATATCCCCCGCTTGGGCGTTGGTCAGTCTGACCGTCGCCGTCATCATTTGCGGGCTGTCGTCGTCGGTGATGGTCGGTGTGGACGCAATCGCAACAGCGGCTGCGTTTTCAGTGTAGGTGGTGGCATAGTCGTTGCCAGCGGTGCCGGGGTCGATGGTTGTTGTGGTGGTAATGGTGGCGATGTTGAGGTTGTCGATAGTGACATTGTCCGTGAAGAAGCTATTGCTGTTCGTGCCACTGACCACAAAGCAGTATCACTGCGTTTGCTGTAAAGGTCCCTGTCAGGGCGACGCTCGTGGTTCCGGTATTGGACGCCCCATTGATGGTTTGGATGGTTTGGACATGCCCAGCGTTGAAGGTGCCATCATCGCTGAAAGTGACGGTGACGATTTCGCCAGCATCAAAGCTGTTTTCATTGAAAGAGTAGCTTAACGTCGCACTTGTTACTCCGGCAAGATTGACGGCCCGCTGGATTTGAGCGCCGTCGCCGTTGTCGCCGAACCGCATCGAATTGCCGACAGTCAGCGCTTCGATGAGGATCTGGCCAGCCGTGGCACTGTTGACGCCACCGTTGTCGCCGGTCTCCGCCCAAGGCGTTGCCGTCCAGGAGGTTGCACCATGCGACCCGTTGAGAACCTGGGTCGTGAACTCGTCACGATATTGCCCGTTCGTTGTCGTCGTAATCGTCACCGGCGCAGCCAAATCCAACGTCGGCGCCAAATTCACCGGCTCGCCCACATCATCCAACAGCACCGTAAACTGCCGCACGGCCACTAGGATGCCGCCGTTGACTGGGGTGTCGGAATAGGTGTTGACCACAACCTGATACTGATTGTCAACGAACTGGAACGACTGGTTCGCTGGCGTATGCACCGGCGCCTCATAGTTCAGCAATGTCGGCCCGCCTTCATTCACTACCAAAGAATACCGTGGTTTGTTGTTGAAATCGACGCCGTTCAGCACCACTGAGAACCGGCCGCCTGCCGTATGTGCCGGATCAATCTCGTGATACAGCGTGTTGATATCCACATCTGGCGGCGGTGCGCCGTTGATGGATTGCGAGTCGTAATCCACGTTGAACGGGATTTGGAGACCAACAACCGTTCCGTTCGCACTATTTTCCAGAACCCGGAATGCAGTGGTTGGGTTGTCAGTCGCGGCAGAAATGATCCGCTCATTATGGCCATTCGCATCTTTGAACACGGCAACTGCGCGCAAGATATGCCCCGGATCAACACTGCGCACGGTAGAGTTTGGGCTGGTCTGGATATCGGACCACCCCGAATTGCTGCCGACTTCGGTTGTTTGCCAAAGGAAGTTCAACCCAACCGGCATGCCATTTCCGTCCAACGGAATGCCGTCCAGATCGGCAAAGCTGGTCAAAGTGGGCACCAGAATTTGGCCAACATAGGGGGTAACCCGGCCGTCAAAGGGTGTTGCATCGCTGATCGTTACGGTGCCGGTTGCAAGACTGTTGTTGCCGCCAATCGTCACCATCTGATCAGCGAATTGCAGCTGTTCGACGTTTTTAACCAAATCGTGGTCGTCGGTCAGTGCGCCGCGGCTGCTGCTTAATGCCACTTGGGTTGCCACGCCGTCGATGATCCGCCAAACGGTTGCCGCAATGGCCCCGGTATCGCGGTCACGGACCGAGATAAAGCCGTCGCCGTTCAGATCGGTCGCGGTTCCGACATAAGACACTGTATCGGCAAGGCTGCCATTCAGGGCGACCACCTGCGTGATACCCTCGATGTCGTATTCTTCGCGTGTGCCCTGATAAAGGGCCGTGTCGATGTTGCTGCCGGTGCCGGTCACATTGGTCGCGTCGGTCAGAATCTCCCGCACAATGCTCATCTCGCCGGGGTTGATCGTGCGGTCCAGCATCAACGAGTTCAGCGACCGGCCACCAAAGGCCACATTGGCAAAGTCGGGCGTGCCATCTGCAAAGGTGTTGAACACCTTGCCCGCATATTGGCCCATAGCGGCGGTATCGGTGCTCATCGATTCCGCCAAGTAAATTCCGGCGTTTGGACCTGTCGCAATGACAATCCTGATCCGCACGTTCAGATAGGCGTCGCCGTCCAGCAGGTCATACCCGCCCCGACCGCGCAGGATATCATCGCCGTCCCCGCCGATCAGGATGTTGCCATCGCGGAAGGACGATGGTGCGGCCGATCCCGGAACCGGCGATGCACTGCCGAACAGGGTATAACGGGCGTCGGTCGTATCCATCACGCCGCCCGTTGATCCGAACCATTCGTTCAACCCATTGATGCGGTTGATGCCGTCTTGCGTCAGCAGATGTTCCGCGAACAGCTCTGTCGGAACCGAGTCTGGCGAAGAAGATCCACCGCCTTTGTGGCCCCGGTCATCGCCTTGCAGATAGTCGTTGTAGGCCCAGCCTGATGCCGCTTCGACCTGGTCAAAACGGTCTTTCAGAACGTCGTTCGGGATCGTGGTGAAAATCGGGATCTGAAAGTCGAAATTCACCCCAGTGGAGGTGAAATCACCCTTGCCCATCGCCCAGTCAAAGCCAAACATCCCTTCATAGCGGTAAACGCTGGCCCCCGAGCCCATGATATCATCGCCCGATTCCGCGTCATAGTCGGTCTCGTCGGCCTGACCGAACATAACGTCATGGCCGATGATGGTTGAGTTGAAGAACAGATCCGAATTTTCGCCCGCGATGGTTTCAAACCCGCCGCCGCCTTCGATCCAGTCATTGCCCTCGTTGCCAAGGATAAAGTCTTTGCCATTGCCGCCAAGGATAAAGTCGTCACCTTCACCACCAAAGGCTTCGGATGCGTCCTGGCCAAGGATGATATAGTCATTGCCCTCGTCGCCGAACACCAGATCGGCACCACGGGCTTCGGTGATGACGTCATTGCCTTGGTTGCCGCGCAGAACGTCGTCGCCAAAGGGGTCTTCGATGATATCATCGCCCTCACCGCCGAACACATCGTCAGATTCGGTGCCCGCGTTGATATAGTCGTCGCCACCGTCACCCCAGATGGCGTCGATTCCGCTGTCGCTTAGCAGCGTGTCATCGCCTTCGGTGCCGCCCAGCACATAATGCTCGCCGCCCTGAACCCTAAGATAGCCGCCGACGTCGTGATTGGCACCCGCGTCGAAAATCTGCGCGCTGTCGGTATAATCGCGCACCACTTTCGGCCCAATAATGGCTTCGACAACAGGATTAAGACCTTCCCAAATCGGGTCTTTGTTGCCACTTTCGTCAGCAACAGTTGCTGGATCATCGACCGCGGTTAAATCATAATCGGTCTGCGCAATGCCGCGATCCAACTCGATGATGTGGTCGGGTGTGATGAACAACGCACCGCTTAGGTGGGTCGCATACTTGTCACCCAGCGCAGTATTGCGCATCACCATATCGGTAAGGGTGTTGGGTTCCAGATTGTTCAGGATGTTCAACCCTTGGGTCCGGGTCAGGTAATACAACCGATCGCCGTTTTGCAGGTTCTCCATCTGGTATTCGAAGATGAAGTTGAAGGTCGATCCCAGCATCCCGCCAAATTCGTTCTTCTTTTCGGCAAGCCCGCCGATCCAAAGGTCGATGTCGTTCAGGCCACCAAGTTTACCGCCCGCGTAAGCGCCGGTTGCGTTCAGGAAGGCCAGCCGGTCTCCGGGCACCGTCAGATCGCCATTCGCATCAGTGCCAATCACCAACTCATACGCCGCCGCCCGTTTGCCAGCCAAGGTCGTTGCCGCAAGGATGGTCGCATGTGTGCCGTAGGCCGCGATGAAGTTGATTACCGATACTGGATTCTTGATTGCCAGCGCGAATTCTGCCCAACTGGCGTAAGGTTTCAGATCGACAATGCCGAAATCGTTGTACAATTGTGCACGGGTTTCGTTCAGCGAAGGAATTCCGGTTTCACGGCCCCGCGCGATGTTCAGCGCCCCCAGATCCAGCGGCAGCCCCAGCAACTGGCTGCGCACATTGGTGACAATAAATTCGTCGACCTCGTTGCCAGGGTCGCGGGTAAGGCCGCGAATGATGTTGGCGTTTATCGTCGAAATATCAGCGCCGCTGGCAAGATAGGCCTGCGGATTAAGGAAGGTCGCCAACAGGGTGGCTTGGCTTGCATCACCGTTGACGATTGTCAGGTCATTTTCCAGACGGTCTACGGTGCCGGTCAGCATCGAATGGCCAAAGCGATAAACGGTATGCGCGAATTTGGCCAGGATCGCCGGATTAACATCGGGGCTGTTGTTAAAGATAAAGGGATCGACCATCGGCTGCATGCGGCGGGCAAATTCTTCGAACACCAGATGCTGATACTGCATTTCTGTCGAGAAACGCGCCGCTTGGAACAGGCGTTCGCCATCCCAGACAAGGCTCGACAAGTTGGCCGGAACTGCGGCCACATCGACCACCAGCCATTCGTTCAGGAAGGCCAAACCGGCCGGCGTTCCCGCATTTTCAAGCAGCGTCGCTTTGTTCGCCTCGACCAGACGGTTGTGTTCGGAATGGAAGAGCGAATGCTCCGTGGTCAGCGCGATGTTTTCGTTGCCGCGCCCGTCGCCCGTGACAAAGTGGGCATTCAGCATCTCATCGTCATAAGTGCTGGCAAGGCCGTCGTCACCGACGCCCGGGTCAAGGTCGGCGGTTTGCCGGGATTCCTTGAACCCGTCACCATTTGCGTCGTACATCCCTGGGGCCGCGTGATGCGAAATGTCGTTCAGGAACCCATGACCTGTGCCGACCGACCCTGCGGTCGTGACGCTGCCGTCAGAGTTGCCTTCCTTATACCAGACAGTCAGATGCGTCAGGTCTGGTTTCATGACGATCTGCGCAAAGCCGTTCGCACCGGGAATGAACTTGCCATACTGGTCGGTCAGCAACAGCGGCACATTGTGCACGTCGAAATCGTCAAGTTTGATGCCCAGCATCGTCAGGGCCTGCGCCTTGACTTCGCCCCAGTTGCCAATCGAACCTGCCAAGGCCCCATCCAGAAGTTTCCCGCTCGATACAGCGACAGGCCCGTTACCGCCCACGCCATCAACGTCGCGCAGCACATAGTCGCGCAGGAAAACCTGATGCGAGGAATGCGAGGTATAGGTCTGGTTCTGGTCAACAAAGGGTGTTGTGGTGTTTTCGTGCTGCGGCACGCCATTGGCGTCCAGCGTCACTGTGGCGCGGGTCAGCGCCATGAAATTCGGGCTGTCATCAGCGGTGCCGACCAATCCGTCGGCACCAAATCCGTCGTCGTTGAACTTGACAGCAAACGCAGTTGTCGTCGCCGTGATGACGGGTGCAAATGCGCCCGGCGCATATAGCGACCGGTCGGACGGGTCGGTGGCATAGAAGGCCTGCCAACCGGTTACGGTGCCAGAAACGGCGGGAAGCGGGCCGCCAACCGGGGCAAGCGCAGGATCGGTCACAAAATAGGCGTCAACGACATTGTTGGCGATCCCGTCCGCGCCCATGTTGTAAAGCGGATCATCGGCCATCAGCGGGATATAAATGGTGCCGTTGCTGCCCTTGGTTACAAGATCAAGACCGTGGTCAAAGAACTGGCCGAAGAAGGTCATCCACGAATTGAAACCGGGCGACAGACCGATGTCCGGTGACTGGTTCGGGATCTGCAGCAGCCAGGCATTGCCGGCGGCTTCGTTCGCAGCTGTCGTGAACCACGCGACTGTTGGCGCAAAGCCCATCTCGGCCTCGAACGCGCCAACCGACAGCGGATTGCTGATGAAAGTGTAGATCGCAGCGGGGTTGGTCACCGACATATCGACGATCAGGTTTGAAATCACCCGTGGATCAGAATCGGCAACCGAACGGATCTGCGTGCCGGCTGCAGCACTGGCATCGCCATAATTGTGATTGCCCACATCGACAATGCCGTCGCCGTTGAAATCAATGCCTGGGCCGTCAACCGTCTGGAACACCGGATCGGTAAGCCGTGGGAACAACGTGTCAGCCGCGCCAAAATTCTCTTGTCCGGCAACCAGACTGTTCAGGCTGCCATCCACTGTGCGCAGACCTGCGGGCAGTTGGGCGGCATTTGCGGCTGTGGTGCCATAGGCATCCATAATCGCTTGTAGCAGCGTTTTGCCGCCTGCGTGATCTTCGGCAATCTTGATTTGCTTAAGAATGTATTGAAGGTCATGAACGTTTACGTTGAAACTGGTAGCCATTTTGAATTCCCCCATAGGTTATCTGCGCTTTGCCCAAGGCGAAGCGGTGTAAATTCCCGCCAAAGCGGGTCAAATTTTTGCGTTTGCGATTGTGCTGACGGGGTGTTGGCAAAGGCAGCAAAAAAAAGCACCAAATCAGCAGGCAAAATTCCACAAGCATTAACGCCACCTTAACAATTGTGGCAAAATTGTGCAGCGCACCAAAGGCTAACGATCTGATTGCCCTAAAGGGAGCATCGGCTTAAGACTTTAGTCTGAAGAAAAACCACCGAAACGGCCCGTTTTCTGGGGTCGGAACGGGTTAGCAGCCTGACCTGACAGATTTTGAATTGCGCGAATTGAGCCTAGGTCTAGAGGTGAATTGGCTGTGCACCACAATCTGCTGTGCCACTCTTGCAAAATTATCACGGAAAAAACATGACGCGCGACGCCCTGTCATCACAAGGCTGACGGCCGCAGGCAATTGTGGCAATTTTTAGTCCAAAATCTTTCGGATTTTCAACTTTTGCCGGAACGCCAAGTGATTCCAATCATTCTACCGCCAACCCACAAAATTTCCGAAAAGCCGCAGCGTTCCTAAACCTTTCTCCACCCCCCTATAAACTGGCTACTTATACCCAAAGTTTATAGTCGGCAGTGCCGGTATCAGGGCCGATGGAGAAAAATTTAATATAGTAATATCAATTTATTGATAGAATTTTCTACGCGTTTCGCGGCCAGCCGATTATCGCCTGAAACCCGGAATCTGCTGGGGCGGTGAGCTTGGTTTGCCCGATTTGTGCGGTATGGTTTTAGCAGGCGACAACCGAGGGATCGCCATTCACCAGCTGAAAAGAATGACAAAAAGTCACAAAAGGACCTACATACATGGAACCCCAAGTTTTCATCGATGCAGCCCGTTATGCCCATATCCTTGCCGTTGCCATTGGTTTTGGGGCGGCATTCCTGGCCGATTATCACATCATATCGCGGATTGGCCGCCCCATAGACGATGATTTGACAACCACGTTGCACCTTTGCCATTCGGTGATCTGGAAGATGGTCTTCGCGATGTGGGTAACAGGTCTTGTCTTGATCCAGATCCGAACCAGCTTTCTTTCCGCCAAAGCTGATCTGCAAGGTGTTGACGGTCGCCATTCTGACAGGCAACGCCCTGTTAATCAGCAAGATCGCGGTGCCATTGGTCGAGAAAAACCGCGGTCGCAGCCTGATGTGGCTACCGCTTGGCCAGAAACTGCGCCTTGCGGGAATTGGCGCAGTGTCGTCAGCAAGTTGGATGTTGGCGCTTGCCATGGGGTCCAGCAAAGTGCTGGCGGCAAGTGGATGGATCGTGTTCGCGGTGTTTATGCCGGTCATCTACTTTCTGGGTGTTTTCGCCGCCGTTGCGATAATGTATCTGTTGCACCTTGGCGGCCAGATGGTGGCCGAGCAGCCAAGGACTTTGGCCATCGCCACGGTTCCGGCACCGCGCTATACGCCAGTCAACGGGTCATCCGATCAAAATCTTGGGGTCCGGATACCGATGCATCTAAGTGCTGCCGCCAGACAGGCCGGTAACCCGGATATGGCCGCCCGCATGCTGGCGCAGCGCCGGGCACCTCAAACCGCATCAACCGAAATCATGCTGGGGTCTGAGGGCCAGATGGCCGGTGGACTGGCAAACGGCAGTGCGGCCAAGCGCGGTGTTTCTACCGGCAATTCAACAGACTATCGCGCGGCAAGTTGGGTTGCTGCAGAATGACGCGGGACCAACAAACAGCGCACCGCGCGGGGCATTTTGCAACCAATACCCCGCGTAACGCCGCCCGATACTATCTGACGACCCGATAACGACACGTCCGGGTTTGGCACAGATCACGGCGCGCGCATCTCGGAATACTGCCCGCGCGCCCGCAACGTTACCGTGACCGGTGCATCGGTTCTATTGCGCCAGAACCAGCCGTGGTTTCCGGTGAACGCGGCTGTCAGCCTTCCTGTCTGATCGGAAACGGCGCGCCCCTGTTCATAGCTGATGTTGTTCTCGCCACCGTCCCCGTGGGTTTCGTAGTTCAGGACCGCGCCGTTTGCCGTCCATTCGAACGCAGCGATCTCTCCCTGCTGCATCACCAGTTTTACCTCGATCCCCTCACCGGGGGCAAGCGTATAGCTTACCTCGTCGCGCCAAAGCGGCCGGGCGGCGGGGTTGGCGGCGGTTGCGGTGTCTTCCGGCGGTTCCGTCGCCGGAGTGGCTTCGACGGCAGGGGCCTCTGCCACTGGGGCCGGTGCCACTTGCGCCGGTGCCAGGCCTGGGGCAGGCACCACACCGATCACAGCGGCGATGTCTGCCAGTTGCGCTTCGATGGCGTCCAGCCGGGCTGCGATGGCCGGATCGGTTCCGATGCTTGCCGTCGGGGCGGGTGCCACCCCCGCCAGCGCCGCGCTATCGGCGGCGTCTTCGGCATATAGCTGCTGCTTGATCTTGCCCATTTCGGTCAGGCCAAGGATACCGCCGACGCCGGTCGGATCTATCCCGTATTCGGCCGGAAGCCAGAAAAAGGTCAGGATGCCCCCTGCCGCCGCAGCGGCAAGGAGTGTGCTGCGGATCAGGCCGCCGGACGTGGCACCCCCCACCCCGCCAGTTGGGTGGCCCGTACCGCCTTGCGGTGGATGGCGCGGCGCGGCGCGCAGCGGGGGCACAGGGCCATTGCGGATATCGAACTGTTGCTGTGGCATGGATATGCTCCGGAATTCAGGTGACAATGAAGCCGGCGATCTGGAACCCCATCAGGGCAAATCCAGCCGTCATCATCAGGACATTTGCGGCATAGGCCTGCCGCGCGAAGGACGGGGTGCTGCGCCAGCGGTTCATCACGATCAGAATGGCAGCCAGCGCGATCAGTTGCCCGATCTCGACCCCCACATTGAAGGCCAGCAGGTTCGCCAACAAGCCATCGGCCGCGATGCCATAGTCGATGATCTTTGACGCCAGCCCAAAGCCGTGCAGGAATCCGAAGACAAGGGTGGCGATCTTGGTGTTCGGCTGAAACCCGAACCACAGCGGGAACGCCCCCAGATTGTCGAGCGCCTTGTAGACCACCGAAAACCCGATGATGGCGTCGATGATATAGCTGTTGATGCCGACATTGAACCAGACGCCCGCCAGCATGGTCACCGAATGCCCGATGGCAAAAAGGCTGACATAGGCCGCGATCTGTTTCATCCCATAAAGAAAGAAGATCACGCCCAGCAGAAACAGGATGTGGTCATATCCCGTCACCATGTGCTTGGCCCCAAGGTAGAGGAAGGGGATGATCTGCACCCCCGTAACCTCTTGGATATAGCCCTTGTCGCCAAGGGTAACGGCATGGGCAAGGGCCGCTTGCGCCCAGATCGTCATCAGGCCCGACAGGGCCAGCAGGATCAGGGCCGTGCGTGGCCGCAATCCTGCGGCCCCGGGGCATCGTGTCGAAAGGTTCATCTGTGTTTCCTTATTGGGTTTCGTTCGCCGTTCTGGCCCTTTGGCCTGTCAGACGAGGAAACTCCGCGGGGTTCTGCGCGGCCCGTCGCGCGCAAGCCCCGTCTGAAACGAAGGCTCGCAGAAAGATGGCATTGCAGAAAACACTTACACCAAAGTGCCGCTACCATGCGGCATAAGCGTCATCTGCAGTTCGTGGTCGCCGATATCATGCGGGGCGTGGCCAAAGGATAGATTGGCCTTTCCAAGGTCTGACGGGAACTGCGCTGCGTCCGGTGTGGCCGATATGGCAATCGGCGGATGCGTCCGGGCAAATGCCAATGGGGCCAGCACAAGAACAGCGCAGGCCAGCAGGGCGCACAGCCATGCACCGCCAAACACTCTGCGCTTTGCGCCCCGCTGATCCATTTCACTGCCCTTGCCGCACCTGAAAGCGCCTGTTGCTTTATCCCCCCCAGGGGGTTATCGGCTGTTCTATGTCAGAACCGCATCTTCATGCAACCCATCCCGCGATCATCGCCCGTCTGAAACGCGCCGAGGGGCATCTGCGGCATGTCATCGCCATGTTGCAAGACGCCAGCCCCTGCGCCGATATAGCCACGCAACTGCAGGCCGTTGAACATGCGGTCAGTGCGGCAAAACGCACGTTGATCCACGACCATATCGACCATTGCCTGACCGAAGGCAGGGCCGACCTGGCCGGGATCAAGGCGCTGGCCAAGCTGCTTTAGATGCTGAACACGCTGCGCAACCGCACTTTCCGCCACATGTTCGCGGCCCAGTTGATTGCGCTTGTGGGCACGGGGCTTGCCACGGTTGCGCTTGGCCTGCTGGCCTGGCAGCTGGCAGGGGCGGATGCCGGGTTGGTGCTGGGCACGGCGCTGGCGATCAAGATGATCGCTTATGTCACGCTGGCCCCGGTGGCCGCCGCATTGGCCGAACGCAGCCCGCGCCGGGCGTTTCTGGTGGCGCTGGACCTGATCCGCGCAGGCGTCGTGCTGTTTTTGCCCTTCGTCACCGAAGTCTGGCAGGTTTACGCCCTGATCTTCCTCTTGCAGGCCGCCTCGGCGGGGTTCACCCCGGCCTTTCAGGCGACGATCCCTGATGTTCTGCCGGACGAGCGCGACTACACCAATGCGCTGTCCCTGATGCGGTTGACCGAGGATCTGGAGCAGTTGCTGTCGCCGATGCTGGCCGCCGCCCTGCTGACGGTTGTCAGCTTTCCGGTGCTGTTCGGCGGTACGGTCGCGGGATTTGTGGTCTCGGCGTTGCTGGTCGTGACCGTTGCCCTGCCGGTGCAATCAACCGCCGAACCCGGACAATTCTGGGCCAGCACCACCAAAGGCATCCGCATCTATCTGGCCACGCCACGCCTGCGCGGGTTGATGGTCATGGAACTGGCCGTCGCTGCGGCGGGGGCGATGATCTATGTGAATACCGTGGTTCTGGTGCAGGCCCGGTTCGGCCTTGGCGGCGCGCAAGTGGCGCTGGCCTTCGCGGCTTTTGGCGCGGGGTCGATGCTGGCGGCGTTGGTGCTGCCGCGCCTGCTGCAGCGTCTGGCCGACCGTCCGGTGATGCTGACCGGGGCCGGGCTGATGGTGGCGGGCGTGGCGGCAACGCCGCTGATGCCGGGTCTGGCCGCGCTGATGGTGCTGTGGGCGGTGATCGGCTTTGGCTTTTCCCTGACCCAAACCCCCATCGGCCGCATCCTGAATCGCTCGGCCCGCCCCGGGGATCGGCCCGCCGTCTTTGCCGCACAGTTCGCGCTGTCGCACGCCTGTTGGCTGATCACCTATCCGCTGGCCGGGTGGCTGGGATCAGCCTTCGGTTTGGCGCAGGCCGCCGTTGGGCTGGCGGCAGTTGGGGCGGTGGCAATGGCCGCCGTTTTCCGGCTTTGGCCTGCATTCGACCCGGTGGAGTTGGTCCATGACCACGCCAATCTTGCGCCCGATCATCCGCACCTGCGCGACGGGCATGACGGGGCACACCAACACGCCGTGATGATCGACGGCTTGCATCCGCACTGGCCCCGCCGGACAAGATGACCGGATCAGGGTGCACCCGCTCAGGCGGGGCGCGGTACAAACAAGATGATCGCCGCCCCGATCAGGCATAGCGCTGCCCCGATGACATCCCAACCATCCGGGCGCTGCTCCTCTACCGCCCAAAGCCAGACCAGCGACGCCGCGATATAGACGCCGCCATAGGCCGCATAGGCCCGCCCTGCCAGATCAGAAGGGGCCAGTGTCAGAAGCCATGCAAAAGCCGCAAGCAAGGCAAGGCCGGGAACCAGCCACAGCGCCGGGGCACCCAGCCGCATCCAGGCCCAGACGGCAAAGCACCCGGCAATTTCAGCCAGGGCTGCAACGGCATACAGCGCCACAGTCGGGATCGCACTCATCGCGCAACCTTGATCTGATGGCCCGCCACCCCGTGATCGGCGTGGCATCGGGAATGGTCGCCCAAGACCTCGATCACCCGGCAGTCGGCAATTACACCGCCCGCGCATTGCACCAGCATCCGCTGCAGTTCTGCCTTCAGTGCCGTTAACCGCGCAATCCGCGCCTCGACCGCCACCAACTGCACCGAGGCGATGGCATCAGCGGCGGCACAAGACTGGTCAGGCTGGTCCGACAGGCTAAGCAAGTCGCGGATCGCATCCAGCGGGAACCCCAATTCGCGCGCGTGGCGGATAAAGGTCAGCCGGTCCTGCGCGCGGCAGCCATAAAGCCGCTGATTGCCCGCGCTGCGTTCGGCCTCGGGCAAAAGGCCGATCTCTTCGTAATAGCGGATCGTGGGCACCTTTACCCCCGATGCCTGCCCCAGTTTTCCGATGGTCAGCATGCACTCTCCGCTTGTACCTCTAGTTACTAGAGAGATTATAGAGGGTGCAGATCAGATGCAATCACCTCGGGCTTCCGGGATGGAAAGGCGTGAAATGGCAAATAAAATCCTAGGCGAATCACAGGAATGGGTCGTCACCGGGATGGATTGCGCCTCTTGCGCGGTCAAGATTCGCGCGGCGGTCGAACGGCTGCCGGGGGTTAGCGATGTGAACGTGGCCGTGATGGCCGAAAAACTGACGCTGCGGCTGGAACCCGGCACCACGCCGCGCGACAAGATCGAGGCGGCGGTGGTCAAGCTGAACTTTGGCATCGGTGCAACCAAGGCGGCCAAGGCAAAGGCCTTTGTGCTGCCAACGGCTGCGGTTGGGGATCATGCCGGACACCATCACGCGGGCGACGATCCCACACCAACCAAGGCCCCCGCCGCCGACGAAGGCCATGGCGCCCAAGGTCATCTGCATGATGACCCCGCCGACAAGGGCAAGGCGTGGTTCCAGACCGGCAAGGGCCGTTTGGTGATCGGCACGGGATTGCTTCTGGCCGGTGCGTGGGCGGTCAAGCTGCTGGCGTCCGAGGACATCGCTGGTTGGGCCTTCATCGGGGCCTGCGTGATCGGTGTTGTTCCGGTCGCCCGGCGCGCATTCGCCGCGCTTCAGGCGGGGATGCCATTTACTATTGAGGCGCTTATGACCATCGCCACCATCGGGGCCCTGTTCATTGGCGCTGCCGAAGAGGCGGCGCTGGTCGTCTTTCTGTTCGCCGTCGGCGAGGTGCTGGAAGGTGTGGCCGCCAACAAGGCGCGGTCGTCAATCAAGGCGCTGGCCGATCTGGTGCCAAAAACCGCCCTGCTGGAGGAGAACGGCACGACGCGCGAAGTGCCTGCTGCGGCCTTGCAGGCCGGCCAGCGCGTGCTGGTCCGCCCCGGTGACCGCATCCCTGCCGATGGCGAAATTGCCGAAGGCACATCTGGCATCGACGAAAGCCCGGTTACGGGCGAATCCGTGCCCCGAACCAAGGGTCCGGGCGATCCGGTCTTTGCAGGGTCGATCAATACTGAGGCCGCCCTTCGGATCACCGTCACCCGTGCGGCCGAAGACAACACCATCGCCCGCATCGTCAAACTGGTGGAAGAGGCCGAATCCGCCCGCGCGCCGACCGAACGCTTCATCGACCGGTTCAGCCGCATCTACATGCCCGCCATCGTCGGCCTGTCGCTGTTGGTGGTGCTGGTGCCGACGCTGGGCTTTGGGCAGGACTGGGACACCTGGATCTACCGCGCTCTTGCCTTGTTGCTGATCGGCTGCCCCTGCGCGTTGGTGATCTCGGTTCCCGCCTCTATCGCATCTGCCTTGTCGGCGGGGGCGCGGCGCGGATTGCTGATGAAGGGTGGTGCCGTGATTGAGGCAGCGGCCCGCGTTACCCGCGTGGCGTTCGACAAGACCGGCACCTTGACTCATGGCAAGCCCGCCGTGACTGACATCGTGCCCTTGGGCGGGGCGACCGAAGCGC
The DNA here is from genome assembly GCA_031384605.1 of Cypionkella sp. Lineage (GTDB taxonomy): Bacteria > Pseudomonadota > Alphaproteobacteria > Rhodobacterales > Rhodobacteraceae > JANNAT01. The sequence continues at coordinate 36,326 of JANNAT010000065.1, forward strand.
AAGTGCTGGAAGTGGCCGCCGGGGTTGAAGGCGGATCCAGCCATCCGCTGGCCGTCGCCATTCTGCGCTGGGCCGAGGCCGCATCGGTTGCCGCCCTGCCATCGCGCGAGGCAAAAGCGATCATCGGCAAAGGGGTCGAGGCCATCGTCGGGGATGCGAAGGCTTGGGTCGCCTCGCCTAGGTTCGCCGCCGAAATGGGCGCGCTGGATGGCGAGGGCATCCGCCGTGCCACCCTGATGGAGGACGAAGGCAAGACAGTCGTTGTCGTCTACCGCGAACGGCAGGGTCTGGGTCTGATCGCCATGCGGGATGAGCCGCGCGCCGATGCCGTGGACGCCGTGCGCCAGTTGCGCAGCCTGGGCATCACGCCGGTCGTGCTGACCGGCGACAATCCCCGCACTGCGGCTGCCATCGCGGGGCGCATGGGGCTGGACTATCGGGCCGAGATGATGCCCGAGGACAAGCTGACCTTCATCCGCAAGATGTCGGAAACCGGCGGCGTGATGATGATCGGCGACGGGATCAACGACGCACCGGCCTTGAAGCAGGCATCGGTCGGCGTGGCGATGGGGTCGGGCACCGATGTGGCGCTGGAAACCGCAGATGCAGCCATCCTGCGCGACCGGGTGACGGACGTGCCTGGCATGATCCGCCTTTCGCGCGCCGCCATGGCCAATATCCGCCAGAATGTGACCATCGCGTTGGGGCTGAAGGCGGTGTTTCTGGTCACCACCGTTCTGGGCATGACCGGCCTGTGGATCGCCATTCTTGCCGATACCGGGGCCACCGTGCTGGTCACGCTGAACGCGCTGCGCCTGCTGTCGTTCAAGCCCGAGACCGAAGCCTGAGATGATCGACGCTTTCGGCTGGGTGGCGCATAAGGTGCGGGCTTAACTTTTCGTGGTCTTGAATGAATTGAACCGTCTGGCAGCAAAGGGCGGTTTTGGGCTTGGCGGGTGTCATGCAGGCCGCCCAAGCAGGCATACTTGGCAAACATGATCACCCGCCCAAAGGCACGGGCGGCGGCAAAACCGCCGCCCGTATTAACCTGATATTGGCGCTTAGCAGGCAGGCACCCTACAGCGATCAGGCAATCGCTTTGTCCGCCTTTTTCAGCATCCCCGCAAATTTTTCCGACACGATACCGAACAACCCGCCGACGACCAAAGATATCGCCACGCAGATCAGCGGATTGGCCAGATTGACCTCGGTCAGCGACGCGCCCGACAACAACCCGTAACCGGCGGTTGACGCATAGCCATAAACCGTTGCGGGGATGACGCTTAGCGCCTCAATCTTGGCCCCCAGCACCAAGATGCCTGCGGTGATGCCTACCACGATCGACGGCCACAACGGGCCGGGCAGCCCGGTGTTGACTTGCGTGATCAGCAAAAGTGCGATGAAGGCCATCGCAACCCCCCACAGATTGGCGGCCACGGATTTACGCAACCCGTCCACGCCGCCACCGCAGTGGTAAAAGCTGGCCCAACCCAGAAAGCCAACCCAGATCTGGATCGTGCCGATTGTCAGAAACAAATAGGTCGCCACCGCCCCAAGTAAGCCGATGGAGACTGCCAATGCTGTTATAATGTCCACTTTCGTTCCCTCCCGCCAATGTCTGGCTGTTGTCGTTGTTTGCGCCGAACCATCGTGTCATGACCCCGGCGGCGCACCGGATGGTCACAATTTCAATCGCTTACGACCCGCGCCCATAGCCGCGTGTCAGATCGCGCAGCCGCGTTAGGATCGCCTCTTGTTCCAACGTCACTTTCCATGGCGCGCCTTGCGACAGCCCACCCGTGGTGGCGACCATCGGCTGATCGGGTTCGTGGTGTTCGGCGACCACCGCCATCGCCCATTTGCCAAACAACCGCTTTGGAGCTGGCCCTGCCTCGTTCAGGCGCACGCCGTCATGGCGCGCGTCTGCCTTGATCCGGGCATACAGCGCCTCGACCGCCGCTTGCGGGCCTTCCAGCACTTGGGCGAACCAGTCGTCATACAGCATCAAGGCCCCGGTTATGCCCTGATCGGCATTGTTGCTCCGTGCCTGCTTCAAGATCACCGCCAAGGCGTTCTCGTCGCGGCCATGGTCCGGCAGCAGGCTGTGGCTGCGGTAAATCAGGCGGTAACACTGATCCGTCGCCGCCTGCAGGTCTTTGGTCATCGCGTCACTGCCCATGTCATTATCCCCCATGCGCTTTTCGTTGGTATCACCAGCCCCGGTTCGGCCCGCGCCCGGCTATGGCACGATTACCCCGCGCCCGGCAAAGCGGCGGTTCTTGAAGTCATCCAGCGCCACGTTGATGTTGTCCAAGCTGTATTGCGTGTAGTGCATCTTCACCTTGCCATCGGCGTTCAGCTCCATCAGCTCCACCAACTCGGTATAGTTGCCAACAAGGCTGCCGCCGATGTTGATCTCGTTGATCACCAGATGGGCCGTTGGCACTTCGATCTTGCCGCCGTAACCGATCATGATCAGCTCTCCGCCGGGGCGGACCATCTTCCAGCACAGGTTTTCAACGCCCAGTTCGCCGACGAAATCCATCACCACCTGCGCGCCACCACCGGTGATTTGCTTGATTTCCTCGACGATGTTCGGGCCGCCGTCCAGAACGAAATCAGCCCCCAGTTCCTTGCACAAATCACGCGCGGCTGCCTCGCGGTCCACTGCGATGATCCGGCAGCCACTGATTTCGTGCAGGCATTGCAGGGCGATATGGCCAAGGCCGCCAACCCCGACGATCACGCAATACGCACCGGGGCGCAGCGCCTTGGCGGCCTTTTTCGCGGCCCGGTAGGCGGTGATGCCGGCATCGGCCATCGGGGCCACATCCAGCGGCGTGATATTGGGGTTCAGCTTGATCAGACTGCGTTCCGAGGTCACGAAATATTCCGCGAACCCGCCGTCCAGACCCAAGCCCGGAAAGGCCGAATGTTCGCAGTGCATGTCATCGCCATAGCGGCACGACAGGCAAATCCCACAAGTGCGGTGCGGGTGGCAGATCACGGTATCGCCATGTTTCACCGAGGTGACGTTCGATCCCACATCTTCGACCCAGCCCGCGTTTTCGTGCCCCATGATATAGGGCAGCAGGTTGCCGCCCGTATCCATGATATCCTTCCACACGCCTTCGATGATGTGCAGATCGGTGCGGCACAGACCTGCAGCACCGACTTTGACGATCACGTCATTTGGCCCCAGAATGTTCGGCGGCTTGACCGTTTCGATCTTCAGCTGGACATTCATCGCGGGGTCGTATTCGTACAGTCTTGCGGCTTTCATGGTGCAACCCTTTCTATATGTTCAGCTATTTGCGGCCCAAATTTTCGGCACCACCACCCAAAGCACGTGCAGCCGTGGGGTCTTCATCTTCTGCAAGATCGGCAATCAGGGTTTCTGTTGTCAGGATCAGCGTTGCCACCGATCCCGCATTCATCAGCGCCGCACAGGTCACGCGCACCGGATCAATGACGCCCGCGCGCATCAGATCCTCATAAACCCCGGTTGCGGCGTTAAAGCCGTGATCGCCGTGCAACGCGCAAACTTTGCCGACCACGTCATTCGGTTCCGCGCCTGCGTTAAAGGCGATACGCGCCAGCGGCACTGTCAGCACCGATTGCACCAACTCTACGCCCTTGCGGACATCGCCCTGCACCGTTTTGGCAAGATCTGCCAGCGTAGGGGCAACCCGGGCCAAGGCGACGCCACCACCAACCAGAACGCCCTCTTCGGCCGCAGCGCGGACCGCATTCAGGCTGTCCTCAATCAACTGAATGGTGCGTTTCTGTTCCACTGGCGTCACACCGCCCGCCAAAATCGTCGCCGTCCCACCGCACAGCTTGGCCAACCGTTCCTGCAACTTGTCTTTGTCGATATTCGGCGGGGCCAGTTCGAACAGCCGCTGCACCTGCGCGCGCCGCGCTGCAATGGCCTGCACATCGCCATGCCCGCGCACGATGATGGTGTCGGTATGGGTGGCCTCAATCCGGTCGGCACTGCCCATTTCAAGACGCGTGATATTCTCCAGACTGTCGCCCAGATCACGCGCCAAGACCTTGCCGCCGGTGAGGATGGCCAGATCTTCCATCATGTTGCGGCGCCAATGGCCAAATTCCGGCGGATGAACCACGAGGAATTTGCCGGGCCCATCTTTGCCCAGCAGCGTCAGCAGCACCTCGGGCGAGGTTTCTTCAGATATGATCACCAAGGGCCGGTTATCTTCCGCAGCTATGGCCTTCGCGGCCTCCAACTGGCTGGCCAGCTTCAGCTTGATATCGGTCAGCACGATATAGGGCTTGATCACCACGGCCCGCATGGCATCCAGATCGGTGACCATGTGATGCGAGATATAGCCACGGTCGAAGGACATGCCATCAACCACATCCAGCGTCGATGTATTACCAACCCCGTAATCGGTGGAAATCACCCCCTGCGCGCCGACGCGACGGAACGCTTCGGCCACCAGCGCGCCCAGATCGGCGTTCGAGGCCGATATTTTCGCCACCGCCGACAACACGGCGTGATCCTTCACCGGCTTTGCCGCCGCCCGCAGTGACGCCAGCGTCGCCTCAACGGCCAGTGCAATGCCGCGAACCAACTCTACCGGCTTGGCCCCTTTTTCGATCAGCGCCACACCGGATTTTATGATGCCATTTGCCAGCACGATAGACGTGGTGGTGCCATCCCCCGCCACATCATTGGTCTGCATCGACACTTCGCGCACCACTTGCGCGCCCATATTCTCGAACCGGTCGAACAGGGCGATTTCCGACGCAATCGACACCCCGTCGCGGCTGATCAATGGCGTGCCGATGGGCCGGTCGATCATCGCGTTCATGCCCATGGGCCCAAGGGTTGATTCAATCGCCGCCGCCAGTTTTTGCACACCGATTGCCAGCGCGCGGCGGGCCTCATTTCCGTGGATCATGATTTTAGGCATAAGTCCTCCTCCGGCGTCCGCCGTTATTTTGATGTGGTGTCAATCCGTCAGGTCAGCGGCAGGCGTGGTCAGATGTTATGGGCGGTGTGAAATCCACAAGGATCGGCACGTCGCCCGAAGTATCAGCTTCTTGGTAGCGGCTGCGTTTCAGGCCCCGGCACAGCGAGCCGGAAAATTCCATGTTGATGCGGACCGACCGCAGAAGGCCCATGTAGGTCTGAAAATCCGGGCCGATAGGCGTTCCCTGATAGGTTGGAAAGGCCAGGTCGAGCGCAAACCGGGCAAGATTCTTGGACACCAGCAACGCGGCATAACGGCCGCGCTGGCGATCATCCTCAGGGTCTTCGAAGTGGATCAGCGACAGGTCAGTCAACGTCAACTTTGCAATGTCGTCAGGCGAATATTTTTGCACGATCAATGCCTTGATCACCACTTCCTGCCTGCGCTGAAACGCCTTCTGGTCGAATTTTTCGCGCAAGGCATCCAGATTTTCGCCCGGCATCAATTCGGCGAACACATCCGAAAACGCGCCGCCGGTGTTGATCACCGCGTTCATTTCTTTGGCCGCCATATGATCTTGCAGGTTCACAATCGCCTGGCCCACCCAAGGCAGGGTTTCCACTTCTCGTTTGATCCCTTCGGCCATCAGAAAGGCAAAGTTTGGCGAACACCAATAGGTTGGCAGACGAAAGACAATTTCCACCGTGTTCATGTTGTGGCCTGTGGTGGGGCCCGCGACAGACACCGCCTCGATAAACCCCATATCGGTGACGGGTTCATCCAGTTCGGGGTCCATCACCAGATCAAGGCGCGCCCACACGTCTGCCAGCTGTTGTGAAAGCGCGCCTTCCATCTTATTCGGCCGCAATCAGCATCGGGTGCTTGGCGAATTCCGCCTTACGCGCCGCAATGTCGATATTGTAAAGCCGTGCTGCGTTGAGGCCCAGGATTTTCTCCTTGATCTCATCGGTCAGTTGCACGCCGCGTTCCTTGGCGATGTCTTCGGGGATCTGATAGGCCCAAAGTTTTTCGACCAGCCATTTCGGCGTCCAGATCGCATAGTCAGACCCGAACAGAATTTTTTCCGGCCCGATCCAGAACAGCAGTTCCGCAATGATCTCGCCAAAATAGCGCGGGCGGGAATGGATGAACGGCAGCGCCACGGCAAGGCCCGCAAACACATTGGTTTCCTGCGTCGCGATCCAGCAAAAATCGTCCAGACGCGGCAGACCGCAATGTTCGACGATCCAGTTCAGGTTCTGGAAATCGGTCGCCGCGTAATCCACATCATGCACATCGAACGCATCCTTGTTCAGCGGGATGATCGTCGGCCCTTTGTGAACGTGGATGTTCTTAATGCCCAGCTTGTCGCACAGCTCAAAGCATTTGTAGGCAGCAGGGTCGTTCAGCCGCCAGCCCTTCGACTCTCCATTCCACTCGGCAGTATACATTTTTACGCCGGTGATATTGAACGTTTCTTTCATGTAATGGATGTATTCATGTGCCTTTTGTCCGTCACGCGGGTCAAACGCCCCGTTGACGATGAACCGGTTCGGATACTTTTTGGCCACCGAATGGTTGCGCTCGATGGAATTGAAGCCGGTCTTGTAGAAATCCTTCAGGTAGGTTGAATTCAGGATCGCGATATCATCGGGGCCGTCGATAAACAGATCATTGTAAAGATCGGCCTCCGAGTATTTTTCAAACTTGGATTTCTCCCACAGCTCTTCTTTCGGGGATAGGCCCGAGTGATAGGCGTAAAAACAGTCAATGAACTGTTTGCCGTGAATATTGGCCTGATTCGCGGGGCTTGCGTCCCAGAAATGGGTGTGGCCGTCGACCACGAATATCTCTTTGCCTTCTGGAGTTATAAACATCTGAGATGCCTTTCGGATCGCGGTTACGGGGGTGGCGCGGGGTTACCCCCGCGCCGGTTTTTCAGATGAATTCCAGCATTTCGTTCATATCGCCGAACAGAACGACGGTATTATCATCCGTGCGCACCATGCGGCCGTAATGGGTGGAAGAGTTCACTTC
>JANNAT010000102.1:0-3541 GCA_031384605.1 Cypionkella sp.
GGTGATCTTAAAGTCATCGGTGAAACCACCCCGACCCCCGGCCTGCCCTTTATCGCCGCTCAAGGGTCAGACACCGCACATCTGTTTGACATCATCGCCGGGGCCATCGCCGCCCTGTCGCAAGCCGACCGCGACCTGTTGCAGCTGCGCGGTGTGGTTCGGATTCCGGCGGCAGACTATATTGCCATCCCGACACCCCCCACTCCCGTTGACCTTGGGTTGCTTGATTAACCAACCGCCGGACCCTCCGCGGGGAGTATTTATGCCAGAATGAAGCCGCAAGGGCAGCGCCGGGCATTTGGAATGCCCGAAAATGCCAGAAAATGCTTGCCTCACCCCCCCTTCCTCCTCTATCCTCACATTTGATCAAATTGCGCAGGCACCGTTCGGGTGGCTGCCGGGGTCGACAAAAAGGGATGGATCAAGGGCATGATCTGACCTGTCTGCTGGGCGGCGTCCTGACTGGGGCGGCGTCATGTGTGGACGGGGGCATGACCTTCCGATGTGACATGATGAAAGACTGGCTAAGAAAACACCCGGACGTCCGGACCATTCGCGTGGCTGCGGCGGATCTGAACGGGCAGGCGCGCGGCAAACGGGTTCCGGCGCGCTTTGCGGACAAGATCGTCAAGGATGGGACGCGGTTCCCCTTTTCGGTTCTCAACCTTGACATCTGGGGCGAAGATATCGACGATTCACCCTTGGTGTTTGAACAGGGCGATCAGGACGGCATTCTGAAACCGACCGAGCGTGGCTTCATGCCAATGCCATGGCTGGAGGCGCCGACCGCGCTGCTGCCGATCTGGATGTTCCGTGAAAACGGCACACCCTTTGATGGCGACCCGCGCCATGCGCTGCGCGCCGTCGTCGACCGTTTTCATGCCCGTGGCCTGAAACCCGTCTGCGCAATCGAACTGGAATTCTTCCTGATTGACGACAGCGGCAAGACCATGCAGGTCCCGGCCTCGCCCCGTTCCGGCAAGCGCCGCAAGGCCGCTGAAACCCTGTCGATCCGCGCCCTGGACGCCTTTGACACCTTTTTCAACGATCTTTACGACGCCTGCGAGGCGATGGACATTCCGGCCGACACCACCACGTCCGAAACCGGTCTGGGTCAGTTCGAGGTCAATCTGATGCATTGCGACGACGCCCTGCGCGCCGCCGATGATGCGTGGTTGTTCAAGATGCTGGTCAAGGGTCTGGCCCGCCGCCACGGCTTTGCCGCCTCTTTCATGGCCAAACCTTACCCGGAGTATTCGGGCTCGGGGCTGCACACCCATTTCTCGGTGATTGACGCCAATGGCGACAATATCTTTGATTCGGGTGGCCCCAAGGGCACCATGGTGATGAAACAAGCGGTCGCCGGTTGCCTGAACGCGATGCACGACAGCACCTTGATCTTTGCCCCGCACCAAAACAGCTATGAACGCCTTGTGCCGGGCAAACATGCGCCGACGGCGATTTGCTGGGGCTATGAGAACCGCACGGCGGCGATCCGCATTCCTGCAGGCAACCCTGAGGCGCGCAGGATTGAACACCGCGTGGCGGGCGGCGATGTGAACCCCTATCTGATGCTGGCTGCGATTTTGGGTGCGGCCCTGGACGGGATCGAGGGGGCGATGGAGCCGCCGTCACCCGTGGTGGGCAATGCCTATGCGGTGGAGGATTTGCCGCAAATACCGAGCACATGGGAGGCGGCGATTGATGCGTTTGAATCGTCGGCGATCATGCCACGCTTTATGTCGCCCGAACTGATCCGCAATCTGGTTTCGACCAAGCGGCAAGAGCTGCATTACATCGGCGAGCTGTCGGAAAGCGAGCAGGTGGAGTTGTATCTGGATACGGTGTGAAACGCTTGCCCTGTGGTGGGGCAAGCGGCTACGCTTTCTTAAAAGGACATGACATGCGGATCGGCATCCTGCAAACCGGCCAAGCGCCCGATGCATTACGCGCTGACGCGGGCGATTACCCGGACATGTTCGCGCGCCTGCTGGCGGGGCAGGGGTTTATGTTCCGCACCTGGCATGTGGAGGCGATGGATTTTCCAGCCTCCGTGCATGACATGGACGGCTGGCTGATTACGGGGTCACGCCATGGGGCGTACGAGGACCATCCGTTTATTGCGCCTTTGGAGGCGTTCATCCGGGATGCCTATGCGGCACATGTGCCGATGGTGGGCGTGTGTTTCGGCCACCAGATCATCGCGCAGGCGATGGGCGGCCGCGTCGAACGCTATGCCGGGGGCTGGTCGGTGGGGGCCACGGATTACGACTTTGGCGGGCAAACGATGACGTTGAACGCGTGGCACCGGGATCAGGTGGTGGCCAAGCCGGATGCGGCTGAGGTGATTGCGACGAATGACTTCTGTGCCAATGCGGCATTGCTGTATGATGACCGGGTGTTCACGGTGCAGGCACATCCGGAATTCCGCCCGGAATTCGTGGACGGGTTGATGCGCACAAGGGGGCCGGGGCTGGTGCCCGACGCGGCGATGGTGGCCGCACGTGCGCGGCTGGACGATGCCTTGTCTGACAAGACAATAGCAGGCCAGATCGCGGCCTTTTTCAAGCAGCCTCGCAAGGCCGCATAACTCAAAATCATAGTGTGACCCATGTCCAAATGGACCGATAAACTGCCCGAAGCCGCCCGTGAATACATCGGCGGCCGCCGGGTTGACGAAGTGGAATGCATCATCGCCGACATCGCCGGCGTGGCGCGCGGCAAGGCGATGCCGGCCAGCAAGTTTGCAAAGCAAACGCATTATTTTCTGCCGAACTCGATTTTTCTGCAGACGATCACGGGGGAATGGGCGGATAATCCGTCGGGCGCATTTACCGAACCCGACATGATCCTTGTGCCGGATTTCAGCACGGCGACAGCGGCCCCCTGGACGGCGGATGTAACGTTGCAGGTGATCCATGATGCCGAAGATCAGGACGGCGTGCCGGTGCCGACGGCCCCGCGCAATGTGCTGAAACGGATCGTGGCGTTGTTCAACGAACAGGGCTGGCAGCCGGTGGTGGCCCCGGAAATGGAGTTTTTCCTGACGGCGCGGAACCTCGACCCGAACATGCCGGTGATGCCGCCGATGGGGCGCAGTGGCCGCAGGGCTGCGGGCAAGCAGGCCTATTCGATGAGTGCGGTGGATGAATACGGCAAGGTGATCGACGATATCTATGACTTTGCCGAAGCGCAGGGGTTTGAAATCGATGGCATCCTGCAAGAGGGCGGTGCGGGGCAGGTCGAGATTAACCTGGCGCATGGCGACCCGGTGAAACTGGCGGATGAGATCTTCTTCTTCAAGCGCCTGATCCGTGAGGCGGCCCTGCGCCACGATTGCTTTGCCACCTTCATGGCCAAGCCGATTGCCGGTGAGCCGGGTTCAGCCATGCATATCCACACCTCGGTCGTGGATACGAAAACCGGCAAGAATATCTTTTCCGGGCCGAAAGGCGTGGAAACCGAGGCGTTCATGCACTTCATCGGGGGCATGCAAAAGCACCTTGGCGCGGCGGTCGCCCTGTTCGCACCTTACGTGAAC
>JANNAT010000132.1:0-33897 GCA_031384605.1 Cypionkella sp.
GACCCTGTATCGGTATCACCGCATCCTGCCCATGTTGCCGGGCGGCAATAAGCGTATCAGCACCACGGCCCCGGCCTGATTGCGGAATAAGGCATCTATCGCGCACAAGACCTGCCCGTCGCATGCAGGCCGATTTCACCCGATCGGTCGATAGCACTTTGGTGGAAAAATGACGGTTTCGGTGGTGGTGGTCTTTGTGGTGCGCCTGATTTTTACAGGCTTGTCGTCGACGGATGTATCAAAATCTAAAGTTTCGATCTTGATGACAGGCGGGCCAGCGATCAACGCAAGTTGCACCGTTTGCACAGGGCCTGACCCCTGCGGAATGTTTTGCTCGACCACTTCTACAATGCCGGGGGATATAACGCGCACAACAATAGCCGTATGTTGCGGTTTGCCACGGGTTTCTGGTTTCCCTGGAACGTTATCAACCGAGTCTGGGTTATCTGCATTCGGTGGCATGTGGGTTGTCGTAACAACGACCTTCAGCCCCCAAGCGTAGCCACTGAACTGCAACACATCGCCGGGTATCAATTCTCGGATCTGCACAGGCGTTCCCCAGACAAAGGACGCATACGAAGCAAAGTTTGGTGTCAGCACTTTTGACGATTTTCCACCAGCACCAACGACGGAATCTTCGACATGCGTCCAACATTCACCATCTCTATAGCGGCCAAGGGGTGCTTGGGCGGCTCGGATGGCCGCCGCAGGATCATAAGCCATGATCAATCTCCTATGATAAAAGAAATAAAAAGCTTGCGGTAATGAATATTCAGCAAACATAGCGAGAAAACGGCAGTGCCGATAGGGGGAAGACAGATTTGGTCAGTCAAAAACGGGGTGCGCGCGACCGTGGCTTGCAAATATAGCTGCACTCAGGGCATCGTGGCCAGTCATGTGCAAAGCACAACCGGCTTTGGCCTTGCCGTTCTGGTTTGCCGGTTGGTTTTGTGGCCACAATTCAGCCCCACGGCACCCTACGCGGGCAGCGGCTTGGTCATGCCTGAAACAACACTCAGTTCGCGGCGACGGCGACCGGCGCTGGGGGTTGCGCAGCCCCGACGGGGGCCGGCACCGGAGCCGCACCGGGTTTGCCTTTGGGTGGCAATCCAAACCATTCGGGATGTTCAAGCAGCCAGCCTTCGACCTTTTTGGCGACGTTATACGACAGAACTTCCATCTGCTTTTGCTTGGATTGGGTCACACCAGAACCGATGAAGGTTTCTGGCGACAGCTTTTCAAAGATCGTAAATTGCCGTCCTTCGGGGTTCAGCTTTTTCCCTGCCGCATCATCCCAGATGTTGGCCGTGACCACCAAAACCGACTTTGGTTTCAGCACCAACGGAATACCGGGCGGTGCCAGCGCATAGCCATCAACCGAAATGCCGATGTTATAAAGCTTGGCCCCGTCATAGCGGCCAAACCGGGCATCGACGGCCTTTATAATCTCGGTTTCCCATTGTTCCGGCGTCACCGTGCGCGAGATCGGCACTTTTTGCACATTGTCAGCCACCGCAATGTTCAAACCCAACGCGAAATCACCCAAAGGCACCGGCGGCTTGGCCAGATCGCTGTTTTGGCAAGCGCCCAGCAGCGACAGACCAAGGGCAACGGCAACAAAGCGAAAAAGGTGCATCAAGCGATTCCTTAGGCAGTCTGCAAAGCCGGGTTTGGGCAGATGGGTTTGGATACCCCCGCCGCACGGTTTCTGCAACCGTTGCTGACCAATCAACCCGATCCTACCCGCTGGATCTTGGACGCCGATGGCAACCGGATTGCCGAGTATGATTAAACCTCGGGCGCGTTGATCCGCGAATATGTGTGGTTTGATGGGCGGCTGTTGCGGTGATCGAGGGGTAAGGCGCGCCCGGATGATCTTCCAGTGGAAGATTGTCAGCGCCGAACGCACGGGCCGCAAGGACCAGGCCGGCAGGGTGGTCTATTACATCCGCTCCGATCACATCGGCCGCCCGGTGTTTGCGACGAATGGGGCGGGGGTGCAGGTTTGGCCGCCAACCCGGTCCTCGCAAGCGTGCTCGGGCGTTCTGCGCCGACGCAAGTTTCGCGCTGTGAAAGGCGGTGGCAAGACTTGCCACTTTGCGGGCGCGGAACAGGATGGCGTCGGTGACGACTCTGATCTTGCGGTTGCAAGGCGGCGTATGGTTGGGGATCGGGCCCATAACTGTGACGTGAATTTCCGACTAAAATACTTTTTTGATTGACGGGTGGTTGGTGGTGGCTTATTCACGACTAAAATACTCAGCCATAGGACACCCAATGACACATCGCACCCCGCGCGCGGCGCAACCTCGTTTATGGCGCAATATTGCTTTGGCAAGTGCGGCGGTGGCCATCGCCTCTGCGGTGCCGTTGGCTGCAGATACCGCGGCCAAGTCGGATTATACGGTGATGGGGGCCAAACTTTGGTTGGCGCAAGAGGCAACTGAAGGCGGCGAAGGTGGAGAAGGCGGCGAATCGGGTGCGGTGGCTGCCCCTGCGGCCGAAGATGCCGCCACAGGGTATCTGCCAATGTTGCTGCTGATTGAGGGCCATTTACAAGTAGGTGTGGCCCTTTACCGCGAAGGCAAAGGCGATCTGGCCATCACCCACATGAAGCACCCCAAGGATGAGATTTATTCAGACCTGGAGGTTGAGCTGACCGAATACGGGGCAGCTGGTTTTGCCGACGAGTTGGCAAGTCTCGCCGAGGCTGTGGAAACTGGAAAACCAGTGGCTGAGGTTGAAACCGCCTTTGCCGCCGTCCTGGCGAAAGTTGGTGACGCGAAAACCAAAGGCGACAACGAACCGCGCGATGTGTTCGAGGCGATTGTGTCAACTGTGCGGATCGCGGCAGATGAATTTGCCATTGGGATTGTTGATGGCAAAGTCGCAAACCTTCATGAATATCAAGATGCCTGGGGTTTTATCTATGCCTCAAAGGATTCGGCCACGCGACTGGCTGCGTCGGCTGATCCAGACGTAAAAGCAGCGGCTGAAAAAACGCTTGTGGCGCTTGCCGAAGCTGAAACGGCCTTTAACGGGCTGGTGCCCGACGCGGTTGAAGGCAACGCGTTTATCTTGCAATCTGCGGCAGCAAAGATTGAACTTGCGGCATCAAGGATCAAGTAACCGCTGTGCTGATCGCCATTGAAAATCTTTTAAGTGGCGCGCAAACAGCCCTGCTGTCCAACGCCGCTGCTGCGTTAACATTCAGCGATGGCAAAGCAACGGCAGGCCGGTTTGCCAAAGAGGTGAAAGCCAATGATCAGGCGGTGGCGTCGCCTGATCTGACGGCTATTTTCGCAATCGTTGAACAGGCTCTGGCGGGCAACCCCGTCTTTCGCGCGGCCGCGCGGCCAAAGGCCATCACGCCGTTGATCTTGTCGCGCTATCGCACCGGGCAAACCTATGGCATGCACGTCGACGATGCGTTGATGAAGGGGCTTCGCACCGACTTGTCGTTCACTTTGTTTCTGGCAGACCCGGAAAGCTATGACGGCGGCGCGTTGATCGTCGAAGATACGTTTGAGCAGCGCTCGATAAAGCTGCGCGCCGGCGATATGATCTTGTATCCGTCCACCACCTTGCACAGCGTTGAACCTGTGACGCGCGGGCAACGATTGGCGGTGGTTGGCTGGGTGCAAAGCCTTATCCGCACCGCAGAGCAGCGCGAAATGTTGTTTGACCTTGATCAGGCTGTTGAGACGGTCTTTGCCGAACAAGGCAAGTCGGCCCTGTTCGACAAACTGGCGAAAACCCGGTCAAATCTTTTGCGCATGTGGGTGGATGCGTAGGATAGGCAAATTGCCCATTGCAGGCACGCAAATGTTACGTGATATCAAAGGGGAAGATGGGCAAATTGCCCATCCCACATCCGCAACGCCCGGTTAATACACCACCACCGACCGGATGCTTTCCCCCGAATGCATCAGATCGAAGCCCTTGTTGATATCCTCTAGCCGCAGGGTGTGGGTGATCATCGGGTCGATCTCTATCTTGCCGTCCATATACCAATCGACGATCTGCGGCACGTCGGTGCGGCCTCGGGCACCGCCAAAGGCTGTGCCTTTCCAGATGCGCCCCGTGACCAGCTGAAAAGGCCGCGTTTCGATGACGGCCCCTGCGGGGGCGACGCCGATGATGATGGATTGGCCCCAGCCGCGATGGGTGCATTCCAGCGCGTCGCGCATCACTTTGACATTGCCGGTGCAATCGAACGAATAATCCGCGCCACCGATTTGATCGAAGGGGGTTTTGGTCATGTTGACGATGTGCTGCACCAGCGATCCGTCCACGTCACGCGGGTTGACGAAATGGGTCATGCCAAACCGTTCGCCCCAAGCGCGGCGATCATTGTTCAGATCGACCCCGATGATCATATCGGCCCCCGCCAGCCGCAGCCCTTGCAGCACGTTCAACCCGATGCCGCCCAGACCAAATACCACGGCTTTGGCCCCGACCTCTACCTTTGCGGTGTTCAGAACAGCACCTATCCCCGTGGTCACGCCGCAACCGATGTAACATATTTTATCAAACGGTGCATCTTTGCGCACCTTGGCCAGCGCGATTTCCGGCACAACCGTATGGTTGGCGAAGGTGGAACAGCCCATGTAATGATGGATCGGCGTGCCATCCAGCATCGAAAACCGCGTGGTGCCGTCGGGCATCATGCCTTGGCCTTGTGTGGCCCGGATGGCCGTGCACAGGTTGGTTTTTTGTGACAGACAACTGGGGCATTGGCGGCATTCGGGGGTATAAAGCGGGATCACATGATCGCCGACCTGCAGGGTGGTCACGCCGGGACCAACGGCGATGACAATCCCCGCGCCTTCATGGCCAAGGATGGCGGGAAACAGCCCTTCGGGATCGGCACCTGACAAGGTGAATTCATCGGTGTGGCAGATGCCCGTGGCTTTGATTTCTACCAAAACCTCACCATACTTGGGGTCGGCAAGGTTCACCTCCATGATTTCAAGCGGTTTGCCTGCGGCGACGGCAACGGCGGCACGGGTGCGCATCGGGGGATCCCTTCTTGTGATTTGCCGCAAACCTGAGCGATGCCGCCCCGGAATGCAACGCAGGAAACGCAGCTGTCTGATCGGATTTGCAATCTGTATCCCCTTTGGTTGCGCGTCGCCGACTGATCCCGAACGACTGCGCGCCTTTTGCAATGCAAACAGATTTTTCGTGGTTGCGGCGGCTTGGGTCACGGCGCTACGATCGGTGCGATTGTTCAGAACGCCAAGGCCAACGGATGCCCACTAACACGCTTGATTTGGTCAACGTTAGGTGGGTTGTGCTTTTGCTTTGCGGGATCAGTTTTTTATCAACCTGCACGCGCCCGGCACCGCAGCACAGGGTTGGTCCGATGATGGCAGTTTTACCGCCGCAACCTGATCTATGTGATTTGATAGGGCTGGATATGCTGATAGGTCAGGATTTCGTCAGCTTGGCAGGTCAACCGCTTGTTGGCACCTTGCGGGTGATATGGCCGGGGCAAGAGATTACTTCCGAGATTGTGCCGACGCGGCTGAATGCCCAAGTCAGTGATCAGGGTCTGATCCTCGGATTGGCTTGCGGTTGATGTAGTTCGGGGTTTTGTCGGGGTCAGAACGCATCACCATTCGACCAGTCCCCTGGGCGCGTGGCGTTTCAAGATAAACGTAAAGGGCTTTAACTTTCCACGCTGTCAAACAAAAATCGGAGCATCCAAAATGACAATCACCCGTTTGATCTTTCTGGCCCTGCCTGTCGCCCTGTTCGGCTGTGTTCCGCCCGAGGTGCCTCCCGAGGGTCCGTTTCCCGTCGAAAACGCCTGTGGCGCAAATGAACTGCAGTATCTGGTTGGGCAACCTGCGTCGCGGCTGGAAACCATGCGCTTTGGCGGTCCGGTTCGTTTTATCACGCCCGGAATGGCCGTCACGATGGATTATGTGGCGGATCGGTTAAACATCCAGATCAACGGCGCAGAAAAGATCATCAGCGTTGAGTGTGGCTAAAACCAACGGCCCCCGGATGATTGGGGGCCGTTCGATACCGCGTGCAGGCAATCGTGCGTTACAACCTATTTGCGGTATGGCAGGCCTTGCAGGCACCGCCCACACCAGCCATCCCGACCTGAACACCTTCGACAGTAGTGGCATCAAGCGCGGATGCCGCATCGCCCAGACCTTTGGCTTTCACCAAAAAATCATCCCAGTTCGTCCAAACTTCGGGTTTGGCCTTGGATCCCGGATCAACAGCGTTCTTTTCAAACTTGACAGGAATATCGGCGGCACCTGCCACCAGAACAGCCTTGGCAGCCTCTGCCGCCGCGGCATCAAAGGCGACATCGCCGCTGGCCATACCACCAAGAGTTTTGGCCGCACCGCCGAATGATTTCATCAAGGCTTGCCGTGCAATAACATCGGCATCGGTCGCAGCAGTTTCCGCAAAGGCAACACCTGCAATCATGGTTAGCCCGATTGCGAACGCTTTGGTCGAAAATTTCATGGCCAGTCTCCTGTTAGGCAATGGGTCACGAGTCGCCCGCCAAACATAGGCCCGCGATTGCGGTTCATACTACAGGCATTGATCGCGCGGCGGCAAGCTCACGAAATTGTTACTAAATGGGTTTATGCGCCGCTAACGCAGCCTGTTCAGAATATCAAGGCTGGGATACCCGTCTGGTACAATGCCCGAAGCCGTCTGAAACGCCTTGACCGCCGCGATGGTCAAGGGGCCGATTTTTCCATCGACGCCGCCGGGGCTGAACCCCGCAGCCAAAAGCCGTTGTTGCATTTCAACGCGTTCCGCGAAGGATAAGGCGCGGTATTGGCGCGGCCAGACGGCCTGTATTGCGGGACCACCTTTGATCCGATCGGCCAGATGCCCGACTGCGATCACATAGGCGTCGGCGGTGTTGTATTTTTCGATCACCTTAAAGTTGCCAAAGATCATAAAGGCGGCCCCACGTGCGCCGCCGGGCAACAAGATTGACCCTTCGCCATGATCGGGCAGCTTCGCCCCCGACGCGGTGCGAATGCCCATAGCCAGCCAATCGGTGGCAGGTTTCTTTATCTTTTCGCCGGCCAACGCATAGTCAAAGCCCGTTGGCAAAGCGACTTCGACCCCCCAAAGTTTGCCTTTCTGCCAGCCAAAACTTGCCAGATAGGCGGCGGTTGAGGCCAGCGCATCACTGGGATCATCGCCCCAGATGTTACGTTTGCCATCGCCGGTGAAATCAACCGCTAAGGCCAGATACGATGTTGGCATGAACTGGGTGTGGCCCATGGCACCGGCCCAACTGCCGGTCATATTGGCGGGCACCACATCGCCAGACTGCAGTATCTGCAAGGCCGCAATCAACTCTGTTTCAAAGAACGCTGTGCGCCGTCCGTCATAGGCCAAAGTTGCCAATGCCTGAAGGGTCGACGTATCGCCACGCACCGCACCGTAAGCACTTTCCAAGCCCCAGATCGCCAGCACAACTTCTTTATCAACGCCGTAAGCTGCTTCTATCCGCGCCAGTAGATCGGCATGTTTGACCAACGCCGCTTTGCCCGCTGAAAGACGGTCATCTGAAACGGCGGTGTCTAGATAATCCCAGATCGTTTTGGTGAATTCGTTCTGGTTGCGGTCTTTTTTGATGACATCCGGCAGGTATTCCAAGCCCGTCATCGCACTATCAAACACCGCAGTGGCGATGCCTTGCTGCAATGCGCGCCCGCGAAACCCGGTGATCCATGTTTGCAAGCCGTCCGTGGTGCCCGTTGCTGCCGTCATGTCTGCCCCAAATCCCGGAATTCGACCCCAATGCGCGCCGGGCGGATCGGCAAACGCCGCACCCGCCATCAGCAGCACCGTTGAAACCATTGCCAAAGTTCGCATCACCGCTCCACGCTTTTTAGAACAGCTTAGCCGATGCAAATCACAGCACAAGCAGGCCTATCGGCGTTTGCGGATCACTTTGCGCGCGGCTTTGGCGGCTTTGCTGGC
The DNA here is from genome assembly GCA_031384605.1 of Cypionkella sp. Classification (GTDB taxonomy): domain Bacteria; phylum Pseudomonadota; class Alphaproteobacteria; order Rhodobacterales; family Rhodobacteraceae; genus JANNAT01. Next base: position 7,978 of record JANNAT010000132.1, read on the forward strand.
GGCTGGCCCCGGTTTGCGCGGGGCATAACGCCCGCCGCCACCGCCGCGGGTATGACCCGTGGGCAAGGTCTTGCCATCCAGCATCAGCAAGTCAAGCGTCAGCCCGCCCGTGGTGGCAATCGCCTCGGCCAACCGCACCACAACGCGCGCGCCGATACCGATGACCACGCCGGTATCTGCCCCGATCAGCGCCTGTTTATCGGCGTCAAAATGGAAGTACTCGCGCCCAACAGACCGGATCGGCACAAGGCCATCAGCGCCAGTTTCGTCCAGTTTGATGAACAGCCCGAACCGCTGCACGCCGGAAATCCGCCCAGCAAATTCTGCGCCAACCCGGTCCGACAGGAACGCCGCAAGATAGCGGTCGGTCGTATCGCGTTCCGCCATCATTGATCTGCGTTCGGTATCGGAAATCAGCTTGGCGGTTTCATCCAGATTTTCGACATCCCATGCCGACAACCCGTCATCGCCCCAGCCGTGCCCCGTGATCAACGCGCGATGCACCATCAGATCGGAATAGCGCCGAATGGGCGAGGTGAAATGCGCGTAGTTGCGCAGTGCCAGCCCAAAATGGCCAAAGTTGGTGGCGGTGTAATAGGCCTGGGTCATTGATCGCAACGTGGTGACGTTCATCAATTCGTTGAAATCGGTGCCCTGCGCTTGGGCCAGCAATCGGTTCAGGTGCGCGGTTTTCAGAACCAACCCCTTGGCAAGGGTAAAGCCGGATGCTTCGGCCACATCGCGCAATGACTCCAGCTTTTCGGGGCTGGGTTCTTCATGCACACGAAACAGCACCGGGCGCTTCAGGCGCAGCAATTCTTCGGCGGCGGCCACATTGGCGGCGATCATATATTCTTCGATCAGCTTGTGCGCAGCAAACCGGTCGCGGTAGGCCACCGACAAAACCACGCCTTCGTCAGACAGCACAATTTTGCGTTCGGGCAGATCAAGGTCAAGCGGCCCTCGGCGCGCGCGCGCCAGTTTCAACGCCTCATACGCCGCATAAAGCGGGCGCAAAACCGGGTCTAGCAGCGCGTTGGCGGCCGCATCGCCATGCCCGTCGATGGCGTCTTGAACCTGGCCGTAATGGAGGCTGCCTTGCGACCGCATCAGGCCGCGGGTGAAACGGTGGCTGATTTTGGTTCCATCCGCCGCCAGACGCATTTCCACGGCCAAACAGGCACGATCAACGTGTTCGTGCAGCGAACACAGATCTCCCGACAAAACGTCTGGCAGCATCGGCACCACGCGGTCGGGAAAATAACTGCTGTTGCCGCGCTTGCGGGCTTCGCGGTCAAGCGCGGATCCGGGGCGGACGTAATGGGCAACATCGGCGATGGCCACCCAGATGATATGGCCACCGGGGTTTTTCGGATCAGGGTCAGCGCAGGCATAGACCGCATCATCACGGTCACGGGCATCGACAGGGTCAATCGTGACCAAACGCAGGGCACGCAGGTCTTCGCGGTTGGCCAAAAGGGCGGGCGCGGCGCGATCGGCTTCGGCAATCACCGCATCCGGGAACTGATCAGGAATGCCATGTTGATGGATGGCAATCAACGAAACTGCACGCGGGCCAGACGGATCACCCAAGCGCGCCGTGATGCGGGCTTGCGGCAGGCCGAGGCGTTTGGCGCCAATCTGTTCGGCCTCGACCAATTCGCCATCCAACGCGCCACCCATATAGTCGCGCGAAACGGACCATTCTTTATCGGCACCTTTGTCGATTGGCGCAATCCGGCCGCCATCACTACCTGCGCGAAAGATGCCTAACAGTTTGGTGGGGTTAGACCCGATGCGGCGGATCAATCGGGCCTCATAGGCGTGATCTTCCCCGCCAACCGGGGTAAGCCGCGCCAGAATGCGTTCGCCAGCACCCAAAGCCGGATCACCCTTTTGCGGCACGATCAGAATGCGCGGGGTGTCGTCGCCTAAATCGTATTCCATCGGTTTGGCAAACAAATCGCCCGCCGCATCCGGGGGCAGCACCAACAGCACCGATACCGGAGGCAAAGACCGCTCCGCGCGCACATGGCGACCGCGCTTTTCGATGCCACTGGCCGCATCTGCATCCAGCTCACGCAACAGGCGTTTAAGATCAATGCGCGCATCACCCTTGATGCCAAAGGCGTTGGCGATATCACGTTTGCCGGTCAGGCCGGGATTATCAATGATCCATTGGCGGATCTGATCAATTGTAGGAAATGGTTTCATCGCTTGGCACTAGCATGCAATGGCAAAGGCGAAAAGCCACCAAGGCGACGCGGTAGTGGGTCAGTTTGAAATAAGAAAGTTTCCGCACGCGTTAGGCAGGGTTTGCGCCTAGCGCGGGTAGACACTATGTTGATGGCATGACAGACAAACCCAAACGCCCCCGCGACGCCAACCAGCTTGCCAAGTTCATCACTGACTTGGCAACCGAAGGCGCGTCGTCTGTGCCGATTGCGGATCATGACGCCCAACGCAAGGGCGGGCTTAAGGGCGGAAAGGCGAGAGCCGATAAGCTCTCGCCAGATGAACGCATTGAGATTGCGAAGAAAGCTGCGCAGGCCCGTTGGGCAGACTAGTTAGATTTCACGTTCCTTTTTTCCTTCTTCAAAAACACCGCCAGATAGGCTTCAAGTTCTTCAATTCCCTCAAGCGTCATTCCCTCAGGGAAAATGAACGTCACATCACCCTCAGATACTGGGAAAACGGCTTTGCGCTGGCCCTCTTTAATGACTTCCTGCAGGGGGGCAGGACTTGCAGGTGGAGGGGATTGCGGCTTAAGCACCACTGGTGCGTCCTGTAGCATAACTTGGCTCATGGGTATCCCCGTATCACTGCCTTCCACCGCAACGTGAGACTTATCATCAGATACCCAACGGACGCGGCGAGGCTTTTCGAACTGTAGCGCACCGCCAGATTCCCATTGAATGAAATCCCCGACGACAGCGCCGCCAACGCCCTCATTAGCTATTGGCAGTTCCGATTCTGTAGGTTTTTCATTTAGAACTCCACCGCTTTCGCTTTCATTCTGTTTCTTCATCATTGCCATCGTCGGGGCGAAAGACTTGATTACAGGCTCTATGGCGCGGTCATGGAAGTCACGCCTCAGGAGATAGGTGCGAAGCGCTTGAATCGATGGATTGTGCCCTTCAAAGTGGTTCCGTATTTCAGAAAACAACGGCGGTGACACAGCTGCTTGGTTGATTGCGCGTTGTTTCTGATCTTCGTTTTCTGGCATCAGGATATCCACAGCGGTTTGCGATACCCTCATCTCTCCTTTGCTGACACGCTCCAGGAGGCCATACTGCCCAAGGGTGGCGATGTTACTGTCAGAAGCCCCACTCAGCCCACTATAGCCAAGATGCTTCGCGATAACCTCACGCGGAAGTTGGCTTGTCCTATCAGCCTCATAGATCTTCCGAATATTATCGATGGCCGTATTCAAAGGATAATTCGGGTATTTTGGGCTCTTCAACCGCGTCATGCTGTGCGCTCCCTCTATCGTGAACAAACTGCTAACACAGCAATAAAGCGGAAGCAATAAGAAATTAAGCGGAAGTGGGTTGACCATATTGAGAAATCGCGTATGTTCAGATTCGGACCAGACCCCAAGATGTTGTGAGATAGCCATGAATAGAAGAAATTAGCCCCTACGGTGCGCTGCCCAGATTAAGTGATCTGATCGTAGGGGTGAAACAAGAAAGCCGACCCAAAAGGATCGGCTTTCGTGGTGGAGTTCATCTGGGGCGTGACCCAGTCAGAAACCAACTGTCAGAAGTTCAACCTGACACGTGTTGCGCCCCTTTTCAAGGGAAACCCTCCTAACAGGAGATATGACATGATGTCTGGTGTTTTTGTGAACGCATACGAACGCGTTCGCTTTGGCCGGGTTGAGCATGTCTGCGCCCACTGGCGCAGCCGCTAATCTGAGCTGAATTGGAACCCCGCTTCTGGGCTATGCGATAGCGGCCCAAGAGGCTTTTTAAAATCAACTTGGGTGGCGGGAAACCGTCACCTCTTTTCATTCAAAGTAACCGAATATGCTTGACTAAAAGTCATTATGAATTATACATGGGGGATGAGACAGTTGGACACCAAAACCCGCGCCTTGATCCTTCGCCTTCTGGTGGAGGGCAACTCCATCCGCGCGACCACACGCATCGCGGACGTGTCCAAGAACACAGTGACCAAGCTTCTTGAAGACGCCGGGAAAGCCTGTGCCTCCTACCATGATGAAAAGGTGCGGGGCGTCAAAGCCTCCCATGTGCAGGCGGATGAAATCTGGTCGTTTTGCTACGCCAAAGAGCGCAATGTTCCAACCGCCAAATCTGCCCCAGAAGATGCTGGCGATATTTGGACTTGGACCGCGATGGATAGGGATTCAAAGTTGATGATTTCTTACACTGTAGGTGACCGATCCGCCGCAACGGCCCGTGAGTTCATGTTCGATCTTGCTGACCGTCTGGCAACCCGCGTTCAACTAACCACGGATGGGCATGGCGCTTACCTCAAAGCCGTTGCAGACGCTTTCTCTGGCGATGTGGATTACGCCATGCTGATCAAACAGTATGGCGACCCGACAGGCACCAAGGGTCATGAGCGCAAATATTCTCCCGCTGAATGCACCGGCGCAATCAAGGAGGTTATCTTTGGCAAGCCTGACATGGCGCAAGTTGGCACAAGCCACGTTGAACGCCAGAACCTGACAATGCGCATGGGGATGCGCCGCTTTACTCGCCTGACCAACGCCTTTTCAAAAAAGGCAGAAAACCACGCCTATGCAGTTGCACTTCACTTTATGCACTACAACTTTTGCCGCACCCACAAGACGCTGCGTATGACGCCTGCTATGGCCGCTGGCCTTGTGTCCAGCCCTTGGGAAGTTGAAGACCTTGTTGCGCTTGTCGAAGCGGCTGCAGAAGCGCCAAAGAAACGCGGGCCGTACAAACCACGCCAGAAGGCTTATAAATAAGGCTTCCCGAGCCGTATCGACATTGCATGCTCCGAAACACCAAATAGCTGCGCCATCTTTGATACATCGTCCGCAAACTTGGATCGCTCACGAGTAATCGCTTCACGAGGCATAAGAAGATTGGCGGCAAACTTGTTTGCCTCTGTTTCTTCCTTCGGCCCGATCAGGGTGTTGTGATACTTTCCAACCTCAGTGCTGCGGTAAGCGCGGTCGTCGTCAAGGCCGTCCCCTACCAAGTGCCGATGCAGCATATAGTGCCCCAACTCATGAGCCATAGTGAACCTTTGCCGGGTGTCTGGGTCAGCAGCGTTGATTGAGACTAAGAAGCTGTCGCCGCTCTTTTCAAGCATTCCAGAAATGCCCGTTGGCAAAAAAGCAGCCTTCATCTTGATGCCAAGCATTGCTGGCAGTGACCTCACGGGCACAGGAATAGCCTTGCGGGCTTCTGTCAGTGCATCCCACTGATCGGACAAGTTCATCTTGCAGCCCCTCCGTTGTCTTGCGCCACAGCCATCTGGTCGGCGGCTTCGTTGCTAATATCGTCAGAATTCAGAAAAGACCTGTATGCTTCTAGCAAATCCGGCAGTTCTCTCTGCAAATACTCGTTGGTAACACGCTCTGCAGTGGCCTCAGCCGTTTCCCTCGCTTGCGCTATAGCGTGGGCCTTCGCGATGGACCGGAAATTTAAAAAAGCAAAGACACCGCCCAAAACCAATATAGTGCTGACTATCGCCAAAAGCAACGTCACAAGGTCCAGCCGGCCCGTCTGAGCCGCAAACTGAACAACCGTGGTCGCTGCCTCACTACCATCCATGCTTTCGTGTCCTCCCCGCAAGACGGATACCCTGAAGCGACCTTCCGTTCAATCAGAATGACTGATTTCAAAATGACCCACTACCGGCGACGCAGGGACGGTTCGCGCGGCGTTAAAGCTGCAACACCATTTCGCGGTGTGGGATGCCCGCGTCGTCAAAGACCGGACCAACGGCCACAAACCCCAAGCCTTCGTAAAACCCCAAGGCATGGGTTTGCGCGCCAAGTTTGGCGCATTCAATCCCCGGCATTTGGCTAAAATGCGCAACAGCGGCCCGGATCAGCGCCGCTCCATGACCCGCCCCCCGCGCGGCGGGCAACAGGCAAACCCGGCCGATTTTGCCCGTATTTCCCATAACAATCAGGCGGGCGGTACCCACGGGGTGACCATCCAGCCGTGCCAACAGGTGAATGGCGATGCCGTCTTGGTCATCAACTTCATCAGCCTCGGCAACGCCTTGTTCTTCGATAAAGACGGTTCTACGCAGGGCGCGGCAGGTGGCGATATCATTGGTTTCGACAATTTCCAGCATCAGGCGAAATAATCCCGCAAAACCCGGCCATAAATCGCTTTCAACGCATGTATCTGTGCCACCGCGACCCGTTCATCAACCTGATGCATGCCACGCCCGACCAGACCAAATTCAACAACCGGGCAGTGATCTTTGACAAACCGGGCATCCGACGTGCCGCCGCTGGTGGAATATTGCGGCATAGTCCCGGTTTCGGCCTGAACGGCGCGCGCCACCAGATCGCACAATGCACCGGGTGGGGTCAGGAAACTTTCGCCTGATATTGTGACACGAAGGGATATCTCGACCCCGGTTTCGGCTTGAACCGCCTTCGCATGGGTTTGCAGCCATTCGGTCAGGCTTGCCCCGGAATGCGCATCGTTGAAGCGGAGGTTCACGGTGGCAGTGCCACGCGCCGGGATCACGTTGGTGGCCGGATTGCCGCAATCAATCGTCGTGATCGCAAGGGTAGACGCGTCAAAATGCGCGGTGCCGGCGTCCAAAGGTTTGGAGTCCAGCCGTGTAAGCAAGGCTACCAGCGCAGCCATCGGATTGCGCGCACGGTGGGGATAGGCGGAGTGGCCCTGCACCCCGACAGCGGTAAAATAACAGGTCATTGATCCACGCCGCCCGATTTTCATCATCTCGCCCAAGGTGTTGGGGCATGTGGGTTCGCCCACCAGACAATCGGTCATGCGTTCATCGTGGGCCGCCATCCAATCCAGCAGCGCCACGGTGCCATCAAGGGCCACGTCTTCTTCATCGCCCGTGATGGCGAGTATTACCGCGCCATCGGGGGGCGTGGTGCGCACGAAATCCACTGCCGCCGCCACAAAAGCCGCGACGCCCGATTTCATGTCAACCGACCCGCGCCCATACATGAAGCCGTCGATCACCGCCGCGCCAAACGGGTCTTGCGTCCAGGCCGCCGCGTCGCCAACTGGCACCACATCGGTATGGCCGTTAAACCCGAACGACTTATTCGCACCGCGTGCGCCCCAACGTGCAAACAGGTTGCAAATGCCAGCCCGATCAACGCGGGTGCAATCAAACCCTGCCCCGGCCAGCAGCGTTTCCAGCAAAACCAATGCCCCCGCTTCGGCGGGTGTAACAGACGCACAGCGGATCAGTTCGGCTGTCAGGGCCGCAGGATCAACCGGGGTTTGGGACGGCAAAGGCGAAGGGCTGTGCTGCGTCATCACGGATGCCTTTCGGGACATGGATGCGACAGCGATACCCAAGTCGGCCTTGCACCGCAACTGCCACAGCGCCACCAGACTGTGGCCATGCGGCCACCCCTGCCGCGACCTGTGGGGGCAACGTGCTTTGCAGGTGACAAGACCGGCCCTGATGCCTATTTATCACTCAAACAACAGTCTCAGGTCAGCAAAACGATCAAGCGGCGATACCAAAGGTAAACTAGAATCGCATGTGTTGGTTGGCTTCACCGAAGAGACAGAGAGTAAGGCATGGGCAGCCACGCAATTTATCTGGTTTGTTTCAGATCGCTGCCGACCACCGGCAACGCTGAAAAACGCTTTATGTGGCCCGTCCGGCACTGCCCGCCATACGCCGCAGACCTGGCACTGTCATCGTGACGGTTGCCAGTTTCAATCCCCGGACCATCGCGAAAGATACGAATTGGATCGCGCTTTCTGACGCGGGCCTAATCGACACAGCTTTGGCACCAACAGCAGTTCCCCGACAACAGCCATCCCAAACCGGGCTGATCCATAAGGGCCTGTTTGTGATGGAACTGGCGTTGCCGCTGACCGGGGCGATGGTGTTGATGAACCATCAGTCTGATCATGGCTGGCCCCGCACATTCGCAGTATTTCACGATCTGGCCGCGGGGTTGGTGATTTTGCACCGTCAAGGCAAGTCGGTCGCGCGCCATCTTCTTCCCGGCCCGCTTCCCTATGGGCGGGGCACAGGGCGGCTGTCGTTCCGGTTTGACGCCCCGGCGCGCGTTTGGGGCATGACGTTCGAACTGCTGGCAAGCGATCCGCCTGCGGTCATCGCGTCAACGGGGCGCAACCCCATGCCGCTGCATCTGTCAGATATTCAGCCTATGTGCACAGCACCACGCAGCAACGGACCAGTGCTTTGGTTTGGCTTGACGCGCGGGGCTGCCCCGCCCACCAGTGCGGCGTGGATTGGACAGCGCACGCCCGTGGAAACCAGCCTTGGCCCGGTTGCCGCCGGAAATCTGGTGCCCGGCACCATGATCATGACTGCTGATCACGGCCCTTTGCCCTTGCGCACAAGGCGCAATCTAACCCTGCCCGCGCGCGGGTCTTTTGCACCGGTTCTGCTGCGCGCACCGTTTTTTGGATTGCGTCAGGATCTGCTGGTCTCTGCCGATCAACTGGTGGCCGTTACGGGGGCCGAGGCCGAATATCTTTTTGCCGAGGAATCCGTCTTGATGCGGGCGGGGGATATGGTTGATGGCCGCACCGCCCTGACGGATCAACGCCGTGCAGTGATCGATTGCGTTGATCTTGATCTGGGGCGCCCCGCGTTGATCGAGGCTGATGGCTGCCTGATCGCCACCGGCCACCATGACGGGGTTGACGCGTCATTGCGCTGTTTGCACAGCTATGAGGTGCTGACGCTGATGGCTTTGCTGGGGCGCACTGTGCGGCGGTCAGCCTAGGGATTTTCCGTTTTGCAGATAGCGGCGATGACATTGGCCCCGGTGTGGGATGATTGGATGGCAAAGATGGGCAGATTGCCCATCCTACGCAATTTACACCTGTCAGCCGCGTCGTATCAGTCAAAAAACGGCGTCATCTGCGCGACGATGACCGAATTTTCATCCAAGGCCCGCGCCATCATCGCCTGTTCTTCGGGGTCGATTTCATCGCCCGCTGCCAGCCGTTCTTCCAGCGTGCCATAGCCGGATACATCGAGCGGTGACAGATCGGCTTGTTTCAGGATCGCCACCGTTTCGCGCACGGCCTCTGCCTCGTCCACACCACTGGCATAGCACATCAGGGCGGCACCCGTGGCCTTGTCAGGCAGCCCATCACCGGGTTTGCGGCCAACTTCCACGACCAAAGTGTAAACCTGTTGTTTGCTGTCTTCTTTGGTCATCTTGGCACCTGCACCGATTGAAGGCCCGATTTAGCGGTATGCCAGTCAAAGGCAAGCCGCGATTTCCGCAAGGTCTAAAACCGGGTGGGCCGGATCACCTGGACATCGGCCACCGACACCACGCCAATATGGCGCTGCACCACGGCAAATGCCGCGTCCAGCAACCCGTCAAGCCGTTCTGGCGCCACCAGACAGACCACCGCCACCATGCCACTGCGGCCGACCTGGCCTTCGCGGGTCCATTGCCCGGACCGGCCCGATCCGCCCAACACCGGCAGCACGGTAAACCCTGTGACCCCGGCTGTGGCCAAAGCGTCTGTCAGGCGGCCCTCCATCGGGGCTTCGATTATGATCTCGACACGCTTGGCGTCATGGGTCTGCATGATCGGTCATCCTTGGGTCAGGGCCACGGCAATGGCCACATAGGCCGGGATGCCGATGATCAGATTAAACGGAAATGTCACGCCCAGCGACAGCGTAAGATAAATCGAAGGGTTCGCCTCGGGCAAGGCCACACGCATGGCGGCGGGCACGGCAATGTAACTGGCCGAAGCCGCCAGAACCATCATCAGGGCGACCCCGCCGGTAGACAGGCCCAGCACCAGCGCCACAGCCAGCCCTGCTGCCGCGCCGATCATTGGCATGACCAGCCCAAACGCCACCGCGCGCCAATCCAACACACCACGCGCGCCGCGCAAACCCCGCCCCGCAACCAGACCCATATCCAGCAAAAACAGGCACAACACCCCCTGAAACGGGGCCACGATAAATGCGTCAATTCGCGCCATGCCCGGCGCGCCGGTGGCAAATCCGATCAGAAATGCCCCAACCAGCAGCACGATTGATCCATTCAGCAAAATTTCATGCCAAAGGCGGGCATCCATCTGCACGCCCGCCCCCTTGCCGCCACGCGACACCAACCAAAGGGCTGACACAATCGCCGGGGCCTCCATCGCGGCGGCAACGGCGACCATATAGCCTTCGGCGGCAATTCCGCGCGACGCCAGCACCGACGTGGCAGTAACAAAGGTGACAATGGAAATAGAGCCATAATGCGCCGCCACCGCAGCGGCATCCAGCGCCGACAGCCGGGTCAGGCCGCGCAACAAGCCAAAGGCCACGAAAGGCAGCGCGAATGACAACGCAACCCCGCCCACCAAAGCCGCGATCAATTGCCCATCAAGCCCGTGATCGGCCACAGCCACGCCGCCCTTAAACCCGATGGCGAACAGCAGATACAACGACATCATCTTGGCCGCCGCTTCGGGCACCGTCAGGTCAGATCGGGCTATTGCCGCAGCCAGCCCCAACGCAAAGCAAAGGATCATCGGCGTCAGCAGATTTTGTCCTGCCAGTGTCAGAATATCAACCACAGTGCCGCCCTTATCCTAAATTTGCGTGCTGTCGTTTTGCAGATGCAGCACCCCAAGCGATCAGCGGTTATACCGAAACAAACCCGCCGCGCGCCGTATCAAAATGTTCCAGCGCACCTTCGCCGGTGTTGTTCCACAGCCCATGCAACGTCAGCAGATCACCTTCCACCGCATCCCGCACAAAAGGAAATGTCATCAGGTTTTCAAGGCTGATCAGCACGGCCTCTTTTTCCAAGGCGGGCAAAATCTGATCGGCGGGCAAATGGGCGACTTTTTCATAGCCGGGGCGCAGAATATCCATCCAGCGGCCGACAAAGCTGGATTTTTCTTCCAGCGCGGGCGCATGGCCGGAACACATATCATGGCACCCCTTGACCCCCCCGCAGTTGGAATGCCCCAGCACCACGATATGGGCCACACCCAAACTGGATACCGCATATTCAACGGCGGCAGAGGTGCCGTGGGTTTGACCGTCGGCATTATAGGGCGGCACCAGATTGGCGACGTTTCGGTGAATGAAAAACTCTCCCTCATCGGCCCCAAAGATTGAAGTAACATGCACCCGGCTGTCACAACACGAAATCACCATGGCCCGTGGATGCTGGCCACTTTCGGCCAAACGACGATACCAGGCCTTGTTTTCTTGATAGGCCGTCGCGCGCCAGCCTTGAAAACGTTGGATAAGATAGGCGGGAAGCGGTCGGATATGGCTCATCTGTCGCATCCTAGAAACGGCGGCTTGCACCGATCTAGGCTGCAATTGCCATAAATTCGAGCGGTTTCTTTTGCCCAGCGCAACCTTTTCTTCAGCACAACCCGGCAAGATGGCCTTGGGTGTAAGACTAAGGGTGTGTCAGATGACAATAAACAACGTGGTAGCTTTGCGGCCAAAAGAACGCGTGCGCCAGGATGCCGAACCGATTGCCACGATGTATCGCAACCTTGGCACGGCTTCGGCCGAACTGGTGGTCGCCCGCGCCTTGGGGGAATTGGCGCTGACGATGTCAGGGCTGGCATCCCAAGTGCGCGAGCATGAGATGGGCGATCTGATCCGGCAATTGCGCCGATTGCAACGCATGGCGGAAAATCTGGGCCTGATTTCATTGGGATTGGTCGCCACTGATCTGCGGGCCTGTCTGGACAGCAAGGACGTCACCGCCTTTGCCGCTGTCTGGGCGCGTCTGCTGCGGATTGCGGAACGGTCTTTGGCATCAGACAGCGGTGCGCTGGATCAAACCCTGGTTTGATTTGCGCATTGGCGGCGGTCATCGCCCCACATCTGCCGTGCCCCGTTGCGGGCAGGGGCAAATCCGTTAGTGTCAGGCATAGCCTATCAAGGATGCGCCCATGCCCCCCGCTTTTGCCGACCCAAATGCCGATCACCGCGTTTTGTATGTGGTTGGCCCCGAAACCCTTGCGGATTTCCACCAATCGCAAACCCCAGAGGTCCAGCAATGGCTATCCAGCACGGGATTTACGGCGGATCTGGGCGATATTCGGCTGATCCCCGGACCGAACGGCGTTGCGGCGGCAGTGATTGGTCATGGCACGGCATCCGCCCGCGCGCGGCTGCGGTTTGCCTTGGCCAAGGCCGCAACGATTTTGCCAGCCGGGGCATGGCGGTTGGCGGGCGATCTGACGCAGCCGCAAAAGCACGAGGCCGCGTTGGGCTGGCTTTTGGCGCAATATCGGTTTGACCGCTATCGCCCTGGCAAACCCGCCGCCGCTTCGGCACAGCTAATCTGCCCCGACGGCTGTGATGCGGCGCAACTGCTGGCGATGGCCAGTGGCGAATATCTGACCCGCGATCTGATCAACACCCCGGCCGGCGATATGGGCCCAGCCGAGCTGGAACTGGCGTTCCTGACACTTGCCAATGATTTTGGTGCCGCGACCAAAGTGACCCGCGGCGATGATCTGCTGGCGCAAAACTTTCCGATGATCCATGCCGTTGGCCGCGCATCGCCGCGTGCGCCGCGCCTGTTGGAGATGAACTGGGGCAGCATCGGCCCGCATCTTACGCTGGTAGGCAAGGGCGTGTGTTTTGATACCGGCGGTCTGAATATCAAGCCGTCAGCCGGTATGCTGTTGATGAAAAAAGACATGGGCGGGGCGGCCACCGTGATGGGGCTGGCGCAGATGATCATGGCGCTGAACCTGCCGTTGCGGCTGCGCGTTCTGGTGCCAGCGGTCGAAAATTCTATTGCGGGCAATGCGATGCGGCCCCGCGATATTTTGACGTCGCGCAAAGGGCTGACGGTTGAAGTGAACGATACCGATGCCGAAGGCCGCCTTGTGCTGGCCGATGCGCTTGCGCTGGCCACCGAAACACCAACCGATGCCATCATCTCGATGGCCACTTTGACCGGCGCTGCACGGGTGGCCGTTGGCCCCGATCTTGCCCCCTATTATTGCGACAATCGCGCGATGGTTTCGGCTTTGGAAGCCGGCGCTGTCCAAGGCTGTGATCCCGTCTGGCGCTTGCCGTTCCACACCCCATACGAAACCATCATCGAACCCGGCATCGCCGATCTGGATAACGCGCCCAGCTGGGGATTTGCCGGATCCATCACCGCCGCACTGTTCTTGCGCCGCTTTGTGGGCGATGCGCACTATATGCATTTTGACATTTATGGCCACAGCCCGTCTGATCAACCCGCCCGCCCCAAAGGTGGCTTGGGCATGGGCGCGCGGGCGGTTTTACTGGCGCTGCCAGAAATCCTGGGCTTACAGCAATGACCGACAAACCCGACCGTCGCCTTACGCCCGCAACCGCCCGCATCGCGCATATTTCGCTGCAAGGTAGCATCGACGCCGCAGCATTCACCGCAGGCACGCTTCGCCAGATTGCCCTGCCCTTGGTCGATTTACTGCGCAGCCCGAACGGTGCCCGCGAACGTCAACTGGCGCTGGGCGAAGGGTTTACCGTCATCGACTGCGCCAATGATCATAGCTTCGGCTTTGCCACCAAAGACGGCTATTGCGGCTGGCTGGCTGACGCAGCCCTAACCAATGGCCCCGCGCCCACGCATTGGGTGGCAAGCGTCGGCACGCATCTTTACCCCGAACCCCGTGTGCAAGCCCGCGAAATAGCCGCCCTGCCGATAGGGGCGCAGCTTTGTGTGACGGGCCAAACCGGGGCTTGGGCACAAACTCCGCAAGGATTTATCCCCCTGCGGCACCTGCGCAAGATTGGCGATTATCTGACCGATCCCGTTGCCATCGCCGAAGGTTTCTTAGGCACGCCATACTTGTGGGGCGGCAATTCGCGGGCGGGCGTGGATTGTTCGGGTCTTGTGCAACTGTGCCATCTGGCCTGCGGCATCCCAGCCCCCGGTGACGCCGATCTGCAACAGGCCATGGGAACTGTGATCGGCGACAACACCGCCTTGCAACGCGGCGATCTGCTGTTTTGGTCAGGGCATGTCGCAATGGTCGTCGATGCCAACCGCCTTATTCATGCCAATGGCCATACGATGTCGGTCGCCTATGAAAATACAGATGATTGCATCGCCCGAATTATCGCCCAAAATGGTGGCCCGGTGACCGAACGGCGCAGGCTTTGATCCTTTCACTTTGGCCCAAATATCCTCGGGGGGCGGGTTTGGCGCGGCCAAACCCTTGGGGGGCAGACAGCCCCCGCTTCAAAAATTTTAGATAAAATTTTTCACTCTACCGCGCGGATCAGCTTTTGCTCCAGCACGCGCAAGACAACCGCCAGATCAGACCCACGTCGCAGGATTTGGCCGTCCATGCCAACAACGGCATAAAGACCCTGCCGCAGCCGCAGCTTCGGACGTTTTTCAATGCGGTATAACGGAAATTCAGCGGTGCGGCGAAACACTGAAAACACGGCCATTTCGCGCAAAGCCGAAATTCCATAATCGCGCCATTCACCCGCCGCCACCATCATGCCGTATAGCCGCAGGATGGCCCGCAATTCGTGCCGGTCAAAATGAACCTGCTCTGGCAAGGTATCAGCAGCTGGATTTGCGGGTGCTAGGTGCAAAGTCATCGTCAAAGTTTATCGGCTTGATCCAGCAAATCAAGCCCAACCATACCACCCCAAACCCTTGCCTTGCTTAGGCCGCAAAATGGCCGCGCAATGACCGCTGTCCGGTCTGATCGCAGCCGTGATCAACAGGCATGTAGGAAGTGCTACAGGATACTATCCCGGCAAGGCGGGTGAATTGCCCCCACCCAGCCCGCCTTGTCGGACCTGTCGCACCAAAAGACCCCTGCCAGAAGGTGGGGGTCTTTTTTATTGGCCGGTAAAGCCTTTTGCCAACCGCAACTCGCCCGTGCGCAAACCGCGCGCGTTTAGCTGCGGTGCCGGCAGCCGTTTCTGCGCCATCGGATGGGCGGCATCCAGCACGCCCATCTGCGTCAGGATCGCAACCAAGGCCGCCTCAGACGCCCGCGCGTTGCCATCCTCGATCTTGATCGCGATGCCAAGCCGTTTTTCGGGAATAATCGCCACAAAAACCGCCTCTGCCCCGGTTTTCAGGGCAACACGCCCATTCATCGCCCGCATCAATTCGGTGCAAGCCCGGCCTTCACCCGCCACCAGATCGGGGTGCGCGGCCATCGACCGGGTCAATCGGTGCATGGCCCGGCTGCGGGTATCGCCGGCATCAGACGCACTGGCAAATTTGGCCATCGCCCGCGCAAGCCCGCCAACCGACCCTGCAAAGTTTGGCGCAGAACAGCCATCAATGCCATAACCGGGGCTTGTCTCACCAGTTACGTCCTCAAACGCGGCCTTCACCGCACGCTGCAAAGGATGGTCAATGTCAACATACTCCGGCCCGGCCTTCAGGTGTTTTGTTACCGTCAGAAATCCCGAATGTTTGCCCGAACAATTGTTGTGAAACTGGCACGGGGAGTCATCGTCCTTGATCAGGCGGTTGCGTTCGGGCAGATCATAAGGCTCATGCGCGCCACAGCGCAGATCAGGCTCGGCCAAGCCCAGATCGGCCAACCAGCGGCGTGCCATACCCACATGTTTCGCCTCGCCCTGATGGCTGGCGCAGGCAAAAGCGATATGGGCGTCCGTCAGCCCAACCGCATCTGCAGCCCCCGTTTCCAGCAAGGGCAAGGCCTGTATCATCTTGCACGACGACCGCGAAAAAATCACTCTTTCCGGATTGCCCCAGCTTTGCACAACGCCGCCTGTGTCATCACAAATCACCGCGTGGCCACGATGGGTGCTTTCCAAAAGCCCGCCGCGCCACAATTCAACCATCTCAACTGCCGCAGCCATGCCATTCTCCGTCACATATGCGCGATTTTCTGCCCGGATCCCCTCGGCAGGGCTTTCCGGGATCGCCCCATCTGGGTTATGCAAGGCATATCGGGTGTAATTGCGCCGTGCTATAGCAAAACCGCGTCTCAAGCGGCAGCAGGCGCGCAGAGGCAACAGCAGCTTGGAGGCTGTAAACATATGACACGCTGGACGATGCGCGCAACGGGCGCGGCACTGATGATGGTGATGGGATCGGGCGCGCTGGCGCAGGAATCCACCAATAACGTCGCAACCAAAACCGATTGGAGCGTGTTTACCGAAGAGAACCCCAAGGAATGCTGGGGTGTGTCCAGCCCGCGTGAAACCGTCAACACCCGCGACGGGCAACCCGCATCGGTGCGGCGCGGTGATATTTTGCTGTTTGTCACGTTCCGCGCCGGTGGGGCCAAAGGCGAGGTTTCGTTTTCCGGTGGCTATCCGTTTGCCGGCGGATCGACCGTCAAAATCAACATTGATGGCACCACATTTGAGATGTTGACAGATGCCGAATGGGCGTGGCCCGCGAACGCCGATGATGACGCCGCCGTTCTGGCCGCGATGAAAAAGGGCGGCGGCGCGGTGCTAACCGGCAAATCCGGCAAGGGCACGCAGACCCAAGATACCTTCAGCCTGCGCGGCTTTACTGCTGCAATGGAAGAAGCGGCCAAACGCTGTCAATGATCTTGTGACGCAAGTTTGATGCCCCACCTGCCAAGGTTTGGGGCATTTCGCTGTTCAATTGGTTTTGTTTTATCAACCGATCCCCTATATGAGCGGCTTGACTAACCTGCAGGACCGCCGATGACCCCCACCGCGCCCATCACCCAAGATGTGCTGACCCTTCCGCGCAAGCTGCCTGAGGGTGGTAAAGTCAACCTGATTGGCTTGACCCGCGATCAGTTGCGCGATGCGTTGCTGGCGGCTGGCACGGCAGAGCGGCAAGTGAAAATGCGGCTGGGGCAGGTTTGGCAGTGGCTGTATCACTGGGGCGTGCGCGATTTTGACGCGATGACCAATCTGGCAAAAGACTATCGCGTTTTACTGGCCGAACATTTCATTATTGAAATTCCACAAGTTGTCACCCGGCAGATCAGCACCGATGGCACCCGCAAATATCTGGTGCGTATCGCGGGCGGGCACGAGGTTGAGGTGGTCTATATCCCCGAAACCGATCGGGGCACTTTGTGCATATCCAGTCAGGTCGGCTGCACTCTGACATGTTCGTTTTGCCATACCGGCACGCAAAAACTGGTCCGCAATCTGACGGCAGGCGAAATTGTGGGCCAGGTGATGCTGGCGCGGGATGATCTGGGCGAATGGCCGGTGCAAGGAGAGCCTAACCGCGAGGGCCGTCTAATTTCCAACGTTGTGCTGATGGGCATGGGCGAGCCGCTTTATAACTTTGACAACGTCCGCGATGGTTTGCATGTGATCATGGACAACGCAGGCATCGCCTTGGGTCGCCGCCGCATCACCCTGTCCACCTCCGGCGTGGTGCCGGAAATCGCGCGCACCGCCACCGAAATCGGCTGTCTGCTGGCGGTCAGCTTTCACGCCACAACGGACGAGGTTCGCGATCAACTGGTGCCGATCAACAAGAAATGGAACATCGCCACCCTGCTGGAGGCGTTGCGCGCCTATCCCGGCCTGACCAATTCCGAACGCATCACCTTTGAATATGTGATGCTGCAAGGCGTGAACGACAGCAAGGAAGACGCTTACCGCTTGGTTGATCTGATCCGCGGCATTCCCGCCAAGATCAACCTGATCCCGTTCAACGAATGGCCGGGCGCACCCTATAAACGATCATCGGGCAACCGCATTCATGCGTTTGCCGACATCATTCACGACGCAGGCTATGCCAGCCCGATCCGCACCCCGCGCGGCGAAGATATCATGGCGGCCTGCGGGCAATTGAAATCTGCGACACAAAAGCAGCGCAAGTCGGTGCGTGCAGATTGACCCTTCACAGAACCGATTTGGCACTGCATTGTGCGGGTCACAATGCAGACTATACCACAGACGGCTTTGCGATGTCCGCACGGCCCAACCAATACGAAGACGCCATGAATGCGTCGTGGTCCTCCGGGGGCAAGTCCGGGATCGGCCATCAGGGCAAACCGAATGACATCAACTGACAAGGCGTCGCCCACCGAGGCGGAAAAGCGTTCGGCCCGTGATTGGGTGCAAGTGCTGGCGCATTACCGTGAACCGTCTACCTGGCGGTCGGTGTTTGAGCTGATGGCAACTTTGGTTCCGTTCCTGATGCTGTGGGTGCTGGCGTGGTTGTCGCTGTCGATCAGCTATTGGCTGGCCTTTGGACTGGCGGTTCTGAACGGTGCGTTTCTGGTGCGGATCTTTGTCATCCAACATGATTGCGGCCATGCGTCCTATTTCACCAATCGCCGCCTGCAAGACTGGGTAGGTCGGTGTTTGGGCGTGCTGACGTTGACGCCCTATGATGTGTGGCGCCGGACGCATTCGATCCACCATTCAAATCACGGAAATCTTGACAAGCGCGGGATCGGCGATGTGCTGACGTTAACGGTAGAAGAATACCGTGCGCGGTCTTGGCTGGGGCGGCTTTTGTATCGCACCTACCGCAACCCGGTTGTGCTGTTCGTGCTTGGCCCCAGCTTTTTGTTTGTCCTGCAAAATCGACTGCCACTTGGCTTGATGAATTCCGGCTGGCGCTATTGGACATCCGCCATGGGCACCAATGCGATGATCGCCATCGTGTTGACGATCATGATCTGGTTGGGTGGGCTGATGCCGGTGCTGCTGATCTATATTCCCACCACATTGATTGCGGCCACCATCGGGGTTTGGCTGTTCTACGTGCAGCACCAGTTTGAGGAAACGCACTGGGCGCAGCCAGAGGATTGGCAAATGCATGATGCGGCGCTGACGGGCAGTTCGCACTATGTTTTGCCCGCGCCGCTTCGCTGGTTTACCGCCAACATCGGCATTCATCATGTACATCATCTGTACAGCCGCATCCCGTTTTACCGGCTGACCGAAGTATTGCGCGATCACAGGGCCTTGGCGGAATCACAACGCCTGACGATGCTGGAAAGCCTGAAGTCGGTGCGACTGCATTTGTGGGATGAAAAGACCAAACGGCTGATGTCGTTCCGCGAAGCCCGCAAGATTTACGGGTCTGTGTAAATAGGCAAAGCTACCAGCCCCGGTTGACCCTATCAACGGGGCTGATAGCTTTGGAACAATGACGATTATCCTTTCCAACCTTGCCGCCCGACGCCTGTTCTTGCACCGCCATGCCCTGATCGAGGCCCCTGTTGGCCCGGCGCAGGGTGCGGCGCTGGCCGATCTGATCACCCGCATCGGGTTTGTGCAGGTTGACAGCATCAACACCGTGGAACGGGCACATCATATGATCCTGTTCAGCCGACGGCAAAGCTATCAGCCGGCCGCGTTGAAACACTTGTTGGAAACCGACCGGCATTTGTGGGAACACTGGACGCATGATGCGTCGATCTTGCCAGTTGCGACGTTTCCCTATTGGAAACATCGGTTTGCGCGTGATGCGGAACGGCTGCGGATCAATTGGCAACGCTGGTTCCGCGATGGATATGTGGCGCAGTTCGACACGATCTTGCGCCGTATTGAAGACCATGGGCCTGTGACCAGCTCCGACTTTGGCGAAGGGGAGCCACGCAGCAAAGGCGGATGGTGGGATTGGCACCCGTCAAAAACCGCCCTTGAATGGCTGTGGCGCACCGGGCAGTTGGCGATTGCAGGGCGCGACGGGTTTCAAAAAGTCTATGATCTGGCGGCACGGGTGATCCCGGATGCGCATCATGGCGCAGATATCTCGCATAACGCCATGGTGGACTGGGCCTGCGGGTCGGCACTTGATCAGTTGGGCTTTGCAACGGTTTCCGAACTGCAGGCCTATTGGAATGCGATTGACATTGCGGCGGTGAAGGCTTGGGCGAAAGCGGCTTTGGCGCGGGGTGAAGTGATCGAAATTTCGGTTGAAGGCGCGAATGGGGCCTTGAAACCCATTCTTGCAAGGCCCGATGTTACCGAACAGATGGCAAAGGTGCCTGATACGTCAGGGCGGCTTAGAATATTGTCGCCCTTTGATCCAGCGCTGCGTGACCGCGCACGGACCGAATTTTTGTTCGGGTTTTACTACCGCATCGAAGTGTTTGTGCCCGAGGCCAAGCGCCGCTGGGGGTATTATGTGTTTCCGGTGCTGGAAGGCGACCGGATCATTGGGCGGATCGACGCGAAAGCCTATAAATCTGAACGTGTGTTGCGGGTTAAGGCATTTTGGCCAGAGCTGGGCTTGGCTATGGGTGCAGGCCGGATGCAAAGACTGGCGGCAGAACTGGACCGCTTGGCGCGGTTTGCGGGCTGCGACCGGGTCGAGTTTTTGCCGGGATGGATGCGGGACTACAATCCACCGACGGCTTAATTTACCAGCCCGGCTTTAGGTTTGCTGCGGCACAGATGGGCAGATTGCCCATCTTACGGGACGGGCCAGCCATCTATCGCGGCCATCGCTTCTTCGGCGGTTTCGACAAATTGGAACAGGGTCAGGTCTTGGGGGGCAATCACGCCCGCATCCGCCAAGGCTGACCAGTTGATCACCTTTTGCCACCAATCGCGGCCGAACAGCAGGAACGGCACGGGCTTCATCCGTCCGGTCTGGATCAGGGTCAGCGATTCAAACATTTCGTCCAGCGTGCCAAAGCCGCCCGGAAAAATGCAGATCGCTTTTGCCCGCATCAGGAAATGCATTTTGCGAATGGCGAAGTAGTGAAAGTTGAACGACAGTTCTGGCGTGACGAATTCATTCGGGGCCTGTTCGTGCGGCAGCACGATGTTCAGCCCGATGCTTTGACCGCCAGCCTCATGCGCGCCGCGATTGCCCGCCTCCATCACGCCGGGGCCACCACCGGTGCAGATAACGTTTTCGCGGCAATCTGATAGAAGGCTGCGTTCTGTCATCGCGTGGGCAAAGCGCCGGGCTTCGGTGTAATAGCGGGCAAGATCGGCCATTGCAGGGCTGCGGGCGCGGTCAAGATGATCAGGATCGGGAATGCGCGCGCCGCCGAACAACACAACAGTTGAGGTAATGCCACGTTCGTCCAGCATCAATTGCGGTTTCAGCAGTTCCAGTTGCAACCGCACGGGCCGCAATTCTTCGCGCGTCATGAAATCGGGGTCGGCAAAGGCCAGCCGATAGGCCGGCGAACGGGTTTGCGGCGTATCAGGAATGCGCTTGCTGGCGGCCACATCTTGCGTGCTGTCGCGGAACGGATGTGGGCGGGGGTCGTCTTTCATCTGGCGGCCTTTGGGTGAACGGTTTGGATCAGGGGTAGCGGGTTTGGCGGCCAAGGGGAAGAGCGGGGCGCTGCCCCAAAGTCCTGCGGACTTTTCCCCGGGATATTTGGACCAAGATAAAGGGCCAAGCGGTTGATTGCGCGGCGGCTTGGGGCCGGGTATAGCGACGCGAAGATTGGGTTACGTCAGGGGAAGCGCGATATGGCATATGCAGCACTGGAAGCGGTTATTGATGCGGCCTGGGAGGCACGCGATACGATCAGCCCCGCCACCAAAGGCGAGGCGCGTGAGGCGATTGAGGCCACGTTGACGGCGTTGGACAGCGGCACTTTGCGCGTTGCGGAAAAGCGCGGTTCGGATTGGCATGTGAACCAATGGGCCAAGAAGGCCGTGCTGCTGTCGTTCCGGCTGAACGACATGGCGGCGATTTCGGGTGGCAATGGCGGGTCAACCTGGTGGGATAAGGTGCCGTCGAAATTTGACGGCTGGGGTGATAACCAGTGGCGCGCGGCGGGGTTTCGCGCCGTGCCGGGGTCTATCGTGCGCCGGTCTGCGTTTATCGGCAAAGGCGTGGTGTTGATGCCATCCTTTGTGAATGTGGGCGCGTTTGTCGATGAAGGCAGCATGGTGGACGGCTGGGCCACGGTGGGGTCTTGTGCGCAGATCGGCAAAAATGTGCATCTGTCGGGCGGTGTTGGCATTGGCGGCGTGCTGGAGCCGATGCAGGCGGGGCCGACGATTATTGAAGACAATTGTTTCATCGGCGCGCGGTCAGAGGTGGTTGAAGGCTGTATCATCCGCGAAGGCAGCGTGCTGGGAATGGGCGTGTTTATCGGCCAATCGACCAAGATCGTTGATCGCGAAACCGGGGCGGTGATGTATGGCGAGGTACCGTCGGGGTCGGTTGTCGTGGCGGGGTCGATGCCATCGAAGAACGGCATCAACCTGTATTGCGCGGTGATCGTGAAGAAAGTTGATGCCAAGACGCGGTCAAAGACCAGCATCAATGAGTTGCTGCGCGATTGATCTGCCTGCGGGCAGCCCAAGACATTGGACGGCCCGCGGCTATCATTGCAGCGCTTGGCCCTCGGGCCAGCTGATCACATGGGTTAGGCTGACCTCTTTCTTTTCCCCCGCCGCCAGATCAAACTCCCATGCCAGAATGCCGCGTTGGCCTTTGACGTCGGATTCGGTGGGCGCGGGATTGGCGGTATAGGTGATTTCCAGATCTTCTTGCTCGGAATAGGGAACAAGGTCGATCAGGCGCACCGGCCACGCCTCGGCTGTCAGATTTTCCAGTTTCAGAACGGCGGTTTCTTCGATCTGGGTAGAGGTGGTCAGGATGCCCCGATCACCTTCGGCGCGGGTTGGCATATCGCGGGTCAGGCGCAATCCATCAATCGCCCCAAACGCCAGTTCAGCCTTGTCGCCCGCCGCGATGCCGGCCAAGTCCGTGCTGCCTTTCAGCGTGCCGTCGCTAAACAGATAGGCCGGGCCGGGCAGGATGATTTCACCCGTGTCATTGGTAAAGCTAGCCATCAGGAACGCGGTGCGATCATAGCGCGGCACGGCTTGAGCATAGATTTTCGGGGTGATCGGCAAGGCATCCAGCGCCAACCGCAGGTTTTCAACTCCGGACGCGATGTTGACGGCAGTTGGGTAGGTATAGATGACGGTATCTCCGTTGAAAGATGTCATGGCTGTTGTGGTGGCACCAACGATTGGCGCGGCCATATCAGCCTCCATCATCGGTTTTTCCATTAAGGCCCCCTCGGCCATCCGCATCCGTTCAGCATCTTTCGCCGCAAGTTCAGGATCATAAATCTGGCGCAACTCGGGCCATAGGGTTGATGGATTTGCCTGTTCCGAAGGCCGCGCGGTGGACAGGGTCAGGGCCACGCCCGCCCAATCTTCGCCGGAATACTGGCTGACCAACACGCCGCGATTGATGGTCAGGCTGGCGGGGGCTTTGCGCACCAGCATCATGTCGTAAACGGGTTGCCAACTGGCCTCATACACAAAATGCGTCACGGTCAGATGCGCCTCACCCGGGGCGGTCATATCAACGGCCAAGGCCAAGGCCACATAATTTTCATCACCCTGCGACAGGGCGGCTTGTGCCTCTTGTGCCTTTCCCAGCGCCTTATACGCCTCATCATATAGCTTTTGCGCGGCGGGCAGTTCGGTTTGCGCCTGCAAAGCGGCTTGGCGGGCGGCCAGCACTTCGGCCCCGATCATTGTGGCGATGGTTTTCAGGCCTTCCGCAGTGGCCGTATCGCCTTCGGATTTCACGCCGCGCAGATAGGCCCCTTGCGCCTCGGCTGCCTCTATCCGCGCGTTAACCCCGTCAATCGTGGATTGCGCGGCGCGAACGCCTGCCTCGGCAGCATCGACGACTGCTTTGGCGGCAACCATATCGGGACTGGTCAGATCATCGCGCGGCGGCAAACGATCGGTGCGCAAAAAAAACGCGCCCAAGATGGCGTCGGGTGAGGTCAGGCGGATCAGATCCGGCGCGGTTGAGGCGGGCAGATCAGTGATCAGCAGATCATGCGCCCCGGCGGGGGCCGTGAAGGTGACATCGCGTGTCACTTGGGCACCTTGGGGATAGATCGTGACGGCGGTGATTTTGCTGGTGGCGAAAATTTCATCGGCCAAGGTCGGGCTGGGTAAAAGTAACGCAAGTAGAACAAGGGCACGCATGAAAAACTCCATTCTATTTTGCCGCAGGTTAGGCTTTCGCCCGCGCTGCGTGCAAGCCCTGCCCCACTTGTCGGCAATTCTGCGCCCTGCCATGTTCGTGGCAATACGAAAGGACAATTCATGATCAAACCCGCCTCGATTCATCAAACTGCCGAACTGCCCCGCGTCGTGCGCGGCATGGGCAGTTATTTGTGGGATGCGACGGGCAAGCAATATATTGACGGGTCTGGCGGGCCTGCGGTGTATTGTCTGGGGCATGGCAATGCGGAAGTGAACGCGGCGATTATCGCACAACTGGGGCAGATCGCACACGGCTATCGGTATAATTTCACCACCGACGCGCTGGAAGACTTGACCGAGATTATCCGGGCGCGGGCGGGCGGAACCTTGCGTGAAATGGTATTCGTATCGGGCGGGTCCGAGGCGGTGGAAAGCTGTTTGAAGATCGCGTTGCAGTATCAAACCGCGATTGGGCAGAAATCGCGGCGGGTGTTTATCTCGCGCCAGCGGTCTTGGCATGGCAACACGTTGGGGGCGCTTTCCATTTCCGGCTTTGCCGAACGGGTGGCGGCCTATGAGGGCGCGCTGGTGCCGGGGATAAAACTGTCGGCGGTCAATGCCTATCGGCCGATGCCGGGGGCCACGGTGGAAACTTTGGCCGAGGTGGCGGCGGCAGAGTTGGAGGCGGCGATTGTGCGGGCTGGCCCGGAAAAGATTGCGGCGTTTGTGTTTGAACCGGTGGTGGGGGCGGCGGGGGGATGCGTGCCTGCGCCCGATGGATATGCGATGCGGGTGCGCGAGATTTGCACGCGGTATGGCGTTTTGATGATCGCGGATGAAGTGATGTGCGGGGCGGGGCGCGTGGGATTCTGGCGGGCGTTGGGCAGTGTGGAACCCGATATCATGGCCGTCGCCAAAGGCTTGGCGGGGGGATACATGCCACTGGGGGTGGCGGTTTGCACGACCGCCGTGTGGGAAGCTATCCGCGCGGCGGATGGCGCGTTTGGGACGGGGCATACGTTTACCGGGCATACCGCGTCTTGTGCGGCGGGGGTTGCGGTGCAAAAGATTGTGGCGCGCGACGGGTTGGTGGCGCGGGTGGCGGGGAATGAGGCGCGGATCAAAGGGTGGCTTAGCGATGCCTTGGCGGGCGTTGATGCGGTGGGGGATATTCGGGGACGCGGGCATTTCATTGCGCTGGAATTGGTGGCCGACCGGGCCACGAAAACGCCGTTCGATCCGGAGTTGAAGCTGTTCATGAAGGTGCGGGCGCAGGCGATGGAAAACGGCCTGATCTGCTATCCGGTGGGCGGAAATGTAGACGGATCGCGCGGCGATATCGTTATTCTGGCGCCGCCTTATAACGCGACCGATGCGGAATTGGGCGAGATTGTTGATAAAACTGCGCTGTCGATACGGCAGGTATTGGCGGCTGAAAGACTGATATAAAGCTTGTCCACGCGTGGACAAAATTCGGATCGTTTACAATCAAGTGGTTACAAGCGCGTCTTTACCTATGCTTAACATTTGTCCGCCGATCACAGAGGGTTGAAGCCGGGACCAGATGACTTTGCGCCATGATAGATGTTTAAGTCTATAAGAAGTCAAAGACGTAAAAGGGAATGGATAAAGTCATGCACCACATTCTTAGCTATGTGATGATCGCTGTGTTCGGGCTGATGTTTGCTGGGGCCGATCCGGTTCTGGCGGCAGGCACCGAAGATACCGCGACCGATACTAAAACCGGGGCTGCGGCCTATGCCACGGCAAAATCGGCGGTGGACGCCAAGGACTATGCCACGGCCAAGCCGATCTTGGTGCAGTTGACAGTGGACGAGCCCGGCAATGCCGATGCGTGGAACC
>JANNAT010000145.1:0-5892 GCA_031384605.1 Cypionkella sp.
CGCCCGAACAGGTGCAACTGGTGCATGAAATCGGCGATCCCGGATTGCTGTTTGGCCCACGTGAGATGCGGCTTTACCCAAACGGTACGCTGGCGGCACACGTCCTGGGCGGCGCATCGTTTGGCGCCGAAGGCGTGGGCAGCGCCGAAGTGATCGGCACGGCGGGCATCGAAAAGGCGATGGACACCCGCCTGCGCGATCCGGCAACGGCAGGCACGCCCTTGCAACTGTCGCTGGATCTGACGGTGCAGGCCACTGTTGAGGAAGTGCTGGCCACCGGCATCACCATGATGAACGCCAAAGGTGGGGCGGCGATCTTGATGGATGTGCGCACCGGTGAAGTTGTCGCACTGGCGGCAGGCCCGACGTTTGACCCCAATGATCGCCCCAATAACCCCACCTCGGGTGATCCATCCGACAGCGTTTTGTTCAATCGCGGCATTCAGGGCATTTACGAACTTGGATCCACCTTCAAGATCTTTGCCGCAGCCCAGGCGATGGAGCTGGGGTTGGTCAACCCCGAAACTCTGGTCGATGCCAATGCGCCGATGCGCTATGGTAAATTTCTGATCAAAGAGTTTGAAAATCACAATTACGGCCCGATGCTGTCGGTGACGGATATTATCGCCAAATCATCAAACGTTGGCACCGCGCATATCGCGATGATGATCGGCGCAGAACGCCAGCAGGCGTTCCTGAAATCGCTGGGCCTGTTTGATGCAGCCCCGCTGGAGTTGATTGAGGCCAAGGGTGCCAAACCCCTGCGCCCTGATCGCTGGCCGGAAATCGTGACCATCACCGCGTCATATGGGCATGGCATCTCTGGCAGCCCGATGAACCTGGCCACCGCTTATGCCAGCATCGCCAATGGCGGCATCAAGGTGACGCCGACGCTGATCAAACGCACGACGCCGATGCAGGGCGAACGCGTTATGTCGGAAAAAACCGCCCTTCTGGCCGTGGCAATGCTGCGCCGCGTGGTTACCGAAGGCACCGCCAGCATGGGCGATGTGCCCGGATACGCGGTGGCGGGCAAAACCGGTACGGCAGACAAAGTGAAACGTGGCGGCGGCTATTATGATGACAAAGTGATCAACACTTTTGCGTCCGTGTTCCCCGCCAATGATCCGAAATATGTGCTGGTGGTGACGTTGGACGAACCTGTGGAAACATCAGGCCCAAAGCCGCGCCGCACGGCGGGGTGGACATCCGTGCCGGTTGCCGCCGAAATCATTCGCCGCACGGCCCCGTTGTTGGGATTGCGACCACAGGTTGAAGCGGCCCCGTTAGATGGGTTAACAGCCGTCAAGAATTAAGATGCAGGGGCGGGTATGGGCGACGGGGCACGAACAGTCAGCGATCTGGGACTGACCGCAAGGGCAGGGGCCGATCTCGTGTTAGCGGGCATAACGGTTGACAGCCGCGCGGTGGGGCCGGGCTTCTTGTTTGCAGCATTACCGGGATCAACGGCGCATGGGGCCACCTTTATCGGCGCCGCTTTGAAGATGGGGGCAGGGGCGATTTTGACGGATGCTGCCGGCGCCGGTCTGGCAGCCGACGCTTTGAAAGACAGCACTGCGGCCCTGATCATTGCCGAAGACCCGCGCGCCGCGCTGGCGGGGGCGGCTGCGTTGTGGTTTGGCGCGCAACCAAAAATAATGGTCGCTGTCACCGGCACCAATGGCAAAACCTCTGTCGCCAGTTTCACCCGGCAAATCTGGGCGCTTTTGGGTCATGCGGCAATCAACATCGGCACCACCGGCGTTGAAGGGGCCTGGACCGCGCCCTCGGCCCACACCACACCAGACCCTATCACTTTGCACCAGATGCTGGCTACGGCCGCCCGCGAAGGTGTGACCCATGCCGCCATGGAGGCGTCATCGCACGGCCTTGATCAACGCCGCATGGACGGCGTGCGGCTGGTGGCCGCCGGGTTCACCAACTTTACCCAGGATCATCTGGATTATCACCATACATTCGACGCCTATTTTGCCGCCAAAGCAGCACTTTTTGACCGGGTTTTGGGCGATGATGGCACCGCCGTGATCAACATGAACGATCCGCGCGGCGCCGATATGGCCTTGATCGCCGTGGCGCGGGGGCAGCGTCTGATCACCGTCGGCCACGGTGCCGATTGCGATCTGCGCGTTGTGGCGCAGCGGTTTGATCCGCGCGGGCAGGAACTGCGCCTGACGTGGAAAGGTGCGCCCTATCAGGTGCGCCTTGATCTGATCGGCGGGTTTCAGGCGGAAAACGTTGCCCTTGCGGCCGGGCTGGTCATTGCCGCAGGGGCAGCCGTTAACGATGTGATGCGCGTTCTGCCGCAGCTGACGGGCGTGCGGGGCCGGATGCAACTGGCCGCCACGCGCCTGAATGGTGCGTCGGTCTTTGTCGATTATGCCCATACGTCCGATGCCTTGGCGACGGCGTTGCGCGCCCTGCGTCCGCATGTGATGGGCCGGATTATCGTGGTCTTTGGCGCGGGCGGCGACCGCGATCGCACCAAACGCCCTTTGATGGGGGCTGCGGCGCGCGCCAATGCCGATGTGCTTTATGTGACAGATGATAATCCACGCTCTGAAGACCCCGCAACAATCCGCGCCGCCGTGATGGCCGCTTGCCCCGATGCAAACGAAGTGGGCGACCGCGCCGAGGCAATCCTGCGCGGCGTTGATGCCCTGCTGCCCGGCGATGCCCTGCTGATTGCTGGTAAGGGCCACGAGGCTGGCCAAACCATCAAAGGCGTCACCTATCCTTTTGATGATGTTGAACAAGCCAGCATAGCCGTTGCTGCATTGGATGGGCTGATATGACTGTTTTGTGGACATCCACCGACGCCGCCCGCGCTACAGCGGGACGCAGCACCACGGATTGGCAAGCAACAGGCGTGTCCATCGACACCCGCACTTTGCACCCCGGCGATCTGTTTGTGGCGCTGACCGATGCGCGCGATGGCCATGATTTTGTGGCCGCCGCCTTGGCAGCCGGGGCCGCCGCCGCCTTGGTTTCCCGCGTGCCCCACGGCGTGCCCGCCGACGCGCCCTTGTTGATCGTAGATGACGTATTGGCCGGATTGGAACGGCTGGGCATCGCGGGCCGTGCGCGCACCCACGCCCGCGTCATCGGCGTCACCGGATCGGTTGGCAAAACATCCACCAAGGAAATGCTGCGGGTGATGCTGGCAGGGCAGGGCCGCGTCCACGCCGCCGAGGCCAGCTATAACAACCATTGGGGGGTGCCGCTTACGCTGGCGCGGATGCCGGTTGATACCGATTTTGCCGTGATCGAGATTGGCATGAACCACCCCGGCGAAATTGCCCCCCTGGCCCGGATGGCGGGCCTCGATGTGGCGATGATCACCACGGTCGGCGCGGCACACCTTGAGGCTTTCGAAAATATCGAAGGCATCGCCGTTGAGAAAGCCGCGATCTTTGACGGCTTGCTGCCAGGCGGCATTGCCATACTGCCCTCTGATCTGGATGTTTCCCCTATTTTACTGGCCCACGCCGCAGCGCTGCACGCCAAAGTTCTGACATTCGGCGCAGACGCATCCGCCACCTACCGGCTGACACGGGTGCAGATCTGCGATGCCGCCACCGTGGTGCAAGCCACCCGCCACGGCCAGCCCATGCTGTTTAAGGTCAGCTCCCCCGGCCGCCATTTCGCTGCCAACGGCTTGGCCGCTTTGGCGGTGGCCGATGCCTTGGGTCTTGACCCAATGACCGCCAGCGCCGATCTTGGCCATTGGGCCCCACCGCCGGGGCGGGGCACGCGCGAACGCATTTCCCTTGATATCGTTGAAGAAACCGCCTTCGATCTGATCGACGATGCTTTCAACGCCAACCCCACCTCGATGGCCGCCGCCCTTGACGTGCTGATCGCAGCAAAGCCCGAGGACGGCGTGGGCCGGGTCGGGCGTGGTCGGCGCATTGCGATCCTCGGTGATATGCTGGAACTTGGCCCCACCGAAGACGCCCTGCACAAACAGATCGCCGATCACCCCGGCCTTGACGCCATCAGCACCATCCACTGCGTTGGCCCCCGGATGAAATCGCTGTGGCAGGCCTTGCCGCGCAGCATGCGCGGCGAATGGGTGCAAACCGCGCCCGAACTGGCCACCCGTGCGCGCGGGTTGATTGACGCAGGGGATATCCTTTTGGTTAAGGGATCAAAGGGCACAAAGGTCAGCCTTGTCGTTGACGCCCTGCGCAAACTAGGGCAGGCAGCGGCTGGCGCGCGGCGAGGGGATGAATAAATGTTGTATTGGTTGACCGAACTTTCCGACGGGGGCGACTTTTTCAACCTGTTTCGCTATATCACCTTTCGCGCCGGCATGGCCTTTGCCACCGCGCTGATCTTTGGCTTTATCTTTGGTCGCCCGCTGATTGATCTTCTGCGCCGCAGGCAAGGCAAGGGCCAGCCGATCCGCGATGATGGCCCGGCCAGTCACTTTGCCAAGGCGGGCACCCCCACGATGGGCGGCCTTCTGATCCTGTCGGCGCTGATGTTTTCCACCCTTTTGTGGGCGCGGCTGGACAACCCTTACGTCTGGATCGTCATTCTGGTGACGCTGGCCTTCGGGCTGATCGGTTTTGCCGATGATTACGCCAAAGTCACCAAGCAAAACACCAAGGGCGTGTCATCGCGCGTGCGGATGCTGGCCGGTCTGGTGATTGCGGCCCTTGCCACCTATGCCGCCGCCAGCTTTCATCCGCCCGAGTTGACCAACCAACTCGCCCTGCCGTTCTTCAAAGACGCTTTGGTGAATATGGGCCTGTTTTTTATCCCCTTCGGCATGATCGTCATCGTAGGCTCGGCCAACGCGGTGAACCTGACCGATGGCTTGGACGGGTTGGCCATCATGCCTGTGATGATCGCCGCCGGCACCTTGGGGGTGATTTCCTACGTCGTCGGCAACCTGAACTTTTCTGAATATCTCGGCGTGCATTACGTTGCGGGCACCGGGGAATTGATGATCTTCGCCTCCGCCCTCTTCGGTGGCGGCCTTGGCTTTTTGTGGTATAACGCCCCCCCGGCGGCAGTGTTCATGGGCGATACCGGGTCTCTGGCATTGGGCGGCGCGCTGGGCGCCATCGCGGTTTGCACAAAACATGAAATCGTCCTCTCCATCGTCGGCGGCCTGTTCGTGGTCGAGGCGCTGTCGGTGATCATCCAGGTCCTCTACTACAAACGCACCGGCAAACGCGTCTTCCTGATGGCCCCGATTCACCACCATTTTGAGAAAAAAGGCTGGGCCGAACCGCAGATCGTGATCCGGTTCTGGATTATAAGTTTGATTTTGGCGATGGTGGGACTGGCGACGCTTAAGGTGCGGTAGTTGGTCACAATTGTCGCGCTGTTGCGCCGCAGGGTGCGCGCCCAGACGCCCCGCCCCGCCAACCCGACCGCTTACTGTCAGATTTGCCCCAAGCAAATCTGACCGCGCCCGAACCGCCCCCACAGGGCGGGCGCGACTGGTGTCGCACCCTGAAGTGCCCCGTCGGTTCGGGCGCGGCCAGATTTGCACCCCGGCATGGAAATACTCTTCCACCGAAATCCGTTTCGCGTATAGGCTGCAGAGGCACCGGGGGGACAGCATGGTTGCGGCAATCTTACTGTTTCTCGCTGAAAACGGCGTTGTTTTGGGAAGCGTTGCTTCGGTTCTCGCTATCGTCGAGGTGATATTCGCTCCATTTCGAACCTTGGCTAAACGTTGGCGCAGACCCGACGAAGTGATCGTTGCAAACCTTCCTGCACTGATCGCAACACCGCTACCTGCGCCGCGAGGTATCCAGATGGACGTTGATACGTTCACTTCCCTTCAAACCCGCCTGCGCGAAGACGCCCGTGCCGAACTTGCCGCAGCGCATGGCGACGAACGCAAACGGCTTG
>JANNAT010000026.1:0-9257 GCA_031384605.1 Cypionkella sp.
TTTCACACCCCCCGGACCCCCCGTGGAGTATTTAGGCCAAAATGAATGCAGGGGTGAAGGACCGGCTCATCAGTCAGGCACGTCTGGAGGGGTTTTCGAAACTTGGTATCTGCGCACCGGATGCTGCGTTGGACACCGCCAGCCGCCTGCGTGCGTTTCTGGATGCCGGGCATCATGGCCAGATGGCATGGATGGCGGATCGCGAAGAATGGCGCGGATCGGCGGCGGCTTTGTGGCCAGATGCGCGGTCGGTGATCATGCTGGCCGAAACTTACACCCCGCCGCATGATCCCATGGCGGTGCTGGCCCACCCTGACCGCGCTGCGATTTCGGTCTATGCCCAGGGGCGCGATTACCACGATCTGGTCAAGCGCCGCCTTAAACGGCTGGGGCGATGGTTGGTTGATCAGACGGGGGCCGAAATTAAGGTGTTTGTCGACACGGCCCCCGTGATGGAAAAGCCACTGGCGCAGGCGGCGGGGCTGGGCTGGCAGGGCAAACACACCAATCTGTTATCGCGCGATCTGGGCAACTGGTTTTTTCTGGGGGCGATTTTTACTACCTTGGAATTGCCCCCCGATGCGTCCGAAGTAAGCCATTGCGGCACCTGCACTGCGTGCCTTGATATCTGCCCGACCAAGGCCTTTCCGGCCCCCTATCAACTCGACGCGCGGCGCTGCATTTCCTATCTGACCATTGAACACAAAGGCCCGGTCGATCCTGATCTGCGCGCGCTGATGGGAAACCGGATCTATGGCTGCGACGATTGTCTGGCCGTTTGCCCGTGGAACAAGTTCGCGGCAGCCGCCACCGAAATCGGCTATCAACCGCGCGTTGGTGCGCCTGAACTTGCGGATCTGGCCGGATTGGATGATGCAATGTTTCGCGCGCGGTTTGCGGGCAGCCCGATCAAACGCATCGGCCGCGACCGATTTGTGCGCAACGTGCTTTATGCCATTGGTAATTCCGGTTTGCCCGCCTTGGCCGGGGTTGCAGCACAGCTGACCCGTGATGCCGACCCCGCCGTCGCTGATGCAGCACTTTGGGCTGTTGCCCGGCTTAGGGCAGCCGCAACTGATCCCGCAGGTCGATGACACGCTGCTGCAAATCGGTAACGGCTGCTGCCGTCAGCCCGCATTGATCCAACACGCAGGCCGGAATATGCTGCGCCAATGGCTGCAAAGCGCGGCCTTGGTCTGTCAGCCGGATGCGAACCTGACGCTCATCGGCACTGTCACGTTGCCGGGTCAGATGGCCTGCCTGCTCCATCCGTTTTAACAGCGGCGTCAGGGTGTTCGATTCCAGCTGCAACACCGCCCCTAGTTGGCCGACAGTCTGATCATCCTCGCACCACAGCATCACCAGCACGATATATTGCGAATAGGTCAGACCCAAATCATCCAGCAACCGCTTGTAAGTCGCCTGCATGGCATGGGTGGCCGAATACAGCGCAAAGCAAAGCATATCCGTCAGTGGCATCTGGTCAGCAAATTTTGTGGGCAATTTCTTCATCATTCATCACACTAAATACAAGATATATATCGCAAGCGATTTGATCGCAAGGGATTGACGGCGTCAAGGCCAGGCTATAGAAGGACGTGTGCGATATAATCGCCAACGATACAAGATTGGAATGCAACATGGTTACAAAAGTGGTTTACACAACCCAAGCGCGCGCAAGCGGCGGCGGGCGGGAAGGCAAATCGGCAACCCTTGACGGGGCACTGGCGGTAACACTGGCACCGCCAAAAGAAATGGGCGGCTCGGGGGATGGTAACAACCCTGAACAGCTGTTCGCCGTGGGCTATGCTGCGTGCTATCTTGGAGCCATGCGCTTTGCTGCCAGCAGCGAAAAGCTGGGCACCGTTCCGGCGGATGCAACTGTAACGTCCAGCGTTGGCATCGGCGGTCGCGAAGAGGGCGGTTTTGGTTTGGTCGTGTCTTTGCAGGTATCAATGCCCGGCGTGGACCGCGCTGTTGCGGAAAAGATCATGGACCGGGGTCATTTCATTTGCCCCTATTCCAACGCGGTTAAAGGTAATCTGGCGGTGGTAACAACGCTGGTCTAAGATAGTGCCCTTGCTGATCTGACACCCCCGCATATATGGTTTCGCGAAATCATTGGGGGGGTAGACATGGTCGATCGGTTGCAAGGGAAGGTAACGATTATATCTGGCGGGGCGGGTGGTTGCGGCGCTGCAGCTGCTCGCCTTTTTGCCAGCGAAGGTGCCGCAGTGGGCATCATCGACCGTGATGTTTTGCGCGGTCAGGCATTGGCCGCAGAATTGGTGGCAGCGGGCCACAAGGTGGTGTTTGCCGCAGCCAACGTTGCCGCGAAAGCCGAGGTTGACGCCGCTGTTTTGGCCGTAACCACAGCCCTTGGCCCGGTAAACGTGCTGTTCAATCACGCGGGCACCATCGTCATCAAACCGTTCCTGGAAACCGAAGAAACCGATTGGGATTATCTGTTCGATGTGAACGTGAAGTCCATGTATCTGATGACCCGCGCCGTGTTGCCGCAGATGATCGCGGCGGGGGGCGGCAGCATTGTCTGCACCTCCAGCATTTCGGCGGTTTATGCCACCCCGATGGAGGTGCTGTATGACGCCACCAAAGCCGCCTGCCACATGTTTTCCCGCGCGATTGCCGTGGAATTCCGTGACCGGGGTATCCGCTGCAACGCGATCTGCCCCGGTTTTATCGAAACCCCGCATGGCGTGCGCGAGGTGACCGAACTGACAGCCCTTGGCGTCGATGTGTCCGAAGCCGCGATCAAAGCCGCCCAAGGCCGCCTTGGCCGCCCCGAAGATATCGCTCGCGCCGCGCTGTATCTGGCGTCGGATGAGTCTGATTTTGTCACCGGCACGCATCTGTTCGTCGATGGCGGTTTTTCGGCGGTTTAGGGCCGCATCATCCACCCCTCATCGGCGGGGCATCGCCTCGGGTGTCGCGCCGGGTAGGAAATCGGCGAAGATTGTGTTATGATAGCATGATCGCCACAGGGGGGCCGATCATGACCAAACATATCGCAGACCACCGCAGCCCATCGACCGGCGGGCGGCTAAAACACTTTCTGCGCATCGCCCGCACAGGGTCCGATGCCATGTGGCGGGCGACGTGGAGCCGCCCATTGACCCGACCCCAAAGCAACCGCCGCTTGGTGGAATACATCCGAATTGCGCGGGGACGATCGGCGTAAAGGCCCTTTGAAATGCGCAAAGGCGGCATCCTAAGACCACGCGATGTTGGCCTGTTGACGCCTTAGCGAAAAGTGTATATACAAATTGTAATGCGGCATAGGACGTGCGGCGACTTTGCAGATAGCAGAGGAGTCTTCTATGTCCGATGATTTAAGCTTTGAGTGGGATGATGCAAAACGGCAGCAAACGATTATTAAGCACGGGCTTGACTTTGCTGAAGTTGTGGAAATTTTTAAGACTACCGGTCCGACTTGGAAGTCATCCCACACCACAGAAGAACGTTGGGTCGCGATTGGCAGGCTGCATAATCTGGAAATCGCGGTTATCTACACCATCCGAAATGGGTGTGTGCGCATAGTGACGGCAAGACGGGCACGAACCAATGAACGAAAAGCATATAACGCGTATATCGTTGACCGATGCATTGGCCCTAAAGGGACAATCTGATTGGGCCAAAGTTGCTGCTGCAACAGATGACGATAGCGATCCAACCGAAGATGAGTTTGATTGGCAGAACCCAATTGAATTTTCACCACCCTCCAAACAAGCCGTCTCAATCCGTCTTGACGATGACGTGTTGCAGTTTTTTCGCGCGTCTGGCAAAGGCTATCAAACTCGCATCAACGCCGTTTTGCGCAGCTACGTGGCCGCAAAACAGCGTTGATCAGCGTCACCCCTAAATTTACGCCCGCACCAGCTTTTCATATGCGGTTGAAATGTCTTTCGTCATCGCGCCTACCTCAAAATTATAATCCCCGATCTGCCCCACGGGGGTAACTTCGGCGGCGGTGCCGGTCAGCCAGCATTGCTGAAAGCCCTCCAATTCCGCCGGCATGATGTGCCGTTCATGCACCACAACCCCTTGCGCACGCAGCATGCCGATCACGGTTTGCCGGGTGATACCGTTCAGGAACGCATCGGGCAGGGGGGTATGCACTTCGCCATCCTTGACGAAGAAGATATTCGCGCCCGTCGCCTCGGCCACATAGCCGCGATAATCGAACATCATCGCGTCAGAACAGCCCTTCGCCTCGGCTGCGTGTTTGGACATGGTGCAGATCATATACAACCCCGCTGCCTTGGCGGCGTGCGGGATGGTTTCCGGGCTGGGGCGTTTCCACTTGGCGATGTCCAGCTTGGCCCCGCGCATCTTGGCATCCCCGTAATAATTGCCCCAGGACCACACCGCCACGGCCAGCCGGATCGGATTGCGCGACGATGCCACACCCATATCTTCACCAGCCCCCCGCCAGGCAATCGCGCGTACATAGCCGTCAGTCAGGTTGTTAGCGGCCAAAGTCGCGGCTTTAGCGGCCTCTATTTCCGCCACCGAATAGGGCAGCACCATGTCCAGATATTCGCCCGATTTGCGCAGCCGCTCCGAATGTTCCACCGATTTGAAGATGCGGCCGTTATAACACCGCTCGCCCTCAAACACCGAACTGGCGTAATGCAGCGCGTGGGTCAGGATATGCACATTCGCCGACCGCCAATCGACCAGTTTGCCATCCATCCAGATCTTGCCGTCGCGATCATCATAGCCAGCCATCGAAACCCCCAAATTTGCAAATGTTGCGCCAGATAGGTCCACTTCGGACATAATGTTGCGCGAAATCGTCGAATCGCTAACGGTTCCGCCTTGGAATGTCAACATAGCTGACGTAAATTCCTGGGAATGGAGGGCGTCATGGCCGAAAACACCACCAGCGGCGAAAGCCTGTTGTTCTTGACGGATGAGCAGTTGCGCAAGGGGATAGAGGCGATGTTCTTCGCCTATCGCGGCTTTACCGCAGACCCGGATCGCATTCTGGATGGCATGGATTATGGTCGCGCCCACCACCGCGCCGTGCATTTCATCAACCGCAGCCCCGGTGCCACCGTTGGCCATTTGCTGACGATTCTTGGTGTCACCAAACAATCACTGAACCGGGTGTTGCGCAGCCTGTTCAACGATGGGCTGGTTGAGGCCCGCGTTGGCAAAACCGATAAACGCGAACGCCGTCTGCATTTAACGGAAAAAGGTGCGGCGCTGGAACGCGCCCTGTCTGATGCCCAACGCGCCCGCATGCGCGCCGCTTACCGCGCCGCTGGCCCACAGGCTGTGCAGGGGTTTCGCACGGTGCTAGAGGCAATGATGGACCAGGACCAACGCAAACAGTATCAAGGCCTGAAGGACAAACACCCATGACCGATCCGCAGGCCCATCTACTGGTTGTTGACGACGATGAACGCATTCGCGGGCTGTTGCAGAAATTTCTGATCCGCAACGGCTTTCTGGTGTCCGTCGCCCGCGATTCCGCCCATGCCCGCA
Source organism: Cypionkella sp. (assembly GCA_031384605.1). Taxonomy (GTDB): domain Bacteria; phylum Pseudomonadota; class Alphaproteobacteria; order Rhodobacterales; family Rhodobacteraceae; genus JANNAT01. Next base: position 5,512 of record JANNAT010000026.1, read on the forward strand.
GGCTGCTGGGGGGGCTGGAATTTGATATGCTGGTGCTGGATGTCATGATGCCCGGCGAAGACGGCATCGCCCTGACCCGCGATTTGCGCAAAACCCTGTCGGTGCCGATCCTGTTGCTAACCGCCAAGGGCGAAACCGCCAACCGGATTGAGGGGTTTGAGGCGGGTGCCGATGACTATCTGGTCAAACCATTTGAACCCAAGGAACTGCTGCTGCGCATCAATGCCATTTTACGGCGCGTTCCCATGGCCAAACCAAACGCCCCGGCCCCCAAAGTGCTGCATATGGGGGCGGTGCGTTATGATATGGATCGGGGAGAGTTATGGCGCAGCAATGATCTGATCCGCCTGACCGCAACCGAAGCTGCGTTGATGCGGGCTTTTTCGGGGCAACCGGGGGCCGCCTTATCCCGTGAACAACTGGTCGGCGACGTGCCTAGGATAGAAGGCGGCGGTCAAGAACGCGCCGTGGATGTGCAGATAACCCGCCTGCGCCGCAAGATCGAAGATGATCCCAAACAGCCCCGCTATCTGCAAACCGTGCGCGGCGAAGGCTATATGTTGCAACCGGATTGATCCTTTCATAGAACGCCAGTGTAAATTGTTTCCGCGCCATTTTGGCTGACTTAACCCTTGTTTTAGGAAAACCCATGACCCTTACTAAGTTCGCCCTTGCGGCGTGCCTTTCTTTGCTTTGCACGGCTGCCACCGCCCAGGAACTTGTGCCTTATTCCGAAGCCGGGGGATGGACGGTTTCCGTTGATCCAACGGTTGGCAATGGCTGCTTGCTGTCGTCGGAATTCGAAGATGGCTCGTCAGTGCGCATCGGTTTTGATCGCAATGCCGGCAACGGCTATGTTGCTGCATCAAACGCCGCTTGGGGCGATATCACTGATGGCACAGAATATCCGATCAGCTTTTTGTTGGACGAAGAAAAATATGATGGCAACGCCAAGGGCATTCACCTTGATGATCTGCCCGGCGTGATGGTGACTTTCGACAGCCTTGATTTCTTGACCGATCTTGCGGCGCGCAATGTGATGGTGCTGCAAAGCGAAGGCACCGATGTGATGTCGATTGATCTGTCCGGTTCAGACGAAGCGATTGCTGAAACGATTGCCTGTCAGGACGTGCAGGGTTGACCACGGCGCTTTTCAGCCACGACGATTTCCGGCGGCACGTTACGCCGCCGGGACACCCTGAACAAGTTGCACGCTATGATGCAGTTCAGGCTGGGGCGGCAGGGCTTGACCTGCTGCGCCTCGACGCACCCCTTGCCGATGATACCGATATCTTGCGCTGTCATCGCGCAGGCTATTTGGCCCGCGTCCGGGCGGCATCCCCCGAAACAGGCTTTGCGCAAATGGACGGCGACACCTATCTGTCGCCCGGCTCCCTGAATGCCGCCCTGCGTGCCGTGGGCGGTGCTCGCGCCGCCGTTGATGCCGTTTTGTCGGGGCAGGCAACAAACGCCTTTGTCGCCGCCCGCCCCCCCGGCCATCACGCCGAACGTGACACCGCAATGGGGTTTTGTCTGTTCGGCACCGTCGCCATCGCCGCCAAATTCGCGCTGGATCATCATGGCCTGTCCCGCGTTGCAATAGTGGATTTCGACGTGCATCACGGCAATGGCACCCAGGATTTGCTGTGGGACGAACCCCGCTGCCTGTTCGCCTCCAGCCACCAGATGCCGCTGTATCCCGGTTCCGGCAGCGCGGCGGAAAAAGGCGCGCATGGCCAGATCCTCAACGTGCCTTTCCGCGAAGGGTCCGGCGGCGGCGTTATGCGGCAGGCCTATGAGGCGATGATTTTCCCGGCATTGCAGGCTTGGCAGCCCGAATTGATCCTGATTTCCGCCGGATTTGATGCCCACGTCGATGATCCGCTTGCGGGCCTCGAATGGCAAACCGAAGATTACGCATGGCTTACCTCGCGAATTTGCGATCTGGCCGATCAGATGTGTCGCGGGCGGGTGGTATCCTGTCTTGAGGGCGGTTATGATCTGCCCGCGCTGACAGCTTCGGTTGCAGCGCACGTAGGTGTTTTGCAGGAGCGTGGCCGATGACTGACAAACCCGTCACCGAAATGTCTTTTGAAGAGGCGATGGCGGCGCTTGAAACCGTTGTATCACAGTTGGAACGGGGCGAAGTGGCGCTGGAGCAATCCATCGCCCTTTACGAACGCGGTGCGGCGTTAAAGGCCCATTGCGCGGGAAAGTTGAAAGACGCTGAAGAAAAAGTCGAAATGATCCGTGCCGCCGAAGGCCGTGCCGTGGGGGTAACCCCGGTCGAGGGGATGTGAGCTTCTCCGCGCGCCTTGCCGCCGATGCCGTCCTGATCCAATCGCGCCTTGACGCGGCAATGCGCCATTTGGCCGACCAACCCGTGATCCACGCCATGCGCTATACCACCCAAGGCGGCAAACGCCTGCGCGGCTTTCTGGTGCTGGAATCCGCCCGTATGTTTTGCGTGGCCCCCCATACCGCGATCCACGCGGCGGCGGCGGTCGAATGCCTGCATGCCTACAGTCTTGTCCATGATGATCTGCCCGCCATGGACAATGACGATCTGCGCCGTGGCCTGCCCACCGCCCATGTCAAATGGGATGAGGCGACGGCGATCTTGGCCGGTGACGCCCTGCAAACACTGGCGTTCGAATTGCTGACCGACCCCGCGCTTGGCACTGCAGATGTGCGCATCACCCTGATCGGCAACCTCGCCCGCGCCTCCGGGGCGGAAGGTATGGTTCTGGGCCAGGCACTGGACATTGCCGCCGAAACCGCCGATACGCCGCTGACACTGGCCCAGATCACCGACCTGCAAGCGGGTAAAACCGGCGCCCTGATCCGCTGGTCAGCCGAAGCGGGTGCAATCATCGCAGGCCACGATCCCGCCCCCTTGCGCGCCTATGCCACCGCACTCGGGCTGGCGTTCCAGATCGCCGATGACATTCTTGATGTGACAGGCGACGCCACCAAAGCCGGCAAACGCCTGCAAAAAGACGCTGACGCGGGCAAAGCCACCTTCGTCTCCCTGCTTGGCCTTGAAGGTGCCACGCAACGCGCCGCCGATTTGGTGCAAGACGCAGAATCCCACCTGCGGCCCTATGGTGCGGCAGCGGAACATTTGATTGCCGCCGCGCGTTTTGCTATTTCCCGCGATAGCTAAATCAGGACCGCACATGCCCAACCGCCCCAAAACCCCGCTGCTGGATCGTGTAACGCTTCCCTCCGATCTGAAATCCCTGTCCGACCGTGATCTGCGCCAATTGGCGGATGAGCTGCGCGCGGAAACCATTTCGGCGGTATCGGTCACCGGCGGCCATCTGGGCGCGGGTCTTGGCGTGGTGGAACTGACCGTCGCCATCCATGCCACCTTCAACGCCCCGCGTGACAAAATCATCTGGGATGTCAGCCATCAATGCTATCCGCATAAAATCCTGACCGGGCGGCGTGACCGTATCCGCACCCTGCGCACCGAAGGCGGTCTGTCCGGCTTTACCAAGCGCAGTGAAAGCCCGTTTGATCCCTTCGGTGCTGCCCATTCGTCGACCTCGATCAGCGCCGCCTTGGGCTTTACCATGGCTGCCGAACTGGGCGGCGATCCGGGTGATGCCGTGGCCATCATCGGCGATGGCGCGATGAGTGCGGGCATGGCCTATGAGGCGCTGAACAACGCGGGCCATCTGAAACGCCGCATCTTTGTCATTCTGAACGATAATGAGATGTCCATCGCCCCCCCGGTGGGC
>JANNAT010000046.1:0-8944 GCA_031384605.1 Cypionkella sp.
CGCCGCGATAAGGAGAAGAACGATGAAGGTTGCGAATTCGCTCCGCTCGCTCAAGACGCGTCACCGCGATTGCCAGGTCGTGCGCCGTAAAGGCCGCGTTTATGTGATCAACAAGACGCAAAAGCGCTATAAGGCCCGTCAGGGTTGATCGCGCAAAGCAGCGTTGAAAAAAGCGGTTCGCAGATTGCCTGAAAGGGCGTAATGCGCCCCGTTTACGGCCACCCTAGGGAAACCATTGGTGGCTTTTTCAATTTTGCCTGCGCCGTTTTTGGTCTTTCTGAAAAACAAAAACAATCCTGACGCGAACGCAGTCGCCTTCACACAATTCATCTATCAACTCAGGTGTTTCCCGGGGAACACGCCAGAGAATGATAGTTGTCTATGGCCATGAAAAGCACTTAGTTGTTTCATAGTGTTTCCTTAGTAATCGGTCAGATAAGATCATCAATCAAAGAATAATTTACGGGAAATTGGGATGCCTAGCACTGTATTCAAGACACTTAAGGCCGTTGGCGCCGCCTTGGCCTTTACGTTGCCACTTCAAATCGGCGGTGCGGCGATGGTCTTTCCGACCGAAGTTGTAGCAAAGGCAAAAAAAGCGGCCTCATTGCCAGAGCCCTATTTGTCAAAGGCCCTTGGCGCGGTCCTGATCCCGGTGAACGCCGAGGTTCGCAAGACCTTTAAGCTGAAAAAGAAAAAGGAAGGTGTTCTTATCCTTGCTGTCCAGCCCGGCGGGTTGGCGGCCAAGAAGGGGCTTAAAGTCGGCGACGTGATCGATAACGTCAAAAAGGGCAATGCAACGTCTAAGTCGGGAAAAAAGACCAAGGCGAAGGCCGGCAAAAAGGGCAAAGGCAAAGCCATTCGCAAGCCTGCCGATCTGGATGCAGCGGTGCTTTATTGGCTGAACGACGGCTGTGATGGGTTCTATTTTATCGGATCCAGCGACGGCATCTATTTCAACCGCTACAGCGTGATCACCTATGATATGTATTACTACCCCTACGATCTGGACTCGATCTACAGCTGGGACAACACTTGGTATGGGGCAGAGTATGCCTATTCCGAATATTCCTACAGCTATTCGGAATACATGACGACGTATTCGTTGCAGATCACCGAAACTTACACCTCATCGGATACCTATATGTCCGAGGTGCTTAGTTCGTCAGAGTTCACCTCTGAGATGAGCTTTACCGAAGAGGTGATGACAGAAGAAGCGTTGTTTGCTGAGCAAGCCGTCAATGAAGATTATGTAGAAGACGTCGAAGAAGATCGGACATTGGAAGAAGAGGCCGTTGAAACCGGCGACACCAGCTTTGTCGAAGAAGCCACCGATGCAGAGCCCGCGGAAGAATTCACTGATGAGGCAGCGACCGATGCTTCAACCGACGAATCGCTGGCAGACGAACCACCCGCAGACGAATTTACCGACGAGGCTGGCGCAGAAGAACCACCCGCAGAGGAGTTTACTGACGAAACAGCAACGGAAGAGCCTGCCACCGAAGAATTTACCGAAGAACCGGTGGCTGAGGAATACACTGAAGAGCCGGTAGCTGAGGAATATACCGAAGAACCACCGGCCGAGGAATACACTGAAGAGCCGGTAGCCGAGGAATACACTGAAGAGCCACCGGCCGAGGAATACACTGAAGAGCCGGCCTACGAAGAACCAGCCTACGAAGAGCCTGCTTATGAAGAACCAGCCTATGAAGAACCAGCCTACGAAGAACCGGCTTACGAAGAGCCTGCCGCAGAAGAATGCTATGACCCAGAGCTTTGCCCACAATAATGGGATAGTTGGAAATTTAGGGGCTCGCAGCGATGCGTGCCCCTTTTTGTTGGCCACTTGACTGTTGTTTGGCCGTGAAAAGTCGCTGGCCCACCATGTCCGGTTCCGCCTTGCCGCGTTTTCGGCCATGATGATTGCAATTGCCAAAACCAGATAGGAAATGTCTGATGCGCCTTTACACATCGCCGACCACGCCGTTTGGCCGCAAAGTTATGGTGTTGATCCTTGAGGCGGGCCTGACGGATCACTTCAAGATATCCGAAGTCTCTGGCAACCCGCTTGATCCGGGATCTTTGCCGATCACGCGCAACCCTTTGGGTAAAATCCCCGCGCTTGACCGCGATGATGGACCCGCAATTTACGACAGCCCGGTGATTTGCCGCTATCTGGATGATCTGGCAACAGCAGGGTTTTACCCCGCCGCGCCGCTGTTGTGGGAAACGCTGACGCTGGAGGCGACGGCAGACGGCATTCTGGATGCTGCCTTGTCGATAGTTTACGAGAATCGCATGCGCCCCGAAGACAAACGTTTTCCGGCTTGGGTCGATGCGCAATGGGCCAAGATTGCACGGGCGCTGGACGCCATCGAATCAGATTGGATGGGGCACTTGGCAGGGCCGCTTGATATGGCCCATATCGCGGTCGGCTGCGCGCTGGGGTATCTGGACTTTCGGCTTGATGCGCGCACCTGGCGCAACGGACGCCCACAATTGAAGAAATGGGTCAACACTTTTGCGCAACGCCCTTCGATGCAAGCGACACAGCCGCCGGCTGCGTGACCGGTGCATTCCATCGAAACCGAACCCGCGATTTTTACAAAAACTTTGGCAAAAAGTAACGCGCCTTGGGGTGCAAGTGCCGAAAATTCAAGAGTAATGCCGTTGAAATGCGCTATGCAGTCCCCCTGCGCGCCTTTGACCGCTGGACGGCTGCTGTTTCCTTGTCTAAAACCCGCCCTGAACCCTCTTGAGAAACCAAGGGCAGCCCACATCCAAGCCGCATCTGATGCGGATCCCCAAGGGAGAGTATCGCGTGTCCCAAGTTGACGATCATTCAGGCAACCGCAGGGATTTCCTGTATTACGCAACCGCTGGCGCGGGCGTCGTGGCGGCAGGTGGTGCCGTTTGGCCGCTGGTGAACCAGATGAACCCGTCTGCCGATACGCGCGCGCTGGCGTCGATATTCGTCGATATCAGTGGTGTAGACGTTGGCATGCAGCTGACTGTGAAATGGCGCGGCAAACCGGTGTTCATTCGCCGCCGCACGCCCGAAGAAATTGAAGCCGGTCGTGCAGTTGCGTTGACCGACTTGCCGGACGGCAATGGTGAAAACGCCAATAACCCCATTGCCGACGCGTCAGACGCCAACCGCACGCTGGATGAGGCGGGTGAATGGCTGGTGATGATGGGCGTATGCACCCATTTGGGCTGTGTGCCTTTGGGTGACGCTGGTGACTTTGGTGGCTGGTTCTGCCCGTGCCACGGCTCGCATTACGATACCGCGGGCCGCATCCGCAAGGGCCCTGCCCCGCGCAACCTTCCGGTGCCGGTGGCAAAGTTCGAAGACGAAACAACGATCAAGCTTGGGTAAGGATACACAACATGGCCGGAATTCCGCACGACCATTATGAACCAACGCCGGGATTTCAGACCTGGCTGCACAAGCGTTTGCCGATTGTCGGGCTGCTGCACGGTACGCTGACGATTCCAACGCCAAAGAACCTGAACTGGATGTGGATCTGGGGCATCGTGCTGACGTTCTGTCTGGTGCTGCAGATCATCACCGGGATCGTTCTGGCGATGCATTATACGCCGCAGGTTGATATGGCCTTTGCAAGCGTGGAACACATCATGCGCGATGTGAATGGTGGCAATGTGCTGCGCTACATGCACGCAAATGGGGCATCGTTGTTCTTCTTTGCAGTCTATCTGCACATTTTCCGCGGCCTTTACTATGGCAGCTACAAAGCCCCGCGTGAGGTGACATGGATCATCGGCATGTTGATTTATCTGCTGATGATGGCGACTGGTTTCATGGGCTATGTTCTGCCTTGGGGCCAGATGTCGTTCTGGGGTGCGACCGTTATCACCGGTCTGTTCGGTGCCATTCCGGGCGTCGGCGAATCTATTCAGACCTGGCTGCTGGGCGGCCCTGCGGTGGATAATGCCACGCTTAACCGCTTTTTCAGCCTGCACTATCTGCTGCCGTTTGTGATTGCAGGTCTTGTGGCGCTGCATATCTGGGCTTTCCACACCACCGGCAACAACAACCCTACCGGCGTCGAAGTGCGTCGCGGATCGAAAGAAGAGGCGGCAAAAGATACCGTGCCCTTCTGGCCCTACTTCGTGATGAAAGACCTGTTCGCACTGGCTGTGATCATGGTGATTTTCTTTGCGGTGATCGGGTTCATGCCGAATTACCTTGGCCACCCCGATAACTATATCGAAGCCAACCCGCTTTCTACTCCAACCCATATTGTGCCGGAATGGTATTTCTTGCCATTCTACGCCATTCTGCGCGCCTTTACCGCCGATGTGTGGGTGGTGATGTTGGTTGACTGGGCTTCGTTTGGCATCATCGACGCCAAGTTCTTTGGTGTGCTTGCGATGTTTGGCGCGATTGCCGTGATGGCTTTGGTGCCATGGCTTGACACCTCTTCGGTGCGTTCTGGTCGGTTCCGGCCCAAATTCAAAGGGTGGTTTGCCCTACTGTGCATCGACTTTGTTGTGCTTATGTGGGTGGGGGCGATGCCGACCGAAGGTATTTATCCTTATATCGCCTTGATCGCGTCAACCTACTGGTTTGCCTACTTTCTTGTAATCTTGCCGCTGCTGGGGGTGCTTGAAAAGCCACTGCCGCAACCGGCAACGATTGAAGAAGACTTCAAATCTCACTATGCCGCCCCGGCTGAGTGACAGAAAGGAACTGACTGAGATGTTTCGTAAAATCGCAATCAGCGTCGTCTGTGCACTTGCTTTGACAACCGGGATGGCGCTGGCAGAGGGCAAGGTTCACATCGAAGACGTGACCTTTGCCCATGAAGGCCCGTTCGGTAAATTCGACGAACACCAACTGCAGCGCGGGCTGCAGATTTATACCGAAGTATGCGCCGCGTGCCATGGCCTGAAGTTTGTTCCAATTCGTACCCTGTCTGACGAAGGTGGCCCGCGCCTGCCCGAAGATCAGGTGCGCGCCTATGCCGCCGCGTTCCCGATCAACGATGAAGCCGCCAACCCGCAGCTGTTTGATGCCGAAAAGGCTGAGTTTCGTCCGTTGCTGTCCTCTGACAAGTTTCCGGCGAATGTCGCTCAGGCTGCGCCTGATCTAAGCTTGATGGCCAAGGCGCGGGCGTCGTTTCATGGCCCCTATGGCACTGGCATTGCGCAACTGATGCAAGGCACCGGGGGGCCGGAATATATTCACGCCCTTCTGGCCGGGTATGAAGATGCCCCGGCTTGCGCCACGGGGGACGAGGCCGGATATTACAACAAGGCCTTCGCCAAGGGGGGTATTCCGGATTCGTGTAAAGACGAGGAAGGGCTGCCAACCATTGAGGGCAGCTGGATCGCAATGCCGCCGCCACTGACCGATGATCAGGTAACCTATGCAGATGGCACCCCCGCCACGATGGACCAGATGTCAATGGATGTGTCGTCGTTCCTGATGTGGACAGCCGAGCCAAAGATGATGGCGCGCAAGCAGACCGGCTTTGTTGCCGTGATCATTCTGGGGCTTTTGGCCACGCTGCTTTATCTGACGAATAAGCGTTTGTGGGCCGGACTCAAGGGCCGCAAGAACCACTGACTTTGTTACCAGCTTGAAAGGCCCCGCGGTTTCGCGGGGCTTTTTCATGGCCGCTATCCCAGATAGTCTGCCAACGCTTTGGGTGGGTTGGCGAACAGATCTTTAGTAGCCACAGGCGGATGCGCCACCCCATCAGCCACCAGAACGGTCTTGTCGGCGAATCGTTTGGCGTCGGTCGGGTCATGCGTCACCATCAGAACGGCTGCCCCTGTTTTGGTAGCGACTTTATCCAGCAGATCCAGCATATCGGCTTTTAACGCAGGCCCAAGGGCCGCAAAAGGTTCATCCAGCAGCAAAATTGGTCTGGCCCGCAAAAGGGCACGCGCCAAGGCGGCGCGACCTTGCTGACCGCCTGACAACTGCGCAGGTTTGCGCATCCCTAACCCGCCAAGCCCAACCTGATCCAGAACCATCGCAATCTGATCAGATTGAGCCGCCGTCAGGTGCAGCCGGGGGGACAGGCCAAGGCCAAGGTTTTGCCGCACCGTCAGATGGGGAAACAGGTTCTGGTCCTGAAACAACATGGTCATCGGGCGATCACCCGGCGCGATGGCGGCCAAATCCTGATCGTTCCAGATAATCCTGCCCTGCGTGGGCATGAAAAAACCGGCAAGTGTCATTAACAAGGTGGATTTTCCGGCACCAGAGGGGCCGATCACGGCAAGGCGCTCTCCGGCACGCACGTGCCAATGCGCTTTTAGAACAAAGCTGTCTTGGATCACTGTCAGGTGGTCAAGCGTCAGCATAGTTGTGTCCGATCCGATCAAATGCCCAGAACAACGCAAAGCTAAGGGCCACAAGAATAAGCGCCGCTGCTGCCGCGTCTTCCATCCGGTACGCCCCCATTAACCGTTGCACAACAAGGGGTAAGGTCGCCCCCCGATCCCCGGCAAACAAGGCGATTACCCCCAGATCACCCATCGAAAGCGCCGCCGCCAGCCCCGCGCCAAACCCCAATGGCCGCGCCAAACGGGGCAGCGTCACAAAACGCAACTGGACAAGGCCGGTCAGCCCCAAAGACCCGGAAAGCTGCGCATAGTCGGCACGCAACTGCCGCGCTTCGGGCAACAACAGGCGAAACAAAAAGGGCACGCATAGGGTGGTATTGACCACGATAGTAATCGGAGCAGACAGGTTTTCAGGGGATGCAAAAGGGCGAACTGCCAGGAACATCCCCGTTCCAAGGACCAGACTGGATGCCGAAAGCGGCAGCATCGCCGCCAGATCAAACCATCCACCCGCAGGACGCGCAGCAGCCTGGGCAAGGGTCAGCGCAGCCACCGTTGCCAGCACAGCAGACACAACCGATATGCCGACCGACCGCGATGCAGCGGGCCAAACGGCATCAGGCAGGTGCAAAAGACCGGGTAGGCCTGCCAGCACAACAGCCAACAGCGGTGCCAGCAGAAAAAAGGCTGCCGCGATGATCACAATTCCGTCTACCCACCGCCGCCAACCGCCAACAGACGACACTGGCGTCGGGCGATCAAGCCCGGCCCCAAACGCCTGCGGCACCGTCAATCGAAGCGAAGTCAGCGTCACCAAGGCACAAAGACCGAATTGTAGCGCTGCTAAAAGGGCGCCGCGTCCCAGGTCAAATTCAAACCGCAAGGATTGATAGATCGCCAGTTCAATCGTGCTGGATTTCGGGCCCCCGCCAAGCGTCAGGGCAATGGCAAAGCTGGTCAGGCAGATCAGAAAGATCATTGCCGCAATCCCGGGCAAAACCGCGCGTAACATCGGCCATTCCAGATGCCGGAACAAGGCCGATTGCGGCATCCCAAGCGAGGCCGCAAGGCGAAAACGCTCGGTTGGAATGGCGCTCCAACCATGCAGGATCATCCGGGTGGCAAGCGGCAAATTCAGGAAAATATGCGCTAAAACAATGCCATGCAGCCCAAAGATTGAAACTGGCTGCAGGCCAATGGCGATCAGGCCGCTGTTGAGCGGCCCGCCTCGACCAAACACCGCCAACAGACCCAACACGGCCACCACGACGGGCAGCACAAAGGGCGCGGCCATCAACCGGATCAGGCCATCCCGACCCCGGAACCGGCGGCGATGCAAAGCGCGGGCGACAGGGACCGCCAGCAGGGTCGACAGGCCCGCCGAAAGCGCCGCCTGCAGCACGGTAAAGCGCAGCACAGCCCAGTCTGACGGGTTCAAAACCCACGTATCTGCGCGTGCAGCCACCATCGCAGCACTGCCCAAAATCAGCGCGGCGATCGCCAGCCCAAGCGTTACCGCGGGCGCTATTTCGACAGCGCGGTTTGCCATTCCTCGATCGCTTTGGCCCGGCCCGCTTCGGCATCAACCGGCGATAAAAGGATAGATTTTGAGGGGGTTATCAGCGTTTCAAATCCTTTGGGCATCCCTGTTGCCGGGGTGGACGCAGGATACATCCAGTTGGTGGTGATCAGGGCTGTTTGCGCGGTTTCCGCCGTCAGATAGGCCAGAAAGGCATTTGCCAATTCGGGTTGATCAGTGCTTGCCAGTTTGCCGGCAACTTCAATCTGCAGATAGTGACCTTCGTCAAACGCGGCAGCAGCTTTGGTATCGTCGGTTTCCGCGATCAAATGATAGGCGGGCGAGGTCGAGTAAGATAGAACCATGTCGGATTCGCCTTGCAAAAACATGCCATACGCCTCTGACCAACCGGGGGTGACGGTGACGATATTGTCGGCCAAACCGGCCCAGATTTCCGGCGCGCGATCGCCATAGGCTGCCTTGACCCACATCAACAGACCCAATCCGGGGGTCGATGATCGCGGATCCTGAATGATGATTTTCAGATCAGACGCGGCAAGCTCTTCGAAAGATTTCGGCGGGGTAGTCAGTTTGGTTTTATCATAGACAAAGGCGAAATAGCCCCAGTCAAAAGGCAGGAAAACGGCGTCGGCAAAGGGCACCGGCAGGGTATTTGGAACGGTTAAGCCGCTGGTCGCAAACAGATTTGTGGCTGTGGCGGCTGCGGTCAGGTTGGTATCCAACCCGACAACAACATCGACCTGCGATGTGGTGCCTTCCAGTTGAACGCGCGCCAGAACGGCCGCCCCATCGCCTGCTGTGACAAATTGCAGATCGCAGGCGCAGGTTGCCTCAAACCCCGCCTCGATCACGGGGCCGGGGCCCCATTCTGCGGCAAAACTGTCATAGGTCAGCACGGTTAGAACGGGGGTTTCAGCCGCTGCAAACGTTGCAAACGACATCAGGCCCGCAGCAAGGAGTGTGGTTTTCATTGGTCTCTCCATGGTGCGACGAAGTGGTCGGGGATGGAGAATTCCATGCACCTTCCCTCCGCCGGTATGATCCGGTTCAGGTTCGACGGGTCCGCATCGCTGCATCTCAGCC
>JANNAT010000100.1:0-5843 GCA_031384605.1 Cypionkella sp.
GCTGCGTGACGTTGGCTACAGCGGCTATCTGGCGATGGAGATCGGCTTCAACCGCCGCAACGTCGAGCCCGATGACATGGCCCGGCGCGCCCACGCCTACTTGAAATCCATTCTCTGAATTATCTTCCGCCAGCCCCCAAATCGGGGCAGCGGGTCACGTCTAACCGGGAGGAACGACAATGAAACGTACTGCTTGGAGCGCGCCGCTCGTGCTCTTTATCGCCACACAGGCTACAGCCCAGGACACCGTCGTGGTGACACAGTGGGATCAGTTCGCGCAAAGCGGCATCACCGCCGCCGGCCCTGCGATGGACGAGCTGATCGCCACCTGCAAGCCCGCGCTGAACGGTGCCGAGGTGCTGCGCACCATCGCCCCCTCAATCGGCATCCGCGACAGCTATCGCCTCGCCGTATCGGCGGGCAAGACTCCGGATCTGGCCTATACTTGGCCCGCAGCCTCGGTCTTGTCAGGCTATGCGCGGGTCGGGGCGCTGGCACCGCTTGACGACTACTACGCGAAGTACGGCTGGGATCAGGTCAACGCGTTTTACAAGGGGCGCAACTCATATGAGGGCAAGGTCTATGGCCTGCCGATGGAACAGGACCTGATGGGGGTCTACTACAACAAGGACCTCTTCAAGGAAAATGGCCTTGCTGTGCCCACCACCTACGCCGAGTTCGAGGCGCTGGCGGTTGCACTGAAAGGCAAGGAGATCATCCCCGTCGCCTTCGGCAACCGCGACCGCTGGCCCGCGACCAACACCTTCAGCCTGATCCTGGGTCTGACCGCCGGGCGCGAACTTGAGGAGAAGGTGCTCTTCGGCGACGAGCCCTGGACCAATCCGGCCTTCCTCAAGGCCGCGCAGACCTTCCAGGACTGGGCCAAGGCCGACTACTTCCCGCGCGGCTTCAACGGTGTAGGCTACGATGAGGCCAACGCGCTGTTCGTGTCAGGCCGGGCGGCAATGACCATCACCGGCACATGGGTCCTGCAGGACATGATCCGGGGTGCCGAGTTCGATCTGGGCGTGTTCATGCTGCCCCCCATCGCCGAGGGCGTGGCATCCGGAACGATGTGGGGAGAGGGCTCGCAGTGGCAGCTTTCCGCCGCCGCGACGCCTGCGGTCCGCGACGCGGCCGCAGCCTACCTCGACTGCCTCGTCTCGCCCGAAAGCCGGCAAGTCTGGGTGCAGAAGGGCTTTACCGTGCCCATCGGCACGACGCCCGAGGAATTGGCTGCGTGGGGCGCAAACCCCGTGGTACAGGAGTTCTTCACCGGCGGCCTCGCGACGCCCGATGCCAACTTCTATGACCTGCACACGACCCTGCCCGAAAGCATGACGCAGGTCCTCTACCCCGAGTTGCAGCGCCTCGCCGGTGGTGAAGTCACGGCCGATGAGTTCCTGACTACGATGCAGGCCGCGTGGGTCACCTCCGGCGCGAACGGCGAGCGCTGGCTCCCCTGAGCCGCATCCGGCGGGCCGCCACTCGCGGCCCGCCCCGCCATTCATCCTGCCCATCCATTCTGCCGCCCGCCTCGCCCGTCCATTCTGCCCACTTGTCCATCCTGCCCGTTCATCTCTCCTCGCTCTCCTGAAAGGTTGCCTCCGCGATGTCCTCGCGCCCCGCTTACCTCTTCCTGTTGCCGGCGCTGCTGCTCTATGCGGCCTTCGTGGTCTTGCCGATTCTGCAGGTGGTGGGCTACTCTTTCTTCTCCTGGGACAACGGCATCACGCAGGAATTCGTCGGCCTGGCCAACTATGTGCGTCTTGGATCGGACTCCGTGTTCTGGGCGGCGCTCAGCCACAACGCCATCTGGGTCGTGCTGACGCTGGCCTTCCCGCTGCTGGCGGGCCTTCTGCTCGCTGCGATCCTGGCCGAGCGCAGCCCGCGCACTGTCCAACTGATGAGCGCCATCTACTTCATCCCCCGCACGATCCCGTTGGTGGTTGCCGGGATCATCTGGGGGTGGATCTACAACCCGATCTTTGGCCTTCTCAATTACGGGCTTGATATGATTGGGCTTGGTAGCTTCGCAGGGGCTTGGCTTGCCGAGGAGAACACCGCGTTGCTGTCCCTCAATGTGGTCGGCGCATGGACCTTTTTCGGCTTCTGCGTGGTCATCTACCTCGGCGCGATCCAGTGCATCGACCCCTCGCTCTACGAGGCAGCCGATATCGACGGAGCGCGCTGGTGGCGCAAGTTCCGCGATATCACCGTTCCGCTCCTCAACAACTCGACACTGTTTCTGGGGCTTTATGCGGCCATCGAGGCGATGCGCTTCTTCGATCTGATCTGGGTCACCACGCAAGGCGGTCCGGGCTATGCCACCGAGGTTCTGACGACCCATGTCTACAAGACCTTCTTTCTGGTGGGCGACTTCGGCTATGCAGCCGTCCTGTCGGTGGTTCTCCTCGTCATCGTGCTGACCCTGAGCGCGATCTCTTTCCGACTGCTGAGGACACGATGAACCGTTTCACCAAACATACGCAAAGCCTGATCCTGCTACTGTTTGCGCTTTACGCGCTGGCGCCGGTCTATCTTGTGCTGCTGGCCTCGCTGCGCAGCGAATCCGATCTGTTCAGCGGGCCTCTCAGCCTGCCATGGCCGATTGACCCGGCAAATTACCTGCGAGTCTGGACGGACAGCGGCTTTTCAACCTTCTTCTTCAACTCGTTGAAGATTTCCGTGGCCGTCACGATCCTGATCGTGCTGACAGCACCCTTGGCGGGCTATGCCTTTGCCAAGATGCAGTTCCGCGGCCGCGAGCCCCTGTTTGCGCTGTTCCTTGCCGGACTGGTGGTGCCCGCCCCGTCCGTCATCGTGGCGCTTTACGGAAACCTGCAGCTTCTGGGACTGATCGACACCCATATCGGCGTCATCCTTCCGCAAGCGGCCCTGTTGATGCCCTTCTCGGTTTTCATGATGCGCACCGTCATGCAAGAGGTCCCCAGTGAGATGATCGAGGCCTCCACCATGGACGGCGCCTCTCCGCTGTATGGGTTCCTGACGGTGGTGGTGCCGCTGGCCCGTCCGGGGCTGATGTCGCTGACACTGATCGTCTTTCTGTTCTCCTGGCAAGAGTACCTCCTGCCGCTCGTCGTTCTGCAGACCGAAACCCTGAAGACCATTACGGTCGGCGCTGCCAGTCTGCAGGGCCGCTTCGGCGTCGACTATGGCGGCATCGCAGCGGCTGGTCTGATCGCCTTCGCCCCGCTCGTGGTGCTGTTTCTGGCCATGCAGCGCTCCTTCGTGCGCGGTCTTTCGGCCGGCGCAGTCAAGTGACCCCCCTCAAGGAAAGAGATCACATATGCCCAAGATGACCGCCGTTTTCCTGCCGGGCAACAAGCAGGTCGAAGTCCGCGCCGTGCCGGTGCCCACCATCGGTCCCGACGAGGTGCTGGTTGAAATCAAAGCGTCCTGCATCTGCCGCAGCGACCTCAGCCTCTATTACGGCAACGCGGTGATCTCGGGCGGCGACTCCAACCAGTTCGTCTGCGGGCATGAGCCGTCGGGCGTGGTAGTTCAGGTTGGCGAGGCCGTCACCGAGTTCTCGGAGGGCGACAATGTCGCCGTCTATCTGGGCGTCGGCTGCGGTGTCTGCCACCACTGCCGTACCGGCCACTTCTATCTGTGTGCCAAATGGAAGTGCCTTGGCTTCACCATGGACGGCGGCAACGCCGAGTTCCTCAAGGTGCCCGCCCGCAATCTGCTCAAGACCCCCAAGGGCATGTCGCATCTTGCCGCCGCGATTTCGACGGACGCCTTCGGCACCCTTTTCTCGGCCTCGCGAAAGTTGGGCGTGAATGGCCTGTCCCGTATCGGAATCTGGGGAATGGGGCCGATGGGCACCGCTGGCACGCTGGCCGTCAAGGCAATGGGCGGCAAGGTTGTGGCCCTTGACCCGATTGAGGAGCGCAGGGCCTTTGCCATCTCGCTCGGCGCGGATGTTGCGCTCGATCCCAGAGACCCAACCGCAGCTGACCAAATCCGCGATTTTTCCGGCGGCGAGGGGCTAACGGGCGCTGTCGACTGCTCGGGCCAAAGCGTCGCCCACAACATGGCGCTCGATGCGCTGGCTCCAATGGGGAAGCTGGCTTTGGTGGGCGAGGCTGCGACCTCCACGATCCGGCCAAGTGAGCAGTTGATCCGCAAGCAACTGACTGTGTTCGGCTCCTGGTACTTCAGCATCAACGAATATGCCGACATCCTTCAGTTGATCAGCACCCACGCAATCGATCTCGAACGACTGGCGACCCATACCTTCGCTCTGCAAGAAGCCGAGATCGCCTTCCGCATGTTCGATGCTCGCGAAACCGAAAAGGCCGTGTTCGTGCGTTAAGGCGCGCGACTCTTCCAAAAGTACCAAAGGGGTACCCCATGTCCGACATAAAAATCACCAATCTGCGCAAAAGCTTTGGGTCTGTCGATGTGCTGAAGGGCATCGACCTGAACATCAAGTCCGGCGAATTCGTGGTCTTCGTCGGACCATCAGGCTGCGGCAAGTCGACCTTGCTGCGCTCCATCGCCGGGCTGGAGGCCGTGACTTCCGGAACCATCAGCATCGACGGGCGTGTCGTGAACGACGTCCCCTCATCACAGCGCGGCATTGCCATGGTGTTTCAGACCTATGCGCTTTACCCGCACATGACGGTCGCCGAGAACATGGCCTATGCCTTGCGGATCGCGAAGATGCCGAAATCCGAGCGCGAGGCCGCCATGGCTGCAGCCGCAGAGACCCTTCACCTGACGCCCTACCTGGACCGCAAGCCCAAGGATCTGTCTGGCGGCCAACGCCAGCGCGTCGCGATCGGGCGGGCCATCGTGCGCAACCCAAAGGTGTTCCTGTTCGACGAGCCGCTGTCCAACCTGGATGCCGCGCTGCGCCTGAAAATGCGGCTGGAGATTTCGCGGCTCAGCGATGCGCTCCCGGATACGACGATGATCTATGTCACCCACGATCAGGTCGAGGCCATGACGATGGCCGACCGGATCGTCGTGCTGAAGGACGGCGAGGTGCAGCAGGTCGGCACACCGATGGAGCTTTACAATGCGCCGCAGTCATTGTTCGTGGCCCAATTCATCGGCTCGCCCAAGATGAACATCCTCTCGGGTGCCAAGGCTGAAGGTTTCCCTGCGCCCCACGTCGGGGTGCGGCCTGAACATCTGGAGATCGTAGGCCGCGAAGGTGGCGCATGGACCGGCACCGCCGTCCATTCCGAAAGCCTTGGCGCGGACAGCTTTGTCTATCTCGACATCGGCGACGAAGATTTGATGACCGTCCGGCTGCCCGGCACAGCAGAGATCGCGGCTGGCACGACAGTGTCCGTAGCACCAAGGGCCGGCCAGTATTACCTGTTCAACACCATGGGCCAAGCCGTCAGTGGCGGCAACGTAGCTGGTGCCTGACATCGCCAGCAAGGAAGCCGCCTGCGTTAGGCTAGGTTCGTTGCGGCGGGCCCAAGCCTATCCTATCATTTCGTCCTAGCGGCGTAGTCTTGCGTTGGATGACGGATGAACCCTGCATGGGACCGGCGTGCCTGTTCCAGTTGGGTTTTTCCAACTCATCTCTTCGCCGATGGTTGGGCAGTCTGCCAGCAGATTTTGTCTGCTACCGACTTGCGGATCGGTTTCTTCGTGGCACGCTTGATGGACCGCTTCCGGGAGGCTGCACAAAAGTCCCCTCCCGAACCAACCGGCCACTTTGGGCCGATTGTGTGGGTGGCTAATGGACGAGCACGGGACGCAGGAGGTTGTCGGTATCCAGCCTCATTGCACTGCGCCACAGCGGCGTTTTGAAGACGTGGTGCAAATGCTTTCCATCGCGCGCTTCACGGGTCTGC
>JANNAT010000106.1:0-62183 GCA_031384605.1 Cypionkella sp.
CGCGAAAGGGTGGTCGATTCTTTTTGGAACAACGCCACGATCTTTGGATCATGCGCCAAAGACGGCAGCACAATCTTGATCGCCACCGGTTCGCCGTTGTGAATGTTGCGGCCGCGGTAAACCTCGCCCATGCCCCCCGAATTGATCAGTTTCTCTATCTCGTAGGTGCCCATGATCAAGGTGCCGGTGGTCACAGTCGTGGCGGGCTTTTTCGGGCCATCACTGGCCGCAATACCGGTGCCTCTGATCGCGGCGGGTGCTACAGATTGCGGCGGGGCTTCAACAACAGGCGGCGGCGGCGGGGGTGTTGAGGGCGCGTCACTGGAAACCGGCGTATCGGTTTTGGGAAGGTCTGCGTCAGGCACGCCGGGATTTGTGGGATCATTCGTCATGCTTTAGATGCCCACTTGCCATTCATCGTCGGCAGCAACCGCCCGATATGTTTGTTGCGCCTGACCATTGTGGCCGGGCTGCACCGCGTCCTTGTCACGAAAGCGCACGACAAGAACGGTTACGTTGTCTTTCGCGCCCCGTGCAAGCGTCAGGGCCACAAGGCTGTCACAGGCGGCTTGCGCCCCCATCTGCCCAAGGGTTTCCGCCATTTCATGGTCTTCAACATGTTCCGTCAACCCGTCCGAGCATAACAAAAACGTGTCGCCATCCGCCAAAACGCCCGACCGTTCATCCGTCATCGGCATGTCATGCACACCAATCGCGCGGGTGATCACATTGCGACGCGGCCAGGTTACCGCCTGATCCTGGGTGATGGCCCCGGTGCGCAGCAATTCGTTTACTTCGGTATGATCCACCGTCACTTGGGCAAAATGTTCGCCGCGCTTCAGATAGATCCGGCTGTCGCCCGACCAGATACAAGCAAAATGCCGGTCAAACGACAACAGCCCCACCAGCGTGGCCCCAACCGTTGCCCCGTTTAGCCGCGCCGACTGCGCTTGAATGGTCTGATGCGCGCGCAAGATCCGATCCATAAACCGCGCTTGCAGGTCAGGTGCCGAAACCGGCATCCCCACCGAGGCAACACTTTCCACAATCGCCCGGCTGGCGAAATCACCGGCGTGATGCCCGCCCATGCCATCGGCCACAACCCAAACCCCCGAATCCGGCTGGGTTAAAAAGCTGTCTTCATTGTGATTGCGCACGCGCCCGGTATCCGACGCGGCACCCGTTTCAAATAGAAAGGGAGCTTCTAACATCCGTCCTCCCGCAAAATACTTTTGCCAACAGCTTAGGCGTAAAGATAGTCGTCTGCCTAGTCATTGCCCGCATGTCCCCGAAAAAACCATGCAAGAACTGCCCCCGATGGTAATCCGGGGCCCGCCCAAACCTGTGACCACAGCGGTTTTGCCGCGACAACTGCCTGCATTTGCGGGGCAGCATAGATTTCTTCCTCCGCAACGCCACCGGGTTCTGGTGGCGCAAACAGGCTGATCCCACCTGTCTCAACTGAAAATGGCGATGCATCCGTTTCGGGCATCTCTGGCAAATCCCACAGTTGTGTATCGCCGTCAGGGCCTGCTTTGGCTTCGTCATCCAAATCAGGATCCGTCTTTTCAACGTCTGAACCGACGGCGTCTGCCTGCTCTGCTGCTTCGGTATCCAATGGTAGCAAGCTGTCTTCATCTGGAACGGGTTCTGTCGGATCAGCCAACCCATCCCTGTCGGCGACGACATCCGGCGCGCCCGCCACCCACCAGTAACTGCGTCCCTCATTGGCGCGGCGATGGTCGGTCAGGGCGATATCGGCCAGCAATCCCGCCACGTCTGCACCCGGCCGCGCCGCCCAAAAATCGGACGGACCGGGCAGGGCATCGCGCAGCGCAGGCTGCGGCGCGTCACGCACCAGATCAGCCGGCCCCGACAAATCATCGCGCCGTAACTGCACGCCCAAATGCACACAAGCCGCGTCATACCAGCTTTGATCCGGGTCTGTTACCGGCGGAGGCAGGAATAACCCGGCTTCCCCCAAGGCCAGCAACACCAAAGGAAACCGCCGCCCAACCCGGTCTTGGGCGCTTGCCATCACCCCTGCCACCGGGGCACCCCAAATGCCTTCGCCCACCCAAAACCGCAACATGGGGGCTGCGGGCCAAATGGCCTGCCAATCACCACCCAAACTGGCCTTGGCCTCTGCCAGCACGCTGTCCAGCCATTGCTCAAGCGCGGGTTTTAGCGCAGCCGGCAGCCCGTATTCCAGAAAATCACCCTTTGCAGGGTGTTTGCCATAAACCGCAAGTGCCATGCCTAAAGACCCGTCGGGCAACGGAATTCACGCAATTCCGACATGTTGAACGGGTTCACCAAGGCGTTGACGCGAATTTCATAGGTGATGTTCCGCCCGCCAATCACATAGCTGACCTGCATCACATCGCCCACCTGACGTGGGTTTCCGTCGCGGATAAACTGCAAAAACGCCCATGGCCCCTGATAGGCAATCTGGCTTTCGCGATTGTTCAATTCCGGCAGCAATTGCAGGTTGGTGTTCCCACCGCCCCCCGGCCAAGTGATCGTAACCGGCGTGTTGCCAACCTTGCGCATCTGGATCGGCTGATCATCGACCACCAGCAACGATTGTTTGATCCGGTCATGCGCCGCCGTTTGGTTCACTGTCACTTCAAGCGCCACTGTCGGGTTACCGCCGGGAAAAAACGCCTCGCGGATGGCCGCTGCATGCTGAAACTGCCGCAGGGTTTGCAGGCTTAGCTTTGCCGCCAAGGGGCTGTCCTCGCGCCACGTCCAGTCGCCCGCCCCCATATTGGCATGCACCGCCAGATTGGTGTTAAAGAACCGGTCCAACACGCCATCGGGCGCAAACAACTGGGCAAATTCCGACAAGGGCACTTGCCGCGCCGGGCTTTTGGAAAACGGATAGCGGCCATCGACGGTATTGGCACAAACCGCCGCCACCTGGGATGTTAACTCGGCGTTGATCTGCGCGATGGAACTGGAGGCCGCATCGCCTTCAAAATCTTCAACCGCCTCGCCTACCATGCGTGACAGCTCTGGCGGCAACCGTGACGCCGCTGTGCGCAACTGCCCGATCAAGGCAGGAATTTGCGCCTGCGCTTGTTCCTGGTTGAACTGCGCTGCCAGCACCAGGCCCTGTTGAATTCCTGCGAAACTGGCCAGCAGCGCATCAATAGGCCGCTGCCCAGCCGCGCCTTCCATCAGCGCGTGGTATTCTGCAAATTGCGCCTCTATGTCTGCGCCCGGAATAATCTGTTCCGCGGTGCTGCCCGCCGCCCCCGCTCGCTTTTGCGATTTTCCGGTGGCAAGCGCCAGATCAAGCCCGATCCGGTTTAACCCGTTAACACGCGACGTCAACTGGCTGGTCACCTGAGAGGTTGCTGTGGTCAACGCCGCTGCATCTGCCTCAAGGCCCGCAACTGCGCCTTCAACGGGGTCTTCGATGGCCAACGCCACCGTAAGCCGGGTTTCAGCGGTGATCCCTTCAACCAGCTTCAAGATTGGCGAGGTTGACGCAGACGCAGCCGCATCCAACGCCAGATACGCAGGTTTGTCTGCTGCCATCGGTGCCAGTCTGATGTTTTGCAACACTTGCTCCCAAGCGGCCAGATAATCATCGCGGTAGCGTTGCAGCAATTGCGGCCCCAACCGCGCCAGTTGTTCGTCAACTTTGGCCGCCGCTGCCTGCTCGCCCATCACCCATTGTTCATTTTCCAGCTTGCGCGCCACTTCGGCCAGCTGATCAAGGAAGAACCCGTTGAACCCTTCGTAGGTATAAAGTGCGGGTACAACCAATTCACCCAGATCGCTGCCATCCACGGTTTCAAACACCAACCGTGCATCGGCCCCAGCGCGTTCAACCAGATTGAAATCAGGAATACCTTGTTGCGGCGCGGTGGCCACGATCAGCGAATAGGCCTGATCTGCCACACTTAGCCGCGCCAGAATAACTTCGGATTTCGCCACCAGATCGGCGTTAAGCGTCACGCTTGGCGCGATGGTGTCATCCAGTTCTAGCATCGCGATCAGATGGTTTTTCATCATCAGGCGGGCGGGTTCCTGATTCAGGCCCGGATAAGTCACCTGATCCCAGTCGTCTTCAAACCACGTTACCACCAGATCATCTTGTGGCGCGGGGGCCGCCCCGCCCAGCAATTTGTAAACCTTCAAAGATTCGTAAATCGCCAAGGGCTCGTTCGCCAGAACATAGGCCTGCAGTTGTTCTTCCACCCGCAACACCAAGCGCGGGCGCAACAGCCGTTCCAGCCCTTGGGCATAGCTGTCGCGCGCCGATTGCCGCAACGCCCCTTGTTGTGACAAACCAAAGCCGCGGGTCCAATCGCCTTCGGCTTCTTCTGGGGATTCGTATCCCGACGGCATCGTGCGCAACAGTTGCAGATGGTTCGCCACCCGCAGCAAATCGGTGTCTTTCACCTCGATCGCTTGCAAATCTTCGGTCGCGGCCATTTCATAATCGGCCATGGCGGCTTGGGCCGAAGACACCATTTCGCGGTTGTTCAGGTAACTATAGGCCCAGGCCCCCAGCACCCCAACAGACGCCAAGACCATCCCTGACGTTGCCACCAACCGAAACACCGATGACCGTCGAACGGCCTTGCGATCATAGGAAACCCAGCCCTGTTCGCCAAAAATCACCTTCGACAAAAGATCGTGCAGAAAGAAACTTTTGCCCTTACCCGACATCAGCGCGCCCGCATCACCACCAAAACTGCGGCCCATAGCGCCCAGCACCTGATCAATCGGGGTGCCTTCCTGCGTGCCGGAGGTGAAATAAAATCCGCGCAAAATAGCGCTGGTTTTATAGCGGGTTGGTTCAAACACCTGCCGCAGGAAGGATTCAATCTCGTCCTTCAGCATCGCCATCTGGCCGGGCAGGCCGAAAATCGCGATGCGGTTCACGCCGTCGGGTTCTTCCGACAGCCGGTCCATCACTTCATCGGAAAGCCGCGCCACCAATGCATCAAATTCCGGGCCAACCCGGTCAAACGTCTGCTCCTTGCGGCTTTCGGTCTGAAACGTCGCCCCCCAAACCTTTTTGCGCCGGCTGGCCGAGAAACTGCTGAAATATTCACGAAAGCCCGAGATCAAGTCGGTCTTTGTGAACATGACGTAAACCGGGAAATCGACTTTCAGCGTTTCATGGATTTCTGCCAATCGCGCGCGCACGGTATCGGCATGGGCCTGAATTTTCTCGGGGCCCGCGTTCATCAGATCAGACACCGAAAATGCCAGAATAACCCCGTTGATCGGTTGTTTGGGACGGTTACGCTTTAACAGCGCCAGGAATGATCCCCAAGACGCGGAATCCGCGCCACCATCACTGTCTTGCGTGGTATACCGCCCCGCCGTGTCGATCAGGATCGCCTCTTCGGCAAACCACCAGTCGCAATAGCGCGTCCCGCCAAAGCCCTGCAACCCACCCTGGCCCTGCCCTGAAATCGGAAACTTGATATCCGAATTCACCAGCGCCGTGGTTTTGCCCGATCCCGGCGGGCCGATGATCACATACCAGGGCATGTCATAAAGATAGGTCTTTGAATTGCCGGTTTTCTTCAACGTCAGTAGCGCCGACTGCATCCGCGTGGCCAGTTCTTTGCCATCGCCTTGCGCTGCCACATCGACGACCAAAGCCTTTTCCAACGCTTTTTGACCGTTGCGGCGCCGGATCAGTTTGATCACCCCCCAGATCATCAGGATCAGCGCCAGAATACCGATGATCAGCAACCGAACCCAAACCGGATCAAACGGGCGCGCCTCGCCAAAGCCAATCAGCGGGCCCGCAAACCAGACCACGGCCGAAAACGCCAGAAAGCCAAAGATCACAAGGCCAAGTTTAACCCATTTCATATCAAATTCCCCACTGCAAACCGCGTCACTGCAGCGTTTCTTCGCGTTTAATCATGATTTCCACACGCCGGTTCAACCCGCGCCCATCATCGGTTTCATTGTCACCGATCGGGTCCGCCTCGCCCTTGCCTTCAACAACAAAGCGGGTCGCGTCGGTGATACTTGCCGCCAGAACATCCTTAACCGCCTCGGCGCGCGCAAGCGACAGATCATGGTTGTTCTTGAACCGCCCGCGTCCCGACATCGGCACGTTATCGGTATAGCCAAAGATCATCACCGGCCCGGTTTCAGGGTTCAGGATGGCCGATATGCGCCCGCCCAAATCAACAAATTCCGGCTTGGTTTCCGCTTTGCCACTGGCAAACAGCGCCGCGTTGTTGACCCGGATAAAGATGAAATCGCCCTTGATATCCACCTCTACCAGACCCGCGGTGACGTCTTCCGCCAGCCCACCGCGCAAACGGTCCAACTGCCCGGTCTGGGTGACCAATTCTTCCTGATCCACAACCAAAGGCGTAAAGGCCACGGCGCGCACCAAAGTAATCGGTGTTGTCGGATGCAAAGACAGCAGCCGCTGCGACACCACTGATCCTTCATTTGCGATCATCATCGACAGCCCGAAATAGGCCCCCATCAGGATCAATCCCAACACAGATCCGATCACCCACAAAGGTGTTCCCCCAAATCGCCGCCGCCCGCCCAAAGCCACGGGCTGCCAGCGCGGTGAGATGTCTTCGTCCGGGCGGTTCTGCACCCGTCGCAACGATTCGTAGATCATCGTGCGGATACGCGCCAATTCCACAGCGCCATTCGGGGCCGACCGATACTGCCCTTCGAACCCCAGCGACAAACAGGTCATCGCCAGTTCCAGCAGTTGAAACCGTTGCGCCGGGGCCTGCAACGCCTTTTCGACCTCTTGAAAAAACCCGACGCCCGATGTGCGCCGGTTGAAAAACCGCGCCACCATCGAATATTGAATCCACAAATGCCGGTCCGTGCCCGGAATATTCTGCACAATGTCATCCGCCGTGCCGCACAGCAGGTATTTGGCCACCTGGGTTTCGTGCGCTTCAATGCCTGCGTTCAGGCAGTTCTGCTCAAACCCTTCAATTTCGCGCGTGACATATTCCATCAACGGAACGGCTTCCATTTCCACCATCTGCGTGCGCAACCGGCCAAACAGGATCAACAGATTTGCCGCCGCCGCCAGCATCGGGCTTTTCGGCCCACCCGCACCCAAACCTTTGGCCGACAGCGCCTTGCGCAAGTCAACCTTTGGGCCGGAATTGGCATAGTTTGTTGGCTGCGCGGTGGATGCCTCCGGGAAAAATCCCTCAGGCTGACCAAAGGCACCTGATCCGCCAATCACCGTGCGCTGCGCGGTCTGCGGTGCAAACCCGCCACCCTGCCCGCCACCGCCAAAGCCGATGCCCGGCGGTTGGCCCGGCACTTGCGCGGGCGATCCAAAGCCACCCGATCCGGTTGACCATGCATCCGAACTGTCGCCGCCAAACCCTTGGCTTTGCGGTTGACCAAACCCGCCCGACGGCCCAAACCCGCCGCCGCCAAATCCACCCGGCGCACCAGGTCCCGGCATCGCCCCGCCGATCACTGTCGATTGGTTGGGTGCCGCCTGACGTTTTCCCCCCGGCATCGGCGCAACACCCCCCGGCAAAGGTGCCGGCACGCCGCCCAGGCTGCCCCCGATCACCGTTTTGTCTTTGTTGTTGCCGCCGCCGCCGTTGCTCATCCCTTTGTCTCCACGATGGCCCACAACTCCAGCTTCAGATCGGGCCAATCACCGGCAAAATGCATTCCGATGGCCGGCGCATTGGAAAATTCCCGCCACAGCGGTGAATTTTTCTCCAAAATGAAATACACATTCCGCGACACTGCCCGGATTTGCCGGGGCGGCGTTGGCGTGTGGATCAGATCGACCCCCGGCAAGTTGTTGTTCACAATCTCGGCCATCCGGGTGTTTGGCCCCACTTTGCACAGCTGCGGGAATTGCTGCTGCACCAGCGTCAGCGCCCGGCTGGTTTCCACTTCCAGAACGAACGTCGCATCGCGGAACAGATTGCGGTCCGCCACTTGCGCCAGATAGGAATTCTGCCGCACCTGCACCAGTTCCAGCCGCGTCGCCCGACCCACATCGCGCGACAACAGGCGCTGAATATCGCGCACAATCGGTTCAATCGACGCCTTCAGATCGGCATGGTCATAGGCGTCATAGGGTGGGGCCAGCCGTTTATCCTGATCAAACGTCCACAATTCCCCTGAAAACCGCAGCAACTCTTCGAACAACCGTTCCGGATGCACATAGCGGCTGGCACGCAGATGGCGCAGCACGTTGATCTGGCGGTTCAGGCACAACAGCATGAAGTAATCCGTCGCCTGCAACCCGCCCGCCGAACTGGGGTCCGATGCATAGCGCGCCAATGAATCCAGCTTGGTTTCCACCCAGCCGATCACCCGGTCCAGCCAGCCCAACGCCACCGAATGCGCCGAAATAGTCAACAACGGCGGCGGAAACGCATCGTCCAGAATAACCACATTATCGCGCACCTCAACGATGCGCCCGATCTTCAGGCATTGATAACCGGGTTTGGGCGTGGCGCGAATGTCCAACTCCATCCTTGGGGTCGCAATTTCGATCTGTGCTTCCAACCGCAAGGCTGACGCCGCATCGGCCACGGTTTCAGCGCCCAGGATATAGCGGGTGGCCGCCCCCACTTCGGTATCCATCGCCACTTCGCGCCCGTTCATCACCTGATCGGGCAGGGTCAGCCAGATGCCCATGCCATCCGACCCTTCGGGCACCTCTATCGCGCGGGGCAGGGGGGAAACGGCGGGCGCGTCAAACGGCGTGCCATCGGGGAAAATCCCCGAAACGGTCGCCAGTTCGACCCGCCCCTGCAACAGCCTGTCGCGGTTCATCCGCATCTCTTCGATGCCCCACGGATAGGGCGACACATGCCGCGTGCGGGCCTCTATCAGCTTTTCAACATAACGATCATTTTGTTGCAGATGATGGGGCTGAAGGAACAGCCCTTCCTTCCATGCAACCTTGCTATACCAAGACATCGGGCCCTCAATCTATCGAACGACCTGAACACGGCCGCAATACTGTCAAATCCGCCACCCGGAAAAACGCGCGGCTTTGGGAAAATCCCTTTGGGGCAGTCTGCGTCCTCTGCCCCGCCGGATCAAGTCTATGTTTTGGGAACAATCGCGGTGAAGGTCTTCAGACATAGAAAACCCCGGCAGGCGCGATGCGTGCCGGGGCAATCAAAGTCGATCAGAACGACAGACGAACCTGTGCAGTCAAGCTGTAGCTGTCGCTGACATTCGGGCCAAACCGCGCATCTGCCCGCACGTTGGCGTTCAACTGTTTGGCACCACCCGGACCCTTTTCAAGGATTTTGACATAGTTCACCCCGATTGATGCCTCGGCAAATGACCCGATGCTGCCGATCGAAATCGTCTCAGGGCCGGGCAAGGCGGCACTGTCGTAAACCGCTTCACGATCGCCGCCGAAATCGCCAT
Source organism: Cypionkella sp. (assembly GCA_031384605.1). Taxonomy (GTDB): domain Bacteria; phylum Pseudomonadota; class Alphaproteobacteria; order Rhodobacterales; family Rhodobacteraceae; genus JANNAT01. Next base: position 9,397 of record JANNAT010000106.1, read on the forward strand.
ACAAGTTGCCGCTGACGAATGTTGTCGTGGCGGATGTGCCTTCCGGGTCGATCTTGGTTTTGGCAAATGTGCCGCCGACAAAGCCAACCACGGTTGAGAACGGGCTGATTTCCAGCGTCTCACCCCCCGCCAGTGTCAGGGTATCGCCCGTCACAGAGGTATAGTTAAAGCCGATGGTCGGCACAAAGTTGGTGCCTTTCTCTTCGTTCAGATCAACGCGGTAGTTGAACCGCGTGCCAAACGTGGTTGACTTGGTGGTATAGCTAAGCCCATCCAGACCGACCGGCACCCCAACAAAGGTTGTTTCGCTAAGGTCAAATTTGGTCTGGTCAAACCGCAGTTGCACATCGCCCGAGAACCGATCCTTGCTGCCCGCTGCATAAAGACCGAAATAACTTTGGTTAAATTCGGCCCCGGATGTGCCCGTGCGCAAGGTTGGGTTGATCGGGTCAGAAAACACGTTCTGGTTGGTCGAACCGATGTTATAGCCAACCATCGCCCCAACCGCGCCATCCCAGCCGTTAAAATAGCGGCCATCAAAGCAGCCAACATCGAACCCGCCCTGCACGCCCGAGAATTGTGACGCGATAGAGCTTTCGTTGACAACACCGTTGTTTGACGACGTGCCCTTGACGGTGGCAATGCCGGTTGACGCCCGGAAGTATCCGCCGTGCGAACAGCCCTCTTCGGTGGCAAGCCCCGATACAAACGGGCTGGTTGGGCGGTTAACCACGGTGCCGATAAGCGATTGCGTCGTTGCAGCTGTAGCTGCCACACCCCCAACGGCCGGATTGATCTGGCTGACCACCTGCACGTTGGTGCCGTTTTGCGCCATGCTGTATAGAACCGCCCCTCCGGTTGGAAGGCCGGTCTGCGCCAATGTGGCCCCCACCCCGGCCCCTGCAAACACCGTGATCGGCGTCAGCAACGCCCCACCCGGTGTGGCCGTAAAGTCCAGCCGCACGGCAGTGACGCCGCCCGCGATGGCGGTCACCAGATCTGTTGTGCCATTGCTAAGGTTCAGGTCCATCTGATACCGGCCGGTGCCACTGGTTGCCCCCGTGATCGTCAGCGTATCGCCGGTAAACCCGTCTGCCAGATCAACGATGCCGTTGTTCACCAAAGTGCCGGTGATCGTCGACGCCCCGTTGATTTCAAGTATCCCACCAACGCTGTTGGTAAACGCCGCCGCAACCGTGCCGCCGTTTATCACCGAGCGTCCTGTATTCACCAAAGACGTCCCACCCAGCGTTTGCCCCGGCCCAACGTTTATGGTCGTGAACGATGTATTGGTGATCGCCCCCAACCCGGTATAGCTGCCCGCAATCACGTTCAATGTGCCGCTGTTGGCAAAACTCGCCGCATTGGCTGACATAAGCCCCGGTGCCGTTACGTTAAACACCCCGCCGTTAATGATATTCCCGCTGGTCATCGCGCCCGATGCGTTCACGATACCGGCGGTGTTGGTCAACGTGCCCATATTGGTTGTGCCGGTGATGTTCAACGTGCCGCCGTTTTTGGTCGTGGCCCCGGTGATGATTGCGCCGTTCATATTGACAACCGCTGCGCCCGAAATTGCTGCCGAACCCGCCGTGCCGCTGTGGGTTACTGTGCCCCCGGATGCCGTCAATGCCCCGGTGATGAAGCCGGAATTCCCAAACGTGCCGCCGGTGTTGGTCAACGAGGCGATGGTGCCGCTGTTGGTCCCGGTGCCGGCATTTGCAACCGCCCCCATTGACGCGATATTCACCAAAGTGCCACTTAGGCCAACCGTCGTAGTCCCGCTGACAGACCCAAGGGCATTGTTGTTAAAGGTGCCGCCTGTGATCCCCAGGGTGTCACTGAACAGACCTGTGTTATTTACAATCCCGTCAGACATCGTCGATGCCCCTGCTACCACGCCGGTATTGGCAAAAGTGGCAGTCGAGTTATGCGTCAGGCTTGCCAAAAGGCCGATGTTGGTGCCCGTGCCCGCCCCCGTGTTGGTCAACGCCCCGGCCCCCGCACCACTGTTGTTGGTAAAGCTGTTCGCGTTGGAAACCGCCACCATCAAACCATTGTTCACCACAATGCCGCTGCCACCGATGGTGGTGGCCCCGGCCACGGAACCGCCTGCGTTGTTGGTGAACGTGCCGCCGGTAACCCCAAGCGTGGATCCAAAGCTGCCCGTATTCGTCACCAAACCGCCGGATACTGTCGCTGCCCCGCTGACGGTGCCGGTATTGCCAAATGTGCCAGCCGATACGCCAAGGGTTGTTGTAATTGTGCCCGCGTTGGTGCCCGTTCCAGCCGAGGTCGCACTGTCAACGGTCGCCCCGAATTGATTGGTAAACGTGCCGCCCGCGTTGTTGGTGATCGCCCCGGCAATGCCAGTGGTTTGGTTGGTAAAGCTGCCCAAGTTGTTCACGATAACAGCCGCAACCGTGCCGCTGTTGGTCATCGTGGCACCGCTGTTCACCGTCGCAGTTGAGGCGATCGCTCCGGTTACAGCCAAAGTTCCACCGTTCACCGTCGTGGCACCCGAATAGGTGCTGTTGCCCGCCAGCGTCGTGGTGCCTGCTGCAATGGTCAGGTTGCCGGCCCCGGAAATTACACCTGAATTGGTGCCAGTCGCATTCAGTGTCAGAGTGGTCGTCCCACCCGTCAGCGTGACACCGCCTGCGCCAGTAATCGTCGCGATACTTTCCGATCCGGTCAACACAGTGGTGCCTGCGTTGGTGATGGTCGCACCCACCACAAACGCATCACCGTCTGACGTTAGCGTAGCACCCGACAAAGTTTCAATATCGGTAGAGGCGGTAGCCCCACCACCGCTATAAGTCAGCCCGCCCGCATTAACGTTGATCGCCCCTGTCTGACCCACGCTGTTGCCGGTCAGCGTCATGATGCCACCGCCCGCCTTGTTCAGGATCGAAGCCCCGGCAAACACGCCGCCATAACTTGTCGCGGTGCCGTTGCCGCCCGTGGTCAGCGCCGCATCCAGTTGCACAGTGCCGCCCGTGCCCGCCAGCGAGCCGATAGTTTCGGCCACATTCACATCCAGCGTGCCGCCATTCACGATAACCGCTGCAGTATCCGACAGGTTCGATGTCCCATTCAACTCAACCGTGCCCGCCGTCACCGTGGTGATGCCCGATACGATGCCCGTGTTGATGAAAGTTGCGGTCGAATCATGTGTCAGACTGGCCAAAGTGCCCGCGTTAGACCCCGTGCCCGTCGTCCCGGTGTTGGTCAGCGCGCCAGCGGTCGCTCCGGTTCCTACATTGAAATTGTTGGTAAAGCTGCCCGCGTTTGAAACCGCCGCCATCGTGCCGTTGTTCACCACGGTGCCGCCCGTATCAATGGTTGTGGCCGTGCCGACGTTCCCGGTAGCCGCCACAGTTGTCGTGCCGCCTGCAACCGTCAGACTACCTGCGCCTGTCACCGCGCCCGAAATCGTAGACGTGCCAGAGTTCAGTGTCAGAACCGATCCCGATGACAGGCCAATCGTGCCAATGCCGTTGACCCTAGCAATGCTTTCATCGCCGCCAAGGGTCAATGTGAACGTGCCGTTGTTGGTTATTGCCAACGTCGTGGCGAAAGCTGCGCCATCACTCAGCAGCGTCGCCCCCGGATCAACCGTGAAGAACGGCGTGCTCAGCGCCGATCCTGCCGCGGTGAACTCCAGCGTGCCACCGGTAACGGTTGTGCCACCGGTGTATGTGCTCACCCCCGTCATCGACATGACGCCCGCACCAACCTTCTGGAAATCGCCCACCCCCGACATAATGCCTGAATAGGTGGTCGAACTGCCGTCACTTCCGGCAGCCAGGCCAGCGTTCAGGATCGTGGCCCCCGCGCCTTGCAGCGACTTGACCGATCCGGCGGCATCCATCTGGAAAGTGCCAGCGCTAGCTACAATAATCGCCGTATTATTTGCCGTGGCCGCTGACCCACTCAACGCCAGGGTGCCTGCCGTAATAGTGGTAGCCCCGGTGTAACTGTTCGCCCCAGACAGCGTCAGCGTGCCCGTGCCGATCTTTTCTAACGGCCGCACGCCGCCAGTTTCCGAGATAATCCCCGATTGCGTTGCCGCATCCGCGCCCAAAACCTCCAGCTGTGTGCCGGTAGAGTTCAAAATAACCGCCGACGCCTCGTTCACCCCATTGGCATAACTGATCACCGACCCCGTGGTCGTGATACTGCCGCCAATCGCCGCAGAATGGCCAATGACCAACCGTCCCGCGCCATCCACAGTCACATTGCCACTGATTGTGCCCGTAGAAGTCACCGTAGTCGTGCCGGTCTGCACGGTTGCCATCGCCCCCGACAAAGTTCCCGAAATCGTGCCGCCGTTCAGCGTGGCGCTGATGGTGGTCGCGACCAACCCCGCCATATCGCCGCCCGACTGGGTGAATGTGCCCGTCGTCAACTGCCCCGCGCCGTCAACCGTGCCGCCGGTTTGCACCAGCCCGCCGATGGTGTCCGCGCCGGATGTGGTCAACGTGCCAGTGCCCGAAACTGTCACCACTTCGTTGTCCGCAATACCATTCCCGTCGTTCGTCAAGGTGCCGCCGCTGACCGCAATGGCGTTGCCATTGGTGTCAACAGACCCGGCAACTGTCACGTTCAAGGTGCCGCTGGTCACGCTAAGGCTGGCCGCGTTGGTCACCGCGCCGGTTAGGCCAGTGGTGCCCGTTGTCACCGTAATCACGCCCGCGCCATCCAGCGCGCCTGCAATAGTGCCGCCCTGCAACGCCTGCGCACCTGCCGAGGTAACTGTGGTGCCCGCCGCAATCGTCCCGCCCGATTGGGTGAACGTGGCCGCGTTGATATCAACCGTGCCTGCTGTTGTACCGCCCGACTGGGTGAACGCCCCGGTCAGCGTTTGTACACCGCTGCCACCAATGGTGCCGCCAGTTTGGGTAACTGCGGTATACGTATCGGTGCCCGACGAATTGAATATGCCGGTGCCCGAAACGGTAACCGTCGCCCCCGCCGCCAGTGCATCGGTGTCAGTGGTCAGCGTGCCAGCCGATACATTCACCGCAGTTGAGGCCAACGTGCCCGTCACCGCCAATTCACCACCGGTGACCGTCGTGGCCCCGGTAAAGGTGTTGGCCGCCGTCAACGTCACTGTGCCTGCGCCGTCTTTGGTTAATGCGCCGGTGCCGGTGGTGATGGCACCAACGCTCATATCCCCCGCCCCGCCAAGGGTAAGGCTGTGCGGGCCGGTGACACCACCGCTAAGCGTCAGCAGCCCACCGTCCGAATTGATCCGCGTCGCACTGCCCAACGTGATCGCGCCGGCAATGGTATTGGCACCCGACACGTTTTGCAACGCGCCGATCCCCCCCACGCCCGTTCCGTTCAACGCGACTGGCCCCGCGATAGACCCCCCCGTGATGGCCAGCGTCCCGCCTGCATTCACCGTCACCGTATCGCCAACCGCATTGCCCAGCGCTCCCGCATTGGTCAACGTGCCGCCACTGATCACCACATTGCCGTTCATCGCCCCGGTCGCAGTGTTGGCGACAGTGCCTGCGGACATGGTGACGTTTCCGGTCACATCTGCGGCATTGGTAAACGTGCCACCTGTAACGCCGACCGTCCCGACAATGGTGCCGTCATTCGTCGCGGTGCCCGCGTTTGTCAGGTTCCCGTTCAAAACCCCGTTCATGGTCAGCGCGCCGGGCCCGCTGGTCGCCACATTGCCCGCAATTGACCCGCCCGAGTTAACTAAGACCAAACCGCCAGAGATCGCTACACCCGTAACATTGTTCACAGTCAAATCCCCTTCAACCGTCAACGTGCCCGCGCTGACCGCGACGGTGTCAACCGTTGAAGTGTTGCTAACTCCCAAGATCGGCTGCGGAGCTGTGCCGATATTCAGCACCACCGCATCGCCGGGCGCAGGGGCGATATCACCGACCCAGTTCGCGCCGGTCGTAAAATTGCTGTCGGTATCGCCATCCCACGCCTGCGCGAACAGCATTTGCGGCGCGACCATCGCCAGCCCTAGGGCCAGGGCGGTGGTGGTCAGCAACATCGACATGCTGCGCGCGCTTGGAACCAAAAACTGATCAACAGTTGCGAACGGACGACCCACGGTCTTTGACATTCTGAAAAATCCTGCAAGAGGGCGGAAAACGGCTTAAATTCGCTGAATTTTAGGCAGGATAGGCGGATTTATGCAAATGAATTATAAAATTTCTCTTACGTTGCGTCAGACTAGCGGATTTATCGCAACAGGCTTGGGCTTGGCGGCACAGGCCCTTGCGGCTAAACAAAGCCATGCAAATGCCGCTGACAGACCTTTATGATGCCAAAATTGCCACCGGTGATCTGCGCCCTGATCCCGCACAGCACGCCGTTCTGGCGCAGATGGAACCGCTGCGCGAGTGGCTGCAAACCAATGCCACCCGCAAAATCGGGCTGTTCGCGGGCCTGTTTGCCAAACCGTTGATGCCGCCGAAGGGGCTTTACCTTTGGGGCGGCGTCGGGCGCGGCAAATCCATGCTGATGGACCTTTTCTTTTATGCCACCGACATCCCGCTGAAACGCCGCGTGCATTTTCATGCCTTCATGCAAGAGGTGCACCACGCCATGCACGCCGCCCGCAAAAAGGGCGTCGAAGACGCGCTGGCCCCGTTTGCCGATGCGGTGATCCATGATGCGCAATTGCTGGCGTTTGACGAAATGCAGATCAGCGATATCACCGATGCGATGATCGTCGGACGGTTGTTTGAAAAGCTACTGGCGGCTGGGGTGGTGATCGTCAGCACCTCTAACCGCCCGCCCGAAGATCTTTACCTGAACGGTCTGAACCGCGCGTTGTTCTTGCCGTTCATTGACATTCTGCGCGCCCGGCTTGACGTTGTTGAACTGCGCAGCCCGACCGATTATCGCCAAAGCAGATTGGCCGGTGCGCAAGTTTATTTTTACCCCGCAGGCAAGGTAAAGGGCGAAATTTCGGCGATCTGGTCTGATCTGACGGGCGGTGCAGGTGGCGATGCGCTGGTATTGCCGGTCAATGGCCGCCGCATTGAACTGCCCCGTTTTGCCAACGGCGTTGGCCGGGCCTCATTTTGGGAATTATGCGCAAAACCGCTTGGCCCCGCCGACTATCTTGCCATCGCGCAGGCGGTGCGGGTGCTGATTCTGGAAGACATCCCGCAACTTTCCTCCAGCAATTATAACGAGGCGAAACGTTTTGTGACTCTGATCGACGCGCTGTATGAGGCCCGCGTGCGGCTGATCTGTTCTGCCGCCGATATCCCCGAACGCCTGTATATTGAAGGCGCAGGCAGTTTCGAATTTGAACGCACCGCCAGCCGCCTGCGCGAAATGCAAAGCGCCGATTGGGGGCAGTAGTCAGCTTCAAGTCGAACAGGGATTTCCCAGCGCCTATCCCCAAACCTGCCATAACAACCGCGCGGCCATCCCAGTTGAGGTGACCACCAGCAACGGTTTGATCACCCCCGCCCCGATCTGCATCGCCAGCCGCGCCCCCAGCGCCGCCCCCGCAATCTGGGCCGCAGCCATGCCAAATCCGATGCCCCACCACATCGCCCCGCTGCCCGAAAACACCGCCAAAGCGCCAATATTGGACGCAAAGTTCAACAGTTTCGTGTGCGCCGTGGCCTTCAAAACCCCGAACCCCGCCAACAAAACAAACGCCAACATATAAAACGATCCCGCCCCCGGCCCGAAAATACCATCATAGGCAGCAATCAACGGCACCACAGTTGCCGCAAAAACCGCAGGCCGCAGCCGCCGCAATCGGGGGGCATCGCTCAGCCCCGGTTTGAACGCAAAAAACAACGCCACCGCCACCAAAACCACAGGCATAATCACCCGCAACCAATCCACCGGCACCGCATGGGCCAGCCCCGCCCCACCAGCCCCCGCAACCACACTGATCGCCGCCATCCAGATCTGATCGCGCAGCCTTACATGCCCCGCACGCGCATAACTGATCGCGGCAGCACCCGATCCAAACGTGCCTTGCAACTTATTGGTCGCCAACGCCTCAATCGGCGACGCCCCCGCCAACAGCAACGCAGGCATCGAAATCAACCCACCACCGCCCGCAATCGCATCAACAAACCCTGCAAAAAACGCGGCGGTGATCAGCAGGATTGCAAGGTTGTTGGCAACTTCGAACATCTAAGCCCCGGTCGCGGCTGGATTGGTTCGGCCCAGATCAAACCGCATCAATACCCGCCCCACGATGCGCCCATCCGTCAATGCATAGTCCGGCTGCCGATCATATTCCATAAACCCACGTCGGGTATAATAGCCCAGTCCCGCCAAGTTATCCGCCCGGATCGTTGCATTTAAAGTCCGCAGATAGGCCAGACGCGCGGCCCGAAGGGTGACTGCAAACAGCGCTTTGCCAACGCCGCCCCGCTGAACATCAGTGGCTACAAATGTGCCGATATCGCTCCATCCAGCAGGAAAATCGCCCCAACGGCTAAGCGTCTGATAACCCACAATCCGCTCTACGCCATTTGGCTGGGTATCGCAGGCAACATGGCAAAACCACGCATAGGGGCCGGATAGATACCAGTCGGCCAGCGCCTCTGCTGACTTTTCAACTTCAAAGGCCGAGGTTCCGCCGGCCCTGATGATTGGGTTCAATACGTCTGCCATGCCAAGGCAATCCGCAAGAATGGCCGCCCGCACAATCATCCCACAAACTCTGTCCGCGCAAAGCCTTGCAAATAAAGCAGCGCCGTCAGATCGCCGTGGTTGATCCGGATGTCGCATTCGGCCTGCACACTTGGCTTGGCATGCAGGGCAACCCCCGCGCCCGCCAACCCCAGCATCCCCAAATCGTTGGCACCATCCCCGACGGCAATCGCCTCGTCGGGCGTAATTGCCAGCCGCTGCGATATCTCCTGCAAAGCCAGCACCTTAGCCGCCCGCCCAAGAATAGGGTCGGCCACCTTGCCCGTCAGCCTGCCTTCGGCCACCACCAGCGTGTTCGCGCGGTTCTCATCAAAGCCCAACACTTGGGCAATATGCCTGGTAAACGCGGTAAACCCGCCAGATACCAACGCGGCATAGGCACCGTTCGCCTTCATCGTTGCCAGCAAAACCGCTGCCCCCGGCATCAGGGTAATTCGGTCCCGGATCACCTGTGCAATCACAGACTCTGGCAAGCCCGCCAGCAACCCCACCCGCTCGCGCAAGGCATCTTCAAAATCCAATTCCCCATTCATCGCGCGCGCCGTAATCCCCGCCACATGCGCCCCCGCGCCCGCCGCATCTGCCAACTCGTCGATGCATTCCTGTTGGATCATCGTGCTGTCCATATCTGCAATCAGCAGCCGCTTTTTGCGCCCCACGGCGGGCTGCACAACCATATCAATGCCAATACTTTGCAACCCGTCCCACACTTGCCAGCGATTGTCGGGCATGGATTCCACCGCAAATTCGGCAGCAACGCCGGGATCAAGCCAGATCGCATCCCCCCCCCCCACGCGTTGCGCCGGGATTCAACCACCACCCGGTCAAGGACAGGCGTGCTTGGGTTGGTCAAAAGCGTGGCGATGAACATCAAAAGTTTCCGATAGTGGATGGGTGGCGTCGCAATCTTGCGTCAATGCAGCGGTTTACGACGATTTTCAGGCTTGCACCAGCCCGGCACCCCCCTTAAACGCCGTCTTGGGACACCCTTCCCCAACGAAGGGCATTTATCTGCGAGGATACCATGACTAACCTGACCGCCCCGGCGCAGCGCCCGGCAAACCCGCGTTTTTCGTCCGGCCCCTGTGCCAAAATCCCCGGTTTTTCCCTTGATCATTTGGCCGACGCCCCGCTTGGCCGGTCGCACCGCGCAGCTGTTGGCAAGGCGAAACTGCGGCAGGCGATTGATCTGACCCGTGAAATTCTGGGCATTCCCGCTGATTACCGCATCGGCATTGTGCCCGGTTCCGATACCGGCGCCGTTGAAATGGCGATGTGGACGATGCTGGGCGCGCGGCCCGTTGAAATGCTGGCATGGGAATCGTTCGGCGAAGGCTGGGTGACTGATGCGGTCAAACAGTTGAAACTGGATGCACGGGTTAAAATTGCCCCCTACGGCCAGATCGTTGATTTTAACACCGTCGATTTTGATTGTGACGTTGTGTTCACATGGAACGGCACCACGTCAGGCTGCCGGCTGCCAAACGGCAATGATATCCCGGCAAATCGCGCGGGCCTGACGATTTGCGATGCCACCTCGGCAGCATTCGCGATGGATCTGCCTTGGGACAAACTGGATGTGACCACCTTCAGCTGGCAAAAAGTGCTGGGCGGCGAAGGCGCGCATGGCATGCTGATCCTGTCACCCCGCGCTGTGGAACGGCTGGAAAGCTATACGCCCGCCTGGCCATTGCCCAAGATTTTCCGCCTGACGTCAAAGGGCAAGTTGATCGAAGGCATTTTTATCGGTGAGACGATAAATACCCCGTCGATGCTGGCGGTTGAAGATTATCTGGTTGCGCTGAAATGGGCGCAGTCTGTGGGCGGGCTGCAAGGGTTGGTGGCGCGCGCCACTGCCAATGCCAAGGCGGTTTGGAATTTCTGTGCGGCCAACCCGTGGCTTGCCAATCTGGCCGAAACCCCGGCGATTGCGTCAACCACCAGCGTTTGCTTGAAATTCAACGATTCCCGGATCACCGATGGTGAGGCTTTTGCCAAAGCCGTGGCCAAACGTCTGGAAAAAGCGGGTGTTGCCTTTGATATCGGGGCCTACCGCGATGCCCCGGCGGGCCTGCGGATATGGTGCGGATCAACGGTGGAAACCGCCGATGTGGCAGCCCTGATGCCGTGGATAGCCCACGCGTTTCACGCCGAGATTGAGGCCTTATCCCAAGCGGCCTGACCATAATGGGCAGAATTGCTTATCCTACCCCTTCCCGCCGTAGGATGGGCAATGTGCTCATCTTTGCGCCAAAATCATAGGACACCCCATGGCCCCCCGCGTATTAGTTTCCGATGAACTTTCCGAAACCGCCGTTCAAATCTTTCGTGATCGCGGTGTCGAGGTGGATTACATGCCGAAGCTTGGCAAAGATAAAGACGCGCTTGCCGCCATTATTGACCAGTATGATGGCCTTGCAATCCGCTCGGCCACCAAAGCCACCGAAAAACTGCTTGCCGCTGCAACCCGCCTGAAAGTGATCGGCCGGGCTGGCATTGGCGTGGATAACGTTGATATCCCGGCGGCGTCGAAAAAAGGCGTGATCGTGATGAACACGCCCTTCGGCAATTCGATCACCACTGCCGAACACGCCATCGCAATGATGTTTGCCGTGGCGCGGCAATTGCCCGAAGCCAACGCCTCAACCCAAGCCGGAAAATGGGAAAAATCCCGCTTTATGGGGGTGGAATTGTTCAACAAAACCCTTGGTGTGATCGGGGCGGGCAATATCGGCGGCATCGTGTGTGACCGCGCGGTTGGTCTGCACATGAAGGTTATCGCCTATGATCCCTTCCTGTCGGAAGAGCGTGCCAAAACGCTTGGCGTTACCAAAGTTGACCTTGACGATCTGCTGACCCGCGCCGATTTCATCACCTTGCATGTGCCGTTAACCGATAAGACCCGTAATATCCTGTCGCGCGAGAACCTGGCCAAAACCAAGCGCGGCGTGCGCATTATCAACTGCGCGCGGGGCGGTCTGATTGATGAAGCCGCCTTGGCCGAGGCTTTGAAATCTGGTCAGGTGGCAGGGGCAGCACTGGACGTGTTCGAAGTTGAACCCGCCACCGATAGCCCCTTGTTCAACTTGCCAAACGTGGTCTGCACCCCGCATCTGGGCGCATCCACGACCGAAGCACAAGAAAACGTGGCGCTGCAAGTCGCCGAACAGATGTCAGATTACCTGCTGACTGGGGCCGTTCAAAACGCGCTGAACATGCCCAATGTCACAGCGGAAGAGGCCGCTGTGATGGGCCCTTGGATCAAACTTGCCAGCCATCTGGGCGCGTTTATCGGCCAGATGACGGATGAGCCGATCAAGGCGATCAACATTTTGTATGATGGCACAGTCGCGGGGATGAACCTTGCCGCGCTGAATTCGGCGGTGATTGCAGGGGTGCTGAAAACCGCAAATCCGGATGTAAATCTGGTGTCTGCCCCGATTATTGCCAAAGAACGCGGCATTCAAATCTCGACCACCCGGCAGGAAAAGACCGGCATGTTCGATGCCTATATCAAAGTGACGATGGTGACGGAAAAGCGCGAACGATCCGTTGCGGGCACTTGTTTTTCTGATGGAAAGCCGCGCTTTATCCAGATCAAAGGCATCAACATTGACGCCGAAATTGGCGCGCATATGCTTTATACCACCAACGAAGACGTGCCAGGCATCATTGGTCTGTTGGGCATGACGATGGGCAAAAATGGCGTGAACATCGCCAACTTTACCCTTGGCCGGTCTGGGGTGGGCCAAGACGCGATTGCGATCTTGTATCTGGATCAGGCGATTGATCCGAAAGTGGTGGCGACGTTGGAAGGCACGGGAATGTTCAGTCAGGTCAAAGCTTTACAATTTGACGTGGGTTGACGCCACCTTGCCAATTTACAAGGACTTTACTATCTCAAAGCCCACAGAGCGCTTCTGTGGGCTTTCCATCTGTGAACTTTGGTAAACCATGCACACTTACGCCATCGGCGATATTCACGGTCACCTTGATCTGCTGACCGAAGTTCATCATTGGATCGCAAACGACATTGCCCAATTTGGTGCAGCGCCCGTCGTTCACATCGGCGATCTGGTTGATCGTGGGCCGGACAGCCGCGGTGTGGTAGAGTATCTTCGCGTCGGGATCCAGACGGGCAAGGATTGGGTGGCCCTGAAAGGCAATCATGACCGGATGTTCACAAAATATCTGGCCAATATGAACGATCATGACGAAGGCCTGCGCGGGGATCTAAGTTATCTGCATCCGCGTATTGGCGGTGCGGCAACTTTGGCTTCATACGGGGTAAAAAACGCCGCTGACCGCCCGTTGGCCCCGGTTTATGCCGAGGCCGTGGCCGCAATTCCGATGGACCATCGTCGGTTTCTTGAAGGTTTACCAACCAGTTTTGTGCGGTGTGATGCGATCTTTGTGCATGCGGGCATTCGGCCGGGAATTGCCTTGGAACACCAAACCGAGACCGATTTATTGTGGATCAGAAAAGACTTTCTCGACGATACCCGCGATCATGGCGCGTTGATTGTGCATGGCCACACGGCGATTGAACGGCCGATGCACTATGGAAATCGCGTCAACACTGACAGTTCCGCGGCCTATGGCGGCCCCCTAAGTGTGGTGGTTATTGAGGGGCGCAAGGCGTTCCATTTGACGGCATCAGGCCGCAAACCATTGCTACCTTTTTGATATCATTGTAATTATTTTGGGTGGTCGCGCTTGATCAATTTGCGTCCGCACCAGATGATTGTGCCACCAAATAGCACCAATGGAATGCCTAAAACTTCAACCAATCCCGGCCCGGTTGGCAGGCCGCGCACCGCCAGTATCACACCAGGCAGGCCCAGCCCCGCCAGCGATACCAAAATTCGAAACCACAATTCGCCGCGCGTCGGGCCGTAGTTCGGTTTTGTGTCCATCGCTTTCCCCTATGGCGCTGTGCGGCTGTTAACGTGCCACTTGAACAAAGGTCAGCCGTTTATGATCTTATAGTCACTTTGCCCAATCCGGAACAGCAATTGCAGGTAAAACCTTGCCAGAACAGGCGCCAAACCCGATCCGATACCCGTCCCCGGCGCAATGCCCACGCAGGGTGATCGTATCGCCATCCTCGATGAAACTGCGGGTGCCGCCGATGATTGCCAAAGGTTCTTTGCCACCCCAGCTTAGTTCCAGAAGGCTGCCACGTTCGGGTTTGGTCGGCCCCGAAATTGTGCCAGACCCCAACAAATCGCCCACCGTCATCGGGCAGCCGCTGCTGGCGTGGTGGCATAGTTGTTGGGCGGACGAATAGTAAAGCTGTGCCGAATTGGTGCGTGAAATAATCGTCTCCACACCCGCTGCAGGCGTCAATCCCACCTCAAGCGCAATGTCATACAACATCGGCCCCGGTTCCCGCAGATAGGGCAAAAGTGGCACATCGCGCGGCAATGACGGCGTGCGAAACGGTTGCAAGGCCGCCGTCATAACAATCCATGGACTGATTGTTGTTGCCGTGGCTTTGGCCTGAAACGGGCCAAGGGGTTGATATTCCCAAGCCTGAATATCGCGCGCCGACCAGTCGTTCAGCAAAACATAGCCAAAGATCATCGCATCCGCCTGCGCCACAGACACCGGCCCTTCGCTCGAGCAGCCCACAATCGCGCCCAACTCCAATTCAAAATCGAACCGCTTCGTTGGCCCAAAATACGGCGCGTCAGCCTCGGGCGGTTTCAACTGCCCCAACGGCCTGCGCACATCGGTGCCAGACACGACCACCGAGGATGCGCGCCCGTTATAGCCGATAGGAATGTGCAGCCAGTTAGGTGGCAAAGGGTTGGCCGGATCGCGCAGCATCGACCCCACGTTGGTGGCATGATGGCGGCCTGCGTAAAAGTCGGTGTATTCGGCCACCAATAACGGCATGTGCAACTGTGCCCCTGCCATCGGCACCAGATGATCTTCGACAATCCAGCGTTTCGATGCGCCCTGCGCCAGCATGGCCGTGATTTGCGCGCGAAAGTCGGCCCAGGCCACCGGCCCCAACTCCATCAGGTCATTCCAGAACGGCACATCAAACACCGGATGATCGGCAAGCGTCAGCAGGCCTTCGGCCTCAAGCGCGGTGACGTCCAGAATGAAATCGCCAATGGCCACACCACAGCGGGGGGCGTCGATATCTGTGGAAAACACGCCGCACGGCAGGTTATTCAACGGGAAATCAGTTGCCGCAGTATTGGCGCTGTCTACCCAGCTTTTTAACAAAGTCAAAACGTAGTCTCCTTACCGACCCAAAAGCCAAATTACTGCCGAAGCAAGTATATCAACCCTCTAAACTGCAACTGCAAAACAGCCTACTTCACCCCCGGCGTTCCGTCGAACTTCTTTGTCAGGCTTTCCCAACAATCAATGTAATTGTCCTGCAGCGGGGCCTCATGCGCCGCGTAAACCGTCAGATGCTGGGGAAAGCGCGTCTCGAACATGAATGACATCGTGTTGTCCAGTTTTTCGGGCTTCAGAATGGCGTTCGATGCGGCCTCAAACGCGGTTTTGTCGGGGCCATGCGGCAGCATGCAATTGTGCAACGACATCCCACCGGGCGCAAAGCCTTTGGGCTTGGCGTCATAGATGCCGTAAATATTGCCCATCAGTTCCGACATGATGTTCTTGTGATACCACGGCGGGCGGAAAGTATTTTCGGCCACGCCCCAGCGTTCGCGAAACAGCACAAAATCAATGTTTGCGGTGCCGTCAATGCCGCTGGGGGCGGTCAACACGGTAAAGATTGACGGATCGGGATGATCAAACAGCACCGCCCCAACCGGGCAATAGGTGCGCAGATCGTATTTCACCGGGCAGTAATTGCCGTGCCATGCCACCACATCCAAAGGCGAATGGCCGATTTGGGTTTCATGAAACTGCCCGCACCATTTGACCGTAACGGTTGAGGGCACTTCGCGGTCTTCAAAGGCCGCAACAGGCGTTTTGAAATCGCGGCGGTTGGCCATGCAATTGGCCCCGATCGGGCCGCGCGCGGGCAGTTGGAACTTTTGGCCATAGTTTTCGCAGACAAAGCCGCGCGCGGGGCCGTCAAGCACTTCAACCCGGTAAACAAGGCCGCGCGGGATGATCGCGATCTCTTGCGGGGCCAGATCAATCACCCCCAATTCCGTGCAAAATCGCAGGCGGCCTTCTTGGGGCACGATCAGCAACTCACTGTCGGCACTGAAGAAATAGCTGTCCACCATCGAGGACGTAACCAGATAAATATGGCTGGCCATGCCCGTCTGAGTATTTACATCTCCTGCAGTGGTCATTGTGCGCATGCCGGTTAGCCATGTCAGGGGCGTGTCGGAATGCGGCAAGGGATCCCATCGGTATTGGCCAAGACTGATCACATCGGCATCAATGCAGGGGGCAGATTTCCAATAGGGCACCTCGATCTTGCGAAACCGGTGCGTGTGCTGCACCGAAGGGCGGATGCGATAGCACCATGTGCGTTCATTTTGATGGCTGGGTGCGGTGAACGCGGTGCCGGAAAGCTGTTCGCCATAAAGACCATAGTTGCATTTTTGTGGGCTGTTCTGGCCTTGGGGCAGGGCACCGGGTAAAGCCTCGGTTTCGAAATCATTGCCAAAACCGGGCATGTAGCCCGCATGCAGTCCGGAAGTGCCCTGTATTGGCGGAACGTCACCAGAAGTTTTCGGAAGGTTCATTTCGACCTCGGAAAAATCTACAACAAGCTATCAGGTCAAAATATCGTTGCAAATGCAATGAAGTCAAGTCTGGCAACCAGTCATCAATACATTCCAGTCAAACTCCCGGATGTGGGGCCTTTCGCTGGGAAAAGGGAAAAGCCATGACTGTGGAAACCGTTGACGGCGTGAAGATTATGAAGTTACGGGATGCATTCGCGTTTCATCACCGGATGATTTAGGGTCAGGGCTGGCTTAGGATGTTTCGGCGTTCATCTGGCGCAGGTTCACCAGCGCGGCCATGGCCAGACCGCCTGCGATTGCGGCGATCACCCAGAAAAACCCGCGTTCACCCAGTTGGGTTAACCACGGAGAAAGGATCAGGGGCGCGAAAATTCCGCCGATCAATCCTGCTGCGATGATCGTTGGCGCGACACGCGGGTGCAGCCCCATCTTGCCGGATGCTGTGACGTAAAAGCCGGGAAAGAACACGCCTGCAAATGCCCCCATCGCCACAAAGAAAACCCCCGGCGCAATCAGCGCCGCGCCCAAGGCAGTGGCAAAAGTGCCCGCGATGGCAACAAGATACAACGTGAAAGGGGCCAGCAAATGCGCGGTAAAGATCAGCAAAACGCGCGCCGCCAGAAAGGCAAAAAAGAACATCGACAGCAACTGCGCTGCATGCACTTCGGTCTCGCCTGCTGCAATCAACGCCGTCGGCCCAAGGCCGATCAAACACGCCTCCAGCCCAATCGCCATCACGCCAAAGCCAAGAATTGGTAAGTGCAGCGTGAAGGGCGCGGTGGTTTCTTCGACCGGCCCAGACGTAGTTTGCCGTGCTGCTCCGGCACCCAACGCAATGACCGCGCCAAGCACGGCACACAGCGCAAAGGTCAAGGCAGGATCATTTGACATGGCTACAAAGACCAAGGGCGCACCAATTGCGCCAATCCCGAACGTTGCGTTCAAAAGGCTAAGCATTGCAGGCCCGCGCGCGCCAAATGCCCGCAACATCGCGGGGTTGAACACCACTGTGGAACAGCCATAGCCAATCCCAAACACCACGGCCCCCAGAACGGTAATCCACCACCCCAAACCGCCTGCAATAATCGCAGCCCCCGCAGCCATCAGCACAACCACATGGCGCGGTGTGACATGACGGCCCTGAAAAAACATGCCCCCTACGCCAATGGCACAGCCCACCCAATGGGCGGACACCAATATCCCGGCCATCCCCACCGTAATGCCAAAGCTGCGCGAAAATGCCGGTAACGCCGGCCCATACAGCGATTGTCCCGCCCCCATCAGCACAAATGTCGCGATGCCAATGATCAACAACCCGGCATTGGCCTTGATCAACTTTTGCACCTAACGCTCCTGTCGGATGGGAAATGTGGTTTGGCACTGCTGCGCGCTGTGCCACGCCACCTTGCGCAATATCCGTCCAGCAGGCAGGCTGCCAGCGTAAACTGGGGCCTTAGTGAATGAGCTTTGATCTTTCTGCATTCCTGCCCTACCAACTGGCGGTTGCCTCATCGCGGGTGTCCAAAGCCTTTGCTGACCGATACCGCGTTGAATTTGGCCTGACGATCCCTGAATGGCGGGTCTTGGCGCATCTGGCGCAAGCGGGATCAGTATCAGTGCGTGAAATACAGGCGCGGGTCGATATGGATAAATCCAAAGTCTCACGCGCGGCGGCGCGCCTAGAGTCTGCAGGACTGATCGAAAAGCGCGAAAACCCCAGTGACCGACGGTTGTTGGATATGCGCCTGACCCCAAAAGGCCAAGACATGATGGCGCGGATCATGCCGGTTGCAGAGGCGTTTCAGCAAGAGATCATCGCAAAACTGGCGCGGGATGCCCCGGCCTTTCGGGCAGGTCTGCGCAAACTGGGTGACGACACATGATCACCTTTTTCGACTATTGGCGATCTTCGGCGTCTTACCGCGTTCGCATTGCCCTTAATCTGTTGGGATTGACCTATCAAAGCGTGCCGGTTGATCTGATCAAAGCCCAGCACCTTGCTGCAGATAACATCGCCCGAAACCCCCAAGGGTTCGTGCCGACGTTGCAGATTGACGCGATGACATTGACCCAATCGCTGGCGATTATCGAGTATCTGAACGACATTCATGGCGGGCTTTTGCCTAACGATCCGGCGGGCCGGGCGCGGGTGCGCGCCTTGTCTTATGCCATCGCAATGGAGATCGCACCGATCTGTAACCTGTCGGTGCGCAATCATGTGGCGTCGGCGGGCGCGATTTCGGCCGACGATTGGCAAATCCATTACATCCGCAAGGGCTTGATGGCGTTTGACGCGATGCTGTCGGGCCCGGCGACCGGCCGGTTTTGCCATGGTGATCAGATCAGCATGGCCGATCTGTGCCTTGTGCCGCAAATTTATAACGCGCAACGGCTTGGGATTGACGTGGCGTCCTTTCCCCACATCGCGCGGATCATGGCACAGTTGCGCGATGTTCCGGCGGTTGCCGCCGCCCATCCTGACCGTATGAAACCAAGCGGTCCTTAACAACGGACGCCCGAATGACCGATGTTTTCATCTTGTCCGCCACCCGCACCGCGATAGGGGGCTTTGGCGGAACACTATCTGCCTTGACGCCAATTGATCTGGCGACCTCTGTCGCAAAATCGGCCATCGCAAGGGCGGGCATTGGCCCCGATCAAATTGGCCAAGTTGTGTTCGGCCATGTCATCAACACTGAACCGCGCGATATGTATCTGTCGCGTGTGGCGGCGCGCAACGCCGGTGTGCCGGATGCAACGCCTGCAATGAACGTAAACCGCCTGTGCGGATCAGGCGCGCAGGCGATTGTTTCGACGTTTCAAATGCTGACTATGGGCGACGCAGATTTCGCGCTGGCAGGCGGTGCCGAATGTATGAGCCGGGCCCCCTTTGCCCTGACCACGGCGCGGTTTGGCCAAAAGATGGGTGATACCCGCGCCTTGGATATGATGACGGGCGCGTTGACTTGCCCGTTTGGCACCGGGCATATGGGGATCACTGCGGAAAACGTCGCTGCGCGCTATGGCATCAGCCGTGAAGGCCAAGACGAGTTTGCCCTGCAATCGCAAAACCGCGCGGCACTGGCGATTGCCGAGGGGCGATTTGTCGAACAGATCACGCCGGTCGACTTGCAATCTCGCAATGGCACAATCAGCTTTGCTGTTGATGAGCACCCAAAGCCCAGCACGATGGATGCGTTGCAGGCTTTGCGCCCGGCGTTTCAAAAAGACGGCACGGTGACGGCAGGCAATGCCAGCGGCATCAATGATGGGGCGGCGGCGTTGGTATTGGGAACGGGCGCTGCGGTGCTAGGGTTAAAACCGCGCGCGCGGATCATGGGCTATGCCTTGGCGGGGGTTGATCCTGCCGTGATGGGTCTTGGTCCGATCCCTGCCGTTCAGCGGCTGTGCCAAAAGCTTGGACTGCGGCCCACCGATTTTGACATTGTGGAATCGAATGAGGCTTTCGCCGCCCAAGCCATCGCAGTGACACAAGAGTTGGGGTTGGACCCCGCCCGCGTTAACCCGAACGGCGGCGCGATTGCGCTGGGCCATCCGGTTGGGGCAACAGGGGCGATGCTGGTGGTCAAGGCGCTGCATGAATTGGAACACACAGGCGGCAAACTGGCGTTGATCACCATGTGTATCGGCGGCGGGCAGGGGATTGCGCTGGCGATTGAGCGTGCAAGTTAACGCAGCCGGATCACCGACCGCGCCGATCGCCCATCCGCGTCGATGACTGACAGCGTGACAAAGCCTTTGCCCAGTGCATCAAGCATCGTCTCGCGCCCGCCGTAGGCCACTGCCACTGGCACCCCATTGGCCAGCCATGTAAACGGGGCCGTGCCGCCGCGCACCCGCACCATCAAGCCTTCAGGCAGCAGTTCAACCTCTGATCCGTCGGGCGGGAAAGCCACCGCGGGGGCATCTTGACCCGGCTCAAACGCGGCTGATCTAGATCGGAATTTCTGCAACGGCTGTGGCAATTGGGCATTGCTTACCAAAAGTGTCGCTGGCGGTGCTGCAGGCTGCGGGTCAAGCGTGGGTTTCAGCCGCGCAAAGGCCTGAAACAACACCGGTGCCGCCAGATCGGCCCCAAACGCCCCCGGCACCGGCGTGCCATCAGGGCGGCCCATCCAGATGCCAATCACATGCCGCCCGTCAAACCCAATCGCCCAGGCATCACGGTGGCCATAAGATGTGCCGGTCTTATAGGCCAGCCGATTTGCAGGTGATCCGGGTGGCGGGGCCAAGCCGGCCAGAATATCGCCCACTTGCCATGCCGAAGAGGCCGATAACACGCGTTGGCCTTCGGCCCGATCCCCCTCCATCACATGCGTCAGCGGCAGTGAAACCCCGCCGCGTGCAATGGCGGCGTAAAGCTGCACCATATCTTCCAGCGTTACCCCAATGCCACCCAAGGCAATTGCCAGCCCTGGCTGCCCGCTTGGCAGATCGTATTTTACCCCGGCTTTATCCAGACTGGCCAACAGCTTGGCAGGCCCCAACGCCTCGGTTAGCGTCACCACGGGAATGTTGCGTGATTGCTGCAATGCCTCGCGCATCCGGATCGTGCCAAGGTATAGCTTGTCGAAATTCTGCGGCTGATAGCCGCTGAAATCGGTTGGCTTGTCGTCGATCAAGGTTTCGGGATGCGCCAAGCCTTCGTCAAACGCCAACCCGTAAACCAAGGGTTTCAACGTTGATCCGGGGCTGCGCAAGGCGCGCGTCATATCGATAAAACCCGCCCGCGCATCCGCCTTGAACGCCGCCGATCCGACCGATGCCAGCACCTCGCCACTGGCGTGATCGGCCACCAGAATGGCCACTTGCAGCCGTTCGCCCTGCCCTGCAACCACATCAATGGCCAGCCGTTCCAAAGCCAGTTGCAGATCACGGTCCAGCGTCAGGTGATGCTGGCCGGCAGTCGTATTTTCAGCCAGCGCACGATCCGCCATATGGGGGGCCAGCGATGGAAAGGCCCGCCGCACGCCCGGCACCAATTCGGTGCGCGCCGCCGCTGCCTGTTCGGCGTCAATCAAGCCGTCCGTTAGCGCCCGCGCCAAAACCCGGTCGCGCGCATCGGTGGCGCGTTCAACCGACCGGTCCGGCCGACGATATTCCGGCGATTGCGGGATCGCCACCAACAGCGCCACTTCGGCAGGCGTTAGCCGCCGGGGTTCTTTGCCGAAATACGACAGCGTTGCTGCGCGAATGCCTTCCAGATTGCCGCCATACGGGGCCAGATGCAGATACAGTTGCAAAATCTGGTCCTTGGACAGCCGCCGTTCCAGCGCCAGCGCCACCCGCATCTGCCGCAGTTTGCCGCCCACCGCCCCGGTGCCGCTGTTTTCCAACAACCGCGCCACTTGCATGGTTAACGTCGATCCGCCCGACACGACGCGCCCATTCCAAACCGCTTGTGCCACCGCCCGCGCCATCGCTTGCACATCCACGCCCGGATGATCATAAAACCGTTGATCCTCATAGGCCAGCAGCGCCGCGATAAACCCCGTATCAACCTGGCCTACCTGCACCGCCAAGCGCCAACGGCCATCGGCCACGGTATAGGCGCGCAGCAGATCGCCGCGCCTGTCCAACACCTCGACCGAGGTTTGCACGATCAGCGGTGGCAGCACCGTGGCATCAATCCACGCATCGGCAGAATCGCGCCCTATGGCGGCAAGCCAAAGGCCTGCCACCACTGTAAATATCGGGCGCGCGCGCATCACCTATCCCCTATTCGGTGATGGTGATCAGGTTGGTGCCTGTCCGCCCCGTCAGATCGGGCCGATACATGTCTTCGACCGATGCAGCAGGCTGATGGAAGGTGCCGGGCGACACGGCACGCACCACATAAGCCAGCCGGAATGTGGCATTGTCATACCGATCAATCGCCGTCAGGAAACGGTCCTGCCGGAATTCACTATGCGCCACGTTGAATTCCAACCCCAGATCGGCCATGCCGGGAACAGAGCCGCTGGCGATCAGGTTCGGATTGTCAATTTCGAACCCGGCGGGCAGCGGATCGTTTACCATCAACCGCGCCTCGCCGCGCCCAAACGGCGTGACTTCCAGCACAGCAATCATCCGGGTGCCAACTTTTAGCGTTTCTTGCTCGTTCATCGTCATCGGCTTGCCATCCATAGTGTAGTAATTGCGCGCGATCGCATAGCCGGTGCCGCCCGCTGGTTCCGGTTCAGACGGCACACCATAGGTGGTTACGGTGATCGTGGTATCCGAATTGCTGCCGTTTTTCACCACCACAGGTTTGGTCGCATTGGCATCCAGCACCTGCACCAAGGGGCCGTTCGGGCCGACTCCATCAATGGTAATTCCGTCAACACCCTTGCCGTCAATCAGCGCATTCGCCGCCAGCAACAACCAACTGGCCTCTTGCGTAGACAGCCCGCGCGTTGTGGCAATGCGGTCGGTCAACGCCTCACGGTCAATCGCGTTCGATCCGGATTCCACCGCCAAAGTCAGCACCGCCGCCGCATCACGGAAGTTGGTGCCATAATCGGCGCGGAAAATCTGTTCCAGATCCGGGCCTTTCAGGGCATCCAATGCCACGCCTGCCCGACGGAACATCGCATCGGCGCGCGGCTGATCGCCATAACTGGCCAATGCCGCCCCCAATTGCGCCATCGCGGTGGGCGTGGCAAACGCATCGCCCTTGACGTCAGCGTAGTATCGCAGATCGCCCACCGCCGCCGCCCCTTCGCGGGCCAGAACCATCAGCGCATAGGCCAAGGGCTCACCCCCCTTGTCGAAATCGGCATAGTAATTCACCTGATTGCGCAAGTTGTCCAAGGCCGCGCGGAACGCCCTATCCGGCACAACATAGCCGCGCGATTTGGCCCGGCTTAAGAAATCGGTGACAAAGG
Organism: Cypionkella sp.; assembly: GCA_031384605.1. Lineage (GTDB taxonomy): Bacteria > Pseudomonadota > Alphaproteobacteria > Rhodobacterales > Rhodobacteraceae > JANNAT01. The sequence continues at coordinate 32,651 of JANNAT010000106.1, forward strand.
CATCCAGCCACATATCGCCGCCATTGCTGGGCCCCCACAGCCCAAACGCGCCGTTGGATCCTTGATTGCTAAGCAGTTCCACAATCGACTGATCAATCCGCAGCGCAATGTTATCGGCCCCCGGCAAGTTCATCGCCGCCGCCACTTCGTCGAAATACAACAGCGGCAACGCCTTGGACGTGATCTGTTCGGCACAGCCATAAGGATAAGCATCCAGCGCCGCCAAAACCCCCGGCGTGTTCAGCCGCGCAATCGGGCCAACCGCCATTGTGGCTTTGGCAGACCCGGCCACCAGCCCGGCAAACACGTTCTCATCAAAGGTGAACGATTGCCCCTTTTTCAGATCAAGCCGCGACACCCGCACCACGGCGGGATCGTTGATCTGCACTGGAATCGTCAGGGTTTTCTTCAGCACTTTGCCATCTGGCGTGGTCAAAGCCACCTCGATGGTTTGAATGCCCACGCCGTTCGCCGTAACCGGCACCGCAAACACCGCTTTGGCCTTATTGCCCAGATCAAAGCCTGACGGCACATCGCCCAACTTCAGCCCATTTGCCGACACGTCCAACCCCATGCGGCCCGACGGCCCGGTGGCATGCACAATTTCCAACAACAACCGTGATTGATCCCCCGGAGACATGAACCGCGGCAGGCTGGCCGTGACCACAACCGGATCGCGCACCAGAACATCTGCCGACGCTTGGCCGACACCCTTTTTCGACCAGACCACCGCCATCACTTTGACGGTGCCATTGAACGACGGCAAATCAAACGACGTGCGGGCATAGCCATCGGCCCCCACCTGAATTGGCCCTTCGAAATAGGCGACCAGTTCTTCGGTGGGCGGTGGGGCAGCCAGACGTGCCTGCGCCCCCGCATCCCCACCAGATCGCACTTCGCCCTTGGCCCCATTCATGCCGTCGATCAGACGGCCATAGATGTCACGAATACCAACACCTAGTTTGCGCTGACCAAAGAAATGGCCTTTGGGATCGGGTGCTGCAAAGCCCGTCAGGTTCAAAATACCCACATCGACGGCGGCGATGGTGACATATGCCGTATCGCCCGGCTGGACCCCATCGACCTTGACCGCAATCGGCAATGGTCCGCGCGGGGCCACTTCGGCGGCCAATTCAACCGTCGCGGTCAGCGCCCGCGCGCCCGGATCAATCGCGGCATGGGTCAGCCCCAGCGTCCGCGCCGGATTGCGCCCCGCTGCCACATCCATCGGCCGGATCACCGATGCGGTCACATAAACCCCAGCCCCCCATGCATCGGTCACCGTCAGCGGGATCAGATTTTCACCTTCGCTCACCTCAACCGCCTGCATGGCGACCAACCGGTTCGACAACACGGTGATCAGCGCCGTGCCCGCCGCGCGCGGCACTACCCGCAGCATCGCGGTATCGCCGGGCTTGTAGGCGGGTTTATCCAGCGACAATTCCAGCGTATCGGGCGAATCCGATGTATCGGCGGGCACATACCAGCCGGCATAGAAAGTGGTCGAAGTTGCGGCCTCAACCCCGTCCACCCGTTCTACCAGCAACTCAAACTCGCCCCATTCCACGGCGGCGGCAATTTCAACCGGGGCAGCCCCCAAATCGGCAGTGCCTTCGGCGACACGGGCACGGCTGATCACCGGTTCCCAGTTCCAAGACCCACCGCTTTGATACCATTGGTAATTGGTATCCACGCGGGTGATCGCCCATTTCACTTTCATCGGGGCGGCTTTACTGTCAGCGTTAACGCCCACCAGATTGAACCGTGCTTCGGTGCCTTCGGCCACCACATAATCAAACAGCGGTTTCACTCCGATCATATCAGACGAGGGCGACAGTAGTTTTGTCACCCGGCGTTCCACCGGACGGCCCGATCCTTCGGCAACCCGCGCGGTTACCCGCATTTCCAATGGACGGTTTTGCTCATCTGCGGTGGGCATGGCGAGTTCTATAACCGCTTTGCCATCCGCATCGGTGGCATAGCCGCCGAAGGATTCGACAACATTGCTGAACAGCACATCATGGCGGCCAAAAACATAGCCCGGCCATTCCGCCAATCCGGATGCCGCATACAGCATCACTTCGCCTTCTATCGCCAGATCGGCCCCCGGTGCGCCGAACAGATACTTGGCATCGACGCTTAATTGCGGAACATCGGTCAAGCGCAGCGGTGCATCGCCAAGGTCTAGGGTGAAATCAATCCGTTCGGGCAAGAAATCTTCCACCAAGAATGAGGTGGATGTCAGTGCGCCAGCATCCAGATCGGCATAAACCGACATCGTCCAAGACCCACGCGGGGCAGACCCGGCAATCGGCATTTCAAACACATAGCCGCCAGCACCACTGTCGTTAACCACTGCGCGTGAATATTCCACGCCATCAGGGCGGTTCAGAATCGCCGTCAAAGGCACCCCTTCAATCGCGGTGGTCTGCGGATCGCGCGCCAACGCGGTGGCGTAGACGGTTTCGCCCGCACGATATGCCCCGCGATCAGTGGTCAGGAACACATCAACGGGCGGGGCGGCCTCGCGCCCCTCAACGCCGCGATCTGACAGATCAAATTCCGGGTCGGTCAGCGAAAGGAACGCCACATCGGTATCGCCGTCATGCGCCACGATCAGCGCAGGGCCCGCGGCCCCGGTGCCTCGCGCCAGCCCCGCATCAAAGCGCGCATAGCCCATCGCATCGGTTGTGGTGGTGCCCAACACATCATTGGTGCGGCTTAACAAATCTATCGTCACGCCTTCCTTGGCACCCGCCGTGCCCAGACTGCGCACAAACACATGCAAGCCATCGACGCCCGACATGCTGGTCAGGCCCAGATCAGATATGACAAACCATTGCCAAGTGGCCGGCACCACATAGGGATCAACCCCCGGCACCGCCGCGCGCAGGGCGTAAATCCCGGCAGGTTGGCCCGCAATTGCCTCGCCCATCGGCAGCCGCGTGGTGATATCGCGGTTCACCTCCTGGCCCACGGTTGCCGAGCCGGTCCAGATTTCAGCCCCGATCTGATCGGTGAAATCATATTCCTGATAATCCGCAATTGGGCTGCCGAAATAGCCATTCTGCAGGGATCGCAAAAGGTTACGGTCCGTCACGCGGTATAGCTTCAATTCCAGCTTATCCGTATTCACCGTCTCAATCGGCACTGCTGCATCATCGCTGCGGGGTAAAACATAGCCCCGGCCCGGAAACCGCACACCCGGATTGCGATCGCGCACATAGGCGGTGATTTCAATCGACTTCGCCAATGTTTGGCCATCGCCTGCGGGCAACCCTTCGCGGAAAGTGATGGTGTTGCGTGATCCGTGCGTGACGCCCTCGACGCAAAGCTGCTGATAGCCATCCGACGTAACCGTTAAGCCGGGGCTTTCCAACTGAACATATGTCGCATAATCGACGCCAGATTTCGCCAGCTGTTCCGAAAAATTCACGCAAATCCGTGGCCGCACGGAATCGGATTCCACAATATTATCAATGATGCGAAAGCCGTATTTGCCAATCGCATCATCCAGCGCCAAAGCGGTGTCATCGCGGGGCTGCAATGTTTGGGCCAACCGCAGGGCCTGCACTTTGTCGCGGCCCCGGTCGATCTTTTCCAGCGCATCGCCCATGATCACCAGTATCGAATGCTGCGCAGGTTTGCTGTCGGCGCGCAGATAGGCGTTGACCGCGGCATAATAGGATTGCTCCAACGTGGTGCGGGTTTGATTGCTGTCGAACTGACTTGCGACCAACAACAGCCGCGCATATTCGGCCCAATCGGCAGAGGCATCCGTCAGGTTCAGCGCCGCCCCCACATAGCGCCCGGCAGCAAAGGTATCACCGCGGTTTTCGGCATCGCGGGCCGCAGTCAGATGTTCTTCGGCGGTGAAATTATTGGTGATATGGCTATTTGCCAGAACAGCCGCCTGCTGGGTTGCGCCCGCCAATTCCCAATCTTGCACAAAGGTCACCAACTCGGCGCGCCGTGCCGTGGCGCGGTCTTGCACGCCGGGGGCTGCCTTAATCACATAGCCTGAATAGGCGCCTTCAAAAACGGTTGGTTCGCCTTTTGCGGATTTTGGAAAACACGATCCGTTTTTGGTGTTAAACGTAAACGCCTCACATCTGTCATTGGTGATGCAGGCGCGTTGGCAGGCCTCCAGCGTGGTGTCAAAAATCGACACAATATCGCCGCCCGGCATGTCGGTGTTTTCGCTGATCACGAACCGCTTGGCCGGGACCAGATCCTGCGCCAGAACCATGCCGGGTGACGCCAATGCGAACCCTGAAAATACCAAAAACAGGGCACCCAAAATAGAGTTGCGCATCGCATCAATCCTTTGAAAAAACACACCTGAACTGTCGCACGCCTGCCCATTTCGACGCAAGCAGTCTTGTTGGGCCTGTTCCTTTGGGAACATTAAGCCGCCGTTCACTTTGTTGCTGCAAATTGATTGGACTGACCCGAACCAGAATGGAATCGGGGGCAAAGGCGGCAGAACAGGTCGGGCATGGATTTTGCGGAACGATTGGCGAAAGAACGGCGCGCGCGGCTGGCGGCGGAGCGTCTGTTGGAACAAAAAAGCCGCGAACTGTTTGCAGCCAACGAAAAGCTGTCACTGCATGCGCGGTCTTTGTCAGACCAGATCGTCGAACAACGGCAGGTCGTGAAATCGGCCCTGACAGAAGCAGAGGCCTTGAAAGGGCAGCAATCACGCTTTGTTGATGATCTTGACCGCGCCCATACCGTCGCCGTGATGGCCGAACGCCGGCTGTGGGACAGTATCAACACCATTCAAGACGGCTTTGCGGTGTTTGATCCGGCATCAAAACTGATCGCCGCCAATACCGCCTATCTGGCAGCGTTTGAAAACCAACCCATCGCCCCCGGCATGCCCTATGCTGACATTCTGCGTCTGGCCGCTGAAACCGGGCTGATTGACATTGGCGATGCCGTCCCCGCCGATTGGATCGCCACAATGCTGGCCCGTTGGGACAGCCACCCGATTGAACCGCTGACCGTGCAGTTTCGCAACGGAACCTGGGTGCGGATGGTCGATCAACGCGCCCGCGACGGCGATATGGTCAGCCTTGCGCTGAACATCACCGAACAAATGCGCATCTGGGCGGGGATCGAGGCTATTCCCGACGGTTTCGTGCTTTTTGACAGAGAGGAACAACTTTTGACCTGCAATCAACGCTACCGCGATACCTATCCGGTTTCCGCCCCCGCCATGGTTAAGGGGGCCAAGTTTGAAGATATCCTGCGCTTTGGTCTGGCGCATGGCCAACATATAGACGCCAAAGGCCGTGAGGCCGAATGGCTGTCTGACCGCATGGCGCAACATCGCAATCCGGGCTTGGCTGTCGAACAACAACTGGCCGATGGCCGCTGGATTTCTGCGCAAGACCACGTAACACCCGACGGCGGCCGCGTCGGCCTGCGTGTTGATATCACCCATCAAAAAGAACAACAGGCCGCCCTTGAAGCCGCACGCACCCAAGCCGAGGCTGCCAATCGCGCCAAATCGGCGTTTCTTGCGAATATGAGCCATGAGATCAGAACCCCGATGAACGGCGTTGTCGGCATGGCGGAACTGCTGTGCGATACTGCCTTGTCCGAAGAACAACGCCTGTTTGCCGAAACCATCCGCTCGTCCGGTGAGGCGCTTTTGGTGATCATCAATGACATTCTGGACTATTCCAAGATAGAGGCAGAACGACTGACCCTGCACCCGGAACCCTTTGATATGGAACGCACAATCCATGAAATTACCATGCTGTTGCAGCCCCGCGCCCGCGAAAAAGGCCTTGATCTGCTGATTGATTTCGACATGTTCCTGCCGACGCGGTTTATTGGTGATCCGGGGCGGTTGCGGCAAGTTTTAACCAACCTTGTCGGCAATGCGGTTAAATTCACCGACCAAGGCCATGTGTTGATCCGTGTGGTTGGCATCGAAGACGCGCCGGGCAGCCAGCAATTGCACGTGACGGTCGAAGACACCGGGATCGGCATCGCCGCCGAAAATCTGGACCACGTCTTTGGCGAATTCAATCAGGTGGAAAGTCAGGCCAACCGTAAATTTGAAGGCACAGGTCTGGGCTTGGCCATCACGCAGCGGCTGATCGAACGGATGGGCGGTGCGGTTTGGGTGGACAGTGAATTTGGCAAAGGCTCGTGCTTTGGCTTCCGGCTGTGCCTGCCGGTTGCCGAAGATGCGCCGCCCACGCGCATGCCGATCGCGATTAAGCGGGTGTTGGTTGTCGATGATCAGTTCATCAACCGCACGATCCTGGAACGCCAACTGGTGCCTTGTGGTATTGCCGTAACGCTGTGCCGGTCTGGGGCCGATGCGTTGGTGGCGCTGCAAACTGCCAGTTTCGATGCCATTCTAACCGATCACGACATGCCGGATATGGATGGCCTGATGCTTGCCACCCGTATTCGTGCCGCGGGAATTGACACGCCCATCGTTCTGCTATCCTCCAGCCCGGCCAATGCCCGTAATGAAAAGGGGGCCGAATTTCTGGCGGCGACCCTGCAAAAGCCAATCCTGCGCGCCGAATTGTATCGCCGACTGCAGGCCTTGTCCTGTGTCGAAGAGATTGTTGCAGCCCCGCCAGTGGTTGATCTTCCCTTGTCGGAACGCCGCCTGATGCGGGTGCTGACGGCAGAAGACAACCGCACCAATCAATTGGTGTTTCAAAAAATGGTGCGCGACATTGATATCGAATTAGTATTTGCAAACAATGGGCTAGAGGCTGTTTCGCTATTTCAGTCGTTCAACCCCGACATTATTTTCATGGATATCTCGATGCCCGAAATGGATGGCCGCGACGCCGCCCGCGCCATTCGTGCACTTGAGGGCGGTCGCAGTCATGTGCCGATTGTGGCCTTGACGGCCCACGCGATGGATGGCGATGAAGAGGGAATTTTGGCCGCAGGGATTGATCGCTATATGACCAAACCTTTGCGCAAAGTGGCAATCACCGGAACCATTGCCGATCTTTGTCCACCTGACGCCCGCCCGATTGCGGCGCTGGCCGAAGATGCGGCTTAAGCCGCGGCTAATTCCACTGCGGCCCGCAAGAACACCATCCGTCCGGGCTGTGAGAGGTCGGGTCGATAGGTATAGCCGCCAAGGGTGAAGCCGCGCAAATCACTTGGATCGGTCAGGTGGTGCATCGCAATGTAGCGCGCCATCGACCCACGGGCTTTCTTTGCCCAAAAGCTGACGATCTTGGCCTCGTTGCCGCGTTCTTCCAGAAACACCGGGGTGATCACCGGCAGTTTCAGCCGTTTAACCGCCACCGCGCCAAAATATTCTGCCGACGCACAGTTGATCAACGCCTTTGCCCCGGTTTCCTGCGCCTGCAAATTTAACGCGTGCGCAATCCTGGCGCCCCAATAGGCATAAAGATCTCCGCCTTTAGGATTTTCCAGCCGACTGCCCATTTCCAAACGATAGGGCTGTATCGCATCAAGTGGCCGTAACAGCCCGTAAAGCCCCGATAAAATCCGCAAATGATCCTGCGCCCACTGCAAGGTATCAGACGCCATCATCCGGGCCTCAAGCCCGGCATAAGTATCTCCATCAAACAGAAACGCCGCTCGATGGCCGGGGCCACTGGCCGAAAACGCCTTGAACCGATCGCGGTTCAACACCCCCAAAGGCGTTGAGATATCCATCAACCTGCACAGCTGATCCACCGAAAGTTTGCGCGCAATCCGGGCCAACCGCATGGCGTCGGTGGCAAAATCGGGCACTGTCGCCGTCAACCCGGCGGGCAAATCAACCGGCGTCTCGTTCAACCGTTTGGCAGGGGAAATTACGGTTAACATCGGGGCATCCTTTTGCCGAAAGCGTCAAATTGAAACATAGGCGACAGGCGGGCCGCGTCTAGCCCTCGCGCAGAACTTCTAAAAACGCCTCGCCAAAGCGTTCGATTTTTTGCGGCCCAAGATCGCCCACCCGGTCCAGATCAGACAGGGTTGATGGCCGGGCCTCGGCGATTTTGCGCAAGGCACTTGACGACAGGCTAAGCGGTTTGCCCGTGCCCATTTCCCCCTTTTGCAGCCGCACCTGCACCTCCGACAGCCGGTCATAAACCTGCCCCGCGTCGCGCCCGGCCAATTTGCGCCGCGCCGGATGCATGGATTGCGCAGCCTCACCGGTGATCACCGCCAAAAACCCTTTACCGTAACTCTCCAGCTTTTTCGCACCGACCCCGGTGATCCCCATCATCTGATCCAGCGTTGTGGGTCGTTTTTCGGCCATCTCGATCAAGGTGCGATCTGGAAAAATCACATAGGCCGGCACGCCGCCCGCCTCGGCCAGCGCACGGCGTTTGGCCTTCAGCGCCGACAACAGCGGCGCGTCCGCTTCGGCGACCAAGGTTTTCACCGCCAGCCGGGGTTGCGCCTTATCAATGGTGTCGCGGCGCAGTGTGATCGCGGCTTCACCGCGCAAAATCGGCCGCGCGGCATCGGTCATCCGCAGTGCGCCAAACCGATCCGGATCAGGCCGCACCAGATCGCGGCCCATCATCTGGCGAAACACCGCGCCCCAGGCCGGTTTCGACATATCGCGGCCAATGGCATAGGTGGATAATTGGTCATGGCCCTTTTCCATAACCTTGGGTGTGGGATTTCCGGTAAGGATATCGATCAGATGGCCCGCGCCAAACCATTCGCCGGTGCGCAGCATGGCAGACAGTGCCTTGCGGACAGCATCCGTTGCATCAAACACCAAAGCCGGGCGATCACACAAATCGCAGTTGCCGCAAGGGTCGGGGTTCTCGCCGAAATAACGCAACAAAACCTGACGCCTACAGCCCGTCGCCTCGGCCAAACCCAGCAGGGCATTCAACCGCCCGTGATCGGCATCTTTGCGATCGGACGGGGCCAGCCCTTCGTCAATCTGGCTGCGCCGCAGCCGGATATCGTCGGGGCCATATAGCGTCAAGGTTTCCGCAACCGCGCCATCCCGGCCTGCCCGGCCAATTTCCTGATAATAGCCTTCGATGGATTTCGGCAAATCGGCATGCGCCACCCAGCGGATATCAGGTTTGTCGATACCCATGCCAAAGGCCACTGTGGCCACCACGATCAGCCCGTCTTCTTGCTGAAACCGAATTTCGACGCGGCGGCGCTCTTCGGCCTCCATTCCGCCGTGATAGAAACAGGCGGCATGTGCCTCGGTGCGCAGGGCCTGCGACAGGGTTTCGGTTTTCGCCCGCGTGCCGCAATAGATGATGCCAGACTGCCCACGACGGGCGGCGGCAAAGGCCAGAATCTGGTCGCGCGGCTTGTCTTTGACGGCAAAAGCCAGATGAATATTGGGGCGGTCAAAGCCGCGTAGAAACGTGGCAGGCGGCATGCTGTCAAACAGCCGCATCACAATCTCGGCGCGGGTTTCTTCATCGGCGGTGGCGGTAAACGCGGCCAATGGCACGCCCAAAGCCCGGCGCAAATCCCCGATGCGCAGGTAATCGGGGCGAAAATCATGGCCCCATTGTGATACGCAATGCGCCTCATCGACCGCGATCATCGTGCAATTGATCCGCCGCAACATCGGCAGCGTCACCGCAGACGCAAGCCGTTCCGGCGCCATATACAGCAGCTTCATTTGCCCCGAATCCAGTGCTGCGAAAACGCTTTCGGTTTCCTCTTCGGTGTTGCCCGAGGTCAGCGCGCCCGCCTCTACCCCCGCCGCCCGCAGCGCCCTGACCTGATCGCGCATCAGGGCAATCAGCGGCGATATCACCACTGTCACCCCATCCCGGCACAGCGCGGGCAGCTGAAAACACAAAGATTTCCCGCCCCCGGTGGGCATGATTGCCAAGGTGTTCTGCCCCGCCAGAACCGCGTCGACAATTTCTTCCTGACCGGGACGAAAGCCCGGAAATCCAAATACCGAAGACAATAATGCGCGGGGTTCAGACATTTTCTATCTTAATTGCGCGGACCAGCACGGCCCTGAAAAAGCCCGTTCACGCGAAAAACGCCTGATTGCGATCCAGCAAAATCTGCAACGCATAGACCGCGATCAGCACGATCAGGGGTGCAAAATCCAAGCCCTGCATCGGTGGAATATAGCGCCGAATGGGGCGATAAACCGGCTGCACAATGCGGTTCAACCCGGACCAGGCCTGCGCCACAATCGGCTGCCTTTGGTTCAGCACCTGAAAATTGATCAGCCAACTCATGATGAAATGGGCAAGGATCGTCCATTTTATCACTTGCAGCAGGAATTGAAGAATTTCATAAACCATGGACATCGGCACGCTCCAACCACTAGGGATTGTGGCACAGCTATCCTTAGCCCCCCCAAAGCACAATGGTTTCGCGGCAATTATAGGCAATACTTGCCGCGGCGTTGCCCTTGACGCTGCCCCAAAGCCAAGGCAGGTCAGCCGGCAGAGGTGCCGCATGTATCCAATCGTCCGTATGGCCAAAGAGTTGTGGAAATTCCGCAACGCCCCGCGTTTGCAAATTCTGGAACCGCATCACAGCCAGCATATCGTCTGGCCTTGGGATCTGGATTTGTGGCGAGAGTTGAACAATGGCCGCACCTTGACCCTGTTCGATCTGGGGCGCATTCCGATGGCGGTTCGGATGGGGTTTGACACGGTCGCCAAAGCCAATGGTTGGGGCATTACGGTTGCCGGCAATTCCACCCGCTATCGCCGCCGCGTGACGATGTTTACCAAACTGTCGCAAACCTGCCGCGTTGTGGGCTGGGACGCGCGGTTTGTGTATTTAGAGCAAAGTTTTTGGCGCGGGGACGACTGCACAGCCCATATGCTGCTGCGCTCGGCGTTTATATCCAAGGCGGGGATTGTCACGCCGCATGATGTTTTGGTGGCGCTGGGCCAAGATACGCATAGCCCTGCTTTGCCCGACTGGATCGTAAAATGGATCGCTGCCGACGCCGATCGGCCTTGGCCGCCGCTACGTTAGGTTCAACCAGCCCGCGCTTGCGTAAACCGGGCTTTTCAGGCTTGATCCCCTAAAACCAGAACAAGGGATCAAGGTATGGCAACGGCACGACAGCGCATCTGGGGCTGGTATTTCTTCGATTGGGCCAGCCAACCCTACAACACCTTGTTGCTGACCTTTATCTTCGGCCCCTATTTCGCGGAAATCGCGCGAGGTTACTATATGGGCACGGGGATGGAAGAAGAGGCCGCCAAGGCCGCCGCGCAATCCTATTGGGGCTTTGGCCTGGCGATATCTTCGCTTGCCATCGCGGTTCTTGCGCCAATTCTGGGCGCGATTGCCGATGGCACCGGACGGCGGCTGATCTGGGTTTGGATATTCTCGGCGTTTTACGTGGTCGGATCCTACGGCCTTTGGTGGGTGGCACCGGGGGGCGAGCAAGACGTGCTGTTCTGGGCGGTCGCGTTCTTTGGGCTTGGCTTTATCGGCATGGAGTTTGCGACGATCTTTACCAATTCCCTGATGCCGTCGCTGACCGATCATGATGATCTGGGTCAGGTGTCGGGCTCGGGGTTTGCTTTTGGCTATCTGGGCGGGTTGCTGGCGCTGGTGGTTATGCTGTGCCTTTTTGCCGAAAACGCCACGACCGGCCTTACCTTGATTGGCAACAACCCCATCCTTGGCCTTGACGCCGAGGCCCGCGAAGGCACCCGCGCGGTGGGGCCGTTCACCGCGATCTGGTATGTGGTCTTTATGATCCCGTTCTTTTTATGGGTGAAAGAACCCAAAACCGATGCGCGCCCGCTGAACATTGGCGCGGCGCTTAGCAGCCTTGTCGATTTGTTAAAAGGTCTGCGGTTCAGGCGCAGCATGTCGGCCTATCTGGCGTCCTCGCTGTTTTACCGTGATGCGCTGAACGCACTTTATGGCTTTGGCGGCGTTTATGCATCGGGCGTGTTGAACTGGTCGATCATCCAGATCGGCACTTTTGGCATATTGGGGGCGATAACGGCGATGGTCGCCGCATGGTTCGGCGGGCGGGCCGACAAACGTTTCGGCCCCAAACCTGTTATCGCCGTGTCTATCGTTGTGCTGATGATCGTCTGCACGGTGATCGTCGGCATGACCCGCGAAAGCGTCTGGGGCTTTGCGATGGACCCGGCATCAACCACGCCCGACCTGATTTTCTACATCTGCGGCGGCTTGATCGGGGCTGCGGGCGGCACGCTGCAGGCGGCATCGCGCACGATGATGGTGCGCCACACCACGCCCGACCGCGCCACCGAGGCATTTGGCCTGTTCGCGCTGTCGGGCAAAGTTGCCAGCTTTATGTCGCCTTTCCTGATCGGCGTGGTCACGGCGGCAAGCGGATCGCAGCGCATCGGAATTTCTCCGTTGATCGTGCTCTTTGCGGTGGGGTTGGTTCTGCTACTTTGGGTCAATCCAAGAGGTGAACAGGCATGATCTATCGTCTTTTCCTATGTTTGGCCTTGCTGGCCCCTTTGCCCGCCCATGCCGAAAAACTGGCGAACAGGTTGTTTGGCGCGAAAGACCTGCCATCGGTGCAAGATCCGATGCCTATCGGGTCCTACGCGCGGGGCTGTGGCGCGGGGATGATGGAATTGCCGGAATCGGGGCCATCGTGGCAAGCCATGCGATTGGACAGACACCGCAATTTTGGTCAGCCCGTGCTGGTGGACTATCTGATAGACCTATCGCAAGCAGCCCAACAAATCGGCTGGGCCGGCTTATATATTGGCGATATGTCTCAGCCGCGCGGCGGCCCGATGACGTCTGGCCATGCCAGCCACCAGATCGGCCTTGATGCCGATATCTGGATGCTTCCGCCCGCGCGCCTGAACCTGTCGCGCGCCGAGCGTGAGAGTATAAGTTCAATCCCGGTGCGGTCTGCCGATCAGAAGTCGGTCACCGAAAACTGGACGAACCGGCACCGCGAATTGCTGAAGGCTGCAGCATCGGACCCGCGGATTGACCGCATTTTCGTGGCCGCCGCGGTCAAGTTGGAAATGTGCAAAACCGCCAAGCGATCAGACAAGAAATGGCTGCAAAAAATCCGCCCCGTGGCCGGGCATGACACCCATTTTCACGTCCGCCTGAAATGCCCCAAGGGCGCGCGATTGTGCGAAACCCAAACGCCCACCGTGGCCGATCTTTCGAAAAATGGCGATGGCTGCGATGAAACCTTGGAGTATTGGGTGTCAGAAGCCTATTTGAATCCGCCCAAATCAACCAAAAAGCCAAACCCGGAAGAGCCGCCAGAAAAAGGCCCGCGCCAATTCACCATGGCCGATTTGCCAAAACAATGCGTAGACGTTCTGTCGTCGGAATAGCGGCGGGATTGGTTCTGATCGCAGGCCTTGAAGGCAGCGCCAGCCCCGTTCCCCCGCCCGGTTTCTTGTCTGATTTCGCTTGGGATATGCAAGATGACCGCTTTGGCGGCATATCGGCGATTGAAATTTCGGCCGATGGGTTGGGCTTTACCGTCGTCTCAGACCGGGGCGCGTTTGCATCGGGCACATTTACCCGCGATGCAGCCTCGCGCATTATCGCAGCGCAAGCGGCTCCGATGGTCCTACTGCAAAATGTCAGTGGTGACCCGTTTGACGACACTGCCAATGACAGCGAAGGCTTGGCAATCGCGGCTGATGGCACTGCCTTTATTTCGTTTGAAGGTGGCGCGCGCGTGCTGCGATATGACAACCTGAACGGGCCAGCCGAACCTTTGCCCACGCCGCGCGAATTTGCCGCAATGCAGAATAACTCCGCGTTAGAAGCTTTGGCGATAGATGCCGCGGGCAGCCTTTATACCTTGCCAGAACGATCAGGCGCGCTGACCAAACCCTTCCCGGTTTACCGGTTCAAAAACGGCGCATGGGATTCCAAACTACAGATCCCCCGCAGCGGCACCTACCTGCCTGTCGCCGCCGATTTCGGCCCGGATGGGCAGTTTTATCTGCTGGAACGGCAGTTTCGCGGCCTTGCCGGGTTTTCCAGCCGTTTGCGCAGATTTTCCCTGGGTGAGACTGGTTTCGGTGCGCCCGAGGTTTTGTTCGAAACGCCGGTGGGGCTGCATGACAACCTGGAAGGCCTGACGATCTGGCGGGATGCCGCAGGGCAATTGCGGGCAACCATGGTGTCGGACGACAACTTCAACCCATTTCTGCGCAGTCAGATCGTGGAATACCGCCTACCGGATTGACACCGCCGCGATCCAGCGCCACAAGCCGGCCGTCCCCATCCGGGGCCAAGTTTCCGCAACCTTGTCAAAACGGATCATAAAATGAAACATCTGCTTGTTGGCAGCTTTGCCATGGCGGTTATCGTCGTCGCATCCAATATCCTTGTGCAATATCCCATCGGCCAATGGCTGACGTGGGGTGCATTTACCTATCCCTTGGCCTTTTTGGTGTCAGATCTGATCAACCGCTTTCACGGCCCCGCCGCCGCCCGCCGCGTGGTTTATGCGGGGCTGGTTGTTGGCTTGGTCTGTTCGTTTATCGGCACGCAAATTATCGGCGAATTTGGCCCGTTGGTCACGCTGCGCGTCGCCATCGGATCGGGTCTGGCGTTTTTGGTTGGGCAATTGTTGGACATCACCTTGTTTGACCGGTTGCGCCGCGCGGCGTGGTGGCGGGCCCCGTTTTTGTCGACTCTGCTTGGATCAGCGGCCGACACGGGGATCTTTTTCACCATCGCATTCTCTGCCGCTTTGATCTGGATAGAGCCCGGCAATGATGTGTCCTGGGCCACAACGCCGGTTGCGTTGCTGGGGGCAGGGCCCGAAGTGCCGCTTTGGGTGTCATTGGGCGTGGCAGATTTTTGCGTCAAACTGGCCGTCGATGTGCTTGCCCTGCTGCCATTCCGGTTTGCGATTGCAAAATACGCAGCACGGATAGCGTAAAATCTTTTGACAAACACAAAATCTGTGTCACGCTACCCTTATCGAAAACCATTTTGAAAGGAGGTGATCCAGTGTCTAGAGTGATGTTGGAGATAGGTTTCGGGACAGTCATGGGGGGTGTTTTCTAGGGTATCCCCTGGTGAACAGACCGCAGATTGGGTGGTTTCCTAACCTACCGATCTCCTTAGATCTCGGAAAGGGTCGCCGCATCCCGGCGACCCTTTCTCTTTATGAACGATCGCATTAGCATGTCGGCATGCTTGTAATCACCGAAACCATTTCGATCGCTGACTGGGAACTGACTGAAAGCTTTGTGCGATCGTCGGGGCCTGGGGGGCAAAACGTTAACAAAGTCTCAACCGCAGTTGAATTGCGGTTTGAGGCCGAACGGTCGCCGCATCTGGCGTCTTCTGTCAAGGCCCGGTTAAAGAAACTGGCGGGGCGGCGGTGGACGTTGGAAGGGGCGATTATCATTCAGGCAGAAGAAACCCGAAGTCAGGCGCGCAACCGGGAAATGGCCCGCGAACGGCTGGTTGAAATGATCCGCGCGGCCCTTGTTTCCCCCAAAAGGCGGATTGCCACCAAGCCAACCTATGGGGCGCAAATGCGGCGTTTGACCGCAAAAGTGCAGCGCGGCGAGACGAAATCCCTGCGCGGAAAACCGGACGCAGACGAATGATCAGCCTTGATTTGTTGGCAAAAGAAGCGGCGCAGCAGTGGGATGGCCAGATCATGCGGTCGATCAGCAGCCGTGAAAATGCAGTGTTCGAGATGGCCATGCCACTTGGCCGTGCTGCCTTGCGCCTGCACCGCCAGGGGTATCAAAACGACGCCGCCATCCGGTCTGAATTGTGGTGGTGTGCCGAAATGGCCGATTTGGGTGTTGCTGTTCCCAAACCCATCCCGGCAAATGATGGCAGTTTGTTGGTCCGGCTTTCAACGGGCCGCAATGCGTCGGTCATCGCGTGGGTTGAAGGCGTGCCGCTGGGAAGGGCGGGTATCGGTTTTGATCTGCCTGTTGAGAAAACTACCGATTTGCATCAGTCACTTGGCCGCCTGATCGCCAGCATCCATACCGCGTCAGACAGGTTGACCCTGCCGCCAGATTTCAACCGCCCCCGATGGGATATCGAAGGATTGGTTGGCGAAAACCCGTTCTGGGGGCGGTTTTGGGATCATCCTGCTGCCACCGCGGAACAGACCGAAACCCTGGTCCGCGCGCGCGCTTATCTGCGGGCGCAGTTGACACAACTCGCAGCCGATGGCGGCGATTTTGGCCCGATCCACGCCGACGTTTTGCGGGAAAATGTTTTGGTAAACGATTGTTCACTTTCTTTGATCGACTTTGACGATTCCGGCTTTGGCTTTCGGCTTTATGACCTTGGCACCGCGATGTCACAGAACCTTTATGAACCCGCCTACCGCGAAATCCGTGATGCACTGATCGCCGGGTATTCGGAAACTCGGCCTGCCACCGTTCGGCAAGTAGAGATGTTCACCCTGATGCGCACCTGCGCGTCGGTCGGTTGGACTGCCCCCCGGCTTGCCCCGCAAGATCCAATTCACCGCAGCCACATCGCCCGCGCCGTTATGTGGGCGGACCACGTTATGGCGAACACTTAGAGCATTTCGAGTTTAAGTTGGATCAGAATTCAAACCAAAAGTGTTTGAATTCTGATGCTTAAGATTTCAATGAAAACCAGAAATGCTTTAAACCACAACCTTTTGCGCGACCTGCCTGCCAACATGGAACACCCGCTTATAGCGTTCAATCTCGGCTGCGGGCCCAATGGCTTTGCCCGGATTGTCCGACAGTTTCACCGTTGGCCGCCCATTCGCCGTCACCGCTTTGCAGACCAAACTGAACGGTGCCAACCCATCGCCCGGCACCAGCCCGTTGAAATCATTGGTCAACATCGTGCCCCAACCGAAAGACACTTTAACCCTGCCCAAAAACTGCCGGTGCAGTTCTTCGATTTTATCAACGTCCAGCCCGTCCGAGAAAATCACCAGCTTGGTCAGCGGGTCTTCACCGCGCGATTTCCACCAGCGGATGGCGTTTTCGGCCCCCGTCGCGGGATCGCCGCTGTCGATCCGAATCCCCGTCCAACCGGCCAGCCAATCGGGCGCGTTTTTCAAGAATCCGTCGGTGCCATAGGTATCGGGCAGCATGATGCGCAAATTGCCGTCGTGTTCTTCTTGCCAGTCGGCCAGCACCTGATAAGGCGCTTGCGCCAATTCCGCATCCGAATTTGCCAGCGCCGAATAAACCATCGGCAATTCATGCGCATTGGTGCCGATTGCCTCGATGTCGCGCAGCATTGCAATCCTGCAATTCGACGTGCCGGTAAACTTGCTGCCCAATCCCTCTTGCATCGCCTGCACGCACCAGTCTTGCCACAAAAACGAATGCCGCCGCCGCGTGCCAAAATCCGCAATCCGCAGCCCGTCGATCTGGCGAAGGCGTTCGATTTTTTCCCACAACCGGGTCATGCCGCGGGCATACAGCACCTGTAGTTCAAATTTCCCCAATTTTGTCAGCACGGCGCGGCTGCGCAGTTCCATTATCACTGCCAAAGCCGGGATTTCCCACAGCATCACTTCGGGCCAGCTGCCCTCAAATGTCAGTTCAAACTGGCCATCGCGTTTCGTCAGATGATAGGCCGGCAGGCGCATGCCCTCAAACCATTCCATAAAATCGGGCCGAAACATTTGCCGCTTGCCGTAAAACATATTGCCGCGCAACCAAGTGCTTTCGCCCCGCGTCAACGACAGCGATCGCACATGATCCAGCTGTTCGCGCAATTCGCCTTCGTCGATGATATCGGCAAGGCGCACCTTTGTGCTGCGATTGATCAGGGCAAATTCAACGTTAGTATCGGGCTTGTTGCGGAAAATTGACTGACACATCAGTAGTTTATAAAAATCAGTGTCGATTAAGGACCGGACGATCGGATCAATTTTCCAGTTGTGGTTGTGGACCCGGGTGGCAAGATCGACCATGTCTGTTCTCCATTTGCCGCCCTGTCTACGCCATCAAGGGGGCGCTCGTCAAAAGGGTCGCGACTTGCCGCTATTCGTTCCAACAAAGTGTAAAGTTCGCGGCGCACCAAAGGTTTGGTCAAAACCCCGTCCATTCCGGCAGCAAGGCACCGCGCCTCTTCATCTGCGGCACTGTAGGCTGTTAGCGCAAAGATCGGACAGTGCGGCAGCCCGGCTTGTTTTTCATGGGTTCTGATTGCGCGTGACGCGTCCTGCCCGTTCAGTTCCGGCATCGACACGTCCATCAACACAAGATCAGGCTGCGCGTCACGATACGCCTGAACCGCCAATCGGCCATTTACGGCCTCGGTCAGATGCGCCACCGATCCTGACAGGAATTTGCGCGCGATCATCATATTCGTGCGGTTGTCTTCGGCGATCAGCACCCGCAGGGCAGTTTTTGGCGCGGCAGTCGGGCCTACCTGCAAAGCGGTCACCGCGGCTTTGGCCCGTTTCAGGCGCAAACGGGCGGTGAAAACAGATCCTTGGCCCGACACCGAGGTCACCTCAATATCGCCGCCCATCTGCTGCACCAAGAACCGCGAGATACTAAGCCCCAGCCCGGTGCCGCCAAACTGGCGGGAAATACTGCTGTCAGCTTGGGCAAAGCTGTCAAACACATGCCCGATCTGATGCGCCGGAATGCCAATTCCGGTATCGGCAATAGCGATGCTAATCTGATCACATCCGCCGGCGGCTTGCACCGAAACCGCAACGCTGACCTTGCCGCGCGCGGTAAATTTCACCGCATTTCCGATCAGGTTCAGCAACACCTGCCGCAATCGCCCGAAATCCCCCAGATAGGTCAGGCAATCATCGGGCAGGTGCAACTGCATCGAAAGCCCCTTTTTTTGCGCAATCGGACGGAGCAAATCCAACGAACCGGCAACACAACCGGCGATCTGAAACGGCTCTGACAGCAGATCCGCTTTGCCTGCCTGCAGTTTTGACAGATCAAGAACATCATTGATGATGGTCAAAAGCGCCTGACCAGACTCGATGATCGTCTTGACGTAGTGCTGTTGTTGATCATCCAACCCGGTGTCGCCCAACAGTTCAGCCACGCCGATAACCCCATTCATCGGGGTTCTGATTTCATGGCTCATCGTGGCCAAAAACTGTGATTTCGCTGCTGCCGCGGCTTCGGCCGCCAGTTGTGCGCGGGCCAGTTCGGCGGCATGGGCTTTGCTTTGTGTCACATCCCGTTCCACCGCCACAAACACCTCTGGCACCCCATCGGTGCCCAACACAGGCGTCATGGATATTTCCATCCACACCAAAGCCCCGCTTTTTGTGCGGTTTTGAATTTCAACGCGGCACGCAACCCCATTGCGCTGTGCGGCGATCAAGATATCCAAAGCCTCTGGCGCGGTATCCGGGCCGTTCAGGATATCGCCTGGGAACTGACCGACGGCTTCGGCATAACTATACCCTGTGATCGTGCTGAAAGCTGCGTTCACCCACTCAATCCGCCCGATCCTGTCGGTGATGATCACAGAATCACTGGCATGTTGCGCAACCAGTGCCAGACGGTCGGCCCGTTGCCCGGCGATTTCCAACGCTTGACGCGATTGGTTCAGCGCCAATTGTTCCGCCAGCAACGCCTGTTCAAAACGCAAACGGTGGCCATGGCCGTTTTCCAGTGCCATGATAAACAGCGTCGCCGTATAAGAAATGATTGCCAATGAACCCAGGAAAAAGCCCGCAGTTGCCATCGTGTCCAGTTGCATCGCCGCCAGATCCCCGCTGACAAGCCACGCAATGGTCAGCACATAGATTGCCAGTTTGGCGCTGGCCCCTTCCCGAAATTGCCTTCGCACAAGACCTGCATTTATCACCGCCGACATCAGGAAAGTGGCTGCGAAAAACTGGGCTTCGACCAGATTAATCCCGCGCCAGCAGATGCTTATGCAAACTGAAATCGTCACAGCCTGAAAGACAGCCGTGACCAGTGCCAAGCGGCGGGCAGCGATTGGCACTATGCCGCGCCGATAGCGGTGGTTGATCCGGATCAGCACGGCGCAATCCAAAATCTCACCCGCCAGCGCCACCAAACCCGCAATGATGCCCAACCGAACCGACCCAAACGCCGCAATTGCCGCAGCCCCCAGCAAGGTGATGGATTGCCGCGTCCAGAATTCGCGGGCCCTGCTGCGCGCATAGCGCAAAAACAGCCCGTCCCGGCCGTTGCGGGCATTGAATTGCCCCACTGCGCTTTGATCCATGCCGACAGCTCCCAGTCGGGTTTCTGGTGCCAGCCTAGGGCCTAATAGTTAAGTAACCCTTCGCGTCAGGCGACCCAAAGCACGCCCGCTGCGATGGTTTCTGCCCGCGTCCGCGCAAGCGACCCATCAAGATCAATGGCGCGGCAGGCACTTTCGATCAACCGCACATGATAGCCCAACCGGGCGGCATCCAGTGCCGAAAAGCCGACGCAAAAGTCAGTCGCCAAACCGACCAATGTAACCGCATCCACCCCCCGTGCGCGCAGATAGCCGTCCAGTCCGGTCGGGGTGATATGGTCATTTTCGAAAAACGCGGAATAGCTGTCGATGCCCGCGCGAAAGCCTTTGCGAATGATCATGTGCGCCGGATCGCTGCGCAAATCGGCATGAAACGCCGCCCCATGCGAGCCTTGCACGCAATGCGTGGGCCACATCACCTGCGGGCCATACGGCATATCAACGACCGAATAGGCCGCCGCCCCCACATGATTGGCGGCAAACGAGCTGTGGTTTGCCGGGTGCCAGTCTTGGGTCAGAACAACCGTCGCAAAATCCCCGATCACTGCGTTTATCTGCGGGATAATCGTATCGCCTGCCGTTACCGCCAGCGCACCGCCGGGGCAAAAATCATTCTGCACGTCAATCACGATCAACGCGTCGCTTGCAGGATGCATTTGCATTCTCCTTTTCCCGGTCTGTGCCAATGCGTAAGGTCGGGGCTGACAAGGGTCAATCGAAAGTAGGAAAAATGCGCAAAGCACTGGTGTTGGGGGCGTCGGGGCAAATGGCGCGGGCTTTGGTGCCGATGTTGGCCGAACAGGGGTGGCGGGTTGATGCCGTCACGCGCGCCGGGCGCGATTTGCCGCCGGAATTAACGCCGTTCGCGCGGCACAAGCCCAGCGCCGACAGCCGTGCGCAGATGATCCGGGATGGCAAAGGGTATGACGCGGTGTTTGATCCGATGGCCTTTGACGCAGGTTGCGCCGCCGATCTGTTGGCCGCGCGCGATGATGTTGGCCAATACTGCGTGATTTCCACGGCCTCGGTTTACGCCGATGCGCAGGGGCGCGCACTTGAGACGGCGGGCGAGACTGGCTTTCCCGAATTTCCCCGCGAAATTTCAGAAACCCAACCGACCGTGCCGCCCGGTGCGGGCTATTCTGCCGGTAAAGTGGCGTTGGAACTGGCGTTGGCCGATGCCCCGGTGACCATCCTGCGGCCCTGTGCGATTTACGGCATCGGGGCGCGGCATCCGCGCGAATGGTGGTTTGCCAAACGCGCATTGGATGGGCGGATAAAGGTGCCGCTGGTCGATGCCGGGCAGAATATCTTTCACACGTCCTCGGCCATGGGCATTGCATCCTTAGCCGCGTTTTGTCTGGAAAATGGCCATCAGGGCACGTTCAATGTGGCCGACCCGCAGGCCCTGACCGTCACCCAAATCGCCAAAGCGATTGGCACCGCAATGGGCCATCCGTTTACCCTGATCCCGGTGGATGATCTGCCGGATGATCTTGCCCATATCGGCTATACCCCGTGGAGCGTGGACAAACCGATGCGCGTATCCTCTGCCCGTGCGCGGGCGCTGGGCTGGGATGGCGGTTTAACCTATGATGTGCAATTGCCTGCCTATTGCGCGTGGATGGCGCGCCATGCGGCCACTTGGGCCAGTGATTTCCCCGCCTTCGCCTCTTATGGCCATGATGTGTTCGACTATGCGGGCGAAGACCGCGTCTTGAACGCGCGCTGACAGTCCACCCCCTTGCCCCCACCCAAAACTCGAATTACCCACAGGCCATGCTGATCGTAGCCGCATTGTATCATTTTGCCAGACTGCCAGATCCGGTCGCCACCCGCGCGCCGTTGTTGGAGTTGTGCCTGTCGCTAGGTGTTAAAGGATCGCTATTGCTGGCCCCCGAAGGAATAAACGGCACTATCGCGGGCAGTCGTGCGGGCATTGACGCGGTGCTGTCGCATCTGCGCGGCTTGCCGGGGTTCGCGGCGTTAGCGCATAAGGAAAGCCATGCCGAAAAGCCGCCCTTTACCCGGATGAAGGTAAAACTGAAACGTGAGATCGTTACCATGGGCCAACCCGACATTGATCCGGTGGCACGGGTGGGCGGCTATGTTGCGGCGAAAGACTGGAATGATCTGATCGCCCAGCCTGATGTGGTTCTGATCGACACCCGCAACGATTACGAAGTGTCGATCGGCACGTTCCAAGGCGCGGTTGACACGAACACCCGCGCGTTCCGCGATTTCCCCAAATGGTGGCAAGCCAACAAAGACGCGTTCACAGGCAAGCGGATTGCGATGTTTTGCACAGGTGGTATCCGCTGTGAAAAATCGACGAATTATCTGTTAGGGCAGGGGGTTCAGGACGTATTCCACCTGAAAGGCGGCATCCTGAAATATCTGGAAGAGGTGCCTGCCGCGCAAAGCCAATGGAATGGCGAATGCTATGTGTTTGATACCCGTGTGTCGGTGGGCCATGGCCTGATCCCCGGTGATTATGACAGCTGCCACGCCTGCCGCAGGCCCATCAGCGCCGCAGATAAACTGCGCCCGGAATTTGAACTGGGCGCGCAATGCCATCACTGTGTTGGCGAATACACACAAGTCGACCGCGACCGGTTTAGGGAACGGCAGCGTCAGTTGGAACTGGCGAAACAGCGCGCGGGCAAGACACTGCCAGAATAGGCGACCGATCGAAACACAAAAGGCGGGGCGTCGCGGCCCCGCCTTTTTGCGTTTCTCCACAGCAGATTAACGCAGCCGCGCACCCGTCGCTGCATCAAACGCCAACACGTTCAGCGGATCAAAGCCGATGCCCACTTGAGTGCCCGGCGCCACAACCATATCGCCCTTGGCCTCTATCACCAGCTTTTCACCCGACGGGGCTGTCAGGTGCAGGAACGAAATCCCGCCCAGCGCCTCGGTCATTTCCACCCGGTGGGTGGACCCGCCCAGATCGACGGTCAGGAACTGCGGACGAATGCCCAGCGTCACCTCTGCCCCCGCGCCCGGCAGCCCAACCGACAATGGCACCGTTGCCGACAACCCCTTTGCCGCCACCATGTCGCCGCCTTCGGTAACGCCCGCCACAAAGTTCATCGCTGGCGATCCGATAAAGCCTGCGACAAAGCGGTTGTTCGGGTCGCGGTATAAATCCAGCGGCTTGCCGACCTGTTCGATCATGCCTTTGCGCAGCACAACGATCTTATCGGCCAAAGTCATCGCTTCGACCTGATCATGCGTCACGTAAATCATCGTGGCGCCGATTTCACGGTGCAGACGCGAGATTTCGACCCGCATTTCGACCCGCAATTCCGCATCAAGGTTCGACAACGGCTCATCAAACAAAAACACCTGCGGCCCGCGCACAATGGCCCGCCCGATCGCCACGCGCTGACGCTGACCGCCGGACAGGGCTTTGGGTTTGCGGGTCAGATAATCGTCCAGCTTCAAGATGCGGCTGGCTTCTTTCACCTTGGCCGAAACCTCGGCAGGCGCATGGCCCGTCATCTTCAAGCCAAACCCCATGTTTTCGGCCACGGTCATATGCGGGTACAGCGCATAGGTCTGGAACACCATCGCAATGCCGCGTTCTGCGGGATCAACGTTTGTCACATCCCGCGCACCAATGTGGATCGTTCCGGCTGTGGTATCCTCTAACCCTGCCACCATCCGTAACAAGGTGGATTTCCCACAGCCCGACGGTCCGACAAAAACGCAAAACTCACCGTCCTCGATCTGCAGGTCGATCCCGTGGATAACCTTCACATCGCCAAACTGCTTGACCACACTTTTTAGAGAAACCTCAGCCATCGTGTCCTCCTCCCCGAATTTGTTCGATAAAGTCTTGTTTTGCTTTTACTGTGGAAACCGCCAGCTTTCTGCTTCGGCCGCGATCTGCGCTGCGGTCTCTTTGACGCGTTCTGCCTGTGCTTCCAGCGCGGCCAGATTTGTGCGTTGCGTGGTTGATGTCACCGACAATGCGCCAATCACCCGGCCCGCCCGCGTTAGAATCGGCACAGCAATACAGATGATTCCCGGTTCGTGTTCTTCGCGGTCAAACGCATAGCCCCTTTCCCGAATCAGACGCAGTTCAGCCCGCAGTTTGGCGGGCGTATCATAGGTGCTTGGCGTAAAACGGTGAAAACTTTGCCGATCAATCGCCGCCTGCAGGTCTTCATCGGATAGGTAGGCCAACATTGCCTTGCCAACGCCCGTGCAATACGCGGGGCCAACTTTGCCGGCTTGGGCAAACATCTCTACCGGGCGGGCGGCGTTGCGCTTGTCGACATACAGAACCTGCCCCTGATCCATCTGCGCCAGATGGATCGTCTCGGCGGTTTCTGCTGATAATACATCAAGATAGGGCCGCGCCACCGGGGCAAGGGAACTTTGCGCCCAGGCCGCATGCGCCAGTCGCACCAGCCGCACACCCAGCGTATAAGTGCCACGATCCGGGTCCAGCATCAGCATGCCCTGATTGGTCAGGGTTTGCAAAAACCGGTATAAAGTGGCCTTGGGAAATACGCTGTCTGCCAGCAACTCGCTAAAGCGCACAGGCCGCCCCGCGCCCGCCACCATGTCCAGAACGTCTAGCGCCTTGCCAACCGTCCCGTCCGAGTTACTCTGGGCTTCCATGCGGATTGCGTTCCTTTAACACCTGTTGACACGCTAGATGATACGCCGCATAGTTTCAACATTAAAGACTAAGTTTCAAATAATGGAACCAAACGGGAGGATACCATGGTCCAGACCACCAAGGGCGCAGCGGCGTTCCTCGTAGGCTTGCTGTTGGCAAGCACTGCGACGGCCGAAACGCGCACACTGAAATACTTCGCAGACTACGATCCGACGCCATTGGCCGCTATGGAAGCGCTGATTGCAGATTTCGAAGCTGCAAATCCTGACATCGACGTTGTTTTGCAAAACTTCGATCACGAAGGGTATAAAACCGCCATCCGCAACTTCCTGACCACCGATTCGCCCGATCTGGCGAACTGGTATGCCGGAAACCGCATGGCCCCCTTCGTCAAAGCTGGTCAGTTCATGGACGTGTCCGACGTTTGGGAAGCCAATGGTCTAAGCGATTCATTGGCATCCGCCAAAGCGTCGATGACCATTGATGGCAAGCAGTGGGGCGTCCCTTATACGTATTACCAGTGGGGCATCTACTTCAACAAAGACGTCTACAAAGCGGCTGGCGTTGAAGTGCCAACAACTTGGGCAGATTTCGTTTCCAACTGCGAAAAGTTCAAAGCAGCTGGCGTTGATTGCCTGACAACCGGCACTTCGGCCCTGTGGCCCGGCGCTGGCATCTTCGACTACATCAACATGCGCACCAACGGCTATGAATTCCATATGGAATTAACCGCCGGTAAAGTCGCATGGACCGATGACCGCGTGAAGGCAACCTTCGCAGAATGGGCAAAGATCCAGCCATACATCACTGCAAACCACGCAGCGATCGACTGGCAGGATGCCGCCGCCCTGATGGTGCAAGGCAAGGCTGCGAATTATGTCATGGGTAACTTTGCGGTCGCAACCTTCAAAGAAGGCGGCATGACCAACGATAACCTTGGCTTCATGGTGTTCCCAGAAATCACTCCGGGTATCCCACGCGCCGAAGAAGCACCGACTGACACGATTCACATCACTTCGGGTGCAACCAACGTGCCAGACGCCAAGCTGTTTCTGGCTTATGTTGCCTCGGCTGAAGCACAGACCAAGTTGAACGCCGCCATCGGGCAGCTGCCAACCAACAAGAACGCGACTGTTGGCGATGATCCCTTCATCAAAGCCGGCTTTGAATCGCTGTCCTCGGCCTATGCCCTGGCACAGTTCTTTGACCGTGACGCGCCCGCCGAAATGGCAAAGGCCGGCATGGAAGGCTTCCAGGAATTCATGGTGAAACCCGAGCGTCTGCCGGAAATCCTTGATCGTCTGGAAAAAGTCCGCGCTACAGCCTACGAGTAAATCTAGCTTCGGACGCGCCCAAACCGGGCGCGTCCGTTCTTTTTGGCCCTTGGCTATTGCCCCCGGCCCCGAAATTCCCGCCGCCACAGTCATCGCCCGGAGGTTTCAATGTCCGCCTATTGGAAAGCCAATCAGCGCCGTCTGGCCCCATGGCTGTTTCTTGCCCCCGGCATGATCATGTTCCTGATTTATGTGATCGGTCCGATCATCGAGTCGATCTGGATTTCATTCTATGATTGGGACGGCCTTTCCAAAAAAACCTGGATCGGGGCCAGCACTTTGGTTGAGCCCATCGTAAATACGTTTACCAACGAAACCTTCACCGGCCTTTTTGGCGGCTTCTTTCAAACATTGACGACCGGCGCGATCTTTTTGGTCGCCGCGATGTTATTGGTTCCGACGAACCGCAGAGTTTCGGTTGCCACGGCGTTCGCGGCCCTGTTCGCGCTGATTTTTCTGTTTCAGGTGCTTGTGCCATCCATTCAATCCGTCTGGGCGACCCCGGCTGCCAAAGCCGCTGGCTCAACGGCCACATGGGTTGGCTTTGGCAATTACATCGAACTGTTTCAGGATGAAAATTTTCTGAAATCCCTGTGGAACAACGTCACATGGTTGATCATGTTCATGCTGGCGGTGCCGATTGGCCTGTTCATGGCGGTATTCCTCAACCAAACCGTGCGCGGTATCCGCATCTATAAATCGCTGTTCTTCTTTCCCTTCGTGATCAGCCAAGTTGTCGTCGGCCTGATGTTCGCTTGGTTCTATGCCCCCAACTTTGGCCTGTTCTACAAACTGATCGAATTTGTCACCGGCACTGGCGTGGCCGTGTTGGCGGATGAAGATTACGTCAACTACGGCATTATCGCCGCAGGCCTTTGGCCACAAATCGCCTATGTGATGATCCTGTATCTGACCGGCCTGAACAACGTCGCCCCTGATCAGATAGAGGCCGCGCGCCTTGACGGCGCAAAAGGCTGGAAAATGCTGTGGTATGTCATCATCCCACAACTGCGCCCCGCCACCTTCATTGCCATCGTCGTCACCGTCATCGGCGCGCTCCGCTCGTTTGACCTTGTTTCCATCATGACGTCGGGCGGCCCCTACGGATCGTCACGCGTGCTGTCTTATTACATGTATGAACAAGCACTTTCTGAATACGGCTACCGTATGGGTTACGGGGCTGCCATCGCTGTGGTGCTGTTTGGCATCATGATGATCTTCATCTCGGGCTTCATCTGGAAGATGTGGCGCGACGAAACGGAGCGATAGACATGTTCCCCCGCCCTATTGAGCAAACCTCGCGCGCCTCGCAGATCATGTATAAGGTGGCGCTGCCCATCGCCTTGCTGATCTGGTTGTTCCCCTTGCTGGGTGTGGCGCTGACGTCCTTGCGCCCCGCGTCCGACCTTGCGCAAGGCAACTACTTCGGCATGCCCAGCTATATCGCGTTTGAAAACTACGCCGACGTGTTCCGCAATTCGGCCATCGGTCAATACATCCTGAATTCGTTCAAGCTGACCATCCCCGTGGTCATCGGCGTGGTGGCCCTGTCAACCATGACCGGCTTTGCCCTTGGGGTTTACAAGTTTCGCTTTAACATGCTGATTTTCTTTATCTTTGTGGCAGGCAACTTTGTGCCGTTCCAGATCCTGATGGTGCCGGTGCGCGACATGACGGTAAACCTGGGCCTGATCAACACCACCCTTGGCCTTGGTCTGTTCCACGTCGCCTTTCAGGTAGGCTTTTGCACCTTGTTCATGCGCAACTTTATCAAGGCGATGCCGTTCGAACTGGTCGAAGCCGCCCGTGTTGAAGGCATATCCGAGATCAAGATCTTTTGGTATATCGTCGTGCCCCTGATGCGCCCCGCAATCGCCGCCCTGTCGGTTCTGGTGTTCACCTTCATCTGGAACGAATATTTCTGGGCCACGGTGCTGACCACATCCGCCAGCATTCAGCCAGTTACCGCCGGTCTGAACTCACTAAACGGTCAATGGATTGCCGCCTGGCATCTTGTGTCGGCAGGATCCATCATCGCCGCCCTTCCTCCTGTGTTGATGTTCTTTGCCATGCAAAAGCACTTCATCGCGGGCCTTACCCTCGGAGCCGTTAAATGACCAAGATTGCCTTCATCGGGGCCGGTTCCACCGTCTTCATGAAAAACCTGATCGGCGATGCGCTGAATATGCCATCCCTTTCAGATGCCACGATTGCGCTGATGGATATTGATCCAAAGCGGTTGGCCGAGTCTGAAATGGTGTGCCGCAAGATGGTGTCCTCGCTGCGCGTGGGGGCCAAGATTGAAACCTACACCGATCAGCGCCGCGCTTTGCAGGGGGCCGATTTCGTGATCACCGCGTTTCAGATCGGCGGCTTCAAACCCAGCACTGTCATAGATTTTGACGTGCCCAAAAAATACGGCCTGCGCCAGACCATCGCTGATACACTGGGCGTTGGTGGCATCATGCGCGGCCTGCGCACTGTGCCACATCTGTGGAAACTGGCCGAGGATATGGCGGCCATCTGCCCCAACGCGATCATGTTGCAATACGTCAACCCGATGGCGATCAACACCTGGGCGCTGGGCGCGAAATATCCCCATGTCAAACAGGTTGGCCTGTGCCATTCCGTGCAAGGCACTGCCGAAGAACTGGCCCGTGATCTGGATATCCCCGTGGCCGATCTGCGCTATCGCGCGGCGGGCATCAACCACATGGCATTCTATCTGAACTTTGAGGCGCGTAATCCCGACGGCACCTACCGCGATCTTTATCCCGCTCTACGCGACGGATATGCCAAAGGGGCCATCCCAAAACCATCACATTGGAACCCGCGCTGCCCCAACAAGGTGCGGTATGAGGCGATGATGCACCTGGGCTATTTCGTCACCGAATCGTCGGAACATTTCGCTGAATACGTGCCGTGGTTCATCAAAGATAGCCGCCCCGATCTGATCGAACAGTTTGGCATTCCGCTGGATGAATACCCAACCCGCTGTGTTGAACAGATTGAACGCTGGACCAAAACCGCCGCCGATTTTGCCGCTGCTGACAGCATCGACGTTAAACCCACCCACGAATATGCAGCCACCATCATGAATTCGGTCGTCACTGGCACGCCATCGGTGATTTACGGCAACGTGCCTAACCGTGGCTATATCCCCCAACTACCCGAAGGAGCGGCGGTCGAGGTTCCGACGCTGGTTGACGCGAATGGGTTGCAGCCCACCTGCGTTACAGGCATTCCTCCACAGCTTATCGGCCTGATGCGCACCAACGTGAACGTTCAGGAACTGACCGTCGCCGCCCTGATGGAAGAAAACCGTGACCATATTTATCACGCCGCCATGCTTGATCCGCATACGGCGGCAGAGTTGGATTTGCGTCAGATCAAATCGCTGGTGGATGATCTGATCACCGCCCACGGC
>JANNAT010000135.1:0-6168 GCA_031384605.1 Cypionkella sp.
GTGAAAATTCGGTCGTGGCTCCGCAAATTGACCGTATAGCAGAACATCTTGATCAACTTCTTCTCTTGCGTGGATGTAAGAAGCCTTTCATTGCTTTGGCCACCCGGCACGACCAAGGCAATGAAAGGCTTCTTACATCCACGCAAGAGAAGAAGTTGATCAAGATGTTCTGCTATACGGTCAATTTGCGGAGCCACGACCGAATTTTCACTCGGGCCCAAGCTGCTTTTGCTGCCGGCCGCCGCGCATGGGGCAAGCCGATCATGGATGCGACTGTCGGATTGCCGCATTCGCCCGCGCATGTGGTGCGCCGGTCGCCACTTGGAACGTTAAAGACTTCGAAGGCTGTGGCATCGTCCTCATCAATCCTTGGATCGCGAGATGAACGCGGCGGTGCTCAAACGGGCCAACTCTCAGGGTCGTTGCCGAACAAGATGAATTCCGCGTAACTCTCATAACATAACATTCATCCGGTTTGTCGCTGTCACGGCGCACCGCGCGGAGATCATGTTTGGATTCATGGGATTCTAAGCAGGTGATGGAGTGGATGCCTCCCTCCCCGACGGCATCGCAATGTGCCAAGCTTTGGGCGTTGAAACCAAGCTAATCGAAGGAGGCATCCATGAAAGAAGTTACCATCATTGGCGTCGATCTGGCAAAGAATGTTTTCCAGCTCCATGGCGCAGCGACTGATGGTTCGGTCGTTTTCCGCAAGAAGCTGACGCGGGTTCAGTTTCACAAGTTCATGTCGGGTCATCCGGCCTGCCTTGTGGCGATGGAGGCCTGTGGCAGCGCGCATTACTGGGCGCGCGAGATGGCGCAGATGGGCCATGATCCGCGGCTGATTGCGCCGCGCTACGTCAAGCCTTTCGTGAAGCGGCACAAGAACGATACGGCTGATGCCGAGGCTATCGTCGAAGCGGCGCTGCGTCCGCCCATGCGTTTTGTGGACCCCAAGACGCCGGAACAGCAGGGAGGGGCGGTTTTGTTCCGGACCCGCGCGCAGTTTATTCGGCAGCGCACCGAGGCAATAAATGCTTTGCGGGCGCATCTTTATGAGTTCGGCTACATAGCACTGAT
Organism: Cypionkella sp.; assembly: GCA_031384605.1. Classification (GTDB taxonomy): domain Bacteria; phylum Pseudomonadota; class Alphaproteobacteria; order Rhodobacterales; family Rhodobacteraceae; genus JANNAT01. The sequence goes on from JANNAT010000135.1 coordinate 1,081, forward strand.
CGGCGTTCAGAATGTGAAGCAACTGGTCGGGATCGTGGAGTCTGACAGCAGCGACCTGCCCGCGCTGGTGCGCTTTTCCTGCCGTGAGGTGATTGAACAGATCACGCGGCTGACCGGGCGGCTTGCGGTTCTGGACAAGGAAATCGCCCGCCTCTCGGGCCAGGGCGGGACCGCCCGGCGCCTGCGGACCATGCCGGGTGTTGGCCCGATCACGGCGCTCGCGATCGAGACTTTCGCGCCCGTGATGGAAAGCTTTCGCTGCGGGCGCGACTTTGCGGCATGGCTTGGTCTGGTGCCATTGCAACGGTCGACCGGCGGCAAGCAGATATTGGGCAAGACATCGAAAATGGGTCAGCGCGATATCCGTCGCTTGCTCATCGTCGGTGCGATGGCCGTGGTGGGTTGGGCGGGCCGAAGGGGGGCCGCGGAAGGGTCATGGCTTGCGAAAATGCTGGCCCGAAAGCCACGCATGCTGGTCGCCATCGCGTTGGCCAACAAGATGGCGCGGGGTCTTTGGGCCATGTTGACGAAAAACGAGGAATACCGGGGGCCGGTGATGGTGGGGTAGTCCTGCGACCCCGCCGCAATCGACCGCCCGGAAGTGTGAGGAAGGCAATGACCCGCATGGGCAAATGATCGATCAGATCGGGATCAGGAGACCCAGAGGAATCCAGAGCGTCAACCAGAACGCGCTTCCCTGATTTGGACCTGATCCGCGCATCTCCATACCGGCCCGCGGCATGTGAAAAGCCGCACAGTGAGGCCTGACACATGACCGCACTCGATCACCTGCCAAGAAGGTCAAAATTTTCCTTGCACAGGGGGAGGCATCCACACATGGCTTCCGCAAACTGGATTCGCTGGATTCCACAAAAGAATCCAGCACGCCAAGATCGTTATTCCACAAGCCTTTGATAAAGAGTCACTTTTCCCAAGATCATGCGGCAAGTGGATTCCGCCTGGATTCCCCGGTGAAGAAGCCAGTCGCTAGCGAAATGCCGCGCTGCGCCCCCCCGCATACAAAAGGGGCCAGGGAGGAACCATGCCAGGGGGCACTATCGGGCTAGCAAATGGTTATCGCAAAACTTGGGTGAAGAAATAACCCAGTCTATTGCCGGTCAGGTCGGCGACTCAGGACTCATCACCATTTTCACGCGCCGCGGCCCTCAACGCCAGCTTCATACGTCCGTGTTCGACGCGATGACATGTAGGGCAAAGCAAAGCGAGATCTGCAACGGTTGTGTAGCGTACCCCTTCTTCAAGCGGGTGCTTGTGGTGCACGTCGAGCAGGCTGCGAGGTTTGATGTCACCCGCTGGAAACGGAGTTCTGGGATCAAACCCGCAATCGTCGCAATGAAGTGTCCCCGAATTGGACCGCAAAATTACGAAGCGGTCAGCCAACCATGCGGCGCGCTTTCGTACCTTCGCCCGCCTTTCTTCGGTGATGCCTTCCAACGCACTATTTGGCAGGTCACGGTTCATGTCCCGCACACCGTAGGGGGTCAGCGGGTAGGCGTCGGCGTTCTTAAACTCGTCCTCGATTGCTATCCATGCGCTGCTAGCCACACCCGGCTCTAATTCCAAGTCTTCCAGTGCGGCACGTTCCACAGGCTGAAGGGCACGCAGCGTAGCCGAGGAATGGGCAAACAAGCGACGATAGCCTTGGTCGCCCAGCACGTCCTTTGCTTTGGGTTGCCCCAAGATCCGATAAGTTTCAATGATCGGAAATGCAACTGACCATCGCCAACGCTTCCCTCCCTGTGCCCACATGTCTTGCAGTCGGCGAAACTCCTCCGGCCCTAAGATCTCTTCCAGTGAACGTGATGAATGCCGCAGCTTGTGGACGGCGATGAACCTGCCCGCCTGCGCCGTGTGCGCTTCGCGTTCGGCTAGATAGGTTGCGTCCTTCTCGAAGCCAGGGTTAGGCTGGCTGAACTGCTCTGTGATGTATTCGATGACGTAGCCTTTGCCGAACTGCTTTTGAATTGTGCTTTGACATTCCGCACGAGAATTCAAGTCGCCCGATGTTGGCGTGAAGCCGATCCAGGTCGTTCCTGCCAGCCAGTCAGCTTTCGATGCCATGATTGGCGCGTGTAAGTCTCTAACTCGCAAATTCGCCACCGCTCAACTACTGGATCAATACCATATCTTCGATCTCAAACGGACCGCTTGGGAAGATGCGGTTATGGGTTTGGTTCCAGATCGCTTTCAGGAATACCCCTTCAGCCTCCCGGAACGTCCAGAATACCCCCTTGTATTCTTCATGAGCTGATCGGATTTTCAGGGCGTTATTGTCCGAATGCAGACGCCCGGTCTCGCCGTCGTCCTTGATCTCGACCAATGCGATGCTGTCTTTGGTTTTCCGCCCATTGATACCCACGACGAAGTCGGGGAAGAACCGCTTGCCTGTGGGCAGAATCAACCTGGTAGCCCATTTCTCGCTTTCTGGATTGCGCAGCCACCACTTCACTCGCCCGCTCTGGTCGGAATCTAGAACTTTGGCAAAGGCCAGTTCAGGGATGTTAAACCGTCCGATGAAAGCGCCATACGCCCCTTTGATTGCCCGCTCCGCATCCCGCGGACCGAACTGGTCGGTCGGGATCAACTCGTTGCTTTCCAGCCGGATATGGTAACTTTGTGCGACCCGAACCGCCTCTTTCAAAGCTTGGGGGTGTCGAAGGATCGCAAGGTTTATCGTGCGGCGAATGTCGCGTGGCTGGGCGTCGATCCCTTTCTCGCGGCATTGCCGAGAAAGCTCAGCCTCTACCGCTTCGCGAATGCGTCGTGGATCGATGCCATCATTGAACATCAACTGCGCCTGTGCCTGTTCGGCAATCCGGGCAGCAGACATGCGGACACTTAGGCTGCGATGATCGGTCTGGCCCGCGTTGAACAGGTCGCGCATAGAAAGTTCAGCATTGCTGTTCACAGCGAGCAGCATCGCCGTCATCGGCACAGCGCGACAAAACTCCTTGGCAATCTGGGGGCAGAGGTCGCTTTCAATGTCGAAAAGGTTCGGCAGCTCTTCCCGCACCAGGGCTTTCGGAATGCCAAGTTCCGTGCGCAGGGCATATTTTACTTGATGCTCGGGCACGGGTGCAGCGGCAGCCGCAGTGGCGACACGCGGTGATAGTACATCTGGCAGGTTCGGGAACAGGGGCGGTGTCCCTGCCGGTTCATAGATTCCTCGCAGTGCGTCCGTAGCACTTTGCTGCCGTTCAAAGGTTGCGGCGGCATAGTTGGGGTTCAGCAGGCCGATGGACATTTGGCGGTTGGCCAGTTCATTCACAGTCTCTGCTTCGCCAGTCGGCATGGGCGGACGCGGCAAGGGCGTGGCGCCGTAGCTTTCCGCTGCCCGTTCATCGTTGCCAAGCACCAGCACATCCAGTCGGTCCGTCAGAACCGCGATGCCTTCGCGCACCGCTTTCAGGTCGGCGGCGGCTTCATCAAGGCCCACCTGCAATTCGGGGTCTGACAAGAAAACATAGCCCCGGTCCAGCAGCGGCTCTTGCCCATGGAAGGGGCGCACCAGCGGATGAACCCTCATGATCCGACCTACGATCTGCAAGCCGAAATCCCGCCCGCGGCTGGGCCGCACTGAAACCAAAGTCCATGCTCGTGGCGCGTCAAAGCCCGTGGCAACAGCAACCTTGAACACCAATACCTCAATATCCGGGTCATAGGCCAGCGTGTGAAACGCCGGGTCGGGTTCGCCTGAAGTATGCACGGCGATGGTCTTTTCTGGCACCCCGATCTCGATCAGGCGTTCCCTCACTCGGGCAACAGGGTCTTCTTTGCCCTCTTGCTGATCCTCAACCTGCACCAACATCAGCGGCGTGACGCTGATCCCCATTTCGCCAAGACGGTCTTTGATAAAACAGTGCTGCGACCAGCCAGCAGTCAGGGTCGCTACTTCAGTATCAATCAGCGCGCGGTCTTCCTCCTTGAAACGGAGTACGCCCACCATCAGTCCGATCTTGTTCAGCCCTGCCTCTACCACCTCCCCGCGAGAAACGGTCACGCGGCTGGCCACTTTCAACCCAGCATCGCGTTCGAATTTTTCCAGCTTGGCATCATTCGGAGTGGCCGTGGCCAGCACAGTGAAGTCGGGCGACATGACACTCAAGAAGAACTCGGCCGTTGCCGCCGCACCTGAGCCAAAGTTCAGATGCGCCTCATCGATCACCACGCCGATACGAAAGCCCCTGTCGCGCAATTCGGCAATCATGCTGTCCACCGACGCGGACGCCTCCTTATCGGTACGGACCTTTCGGCTTTCTTTTTTGAGCACAGCAACAGATGCCCATGTTTGCACGAAAACATCACCATCACGCGCGGCGCTGGCCTCGCGGTCGGAATAGACATCGCGCTGCCGCAATGCGCCGCATTGTGCGGTCAGGGCACTGCGCGTCTGTGTCACCAGTCCCGCATAAGGGGCGAACCAGAACCACACGGTCTTTGCATCCAGCTGACCGCGCACGGCCTCTAATGCACGGCCCAGCATCAAGGTTTTGCCCGACCCGGTCGGCGCTTGTAGCAATATCACCCCAAGCTCGCGGGAAATTCGCTCGCGGTGTTGCGGTTCGCGCTCATGCAGGCCCGATACGGTGCGCAAGGTTTCCGCAATCGCATCAACGGCGCGCTGTTGATAAGGGGCCAGAGACAGCCGGAAATCGGTTTCGGCGTTCATTGGCGGAACCTTCCGACAAGTTCGGTTCGCACCGACCGCACGTCGAGTGCGTCGCCCAGCACAGCAGTAATCTGACCTGGTGCCCAAGCATAGACGAATGCATTTTCGCGACGTTCGGCCACGCCGCGCAAGTGGTCGAGCAATTCCGCGCTGACACGATCCGCGAAGATCAGGGTCTGGCTTTCGGTCTTGTGTTCCTGCCAGGCGACTTGGACATAAATAGTCAGAGGCAGTCGGTGCAGGGTTTCCAGCGCGGACCAGACTTCTGCGGGGGCGAGGTCTTGGTCAAGGTCTTCAAACTCAATTTCTCGGCAGCGCAGGTAAGCGAAATCGGCGGAAAGCTCTGCGAATTTGGGGTCGGTGGACGAGTTCAGGCGGCGGATGCGTTCCGCCGTAAC
>JANNAT010000140.1:0-135499 GCA_031384605.1 Cypionkella sp.
GCTGGTGATTGGCAATGCGAGTTACAAAAACTCCACTCCGCTGGCCAACCCGCTGAACGATGCCCGCGCGGTGGCGGCCAAGCTGGAATCCATTGGCTTTGACGTGGCGCTGTATGAAGATCTGACGGGGCAGGCGTTTCGCGTGGCCTTGGGGGAATTCAGCGAAAAGGCGTTGAATGCCGATCTGGCGATTGCGTTTTATGCGGGTCATGCCATTGAAATTGAAGGGAAAAACTATCTGATCCCGATTGATGCGCAAATGAAATCCGAAGCCACCGCGCAGTTTGAAACCATCACGCTGGACCAGTTGCTGCAGGCCGTGCGGTCGGCCGATCAGTTGGGCATGGTGATGTTGGATGCCTGTCGCAACAATCCCTATGCCACCACGATGGTGCGCTCAAACGGCACGCGCGGCGACAGTCGGGGGCTGGCTGCGGTGTCGGTTGAAGGCGAGACGGGCCTGGTGGTGTCGTTCGCCGCCGAAGCCGGCAATACGGCTGATGACGGCGACGGGGAACACAGCCCCTATACGGCGGCGCTTTTGACGGTTCTCGATCAACCCGGGCTGGAAGTGGGCCGGATGTTCCGATCCGTCCGCGCCAAAGTGAAAGAGGCCACGGACGGCAAGCAGGTGCCAATCGAACAGATGCAACTGCCCGACACCGATATCTATCTGGTCGCAGGGGCGGTTGCGGCGGGTGAAACCACGTCAGAGGCCACCCCGGTTGCCAAAACCACCCCGCCGCAAGATGACCCATCGGTCGTCTATTTCGCCGCGATTAAATCCGGCACGGTTGAAGCATTGGCCGACTACATCCAACGCTTTCCCGGCCATGAAAAAGTGCCCGCAGCACAGGCGTTGATGGCGTCGATCGAAGATGATGCGTTTTGGGCCACCACCACAGCCGCAGGCACCGTTGCGGCTTATCGGCGGTATTTACTGGTGTTTCCCGAAGGAACCTATGCCGCCGAGGCCGAAGATTGGCTGGTGTCAGCCCTTGCGCCCGTGCAAGAGGCTGCCCCAACGCCACCACCAAAATTGCGCGAGTCGCTGGTGATGGCCCCAACCTTTGATTGCAGCTTTGCCCAAACCGATGCCGAACTTGCGATTTGCAACAGCTCTGAGTTGGCAGAACAAGATCACCGCATGGTCGGCGTGTTCAAACGGGCCGTAGCAAATGGCTTGACAGACAAGGCCCAACAGCGCGAATTTGTGGCATACCGCGATCAGATCTGCGTCGGTGCCGGGGCCGCACAATGCGTATATCAGGTCACAAATGAACGGATTATTGCACTTGGGGGATGATCGCATCTTTCAACGACTGGCACGGCTGCAACGGGTTATGATCGCGGCTGCGGCATTGTTTTTGCTGTTGGCGTCGGGTGCCTTTGCCGAAACCCGCGTGGCCCTGGTGATCGGCAATTCCAAGTATCAAAACTCAACGCCCTTGCCCAACCCCGCCAATGATGCCCGCGCGATTGCGGCGAAACTTACAGCCATCGGCTTTGATGTGACGCTGGCCGAAGATCTGGACGGCACTGCGTTTCGCATGGCCTTAGGCGCGTTTTCTGAAAAATCACTGAACGCCGATCTGGTGTTGTTCTTCTATGCCGGCCACGCGATAGAGATGAACAGCGTCAATTACCTTATTCCGGTTGATGCAAGAATGCAGTCGGAATCGACGGCGCAGTTTGAGGCAATATCGTTAGATCAGGTGCTTGGCACTGTGCGCACGGCGGGCAAGCTGGGGCTGGTGATGCTGGATGCCTGCCGCAATAACCCTTTTGCCGCCACGATGAAGCGCAGTGATGCCACGCGCGGGGTGTCGCGCGGGCTTGCGGCGGTATCGGTTGAGGGCGAGACGGGGATGATGATTTCCTTCGCCGCCGAAGCGGGCAAAACTGCCGATGACGGCGATACCGAACACAGCCCCTACACAGCCGCGTTGCTGGAAGTGCTGGATCAGCCGGGGCTGGAAGTGGGGCGGATGTTCCGCTCGGTGCGCGCGCGCGTCAAGGAAACCACCAAAGGTGCGCAAGTGCCGATTGAACAGGCGCAACTGCCGGATCAGGATATCTATCTGGTGGCAGGCGATGTGGTGCCCGCCGTGGCGGTGGCGACAACGCCTGCAGTTGTGACAACCGCCACCCCGGTGCCACCTGCCCCGCCTGCGGATGATCCGTTGCTGATCTATCTGGCCGCGTTGCAATCGGGCGAGCGTGCCGCGATGGAAGATTTCATCCGCCGCTATCCCACGCATGAACGCGCCGTTGATGCCCGTGCGGTGGTGGCCGATATGGCGGAAACCGATTTTTGGGCCGATACCACGGCCAAGAACACCGAAGCCGGGTTTCGCGCCTATCTTTTGGGCTTTCCCAAGGGGCGCTATACCACCGAGGCCGCAAACCGGCTGGCAGCACTTGGCATGGTGCCCGAAGCTATTCCCGCCGCCGCGCCGGATGCGGAACCTGAACAGGAATTCGAACCCGAACCCGCCCTTGCCGTAGCGCCCGCGCTGGCCAGTTGCCCGATGCAGATCGGCAGCGCGTCGGTGAAAGGTATAGCTACAGATGACACGCTGTTTGTGCGATCAGGCCCGGGCACCAACTTTGCCGAAATCGGCGAGTTGGCCTATAACGCCACGGGGATCAGCGTGAAAAACTGCGAAGGCAAATGGTGCGACGTGCAATACGGCTGCATCGCGGGCTTTGCTTCGGCCAAGTATCTGACCGAAGAGTATGTCGAAGCGGCCAGTTCAGAATTTTCCGGTTTGTTCAGCGTGGTTGACCACCCCGCAGATCAGAAACTGAATGTCCGTTCCGGGCCCGGAGAGCAATATGATGTGGTTGCAGAATTAGCAGCAGACACCACGGGCGTGGTGGTAACAGACTGCCAAGCCGTTGATAATTATGACTATCGCTGGTGCAATCTTAGCTGGAACAAAGTATCCGGCTGGGGGTACGGTCGGTATTTACAAGATGGTCAGGGGCAAAAGCCATTGAATTGAACGGCCAACTCTCCAAACCCCAAGATAAGAGAGTCTTGCTTTCACCATCGGTCCGGACGCCAAGCCATCGTTTCAAGCAATCACTATCTGGTGGGTTTTGGGTAATGCCACTGTAGCCGCCGTCGGCGGTTCAAAATGGGCCTGTATCCTGCGCGCCGTTACCGCCCGTGTATCCTTTGGAACAGCGCCGAATGCCCGCGCAGTGCATGGTCCACACATCGGGACCGCAACACCACCCGGTCCGCCCCCCAAACCGGCCCTGCCCGGCCAGACAAAACGGAGAGTTGATCATGTTCAAACGTCTTGCCCTTGCCGCCGCCATCGCGTTTACATCCGCAGGAGCCGCCCTTGCCAACCCCGGCTGGACCACACAGGATCTGAACTTTCGCACGGGTCCGGGATCAAATTACGAAGTGATCGCGGCGCTGAACGCCTGCACCAGCGTGCATGTTTATGAAAGCTATGGCAGCTGGTATCGTGTCACCTGGAACGGCTATGAAGGCTGGGTATCGGCGCGCTATATCTCGGGCGGCAACGATCATTGCTATTATGCCCCTGCCCCGCGCAAGCATAAGAAAACTTACAAGTATCGCTACTGACACCGCGCCGCAGAGCAGCTGTCAGACGACCAGCTTAGCCTGATGCCTTTCTCCGGGGTTCAGGTTAACGTTGGGGCGGAATCATTCCAAAGCAGCACCGCGTGTCAGCAGTCCCCTTGTCGACTGACCGCATAAGCCGAGGGTTACGAAGTGCCTTTTATCACTAAAAACCGCCCCATCCCTCGCCGCCAGGCTATTTGCCTGATCGGCGGGGGAACTTTTGCGTTTACGGCGGGTATCGCGCGGGCCGCCAGTGGCATTGGCACCGTTGTGGCCATCAATGGCCCCGGTCAGGTTGGCCAACCCGACAAGTTGGCGCAAATGCTGGCGGGGATGCCGCTGTTTGAAGGCGATCTGGCGGTGACAGGCACCGAAGGGCGCGCGCATCTGGGGCTGGGGCGCAACACGGAAATACATCTGGGGCCGGTGTCGGAACTGCGCATTGACCGCTTTATCGCCGACATTGGCGGCGTGATTTATCTGAACGGTGCGATCGTGTTTGACCGCGATGATACCGCCCCCCCCGTTGATCTGGAGTTTCAAACCGAATTTGGCCGCATTGCGGTGCGTGGCACCCGGTTTTTTGCAGGGCCAAGCGAGAACGCGTTTGCCGTCTTTGTCGAACGCGGCAGCGTGGCTGTGTCGGGCGGCGGTGTTATCAAAGCCATCAAATCCGGTCAGGGTGTCAATTTGCGCGGCACCAATGTGGCACCGGGGCCCGTTGGCAATTGGTCACAAACGCGTATTGATCAGGCGCTTGGTTGGGTGCTGGGGCGCTGATCAGTCGGGCAAAGTGCTGACGCGCACTTGCCCGAAACTGCGCAATTCTATTTCGCGCGCATCGCCCAAAAGATGTGTTGTCAATTCCGCCGCACGTGGCCCGATCAAAACCGTGGTGCCCAGTGACTTGCTGGCCTCTTGCAACCGCGCCGCCATATTCACCGCATCGCCGTGGGCGGTGTAATCCGTGCGTCCACCTTGGCCGACATCGCCCAACAAAGCGGGCCCGGTTTCAACGCCGATGCGCGTGCGGCCAAACCCAACGGCCGCCGCAGCCGGATTTTCGGCAAACCGGGCGGAAAAATCACGAATCTCTGACGCAGCGCTGATCGCCTGATCCACATGGTCGGGTTGATCCACCGGCGCGTTGAAAAACGCATGCACGGCGTCGCCGACGATTTTATCAACCATCCCGCCACGCGCTGCGATAATGCGGGTCAGCCCGGTAAAATAGTCATCCAGCAGCCCGACCAAGGCCTGCGGTGGCAAGCGGCGGGTCAGATCGGAAAAACCTTCGATATCGGTGAACAGCGCTGTGATCTGGCGCATCTCGCCTATCAGGCGCAACGGCGCTGTGCCATCGCTGACCCGGTCAACCACGGATGCGGGCAGATGTTGACGCATCCTGCGCGCGAGGTTGCCTTCGGCGGTGCGGCTGGCGCGGGCTTCGGCCAACAGCGCCGCAGTGGCCGTCCCGATGATTGCTAAACCCGGCAGTAGGGGATCAAGCAGATATTGGCCCCAGACGGCCGTGGCCCAAGCAATGGCAACCCAAGCCGACGCGATCAAACCGGCCATCAGTGCCGCGGCAACAGGCGGCAGCCGAATAACCATCACCAGCGCAAGCAACCCGCCGATTGCTGCCACCACCGCCTCGATCAGGGGCGCGGCGGGGGCGCGCGAAAACGGCTGGCCCGCCAAAAGCTGCTCAACAATATCGGCCTGCAAATGCACCGAAGGGTGCAAAGGCGTGGCCCGGCTAGCGCGCAAAGCGCCTTTTTCGGGCAAAGCCGATCCGACCACTATAACCGCCCCCGCTGGAATTTCGGCGGCTGTCCCTGCCAGAACCGCAGCTGCCGCCACAGTATTGGCCGCGCGCCGCGATGGCGGCATCGGCACAAACCGGAATTGGCCCGTGGCATCCAACGCGATGGTTGTGGCCCCCAAACGCAGCCACCCCAGACGCAGCCACTCCTGACGCAGCCACCCCCGATTGCCGCCACCCACGATTGGCGTGGGCCAACCCGCCGCGCGCCGTGCCAGTTCCACTCCAAACCCGGCAAAGGGCTGCCCGGCCACAAACGCCACAGCGGGCGCTGCCCGGATACGCCCATCGCGCCCGCCTGACAGGGATATCAGCACCGCCCCGGCAGACGCATCCGCAAACGCAGGGCAGGCCGTTTCTGCACCCAAGGCGTCCCAGCCCGGCGCGTTCGTCATCGCGGCAAAGGTCAGTTGTGGGCGCGGGATATTGCCCGCAGGCCCCGGCACAACGAATCCCGTCAACACCGGCACCAAAGCCATGGCTTTGGCCAAGGCATCCGTTTCTGCCCCCGGCGCGCAGCCTTGCGACAGCACGATGTCCAGCCCGATTGCCGCAGGTTTTGCCGCAGCCAAAGTCGTGATCAATTCCGCAAGATCGCTGCGCGACCACGCGGCCCCTTGCGCATTGACGGTGCCAATTTCAACCACCCAAACCTTGGAGGATACAGCCCCGGCCCGCCCGCCGATCATGCCGTCAAACAACCGCTCGCGCAGCGGTTCCGTGGCTTTGCCTGCCAACAGGATCACCAGGGCCATTATCGCAACCACGGCTGCTGCGGCCACTATTCCCGGCCCGCGCCTGTGCCATGACGCCGGGAATGGCGTCATTCATGCCCCACAGGATCGGCAAAGGCTTCCAGCAAATCAGGATCGCATTCCAACACATCGCCAGTGCGCTTGATCGCCCCCGCCTGTTCCAGTTCCGCAATTGCACGGTTCACTTTGGGGCGGCTGGCCCCAAGGATCGCCGCCAGTTCCGATTGCGTCAGCGGCAGGCGAAGGCGCGGCGCGGGCGGCAGATCATCACCGTTCATTTGGCGCAAGGTCAGCAAGAAGAACCGCGCAAGCCGCGAGCTTAGGCCATAAAGCGCTATTGATTCAAGCTGATCCGTGGTATCGCGCAACCGCTGGCACAGATAGATTGCGGCCTTTGACACCAGCAATTGGCGGTCCGCAAGTCGGTCAAAATCGACCCGGCGCAGGATAAAACCGCTTGTCGGCTCTTGTGCCGTGGCATCGGCAGACCGGGGGGCCGGATCAAGAAACGCCAACTCGCCCAGAAAATCGCCGCCCTCGGCATGGCGCAACACCAATTCGCGGCCCTGCCGGGTAACAAGTGACAGCTTGACCCGCCCCGTTGCCAGACCGATCACGGAATCGCCCGCGTCGCCGCGCTGAAACAACATCTCGCCGACGTTCCAGTGCATCGCGGTGCTGGCCTGCGCAAGGGCGGTTAAAGTCGCCTCGCTTGCCCCGTCAAACAAGGCAGCGCCGCGCCAGATGCGGGTGGCTTGTAGTTGCAACTTGCTCATCCGCTGCCCCGTTGGTTTTTGATTTATCGAACACAGATGCCGCGGCAGACCGACCTTGATCAAAGTCGCGCCAACCCCCGCATAACATGCGCAAAACACTCCGGATGGCAAAGGCTAATTTTGGACCTGCGGCAAAGCATACTTTGCAATTCAGCCAGCCATAACGGGCATGCCCCAGATCAACGTGCCAGCGTCAAACCCCGCCAGCGCCAGACTTGCCGCTGCGCATCGGCTAAGCTATTAACAAGGCCGGAACAGGTGGCGATTTGCTGCCAGATCAAGGCAGGCCCATGCGCATTCTGATCACCAATGATGACGGCATCAACGCGCCGGGGCTTTCGGTTTTGACCCGCATCGCCCACGACATTGCAGGCCCCGGCGGCGAGGTCTGGACCGTGGCCCCCGCGTTTGAACAATCCGGCGTTGGCCATTGCATCAGCTATACCCATCCGATGATCAACGCCAAACTGTCGCACCGCCGCTATGCGGTCGAAGGCAGCCCTGCCGATTGCGTGCTGGCCGGGGTTTATGACGTGCTGGACGGGGTGAAACCCGATCTGGTGCTGTCAGGCGTGAACCGGGGCAATAACGCGGCGGAAAACGTTTTGTATTCCGGCACCATTGGGGCCGCGATCGAGGCCGCGTTGCACGGCATTCCGGCGATTGCGATGTCGCAATATATGGGGCCGCAAACCGATGACTTGGACGATCCGTTTGAAGCCGCCACCACTCATGGCACCGCAATCGTGCGCCTGCTGCTGGACAAAGGCATCTGGGATCAGGGCGATTACCGGATTTTCTACAACGTCAACTTCCCGCCGGTGCCTGCCGCCGCCGTAAAGGGCCACAAAGTGGCCGCGCAAGGGTTTCGCCGCAACACCCCCTTTGGCGTGCTGCCCTACACCGCCCCTTCGGGCAAACGGTTCTTGTGGATCAAAGGCGGCGCGCAACATCACCCAACCGAACCCGGCACCGATGCGGCCGTAAACCTTGAGGGGTGGATTTCCATCACACCGCTGCGCTGTGATCTGACCGCGCATGATGCGATGGCCGATCTTGAGGCGCGGCTGGGATGACCGACCACGGCCTGCCAGACGATGATACGGCGGCGATGCGGAAGATGCGGTTTTTGTTTGCGCTGCGCTCTCGCGGGGTTACCGACGCCCGGGTTTTGACGGCGATGGAACGGGTGGATCGCGGCCAGTTCGTGCGCGGTTTGTTTGCCGAACGCGCCTATGAAGACATGCCGCTGCCGATTGCCTGCGGCCAAACCATCAGCCAGCCTTCGGTGGTGGGGTTGATGACCCAGGCGCTGGCGGCCCAATCCCGTGATACGGTTCTGGAGGTCGGCACCGGATCAGGCTATCAGGCGGCAATCCTGTCGCAACTGGCCCGCAGGGTTTATACCGTTGACCGCCACAGACGATTGGTGCGCGAGGCGCAAGACGTGTTTCGCGATTTGGGATTGGTGAATATCGTGGCTATGGTCGCCGATGGCAGCTATGGTTTGCCCGATCAGGCCCCGTTTGATCGCATTATCGTGACAGCCGCCGCCGAAGACCCGCCCGGGTCCCTATTGGCGCAGCTGAAAATTGGCGGTATCATGGTGCTGCCTGTCGGGCAGTCTGATACGGTGCAAAGCCTGATCAAGGTGACGCGGCTGGCATCAGGCTATGACTATGAAGAACTTCGTCCGGTGCGGTTTGTGCCGCTGGTCGAAGGGCTTGGAACAGAATGAATGTGCGGTCAGGACGAACCTGACCCGATGGTATGAGGTGGTAAGCATGACCCTTTCGCGCACTATGGTATTTGGGCCGTTGGCCTTGCTGCTGATGTCGGCTTGCACAAACAGCGATCTGGACTGGGATTTGCGGCGTGGCACGGGGGCCGATACATCGGGGGCCGTGCAGGGCAGTGCAAACCGCCCCAATGCCGATGGGCGCGGCGTGATATCTTATCCCGGCTATCAGGTGGCCGTGGCGCAACGCGGTGACACGGTGGCATCCGTCGCCGCCCGCGTTGGCATATCGGCAGATGAGTTGGCCCGTTTTAACGCGTTGCGCCCGTCAGATACTTTGCGCGACGGCGAAGTGCTGGCCCTGCCCGGCGGCACCCGCCCCGGCGCACCTGGCACCTCCACCGGTGGCATCATTGGCGGCACAGGGCCGGTCGATGTGTCAACAATCGCTACCACAGCACTTGACCGCGTCGGCACAGCACCGCTGCCTGCAACAGGAAAACCTGCCGGCGCAAACCCTGCGCAACACAAAGTGCAACGTGGTGAAACCGCATTCTCGATTGCCCGCACCTATAATGTCTCGGCCAGATCATTGGCCGATTGGAATGGCTTGGGCACCGATCTTGAAGTGCGTGAAGGTCAGGTTCTGGTTATTCCTACCGCCACCGGCACCCCGCCCGACGCTGGCCGCACTGTGGTCAAACTGCCCGGCGTCGGATCAGACACGCCGCAACCGCCATCGGCCAAAAAACCGTTGCCAGCAGAAAACCCCGCCAAAGCCACGGCCAAAGCCAAAGAAACCCCGCCCGTCGCCGACCTTGGCAAAGACCGCACGGCCGCCTCTGCCAGCAGCTTTGCGATGCCGGTCAGTGGCAAGATCATTCGCGGCTATACCAAGAAGAAAAACGATGGCATCGACATTGCTGCGGCGGCAGGCACGGCGGTGAAATCAGCCGCTGATGGCACTGTTGCCGCAGTGACAACAGATACCAAAGGCACCCCAATCGTGGTGATCCGCCATGCCGACGGCCTGTTGACGGTTTATGCCGGGGTTGATGGCTTGAAGGTGAAGAAAGGCGATAAAGTTTCGCGCGGGCAATCCATCGCCGTGGTGCGCGCGGGCGATCCGGCTTTCTTGCATTTTGAGATCCGCAAAGGCACCGATTCCGTCGATCCGATGCCTTACCTGCAATAGGGCACTGACAGAATGGATTAGGTTCGGGCCCCAACCCATTACAATTTATATAGAATTACGCTTCATCTGTTCCTAAATATCCCACGGGGGTGCGGGGGTGTGAAACCCCCGCTGTCGGGTAAGGATACGATGCCGGACGACCTAGACCCGGCTGACCAGCACCTTATCAATGCGCAGCCCGTCCATATCCATCACTTCGAACCGATACCCTTCGGCGTCAACGATATCGCCCAAGGCCGGCATCCGGCCCAACTGATGCAACACCAGCCCCGCCATAGTATCATATTCCCCGGCCAATGACCGCGACAGCGCCAGACGATCGCACAGCTCGTCCGCAGGCATCCAGCCCGACACCAGCAAACTGCCGTCCGCGCGCACCAGCAGTGCAGGCTCGCCCGCGTCTGCCGAGGTGACCGCCCCGGTGATCGCCTCCAGCACGTCATCGGTGGTGATCAGCCCTTCGAAATTGCCATATTCGTCATAAACCAGCGCCATGTGATGCGGGGTGCGGTGCAGCACTTCCAGCACATCCAGCGCGTCGGCTTTATCAGAAACCACCGGCAAATCCCGCACGATGCTGCGCAAATCCAACGGCTCACGCCGCGACACTGCCTGAAACGCGTCGGCCAGCGTGATGATGCCCATCACCTCGCCTGTAACCCGGCTTTGCACCAACATCCGGGGGCGGGCAATTTTGCGCACTGCGGCCACCGCCTCAACCGAAGTGGATTCCAATTCCAGCATGATAACTTCATTGCGCGGCGTCATCAACGCGCGGGCAGACCTGTCGCCCAACCGCATGATCCCCGCCATCATTTCGCGCTCTTCATCCTCCAGCACCCCGCCTTCATGCGCTTCGGTCAGGATGGTATGCACTTCTTCTTCGGTGACTTTGTTCGAACTGACACCGCGTTGCCCCATCAGCCACAACACCACCCTGCCCGACCTGTCAAGCAACCACACGATCGGCGCTGCCACTTTTGACAGCACCAACATTGCGGGCGCCATGCGGATCGCCACCGCCTCAGGATTGCGCAAGGCCAGTTGTTTGGGCACCAATTCCCCAATAATCAGCGACACATAGGTCAGCGCCACCACCACACCGCCCACGCCCAAGGTATTGGCAGTATCGGCGGCAAGACCTTGATTTGTCAGCCATTGCGCCAATCGGCCCCCAAGTGCGGCACCCGAAAGCGCGCCGTTCAATACGCCCACCAGCGTGATACCGATTTGCACGGTGGACAAAAACCGCCCCGGATGTTCGCCCAACCGCAGCGCCGCGCGCGCCCCTGCCGATTTCGCCTCCAGTGGTTTCAAACGCGCCGGACGCGCCGACACGATGGCCAGTTCTGACATCGCCAGCACGCCATTCAGGCAGATTAACGCCAACACAACAATAATTTCTATGATCATAGGTCCACGATCAGGCCTTCGCCCAGAAAAGACAAGGCCCTACAACCGCACGCCAGACCGCGCCGCCAGATCGCAGAAAAACTGCCACGCCACCCGACCAGATCGCGCCCCACGTGTGGCCTGCCATTCAATCGCTTCGGCACGCAGTTGATCAGGCGGCACATTGACGTCGTGCGCCGCACAATACCCCGCAATCATCGCCAGATATTCATCCTGACTGCAGGCATGAAAGCCCAGCCACAGCCCGAACCGGTCTGACAGTGAAACCTTTTCCTCAACCGCCTCGGATGGGGTGATCGCCGAAGACCGTTCATTTTCAATCATCTCGCGCGGCATCAGATGGCGGCGGTTTGACGTGGCGTAAAACAGCACGTTGTCAGGCCGCCCTTCGATGCCACCGTCCAGCACCGCCTTTAGCGATTTGTAATGCTGGTCATCATGGCTGAACGACAGATCGTCGCAAAACAGGATAAACCGCCTAGCAGCGCTGCGCAAATGCGTCAGCAACCGCTGCACCGATGGCAAGTCTTCGCGCGACAATTCCACAATTTTTAACGCATGGCCTTCGGCGCGCACCGCCGCGTGCACCGCCTTGACCAGCGATGATTTCCCCATCCCGCGCGCGCCCCACAACAGCGCATTGTTGGCGGGCAGGCCGCGCGCGAAATACCGGGTGTTTTCCAGCAATGTATCGCGCGCGCGGTCGATCCCGATCAACAAACCGATATCCACCCGTGAAACCTTGGGTATTGGTTCCAGCCGATCCGGGCTGGTATGCCACGCAAACGCATCTGCCGCGTTAAAATCGGGCGCGGGCATCGGCGCCGGAGCCAGCCGTTCCAGCGCCTCGGCTATTCGGATCAACGGATCGCTCATGCCGCGTCTTCTTCGTCCTCTTCCACCCAAGTGCCATCGGCGCGCGCCTGCGCTTCGCGTTGGCGTTCAAACCGGGTGATCAGAATAATCGAAATTTCATAAAGCGGGTAGATCGCTGCAAACAAAATCAACTGCGACATCACATCAGGCGGCGTCACCACGGCTGCGACAAACAAGATCGCAACAATCGCATATTTCCGCGTCGCCCGCAGGCCTTTTGCCGAAATCAGCCCCGCCTTGCCCATCAACGTCAGTAAAACCGGCAATTGGAAACACACGCCAAACGCCATCACAAACGTCATGGTCAGCGACAGAAATGCCTCGACCGAGCCTTGATAAACCACCCCCGCCGGGGCTTTGCTGGCCAAGGTGCTGCTGGCCGCCATGGCGTTGGCAAAGTCATCCTGAAAACTTAGAAACCAGCTGAACGCGAAAGGCAAAATCACGTAATAGGCAAAGGCCGCCCCGATGATGAACATGATCGGCGAGGCCAACAAAAACGGCAAAAACGCCTGCTTTTCGTTCTTGTAAAGCCCCGGCGCGATAAACCGCCACAACTGAAACGTGATCACCGGAAACGCCATTGCAAAGCCGCCCCAGATGGCGATCTTGATGGCAACAAAAAAGCCTTCCTGCAGCTTTACCAGAATGAACTGGCATTGCTGGCCCCGCGCGGCCAATGCCTCGCACATCGGGATCGACAGGAAGTTGAACAGCCATTCCCAAATCAGATAGCCCAACAAGAAACACACTGCAAAAGCCGCGATCGAATACAGCAACCGATTGCGCAGCTCTTTCAGGTGTTCAATCAGCGGGGCGGCGCTTTCGTCCATCTGGTCGGTATCGCTCATGCGTTCGGCGCCTTTTTGGGTTTGCGCGGCGCGCGGGGTTTGGCGGGTTCAACGGCCGTGATGGCCGCTTTAGCGCGGGATTTGGCGGCGGCTTTAAGGGCGGCTTTAGGGGCAACCGGTGCCGTGCCCGTGCTGACTGCCTTTAACTTGGCCGCAGTATCTTGCAAAATCGCCTTCTTGGCCGCGTGCTGGTCCATCAGCGCCTGCGTGGCAGGACCAAAGTTTGTCACCACCTGTGGTGGGGTAACAGCCTCTGCCTGCGGGGCGATGATCTTGGCGTCGGGTGTGGCGGGCATCGGGGCGGGCACCAAAGGCTTGGCGGCCGGTTTGGTTGACCCCTTCATCGGATCCCATTTTTCAAACCGATCCGCCGCCTCTTTTACCTTATCCAGCCCCATCGCTTTGGGCGAGGTGGCCGCCCGCAAATCCTTGGCCACATCATTCACGCCGGTGTCTTTCGCCGCTTGTTCCATCGCGCGGGAAAACTCTCGCGACATGGATTTGATCTTGGCGGTAAAGCGCCCCAGCTGACGAAACATCTGCGGCAGGTCTTCCGGCCCGATCACAATCAGCGCGACCACGCCAATGATCATCAATTCGGCCCAGCCGATATCCCCAAACATGTCTGATCAGCCCTTCAGATATCAGTGCCAGCCAAAACCACGCACATGCGCTGGATTATACTTTGTCTTTTTCTTTTTCTTCAGGCGTCACATCGCGCGCAGCGGTTGCTGCGGCAGCGGCGTCTTTTTCAATGTCTGCCGATCCGTCCGACACGCCCTTTTTGAACGCCGTGATGCCCTTGCCCACTTCGCCCATCAAAGAGCTGACCTTGCCACGGCCAAACAACACCAGAACCACAACAGCAATCAGCAACAGCTGTATTGGACCCATCTGCATGATCAATTCCTTTCCATGGCCGCGCCAGTGCAGCCGCCTTGTCTACTGACATAGACAGGGATTGGCACAGATCAAAGACCAAATCGCTAGGGTCTGGCCGGTTACCCCCCTTGATCCATCGTCTTTGCTGACAGCTATGTGTCAGTTGCCTGCCCCTGATTTGCATTGACCCCGGCGAGGGCCACGGCCAGACTGATGCGATGCGCCGCACCGACCGCCTGTTTGATCTGATCCAAATCCTGCGGGACGGGCGGTTGCACCGGGCGCAGGATCTGGCGGCGCGGCTGGGGGTGTCAGTGCGCACCATCTGGCGGGACGTGTCCACGTTGATGGCCAGCGGTCTGCCGGTAGAGGGAGAGCGCGGCGTTGGCTATCTTTTGCGCGCGCCGATCACCCTGCCGCCGATGATTCTGACCGCCGAGGAATTGCAAGTGCTGCGGCTGGGCATTGGCATGGTTTGCACGGGCACCGATGCAGCCCTTGCACGGGCGGCACGGGGGCTGGCCAGCAAAATCGCGGCGGTGACGCCCAAGCCCACCACGCCGTTGCCCGAGGGCAGCGATCCAACGGCGTTGCCCGGCCAGATGCCGGCCAATGCGCCCGCACATCTGCCGATGTTTCGCGCGGCCATCCGCACCCGCGAACGCCTGACGATCAGCTATATCGAACCCAACGGGCAAGAAAGCCACCTTGATATCCGCCCGCTTTTGCTGGGGCTGTCTGGCAAGGTCCGCACGCTGACCGCGTTTTGCGAAACCCGGCTGGATTTTCGCAGCTTTCGCATCGACCGCATCATCGCCGTAGCCCGCACAAGAGAGGTGTTTCCCTCCGAGCCCGGTCGCCGTCTGGCCGACTGGCGTGCCCGCAATACCAACGCCAGCGCAGGCGCAACCTGATCACCTCAGCTTTGCCTCAAATTTAGCTAAAATTCGCTTTTACATTGGTCAAAATATCCCACGGGGGAGGCGGCAATCGCGCGCGATTGCCGCTTGGGGGTGTGAAACCCCCATCTTCGCCCGCAACCCCAGAGCATTTCAAGTTCAAGCCGGATCAGAATTCAAACCAAAAGTGTTTGAATTCTGATACTTAAGATTTCAACGAAAACTCGAAACGCTGTAATCTGCGGCCGGAAACACGAAACACTTATCGCGCCGGATCATCAGCCACAGCGCGGTGTCGGCTTTGGGTAAAAACACCCCCGGCACCGATGTGGTCAGCACCGAGCCATCAAAATCCATCTTGAAATCAACCAGACTTTCCCGGCCCAGATAGCGCGATCGCACGACAGTGCCGCGCGCAGGGGTGCCGTCCATTGCGGTGGGGTTTGGGCCCCGCCCGGCGCGATCAAAGTCGATCTTCAGATGTTGCGGGCGGATCACGATATCCACCGCCGCCCCGTCGGCATGGCCCGGAGTCAAGAACGCGCCAAACGGGGTGTCGGTCAGCGCGCCGCGCGAAATGCCCCGTATTACATTGATATCGCTGAAAAATGCAGCCGCTTCGCGGTCGGAGGGTGCGTTATAGATGTTATAGGGCGCGCCGCGTTGCACAATGGCACCGCCCCGCATCAACGCAATCTGGTCGGCCATCCGCATCGCTTCATCCGGCTCGTGCGTGACCAGCAGCACCGCCGCTCCTTCGTCTTTCAGCACCGCCAGCGTCGCATCGCGGATGCCATCGCGCAGCCGGTTGTCGAGGCCCGAAAACGGCTCGTCCATCAGCATGACGCGCGGGCGCGGGGCCAGCGCGCGGGCAAGGGCAACGCGTTGTTGCTCTCCTCCCGACAACTGGTGCGGATGTTGTGCGCCAAAGCCCGTCAGATTGACCCGTTCCAGCAATTCATCCACCCGGCGGGCGCGCAGCGTCTTATCGCCCGACAACCCAAAGCCCACATTCGCCGCGACATTCAGATGCGGAAACAGCGCGAAATCCTGAAACATCAGGCCCACACCCCGCGCTTCGGGTGGCAGGTTCTGACCAGGGCCGAAAACCTGCTGGCCGTCGATCAGGATTTGCCCGGCGTCGGGGCGATCAACCCCTGCGATCATCCGCAAAGTGGTGGATTTGCCGCAACCCGATGGCCCCAGCAGACACATCACCTGCCCCGCCGCCACCGACAGGCTGACGTCATTTACCGCGTCCAAACCCGCAAAGCTGCGGGTCAGGCCGTGAACGTGCAGGCGAATGGCATCAGGGTCAGACATCATATCCCAAGCGAATTGGTCGGATATTTCCTAACAGCCGCGCAGGGATTGGGCAAGCGGGCCGGATAAGGCCGGATACCTGCCCCCCTAAAGCGTTGCGTTTACCGCGCCCCCGTCCAGCAAGACATTCTGCCCGATGATAAACCCCGCGTGCTGGCTGCACAAAAACGCCGCCATCGCCCCAAATTCTGCCGCCGTACCATAGCGGCGCGCGGGGATAGTGGCAAAACGTTCGGCGCGGGCCTGATCCATCGTGATGTCGCGCGCGGCCATTACGCCTGTGTCCAAAAACGTGGCGCGGTCGGTGTCGTGAATGCCGGGCAACAAGTTGTTGATGGTCACCCCCATTGGGGCCACTTGCCGCGACGTGCCTGCCACATACCCCGTCAACCCCGCCCGCGCCGTGTTGGAAAGCCCCAGTTGCGCAATCGGCGATTTAACGGATTGTGAGGTGATGTTCACCACCCGCCCCCAGCCTTGGGCGATCATTCCCGGCAACAGCGCCGTCATCAGGGCAATCGGCGTCAGCATATTGCCTTCAATGGCGCGTAAAAAATCATCGCGTGTCCAATCGCTCCACAGGCCCGGAGGTGGGCCCGCCGCATTGGTGATCAAGATATCCACCCCGCCCGCCACCGCCAGAACCTGTGCGCGACCAGCCTGCGATGTGATGTCTGCCGCAACGGTTGTCACCTGAACCCCGTAAGTGCTGCGTATGTCTGCCGCCGTTGCCTGCAATGGCGCATCGCCGCGCGCATTCAGGATCAGATCAACCCCGGCCTCGGCCAATGCCATCGCACATCCGCGCCCCAACCCTTTAGACCCTGCACACACCAGCGCCCGTTTGCCTTTGATCCCCAGATCCATCGCAATCCCCCCTGTTGATATTTACTGTCAGCCTAGCAGCCCCACCGTTTTGCACAAAGCCTGTTCGGTCATTGCGTCAGGCTTGCAGTGTTTCCTTATTTATGTCTTGAGGTTACGCTATATCTTGGCCAACCGAAGCCAAGAATTATTTGTGTAACAGTGTAGAACATGTCTGACCCCCTTCGTCCCCCGCTTCCCGGCCATGCCTGTCATGTGCTGCGTGCAGATGCCGTTTATGTCAGCCAAGGGGTGAACCTTGGCGATGGGCTTGGGGGCCCTGATCAGGTTTATCCCGGTGATATCTATGCCTTGGACGCGGCCGAACAGCCGCGCCGTCTGGGGGTTACCCAGCCGCAATACGGCCGACAACTGGTTGCTGCGGGCAGTCAGGTTGGCACCCCCGGCGATGCGTTGCTGTTTGAGGCGCGCTATGCGCTGATGGCGGCGGATGGTGACCGGGTGGAAATTTTGTTGATCGCCTTGCCCGATGGCAGCCGGTATGCCCTGCCGTTGTCGCCGATGGCCGCGGGGGTGGAATACACATTGCTGAAAATTGAAGAGGCCCCGGATCAGTTGACGCTGTCGGATTTTTTGTGCGTCTCTTTCGCGCGCGGCACGATGATCACGTTGGCAACCGGCCAGCAGCAAGCCATCGAAGACCTGATGGCTGGTGACAAAGTGTTGACGCGCGATCATGGCGGCCAACCCATTCGCTGGATCGGCGCGACCACATTGCGCGGCGTCGGCGCCTTTGCCCCCGTTGTGATCGGCGCAGGCGCTATGGGCAATACCGGCGATCTGATCGTCAGCCAACACCACCGGATGTTTTTATACCAACGCAGCCGCCAAGCGGGCCTGCCCACGGCAGAATTGTTCGTGCAGGCCAAGCATCTGGTCGACGGTGACAAGATTTTTCTGCGTCCCGGCGGTTTTGTCGATTACTTCAGTCTGGTGTTTGACCGCCACGAGATTATCTATGCCGAAGGAGTGCCCGCCGAAAGCCTGATGGTCAACGATGCCACCGTCAACCGCCTGCCCCCCGATCTGGCCGCCGAGGTGCGGGCGCGTTTTCCCGGCCTGTCGCAAAATCAGCATTTCGGCACCGAAGCCGGGCGCACAGCCCTTGAACTTTTAACGCCCCGCCGGGCGGGCCGTTGACAAAAAGCATTTCGGGTTTTCGTTGAATTCCTAAGCATCAGAATTCAAAAACTTTAGCTTGAATTCTGATCCAAATTAAACTCGAAATGCTCTGATCGCCAATTGCCGCACAGTTCCGCGCAAGGTTTTGTCAAAGGTGTTTCATGTTCAAATCAGTTTGCGCCGCCCTTTTTGCCCTATGTCTTGCAACCCCAATTGCCGCCCAAACCTCGCCTGAGGCGCGCAAAGATGCATCGCACACTTTGCTGCGGGCGGAAGGTGTGCCCATTCTTGAAACCTTGCCGCTGATTGAAGACGAGGCCAACAGCACAAGGCGCAGCGATGAAGAGGTTATTCAGCGGCTGATCGCATTGGCCATTGTGTCCGTCAAAGGCGAGACGAATGATCACGGCATGGCGCTGGGGCTGGTCGGGCAGTTCAATGCGACAGGCTATTTTACCCCGGTAGAACAAGCGTTTATCAACAACATCCGGCCATCAGAACAAGACCTGATCAACATGTCGTGGCGTTATGAAGGCGCGCATGTGTTGCTGTGGGCTTTGGGCATTTATCCCGATATTGGCCGCCCCGATGCCATCACCGATGTGCCGCTGCTGGCCGCCACCCTGCGCGATCTGGGGCCGGACGGCCTGCGCGCCAAGGCCCGGCTGCGGCCGCAATCACAGCTGCTGGACGCCACTGACCTCATGTATCGGTATCATTGGGCGGTGGTGCAGGCGGGGCTGGACGGGGAACCCATGCCCGCAGGACTTGATCGCGGCGTGGTGTATGAGCGGCACTTTGCGCTGAACTGGCTGATCGGCTATATGGATCAGGCATGGGACGATATTTCGACCGATACCTGATCCAAATTGCGGGCTATGCACCGTAAAAGAATTCCTCGCGCGTGATCTTGCCATTCGCCACATGGTAAATGCCAACTTCGCGCATCTGGCCGCGCCGACCCGATGTTTTGTCTTCGGAATCAACGTCAAAAATCACTGCAAAGCTGTTGTCACCATGCAAAAATGGGCCGTCGACAGAACTGGAATGCACGATCTGGCTCGATTCCCACCAATCATGCTTGCCATGGATACCGGCCAACCCGTGGGTTTCGCGGCCCTGTCCAAAATCAGCGGACTCTACCGAAACGGCGTCGGGGGCATAGAGCACATCCAGATTTTGCTTGGCGCGCCCTTCACGACAACCGGTGACAAGCGCTTGGGCGATTTCATTGATGGTCATGCTAATCTCCATTAATGTTCCGTTAATGTTCTTACATTACGCCAGAGCTGGGCCTCTGCCAAGACATTCCGCGCGCAGTTGCGGGGAACCCGCTTAGCCCTTATAGCAACGCCATGTCAAACCACGCCCCCCTTCCGCCCGAAATAGCCCGTCGTCGGACCTTTGCGATCATCTCGCACCCCGATGCCGGGAAAACCACGCTGACCGAAAAATTCCTGCTGTTTGGCGGAGCCATTCAAATGGCTGGCCAAGTGCGCGCCAAGGGCGAGGCGCGGCGCACGCGGTCGGATTTCATGAAGATGGAACAGGAACGCGGGATTTCGGTTTCTGCCAGCGCCATGAGTTTCGATTTTCGCCAGTACCGGTTCAACCTTGTCGATACCCCCGGCCACAGTGATTTTTCCGAAGACACCTACCGGACGCTTACGGCCGTTGATGCCGCCATCATGGTGATTGACGGGGCCAAGGGCGTGGAATCGCAGACGCAGAAACTGTTCGAGGTGTGCCGCCTGCGCGATCTGCCGATCCTGACGTTTTGCAACAAGATGGACCGCGAGTCGCGCGATGTGTTTGAAATCATTGACGAGATTCAGGAAAATCTGGCAATTGATGTCACCCCTGCGTCGTGGCCCATCGGCACGGGCCGCGAATTTGTCGGCGCCTATGATCTACTGCATGACCGGCTGGAAATCATGGACCGCGCTGATCGCAACAAAGTGGCAGAAACCATCCAGATCACCGGCCTTGATGACCCGAAACTGGCCGATCACGTGCCCGCAGATTTGCTGGTGAAACTGCGCGAAGAGCTGGAAATGGCGCGGGAATTACTGCCAAAATTCGATCGCACAGCGTTCCTGAATGGTTCCATGACGCCGATCTGGTTTGGCTCGGCGATCAATTCGTTTGGCGTCAAGGAATTGATGGACGGCATGGGCGAATTCGGGCCCGAACCCCAAGTGCAAAAGGCGTCTGAGCGTGGCGTGGCACCGGATGAGAAAACCGTGACAGGATTCGTGTTCAAAGTGCAGGCCAACATGGACCCCAAACACCGCGACCGGGTGGCGTTTGTGCGGCTTGCGTCGGGCCATTTCGAACGCGGCATGAAGCTGACCCATGTGCGGCTGAAAAAGCAAATGGCCATCGCCAACCCGGTGATGTTTCTGGCCGCCGACCGCGAGTTGGCCGAAGAGGCCTGGGCAGGTGATATCATCGGCATCCCCAACCACGGCCAGTTGCGCATTGGCGATGCGCTGACCGAAGGCGAGACGTTGCGGTTCACCGGCATTCCGTCTTTTGCGCCGGAACTTTTGCAAGTGGTGCGCGCGGGCGATCCGATGAAGGCCAAGCACTTGGAAAAGGCGCTGATGCAATTCGCCGAAGAGGGTGCTGCCAAAGTGTTCAAACCGATGATCGGCTCTGGCTATATTGTTGGCGTCGTTGGCCCCTTGCAGTTTGAGGTTCTGGCCAGCCGGATAGAACAGGAATATTCCCTGCCCGTGCGGTTTGAACCATCGCAGTTCACCTCTGCCCGGTGGGTTTCGGGCGCTAAGGCCGAGGTTGAAAAATTCGCATCCGTCAACAAAGGCCACATCGCCACCGACAGTGACGGCGACACGGTGTTCCTGACCCGCCTGAAATGGGACATCGACCGGATAGAGCGGGATTACCCGGCGCTGAAACTGACGGCCACGAAAGAGATGATGGTTTAGAGCGCAGTTTTGCAGGTTTCGACCATCTGATCCGACGTGACCCGCCAACCTTGACCATCCCCGCAATCTGCGGTAATCGCGCGGGGCGGGGCATGATGCCCCCAGACGCCGGGGCGCCCGGAATGCAGCGTCCCATAATCTCATGCGGGCCGAACCCGCATCTTTAGGACGCAAATGACCAAATTCTCAGACCTCGCCCTTGATCCGCGCGTGCTGCGCGCTGTGGCCGAAGCCGGCTATGAAACCCCGACACCCATTCAGGAACAAGCCATCCCGCATGCTTTGCAAGGCAAAGACGTGCTGGGCATCGCACAAACCGGCACCGGCAAAACCGCCAGTTTCGTGTTGCCGATGGTCACCCTGCTGGGCCAAGGCCGTGCCAAGGCGCGCATGCCACGCAGCCTTGTGTTGTGCCCGACCCGCGAATTGGCCGCGCAAGTGGCTGAAAACTTTGAAACTTATGCCAAATATACCAAGCTGACCAAGGCGCTGCTGATCGGTGGCGTGTCATTTGGCGAACAGGATAAACTGATTGATCGGGGCGTCGATGTGCTGATTGCCACGCCGGGCCGCCTTTTGGATCACCACGAACGCGGCAAACTGCTGTTGACCGGCGTGCAGATCATGGTGGTCGATGAGGCCGACCGCATGCTGGATATGGGCTTTATCCCTGATATCGAACGTATTTTCGCGCTGACCCCGTTTACCCGCCAGACGTTCTTTTATTCTGCCACAATGGCCCCGGAAATTGAGCGGCTTACCAACACCTTCTTGACGGGGGCCGTGAAAATCGAAGTGGCGCGTCAGGCAACGGCGTCTACCACGATTGAACAAAAGCTGTTCCAGTTCACGCCAACCCGCAAAGACCGCAGCTTTGCCGAAAAGCGTGCCGTTCTACGCGCGCTGATCCGTGCCGAGGGCGAGGCTTGCACCAACGCGATCATTTTCTGCAACCGCAAGATGGATGTTGATGTGGTGGCCAAGTCTTTGAAACAGCATGGCTTTAACGCATCACCCATTCACGGTGATCTGGACCAATCGGTGCGCACCCGCACGCTGGATGGGTTCCGTGACGGGTCGGTGCATTTGCTGGTGGCGTCAGATGTGGCCGCGCGCGGTCTTGATATTCCTGCGGTAAGCCATGTGTTCAACTTTGACGTGCCCTCGCACCCCGAAGATTACGTTCACCGCATTGGCCGCACTGGCCGCGCGGGCCGTCTGGGCAAGGCGTTCACCATCGCCGTACCATCTGATGAAAAATATCTCAAAGCCATCGAATCTCTGGTGAAAATGGCTATTCCCGGAGGTGTTGTGCCGGAAGGCGCGGTTGACGGGGCATCCGAATCGGTCGCGCGTCCCGAACGCAGCGGTGAAGAGCGCAGCAGCCGCAGTCGCAGCCGCGGCGGCCGCCCGGATCCGGCACCGCGCGACGCTGTAGCCGCAGCACCCGTTGCCGACGTGGCAGCGATCCCTGTTGAAACGGTTGCCCCGCCCGTGTTGGCCGAGCGCGCGCCGCGCCAGGATAACCGCCGCGAGGACCGCGCGCGTGAAGATCGTCCGCGTGACGGTGGCGACGACCGTCGTTCAGAACCGCGTCGGGACGAACCACGCAGGGACGAGTCGCGCCGTGAAGATCGGGGCCAGGACGACCGGCGCCAAGACCCGCGCCGCGACGATCAGCGCCGAGATTATCGCCAGCAGAACAGCCGCGATCACGGCGAACGCGTTGTCGGCATGGGCGATCATGTGCCAGATTTCATCCTGCGCAGCTTTGCCATCACCTCAACAACGGCGGATGACGTTGAAGACGCGCCCGCGACGGGCACTGATGGTTAAAAACTGCCACAGCCCCGGACATGATCCCGGGCCTTTTGGTTTGCAAAAAAAAGGCCCCGCTGTTGCGGGGCCTTTTTCTGTAACGCATCAGAAGTTCAGTCCAGCGCCAAACGGCTGATAACAACGGTGACTTCGGGCTTTTTGCCGATTTCTTCCATCGCAACCTGCCGCACGATCCGGCGCAGGGCTTCGGTCAGTTTATCATCGTTTGACAGCAGTTTTTTGCCCGGACCTTCCAGAAATTCGGTCAGTTCCTGCTCCAGCGTGTCAGCCAGAACTTTACCGGTTTTGCCATTCGGCGACAGGCCCATCAGTTCCACCCACGCCTCGCCCAGGGGCTGGTCGCCCTCGTCCAGCAACACCGTCACCATCGCCGTGCCGTTCAGCGCCATGCGGATGCGGTCGCGGATCACCCCGTCCATCGCCCCCACGATGACCGAGCCATCGAGATAGCTGCGCCCGGCCTCGATATGTTCGACAACCTTCGGCACTTCGCCGGTGATATCTACCATCATGCCATTGGTCGCCACCAGTGCCGCAATGCCGCCTTCGCGCCCGATCCGCGCGTGTTCGCGCAGATGGCGGTGTTCGCCGTGCATCGGCAGCAGCATATCGGGCAGGAAAAGGCGGTGCACATGTTCCAGATCGGGGCGGTTGGCGTGGCCCGACACATGATATTTGCCGTTGGTATCATCAACGATATCAACGCCAATTTCCGACAGGGCGTTGACGATTTTCAACACTTCGCGTTCGTTCCCCGGGATGGTTTTCGAAGAAAACAGGAACATATCGCCCGCCTTCATTTCCAGCCCCAGGTATTTGCCGCGCGACAGTTGCGCGGATGCCGCCCGGCGTTCGCCTTGGCTGCCGGTGACGATCAGCATCAGGTTGCGGCGCGGCACTTCCAGCGCCTCTTCTGGCGTGATGGTGCGCGGGAAATCCGGCAACACGCCCGATTCTTGCGCCGCCGACACCATCCGCTTCATCGCACGTCCCAGCAGACACACCGTGCGCCCCGCGGCAATTCCCGCTTCGGCCAGTGTTTTCAGCCGTGCCACGTTCGAGGCGAACGTTGTCGCCACAACCATGCCACCGGCGGTTTTGATCAATTCGGCAATCGGTTCTTTCAACGTGCTTTCACTACGCCCTTCATGGGGCGAAAACACGTTTGTGCTGTCGCACATCAGCGCCTTTACCGGGCTTTCGGCGGCGATTTCCTGCATCAACGCATCGCTGAAGCCTTCGCCGACAATCGGCGTTGCATCGCGTTTGAAATCGCCGGTATGGATGATCCGACCTGCGGGTGTGTCGATGATCAATGCGGCGGATTCCGGGATGGAATGGCTGACCGGCACGAACTGCACCTTGAAGGGACCAGCCGTTACCACTTCGGGACGCGCGGCCACGGTGATGATGGCGTCTTTGGGCAGACCCGCCTCTTCAAATTTCAGCCGCCCGATGGTGGCCGTAAATTTGCGGGCATAGACCGGTTTTTTCAGCTTGGCCCACAGATGCGGCAGCGCGCCGATGTGGTCTTCATGCGCGTGGGTGATGAAAATCGCATCCAGCCGCGACAGGTTGGCCAAGAGCCACGTGATATCGGGCAGGATCAGATCAACGCCGGGGCTGCTGTCCATATCGGGAAACGCCACCCCCAGATCGACCAGGATCAGGCGCTCTTTGCCCTTTGGCCCATAGCCATAGATATAGGCGTTCATGCCGATTTCTCCGGCCCCGCCCAATGGTAGATAAATCAGCCGCTCACCGCTCATGCCGTTTCCTTGTTGTATTCATTGATCAGGACAAGGCCATGCATGGTCAGATCGTCCTCGATCGCGTTAAATAGTTCGGTTCCTTGTGCAAACAATGACGCAAGGCCCCCGGTTGCGATCACCTTCATAGGGTGGTCGCGTTCCCGGCGCACTTCGCGCACAATGCCTTCGATCAGGCCGACATAGCCCCAATACACGCCAGACTGCATACAGGCCACCGTATTCGTGCCAATGGCCTTCAATGGTTTGGCCACATCAATATGCGGCAAGGCAGCAGCGGCCATATGCAGCGCCTCAAGCGACAGGTTCACCCCGGGGGCAATCACCCCGCCGACATAAGCGCCATCAAAATCAACCACATCAAAGGTGGTGGCAGTGCCAAAATCGACGATGATCAGATTGCCACCATGACGGTTAAACCCCGCCACAGTATTCACCAGACGGTCGGGACCAACGGCCACGCCCTGATCCACGCGCGGGGCCACGGGCAGCGCGCAATCCGGCTTGCCCACCACCAAGGGGCGGCAGTGAAAGTAGCGGTCGCACAGCACCCGCAGATTGAACACCACGCGCGGCACGGTCGACGAAATGATGGCTTCGGTCACATCGGCGTCGGTCTTGGTCAGCATCAGCAGCGACGACAGCCAGACGAAATATTCATCCGCCGTTCGTTTGTGATCGGTGGCAATGCGCCAGGTTGCCACAAACCGCGCACCGTTCCAGATCGAAAACACCGTGTTGGTATTGCCGCAATCAATGGCCAGAAGCATGGATGCCCCCATTAGAAAAACACCTCTGCCGCCGGGATGGCGACAGGGCCTTGCGCGGTGATCAAGATCAGATTGCCGCCTTCGTCAATCGTCTGAAACGTGCCAGTGCGCGATGCGGTGCCGGTGAGCGCAGTGATCACTTCGCCCAGACGGGCGGCATGATCAAGCCATTCGGCGCGGATCGGCGCAAAACCCATCTTGGTAAAGACCGCCTCATACCGCGCAAAAGCCGGGGCAAGGGCATCCAAGAACACGTCTGGTTCGATCCGCAACCCGGTTTCCGCCAGCACCGACACGGGCGGCACAGCCCCCGGTTCAACGGACTTCGCATCGGGCGCAGAGATCAGGTTCACCCCCATGCCAACGGCAAGATGCGCCACACCTTGCGCGCGGCCCACGGATTCAAGCAATATCCCCGCCACTTTGCCGCCATTCAACAGCACGTCATTGGGCCATTTCAGGGCAAATGCTGTTGGCAACCCAGTCAGCGTAACAAATGCCTCGCGCAGCGCCAAAGCCGCCACAAAAGACCGCAGCGCCACTTGATCTATAGGGTCCACCGGATGCAGGATCAGGGAGGCGTAGAAATTGCCGCGCGGACTGACCCAAGGCCGCGCCCGCCTGCCCCGGCCATTGGTTTGGGCATAGGCCATGAACCACGCCGGACCGTCCAACATTGGCGCAAGACGCAGCCCATGCGCATTCGTGCTGTCCGTGGTTTCAAGGATGTGGCGGGCCACACCCTTTGGCCAATCGGGGCTATCCGACAAGCGATTGGGCGGCAAGCGCCGCTGCAGGTTCAACGCCGAACAGATTGACGATGCCCAGCACCATCACCGCCGCCACCGCCACAAGCATCAACCATTGCACCGGGGCCATGCGGCTGCTGGCGCCTTCGACATCCTTGCCGAAATACATGAAAAACACGATGCGAAGATAGTAAAACGCGCCGATCACAGATGCCACCGCCCCGGCCACCGCCAGCCAAACCATACCCGCATCAACCGCTGCCTTCAGCACATAGAACTTACCAAAGAACCCCAGCATCGGCGGCACGCCGGCCAGACTGAACAACAACACCAACATCGCCAGCGCCTTCATCGGCTCGCGTTTCGACAGCATGTTCAGGCTGGCAATATCGCTGACGGGCTGGCCGTCTTTTTCCATCGACAGGATAAAGGCGAAGGTGCCCAGGTTCATCGTGACATAAATCGCCATGTAGATCAGCATCGCCTGCACACCTTGTTCGGTGCCCGCCGCCAGGCCAACCAACGCATAGCCCATATGGGCAATGGATGAATAGGCCATCAGCCGTTTGATATCGCGCTGCCCGATCGCGGCAACCGCGCCCAGAAACATCGAAATCATCGCGAACGCGCCCAAAACTTGGGTCCAATCGCCGGGAATGCCGCCGAAAGCATCATGCACCACGCGGGCGATCAGCGCCATTGCAGCAACTTTCGGCGCTGTGGCCAACAGCGCGGTGACAGGCGTTGGTGCACCTTCGTACACGTCAGGCGTCCACATATGGAAGGGGGCGGCAGATACTTTGAACGCCAGCCCCGCCAGAACAAACACCAACCCGAACAGCAAGCCCAAGGGAACTTCACCGCCCAGCGTTGACAAAATCCCTGCAAACTGCGTGGTGCCCGCATAGCCGTACGTCAGCGACGCGCCATACAGCAGCAATCCCGACGACAGCGCGCCCAGCACGAAATACTTCAGGCCTGCTTCGGTAGATTTCAGATTGTCACGCTTGATTGCAGACAGCACATAAAGCGCCAGCGATTGCAATTCCAACCCCATATACAGCGTCATCAGATCGGCCGCCGACACCATCACCATCATACCGATCACCGACAATGTGACCAGAATGGGATATTCAAACCGTGCCAGACCCTGCCGCGCCATGTAATCTTGCGACATCACCAGCACGCCCGCCGCCGACAGCAAAATCACCACCTTGGCAAAGCGCGCAAAGGCGTCGTCGACGAACAAGCCGCCAAAGCCCACCGTCGTGCCCTGCCCGGCGACGCCAATCCAGATGGCCAGTGCCGCGAACAACCCCGCCGTGGCCCATGTGATCGCCCCCGTCATTGCATCTTTACCGGTGTAAACCGCGAAGAGCAGCGCCGCCATGGCGTAGATCACCAAAATCAGCTCTGGCAAGGCGGTTTGAAAATCTAGCGCATTCATCGGCATTAACCCTTAATTCACGGCCACAGCGGCAACCGCGCTGTGATAGTTTGCCACCAGATTGGCCACCGATGGGCCGATCATATCCGTCACCAACGCCGGATAAACCCCCAGCAACAACGTCATCACCACCAGCGGCGCAAAGATCGCGCGCTCACGGCGGCTCATATCCTGAATAGACATCAGGCTGTGCTTGATCAGCGCGCCAAAGGTTACCCGGCGGTAAAGCCACAGCGCATAGGCGGCTGACAAGATCACGCCACTGGTCGCCACCGCCGCCACCCAGGTATTGACCTGAAAAATTCCCATCAGCGTCAGGAATTCACCCACGAAACCTGACGTGCCCGGCAGACCGACATTGGCCATGGTAAAGAACATGAACACCAGCGCATAGGCGGGCATCCGGGCAACCAGCCCGCCATAGGCGTCAATTTCGCGGGTGTGCATCCGGTCGTAAATCACGCCAACACACAAAAACAGCGCGCCTGAGATAAAGCCGTGGCTGACCATCTGGAAAATCGCACCATCAACACCCTGTTGATTAACGGCAAAGATTCCCATGGTAACAAAACCCATATGGGCGACGGATGAATAGGCGATCAGCTTTTTCATATCGGTCTGCACAAGGGCCACCAATGACGTATAGACAATCGCAATTGCACTCATCCACAGCACGACGTCCGACATCACGTCTGACCCCACCGGAAACATCGGCAGGCTAAACCGCAAAAACCCGTAGCCGCCCATTTTCAGCAAAATCGCGGCCAGAACCACCGATCCCGCCGTAGGTGCCTGCACATGGGCGTCAGGCAACCACGTATGCACCGGCCACATCGGCATTTTCACCGCAAAGCTGGCAAAGAACGCCAGAAACAGCAGCGTCTGCAAGCCGCCCGCAATGGTGATGCCCAGAACCGCAATCGGATCGGACGCGAATTTGAACGTCATCAGCGTGGGAATATCTGTGGTGCCCGCCGCGAAATACATCGCGATCATCGCCACCAGCATCAGAACTGACCCTAGAAAAGTATAAAGAAAGAACTTGAACGCGGCATAAATCCGGTTTGCCCCGCCCCAGATGCCGATGATCAGGAACATCGGGATCAGACCGGCCTCAAAGAACAGATAGAATAGCACCAGATCCAGCGCGCAGAACACGCCCAGCATCAGCGTTTCCAGCATCAGAAACGCGATCATGTATTCCTTGACGCGGGTATCAACGCGCCAACACGACAGAATGGTGATCGGCATCAGGAAGGTGGTCAACAGCACGAACAGAATGGAAATCCCGTCGACACCCATTTTGTATTTCAGCCCGGCGATCCAGTTGTATTCTTCAACAAACTGCATTCCTGTATTGGCCGGATCAAAATCCACCAGCAAAAATAAAGACAACAGCGCCGTGGCCGACGTGGCAGCCAAAGCCAGCCATTTGGCGTTGGTCTGTGCGGCCACATCTTCGCCGCGCAAGAACAGCGCCATGATCAGCGCCGCAACCGCTGGCACAAACGTGATGATTGACAGAAGGTTATCCATATCAGTGGCCCCCCATCAATGTCATCCAAGTGATCAGCGCACCAACCCCCAGCACCATGGCAAAAGCATAGCTGAACACATATCCAGACTGCGCCCGCGCCGCCAGCCGGGTGAAAAACGGAATGATCCCCATCGCCACCCCGTTCAGCGCACCGTCAATCACCGCGCCATCACCGCGCGTCCACAGCATACGGCCAATCCAGTTGGCAGGGCGCACAAAGACCACGTCATAAACCTCATCGAAATACCATTTGTTCAACAAGAACAAATACAACGGCCGCTGTTGGGTGGCCAGTTTGCCCGGAAGGTCGGGGCGCAGGATGTAAAACAAAAACGCCAAAGCCAGTCCCAGAACCATCGCGATAAACGGCGACACTTTCACCCAAGTCGGGGCCTCATGGGCGGCACGCATCACTTGATTGTTGGGGCCAAGAAAAATCGCGCCTTTGGGCGCGGCACCGGCAACGATTGGGGCCGTTTGGGTTGCAACCTCTGTCGCAGCATGTCCGGTCGCGGGTCTGGCTGTTGCGGCTTCGGTGGTTGCCTGCCCCGTGGCAGCTTCGGTCGCACCGTGTTCGGTCGTGGCCGCTTCACTCGCCGCCGCTGCATGCGCAACGCCTGCCTCCATGCCGAACCAGTCACGTACTTTGGCCTCGTCGCCAAAAAAACTGTTATACCAGATCATCCCGGAAAACACCGACCCCAAGGCCAGAACGCCCAAGGGCACCAGCATGGATTTGGGCGCGTCATGCGCATGATCATGCGTTTTGGCATCACCGCGTGGCGTGCCGAAAAACGTCATGAACATCAGCCGCCACGAATAAAAACTGGTCATAAACGCCGCGATGACCAGCAGGGTAAAGGCATAGTTTGACCCCACCCAAGCAGATTCAATCACCGCGTCTTTTGAAAGGAACCCGGCAAATCCGTAATGCGTCAGCGGAATGCCCACCCCGGTGATCGCCAAAGTGCCGATCAACATTGCGGCAAATGTATAGGGGATCTTCTTACGTAACCCCCCGTAATTGCGCATATCTTGTTCGTGGTGCATCGCGTGAATGACCGACCCTGCGCCCAAAAACAGCATGGCCTTAAAAAACGCATGCGTAAACAGATGGAACATCGCGACGTTATACATGCCGACGCCGGCAGCTACGAACATGTACCCCAGTTGCGAACAGGTCGAATAGGCGATCACCCGTTTGATATCGTTTTGAACCAGTCCAACGGTTGCTGCGAAAAACGCCGTTGTCGCCCCCGCCACCACGATAAGGGTTTTCGCATCGGGCGCGTATTCATAAAGCGGTGACATCCGGCAGACCAGAAACACGCCCGCCGTTACCATTGTGGCCGCATGGATCAGCGCGGAAACCGGCGTCGGCCCCTCCATCGCGTCGGGCAGCCATGTGTGCAAGAACAATTGCGCCGATTTGCCCGCAGCGCCGACAAACAGCAAAACGCCAATCAGATTGGCCGCATTCCAATCGGCCCAAAGAAAGCTGATATTCGTCTGCGCCAAAGTCGGGGCGGCGGCAAAGATATCGTCCAGATTGATGCTGTCCGTCAGGAAAAACAGCCCGAAAATCCCCAAGGCAAAGCCGAAATCGCCGACCCGGTTGACCACAAACGCCTTGATCGCGGCGGCATTGGCGCTTGGCTTTTTATAATAGAACCCGATCAGCAGATAGGATGCCACGCCCACGCCTTCCCAGCCAAAGAACATCTGCACCAGATTGTCAGAGGTGATCAGCGCCAGCATCGAAAAGGTGAAAAACGATAAATAAGCGAAAAAGCGGGCCTTATACGCCTCACCCGGCCCCCAATTGTCATCATGCGCCATATAACCGAACGAATAGAGATGCACCAAGGCCGACACCGAATTGACCACCACCAACATGATCGCCGTCAACCGGTCCAGCCGGATGCCCCATTCGGTGGCCAAAGATCCGCTTTCGATGAACCGCATGATGGTGATGTGCTGGGTATCGCCCTGAAATGTCAGGAAAATATACCAGCTTAGGGCGGCGGCCAGAAAGATCATCGCGGCGGCAATCACCTGCCCCGCAAATTCGCCAATCAACCGCCAGCCAAAGCCGCAGATCAGCGCGCCGATAAGGGGGGCAAACAGAATGATTTGCGGGCTAAGTTGAAACTCCATATCAGATCAGCCCTTCATCACATTGGCGTCTTCAACGTCGATGGTGCCGCGATTGCGGAAGAACACCACCAAAATCGCCAGCCCAATCGCCGCCTCGGCAGCCGCCACGGTCAGCACAAACATGGTAAACACCTGACCAACAAGGTCATTTGCAAAGGACGAAAACGCGACAAAGTTGATATTCACCGCCAGCAGCATCAACTCGATCGACATCAGAATGACGATGACATTCTTTCGGTTCAGAAAGATGCCAAAGATGCCGATGACGAACAAAGCCGCCGCCACGATCAGGTAATGTTCAAGTCCAACCATTATCGTCCCTCCGGGTCGTTGCCCGATTTTCCTTGCCCCGGCGTAGGCCGGGGTCTCAAATATTCCGATCCCATCACGGTTCATACGAACCATCTGGGCCCCGGCCTGCGCCGGGGCGGGGCCGAGGCTACAACCCCTGCCCCGACTTCACGTCTTTCAACTCCATCGCCTTGGCAGGGTCGCGCCACATCTGGTGCAGCACGTTCTGGCGTTTGATGCCCGTGCGGTGGCGCAGGGTCAGCACAATCGCGCCGATCATCGCCACCAGCAGGATCAGGGCGGACAACTGAAACAATAACAGATACTTATCGTAAATCAGCAGCCCCAGCGCGCGGGTGTTTTCGACCTGTGCCAAATCCGGCGTCGCGGCTTGCAACAGCGCCGCTTTATTCGCGGCCTCGGTCCACGCGCCAACCCCCAGCACCAGTTGCATGATGATCACCACGCCCACCAGCAGGCCCAGCGGGGCATATTTGCTCATCTCGCCCTTCAGTTCCGCAAAGTCGATGTCCAGCATCATCACTACGAATAGAAACAGCACGGCCACCGCACCGACGTAGACGATGATCAGCAACATCGCCACAAACTCTGCCCCCAGCAGCACGAAAAGCCCCGAGGCC
Organism: Cypionkella sp.; assembly: GCA_031384605.1. GTDB lineage: Bacteria > Pseudomonadota > Alphaproteobacteria > Rhodobacterales > Rhodobacteraceae > JANNAT01. The sequence continues at coordinate 32,299 of JANNAT010000140.1, forward strand.
GACAGGAACGCCAGGATCAGCCACAGCACCGAATGCACCGGGTTGCGCGACAGGGTTACCAATAGTCCGGCGACAATCATCACCGTGGAAAAAGCGTAAAAGGCGATATCGGCCACGCTCATTGGGGTTTCTCCTCAGTTTCCGCGAACAGGCTTTGAGCGATTTCCGTTGCCTTTTGCATGGCTGGTGCCCCGCCGAACATCGACATTTGCCAGATCACTTCGGCGATCTCGCGTTTGGTGGCCCCTGCCGCCAATCCGTTTTGCACGGCCGCGCGCATTTGTGGTTCTCCCACCGGGCCCAGCACCGTCAGTGCCGCAATCGTTACCAAGAACCGCGTGCGGGCATCAAGCCCCTCGGGGTTGAAGGTTTTGCCAAAGAACGCCTCAAGCAGTTCGCGCGGCATCGCCGGGAACAGTTTTTCAAACGCCTTGGGATCCATGCCTTCGACGCCAGAGGTGAAAGCGGCGGCCATCTTTTGGCCCTGCTCCATCATTAAAGCGAATATTTTGGTGAAATCATCGCTCATCTGTAGGGCGCGTCCAATTCCAGATTGCGGGCAATCTCGGCTTCCCACCGCGCGCCATTTTCCAGCAGCTTATCTTTGTTATAAAACAGCTCTTCGCGGGTTTCGGTGGCGAATTCGAAATTCGGACCTTCGACAATGGCATCCACCGGACACGCCTCTTGGCAAAAGCCACAGTAGATACATTTCGTCATATCAATATCATAGCGGGTGGTGCGGCGGCTGCCATCCTCACGCGGTTCGGCATCTATGGTGATGGCTTGGGCCGGGCAAACTGCTTCACACAGTTTGCATGCGATGCAGCGTTCTTCACCATTGGCATAGCGGCGCAGCGCGTGTTCACCGCGAAACCGGGGCGACAGCGGGCCTTTTTCGTGCGGATAGTTCAGGGTCACTTTGGGGGCGAAGAAATACTTCATGCCAAGGCCAAAGCCTTTGAAGAAATCCATCAGCAGGAAGTATTTCGTGGCGCGGGTCCAGTCGATTTGCGTCATATGTTCAGTCCTCGTTCCTGTCGCCACCGGCGAACTCACGCATCGCTGCAACAAAATCCAAATGGTCTAGATCCCAGCCCCAGCCGTCTTCTTCTATGCGCTCGCCCACAAGGTCGAACTTGTTTAAAAGGAACGCCGAGAGTTCCGCCAGTTCTGTATCTGTTGCATTTTCAATGGCCTTCCTAAGATCGTCACTCATTGTCCTAACCCCCCATCGCCCAGCGGGCCCAGAAGCCGCCGAATACTTCGAATTTTGCAAGGAACGACACGATCACCACCCAACCCAGCGACAAGGGCAGGAATACCTTCCAGCCGATCCGCATCAGTTGATCATAGCGGTAACGTGGCACGATGGCCTTCACCATGGCAAACAGGAAAAAGAACACCCACATCTTGGCAACCATCCACCACCAGCCATCGGCCAGACCGGGAATAGGCGACAGCCAGCCGCCGAAAAACAGCAATGACATCAGCGCGCACATCAGGAAGATCGCGATGTATTCGCCGGCCATGAACAACAGGTAAGGGGTCGATGAATATTCCACCATGAACCCCGCGACCAGTTCCGATTCCGCCTCAGGCAAATCGAACGGCGGGCGATTGGTTTCGGCCAAGGCGCTGATAAAGAACAGAAATACCATCGGGAAATGCGGCAGCCAATACCAGTTCAGCAGCCCGTAATCACCCGACTGTGCCGCCACAATTGACGAAAAACTAAGCGATCCGGTGGATATGATGATGCCGATGATGATCAGGCCCAGCGAGACTTCGTAAGAAATCATCTGTGCGGCGGATCGCAATGAGCCTAAAAATGGGTATTTCGAGTTTGACGCCCAGCCGCCCATGATCACGCCGTAAACTTCAAGGCTGGACGCCGCGAACACGAACAGGATCGCCACGTTGATATCGGCCAACACCCAGCCACTATCAAACGGGATCACCGCCCAGGCGAGGATCGCCAGCACAAACGACACGATCGGGGCCAAGAAGAACACCGGTCGATCCGCGCCCGCAGGCACTACGATTTCCTTGACCACATATTTCAGCGCATCCGCCACCGACTGCAGCAACCCGAACGGGCCCACCACGTTGGGGCCCCGCCGCATCTGCACCGCCGCCCAGATTTTACGATCACCGTAGACCAGAAACAGCAGGCTGATCATCACGAAAGCCACGATCAACAGGCTTTGGGCTGCGATCAACAGCGCTATCCCCAGCCCGGTTTGCAAGAATTCTGCCATCATCGCCTGTCGTTCCTTAACCCGTCAAACCGTCGGAATGCTGCGGTCACCGCAATCGCGCACGGTCACTTCGGCATCTATCGTTTTCAGCCCCTTGGGAAGGGACGCCGAGATGGTGTAAACCGCATCCCCGCGCCAAGTGCCACCCTGTTTATCAACATTCGTCACCACATGGCGCGCAAATCCAAAGCCACGGATCAGCGCATATTGCGCCGCAGCACAGCGCGCATAGGCCGCCACGTCTTCGGTATCGCGCGCACCTGTCATGGCGACGCGAAAATTTACCAGATCGCCGTCCATCAATTGGGTTTCTATGCCCTGATAGCTGGGGTTGAACGCCGCTTGCGATACGTCGCCCCTGTCCGCAGCGCAAGCCGACATCCCCGCCAAGGCGAGTGTCAGACCAGCGATGCGGGCAGCGTTGGGCATCGGCTATTCCGCCGCCAGTTGGGTTTTGGCACGGTCAGCCTCCATCGTCGCCAATTCCGCCATCACAGCAGAGGCCCGCGCGATGGGGTTGGTTTGGTAAAAGCCTTTGAAAGCGTTGCGGAATGTGGCGCGGCCCATGTCGCGGGGGGCAATCGGTTGCCATGCGTTCACCGGCACCTGATCAATACGCCCCAAATGCGGATGGGCGGCAATCATCGCTGTGCGCAGGGCGGCCAGACTGTCCCATGCTTGCGTGGCCCCCAGTTCCGCCGACAGCGCCCGCAGGATGGCCCAGTTTTCCTTGGCCTCACCGGGTGCAAAGCCTGCGCGCATCGCCAGTTGCGCACGCCCTTCGGTGTTCACGAACAGGCCATTTTCTTCGGTATAGGCGGCGGCTGGCAGGATGATATCGGCGCGGGTGGCACCCCTGTCGCCATGGCTGCCTTGGTAGATCACGAACGGCCCACCATTTTCAGATCGGGGGGCGATATCAACCTCATCTGCGCCAAGGTTGTAGATCACCTCAGCCACTTCGGTCGCGGCAACCATCCCGCCTTCGGTGACGGCCCCCACATCCATTGCCCCCACGCGGGCGGCGGCAGTGTGCAGGATCAGCAGTTTGGAATTGGAATTTTCCGCCAGCCGCATCGCATGGGCCAGAACCGCCTCACCGTCCGCCTCATTTATAGCACCTTGACCGACGATCACGATACTGGCTTTGGCCTTTGTGTCATCGGAAATCACCATCGACGACAGCTTTTCCAACGTCGCGCGGTCGGTGCCGACATGGGCATAGTCGTAGGTCAGATCAGCCGCCACACCCACCAACCCGATTTGCGCCCCGTTAATCCACGCCTTGCGGATACGGGCGTTCAGAACGGGGGCTTCGATACGCGGATTGGTGCCGATCAGCTGGATCATCTTGGCACTGTCAATATCTTCGATCGACGCGGTGCCAACATAGCCTGACCGATTGCCGATGGGCAGCTTTGCACCATCGGTGCGGCATTCCACATGGCCGCCCAGACCTTCGATCATCGCCTTCAACGCAAACACCGCCTCAACCGGGGCCAGATCGCCGATCAGGCCCGCCACTTTTTTGCCCTTCATGGCAGCAGCAACCGCCAGCAAAGCTTCACCCCAGCCCGCTTTGCGCAGCTTGCCGTTTTCGCGGATATAGGGCGTGTCCAGCCGTTGGCGGCGCAAGCCATCCCACATGAAACGGGTCTTGTCGGAAATCCATTCCTCATTCACGCCATCATGGTTGCGCGGAATGATCCGCATCACTTCGCGGCCCTTGGTATCAATGCGGATGTTGCTGCCCAAAGCATCCATCACGTCGATGGATTCGGTTTTCGACAGCTCCCATGGACGGGCCGTGAACGCATAGGGTTTTGACGTCAGCGCGCCCACCGGGCACAGATCAATGATATTGCCCTGCAAATTGCTGTCCAATGTGGAATTCAGATAACTGGTGATTTCTGAATCCTCACCCCGCCCAGTTTGGCCCATCTGGGTGTTGCCAGCCACTTCGGTGGCAAAGCGCACACATCGGGTGCAGGAAATGCAGCGCGTCATCTTGGTGGCGACCAGCGGCCCAAGGTTTAGATCCTCGGTCGCGCGTTTAGGTTCGCGGTAGCGGGAAAAATCCACCCCAAACGCCATCGCCTGATCTTGCAGATCACACTCGCCGCCCTGATCGCAAATCGGGCAATCAAGCGGGTGGTTGATCAAAAGAAACTCCATCACCCCCTCGCGGGCGCGTTTCACCATGGGCGAGGTGGTTTTCACCATCGGTGCCTGCCCTTCCGGCCCCGGGCGCAAATCCTTGACCTGCATCGCACAGGACGCCGCAGGTTTGGGCGGGCCACCGACAACCTCTACCAGACACATCCGGCAATTGCCCGCGATGGTCAGCCGTTCGTGATAGCAAAACCGCGGAATTTCCACGCCCGCCACTTCGGCCGCCTGAATGATGGTCATATTGCCATCAACTTCAACCTCGATGCCGTCAAAGCTGATTTTCTTGAGGTTGGTCATGGTCAGCCCTTTACCAGGTCAAGCCGTTTTTCAATTCTCGTCACGCGTTCATCCAAACGATCAAGCCTGCGGTTTGTAATCGCCTGCCCCTCTTCAAGATGCGACAAGCGCCTATTGATCTCTTGTTGGCCTTCGCGCACGTCGGCCAAATCGACACGCATATCGCCAAGGGTTTTCTCAAACCGGCGCATGTATTCAAGGATAAGGTTTGCTGTCTCGTCTACCATCGCTTTACTCCGCCGCAATCTTTCCGCCGCATTGGTGGGTTTTCCAACCCGTGGCGTCTTTCAGATATTTCCAGCCAAACGCTTGGTCCGTATCGCCGTTTGTCTTGATATGTTCAAGCCGTTCCAGCGCCTCGGCCAGCGTAGGTTTGTGCCCGACCGGCACCCACCACATCACGAAATGCATGGCGCCCAGCACTTCGAACCATTCCTGACGACGTTCGTAAAACTGCCGGTGCACGGTGTTCCACACAAACGCCTCAAGCGTTTCGACGTTTTCCCAAACCGTCAGGTTCGACACATACTGCGCGTCGCCGTCGATTTTCGCCTCGGTATTACCGGTGCCCGGCGCACCAGAGCCTTCCATCATCCAAACGAACCCCGGCATGCGTTTGCCCAGCCCATTCACCCGGTCCAACGCACTCATGAATTCGGCCACGCGCGGATCATCGACGGGGGCCAACAGGCGGCCCACGTTCAATTCCGCCAGATGATGTCCGGCAGGTGCGCTCATTTCCACGACCGCAGCAAACTGCCCGCCAACGTGCCTTTTTCAATTTCCGCCCGGCCAACGACGCAGTAGGTTTCCGCATCCCCCTCAACCGCGCCCGCCTTTTTCAGATAGGCATTGGCCTCTGCCTTGATCCGCGCCTTTTCGGTTTTATCCTTTAGAAACGCCTTAACCTCGGCCTCTTTATAGCCCTGATCGCGCGCGTAACTTTCCAGCGCGTTCAATTCGCCCAAAACCACGAACATCTTGGCCGAAATCGACGGGCAGGTTTTGCGGATCGTATCGCCCACCTGCCCCGCGATCAGCGTATCATTGATCCGCTTTTCCTGGTTCAACGGGGTTTGCGCCATCGCGGGTGCGACCAACAGCGCGGCAAGGCTGACGGATAGGATTAGTTTGGTCATTTTACTCTCCAGAACATTGACTGGACCCATTATGCGGGTGATCCCGCCTGATATGCCATAACGGGCGGCGCAATTTGGCGTGACATCGCCTAGCGCGATCATGCGCACCCCCCTTTGAATTGCCAAGACCCCCTAACGTAATGCCCAAAAGCCTGCGGGCTGACGCGGCTGCCTCGGCTGGCGCAGAATTGATCTGCCACGCGCTTTGCCACCAAGCCATCCGAGTTGGCAAACGCAGCACTATCGCGGGTGATCGTTAACAGCGCGCCGCGCGCGACCGGTTCCAGATCGGCGATATAGCTGGCACCGCCCCGTTCGATCGCCACAGGCCCACTGGCCGACAGCGGCATCGGCACATTGGCGCAACCAGATAGAGCTGCCGAAATTGTGGCACCCCACAACAACCAAGATGCCTTTGTCGATAGCAAACAACCGACATATCGGCCTTGAAGTGTCATTGCGGACGGCCCTTAACGCTGTGCTGCGGCATCGGAACTATTGCTTTTTCCATCACCACAATAGAATCGTGAATGTGCATCACCGCCAAGAAATCACGCGTGCCGACGATTTTTTGACCCTTCCGATGATACCAATGATGCATGTCATCAATAAGTACTTTTAATGTATTCGTAAAACCTGCCGCCCGTCCTTCTCCGCCACCATGGCGGCGCCAATACGAAGTGTGCATGTCTTCGACCAGATAAAGGCCACCATTGGCTAGCAATGGAAACAAAATGTTAAGACTTGCGTTCATATGCTTGGCGATATGGCTTCCGTCATCAAGAATGATGTCAACGCCCCCCATTTCGTCGATGACACTTTTCAGAAAATTAGGGTCATCTTGCGACCCTATTCTGACTTGGCCATCTTTGCCGTTAAATTTTGCACAGTTGGGGTCAATATCGACACCAAAAATAATTGCGTCAGCTCCAAAGTATTTTCGCCACATCGTCAGCGACCCACCTTTGGAAACACCAATTTCCAGCATCCGCAAAGGTCGATTTTTCCAAGGGAAAAAATAACGATCATAGATCGGTAAATAATGATGCCATTTGTCGACTGGAACCCCAGTGTTGTCCCAAAACAAGGCCTCAAACTCTGTCGGTAGCCTGCCGGTTTCTGGTCGGCTTCCTTCATAAGCAAAACGTGACGTATTTTCGTGGGGCATAAGTCTCGCATAGATGGGGCGGATGATGGCCTTTAGAAAGCGACGCATACAAGGTCTCCTTCGATCCAACGTGAAGCTTTACAGGTGGCCAATTTTTGTTTCATCGATTTGATCCTCAATCTGCCCATGCCGAACCACACTGGCCTTTCAATTTTCTACGTCGCAACGCTTGTTAAATTGTCCTGCATCCATTCGCTTGCCGACAGCGGCATTGGCCGCAAAACCGGTGCGCTGCAGGCGGAAAGCAGGGTCAGGATGATCACCAGGGGGCCTTTCATCGGGTTACTTGAACACATCATCGCTGTCACGTCCGGGCCAGTCTTTCATCAGCAGCACGACAAGCGGCGTGATATACAACACCGCCGATACAATCATCGTCAGCACCGAATAGCCTTCAACCGTCAAAAACATGCCGCCATAAAGGGCTACGTTGGCGAACGTCGTGAACGCAAAGGCCAACAGGGGCAGAAAGCACAAAACCATAATGCCGCCGCGCAAACCGGTTTTGCGATACAATGCGAAAAGCACAATCGACGTGATGACCGGATCAATCAACCCAAACAGAGACATTACCGTTATCATGCTGCTGCCATTGCCTCCACGCGGGCTGTCTTTGGCGCGTTGATGCGGCGTTCAGTCTTTTCCCGTAAATGCCGCACCGGCCCCGCAATGGGCCCGGCCGCCGCGTCGCCTGACGCACAAATCCTGTGGCCTTCGACCTGTTTGGTCACCGGCAACCGCATGTCGATTTTCACACCATCGGGTTCGCCGCGCGCAACACGTTGCATCATGCGCATTACTCAGTGCCTCGCTTTGAGTGTTTTGGCCTGACGACCATCTCTTTTTCAAGAACCACCAGGGAATCGTGGACATGCATCGCGGCCAGATAATCGCGCGTGCCCGCTACCTTTTGTCCCTGCGAATGGTACCAGTGGTGCATGTCATCTATCAAAGTTTTCATCGTTTTGGTAAAGCCGGAATTCTCGTCGTTTCCACCGCCATGGCTGGGCCAATAAGACGTGTGCAGATCTTCTAAAACATAGATCCCACCGACACTTAAAATCGGAAACAAAACATCAAGGCTTGCGTCCATGTGCTTGGCAACATGGCTGCCATCATCCAAAACGATGTCGATGCCGCCCATTTCTGCCGCTACCGAGCGCAAGAAGTCCGGATCATCTTGCGATCCTATCCTTACCTGACCGTCAAGACCGTTGAATTTTGCACAGTTTTGATCAATATCTATGCCGAAAATAACGGCGTCCGGCCCAAAATAGCGCCGCCAAAGCGCCAATGAGCCGCCTTTTGAAACGCCGATTTCAAGCATTTTAACGGGGCGGTTTTTCCAAGGCTGAAAATACCGATCATATAGCGGCAAATAGTGGTGCCACTTATGAACGATTGTGCCGGTGTTGTTCCAGAAAAGAGCCTCAATTTCTGTTGGCGCAGCGCCAGTATCGACGCGCTCGCCAGTATGGGCGAACTTGTGGATACCTGCGGGACGTTTATCATTAAACTCGGTCCGCATTTTTCGCGCGACTTTTTTCAACCCTTTTTTCCACTCTGTTATAAGCATGGCATCATTCCGCAGCCATAGCGCCCATGCGCCCCGATTTTTTCGCCTTGATGCGGTCTTCAATTTCTTCGCGGAAATGGCGCACCAGCCCCTGAATGGGCCAGGCCGCGGCATCGCCCAAGGCGCAAATGGTGTGGCCTTCCACCTGTTTGGTCACCGACAACAGCATGTCAATCTCTTCAACTTCCGCCTCGCCGCGCACCAGACGGTCCATCACCCGCATCATCCAGCCGGTGCCTTCGCGACACGGCGTGCATTGGCCACAGCTTTCGTGCTTGTAGAATTTCGACAGCCGCCAGATGGCTTTGATCACGTCGGTGGATTGGTCCATCACGATCACCGCGGCCGTGCCAAGGCCCGACTTTTGCTCGCGCAGCCAGTCGAAATCCATGATGGCATCATCACATTGGCTTGCGTTCAGCATCGGCACAGAAGACCCACCGGGGATCACCGCCTTGATGTTTTTCCACCCACCCCGCACGCCGCCGCAATGTTTGTCCAACAAATCGCGCAAAGATACAGACATCGCTTCTTCAACCACGCAAGGGTTGTTCACATGGCCGGAAACCCCGAACAGCTTGGTGCCTGCATTGTTGGGCCGCCCGAAACCCGCAAACCAATCCGCACCGCGCCGCAAAATTGTGGGCACAACGGCGATGGATTCGACGTTGTTCACCGTTGTAGGGCAACCATAAAGGCCGCTGCCTGCCGGAAACGGCGGCTTCATCCGGGGCATGCCTTTTTTACCCTCAAGGCTTTCCAGAAGGGCTGTTTCTTCACCGCAAATATAGGCGCCAGCCCCGTGATGCAGGTAAATCTCAAAATCCCAACCGGATTTCGCGGCGTTGCGCCCCACCAGCCCCGCATCATAGCATTCGTCAATCGCCGCCTGCAGTGCTTCGCGTTCGCGGATATATTCGCCGCGAATGTAGATATAACAGGCGTTGGCGTTCATCGCGTATGCGGCAATCAGACAGCCCTCGATCAACGTATGCGGATCATGCCGCATGATCTCGCGGTCTTTGCAGGTGCCCGGCTCAGACTCGTCGGCGTTCACCACCAGATAGCTGGGCCGCCCGTCCGATTGCTTGGGCATGAACGACCATTTCAGACCCGTCGGAAACCCCGCCCCGCCGCGCCCACGCAGGCCCGATGCCTTCATCTGATCAATGATCGTGTCGCGGCCCCGTGCGATAATCGCGGCTGTGCCTGCCCAATGGCCACGCTTTTTTGCCCCTGCAAGACTCCGGTCATGCATTCCGTAAAGGTTTGTAAAGATGCGGTCTTTATCCTGAAGCATGATGCCCCTTCCTATGACGCGCGTGCGCGCCAGATTTTATACGTGACAACCATCGACCAGATGAACCCTGCCGCCGCCGCCAGATCAACCAGCAAAGTGTATTCCACCGGCCAGCCATATTCCGCCCCGATCAGTTGCACCAAAAGCCAGATCGCCATTGTGCCCACCAAAACCACAGCCGCACGCCGCGCCTGACGGGCGCGCTGCACTTGCGATGGGTCGGGGTGCGCGGCCATGGTGTTAATGATGCCCTGATGCGTGATCGTCGCCATGATCGACAGCGGTCAATTCCACCCCGCCCGACCCAAGCAAAACGCCAAACACCGAAAACACCACCGCGCCCACCACGAAGGCCGCAGATATACCAACATCGCCCAGCAAGCGGGCCAAAGTTGCCGCGATCAGCCCGGCCACAACAGCCACCAACCAGCCACCTTCCCATGGTCCATCCACCGCCGCGTGATCGTGCATCTGGTCCATATCAGCCCTCAATACGCATTGTTTTTGGCGCGGATCACGAACGCCGCCATCCCCAGTTCAGCAATCAGTTTCGCCTGCGCCACCCATTTATCACGGCTGACCCGGCCCTTGAAGCCTTTCAGATTGCCGTCCATCCAGGCGATTTCACCAGCACCCCACCCCGCGATCTGGTCAAAGTGGAAAATCCCCAAAGCGTGGCACAGCTTTTCCAACACCGGACCGATGCCCTCGATCTTTTGCAGATCATCCGCGACGCCGTTGCGGGCAGCCTTCAACCCCATTGGTGCTGTGCCGCCTTCGGGGGCGGCCATCACAGTTGCTGGTGCTTTGGCGTCGGGCGTGGCCAGCGGGGTTGCGTTTGGCGCGTTTCCATCCACCACCGGTTTGCCCTTGGACCGCGCCGGCGCTTCTTGCACCAAAACGCCTGTCGCATCAGCGACTGAGTTCTTACCGGGTTTGGGTTCTTTCGGGGTGCCTTTGGCAGGCGTTGCAGGCTCCGCTTTGCCCAACCAAGGCATGGTCAGCGGCACTTCGGTGCCGTCAATCCGCTTGACAGTATCGGCCAGATCGACCGCCGCCTGCGCGCTGGCGTTATAGGTTTTGCGCCCCGCCGCATGGTCTTTCAGGCTGGTCAGCCCCGACAAAGGCTCAGCAGCATAGCGGCCATTTTGCGGCCCCGGAACCGGCACCTCACCGTTGGAAAACCGCCCGATCAGGTCGCGCAGTTTCGCAGGGGTCAAGTCTTCGTAGTAATCCTTGCCCATCTGCGCCATCGGCGCGTTGGCGCAGGCCCCCATGCATTCCACCTCTTCCCAACTGAATTTACCATCCGCCGACAGCTGATGCGCCTTGTCGGCCACCAGTTCACGGCACACTGCAATCAGGTCTTCTGCCCCGCAGATCATGCAGGACGTGGTGCCACAAATCTGGATATGGGCAATGCTGCCAACAGGTTGCAGCTGAAACATAAAGTAGAACGTCGCCACTTCCAGCCCGCGAATATAGGCCAGCCCCAGCATGGTTGACACATGTTCAATCGCGGGGCGGCTTAACCAACCCTCTTGTTCCTGCGCCCGCCACAGCAGCGGAATAATCGCCGACGCCTGCCGCCCCGCGGGGTATTTTGAGATTTGCCCCTGCGCCCAGGCCAGATTGGCAGGCGTAAAAGCAAACGAGGCAGGCTGTTCTTTGTGCAGACGGCGTAGCATTTACTGGGTCGCTCCGGTATTCAGGTGGGCGGCAAGGGCCACGACAGCGACAAGAGTTGCCGTGATACCCGCCATTAGATGTTTGGCCATGGGGCGGTGCGCGCGGGCATAGATGAAAGCATCGGCAAAGCCAAGGAAGGCGAAGACTGCAAACAGAAACGCAATCACCGCCATATTGCCGTAAATCGTCGCGCCCAGTGCCAGCAAGGTTAACGCGATATACCGCCCCGTCATCACCTGCGGCAATTGGTCTGCGTGATGCGTGGTTTGCGCCATGGCTTGGGCTGGGTTACGGATAAACAACGCCGCCAGCGTGCCCGTGGCGGCGACGCCCACGCTTGATAGGGTCAAGGCAAGGGTGGAGAGGGTCGTCATGCTAAGAACCCCTAAATGCAATTGAGACAGGACTAACTGTGGACAGACTGCGCCGCATCACGATGACTTTCCTTTTGCAAAAAGCTGTTCATCGGCCATGATGCGCAAAGCATCAGCACAAAAATCGGCCCCCGTCACCCATTGCAAAGCACGCCCATTGTTGACCACATCCACATCCTCAAACGTGGTCGGAACCGCAAGGGTGTGAAACCAGCGCGACCGCGCAATCACCGCCGAGAAATCAACGTCGCGCACGATTCCATCGTCAAACGTTACCCGCAACACAGGCGTTTTCACCACATCAATCCGCACAATGCGCAGCGGGTCTGCTGCTGTCAGCGGATCATAGATTTCAACGGTCTTGGAAATCATCCCACGTCTCCTGAAGGAAGGTTTCGTTTTGCGCAGCCCATGCCAAAGCCTCTTTCAACGCCCGCCTGTCTATTTCACCTTTCAACACGGCAAGGTCTCCCAATCGCACCAATGCTTCGCGTCCGTCCAGCCCCAAAACGTGGAAATGCGGCGGGTTGTGATCCTCAAAATACAGCGAAATGAGGCAAAACTGCAGGCGCGCGATGATGGGCATGGTATCACCGATCCACCTCGCCAAACACAATATCCATGGTCCCGATGATCGCCGAAACATCCGCCAACTGGTGCCCTTTGCAGATGTAATCCATTGCCTGCAAATGCAGATACCCCGGCGCGCGGATTTTGGCGCGGTAGGGTTTGTTGCTGCCATCGGCCACCAGATAGACGCCGAATTCACCTTTCGGGGCCTCTACCGCCGCGTAAACCTCACCTGCGGGCACGTGGAAACCTTCGGTGTACAGCTTGAAATGATGGATCAGCGCCTCCATCGAGGTTTTCATATCGGCCCGGTTGGGCGGTGTGATTTTGCCGCGCGCCAGCACTTCACCGGGTTCAGCGCGCAGTTTGGTCAGGCACTGGCGCATGATCGACAGCGATTCCTCCATCTCGGCCATGCGGCACAGATAGCGGTCATAGCAATCGCCGTTCTTGCCCACTGGAATTTTGAAATCAAATTCATCATAGCATTCATAGGGTTGGGCGCGGCGCAAATCCCATGCCAGACCCGATCCGCGCACCATCACACCCGAAAACCCGTATTTCTGAATATCGTCTTCGCTCACCACACCAATATCGGCGTTGCGCTGCTTGAAGATGCGGTTTTCGGTCAGCAGCGTGTGCAAATCGCCCAGAACCTTGGGGAAATACTCGCACCACGCCTCGATATCGTTGATCAGATCGGGCGTCAGGTCTTGATGGACGCCACCGGGGCGAAAGTATGCTGCGTGCAGGCGCGCACCCGAGGCGCGTTCGTAAAACACCATCAGCTTTTCGCGTTCTTCAAAGCCCCACAAAGGCGGGGTCAGCGCGCCCACGTCCATGGCTTGGGTGGTGACGTTCAAGATATGGCTAAGAATCCGGCCAATTTCGGAAAACAGCACTCGGATCAGGCTGGCGCGGCGCGGCACGGCGGTGCCCGTCAACCGTTCAATCGCCAGACACCAGGCGTGTTCCTGGTTCATCGGTGAGACATAATCCAACCGATCAAAATACGGCAGGTTTTGCAAGTATGTGCGGCTTTCCATCAGCTTTTCGGTGCCACGATGCAAAAGGCCAATGTGGGGATCGCAACGTTCCACGATCTCGCCGTCCAACTCCAGCACCAGCCGTAAAACACCGTGCGCAGCAGGGTGTTGCGGGCCGAAGTTGATGTTGAAGTTACGGATTTTCTGCTCGCCCGTCAGCGCGTCATCAAACTTGCCATCCATCATGCGACACCTTCATTCATATTTCTGCGCCAAGCCTGCGGAAGATCCGCAAACTGGCTGGCGACATAGTCATATTGCGGTTTCAAATACGTCCGCGCACGGTTGCCCATTGTGGGGGCCAGCGCCAGCGATTGCCCCTCATGCACCCGGCGGCCCAGATCGGCGGTGCCCGGTGCGATGCCCAAAAAAGCCGACAGTTTGGCAATCCCCGGCAGGGTTAACATATCTTCGTAAAACAAAACCAACAGCCGTGCCGGATCAAAGCTGCGCGCCAGTTTCGGCAAAATCGCGGCATAGTCGCCGCGCGCGACGATGCCTTTGCCCTCGCCCGACAGATCGCCCGCCAAGATACGCGCCATCAGAGCCTGCGCCTCATCCGCAAACCTTTGTGGGGCGACACGGGCAGCAATCATCCGAACATGGCTCCACAGCCGGGCAAGCGGATCGCGGATCAGATAGATCACCCGCACATCCGCGCCAACCGCCGCCAAGGATTTCAGCTTTTCGCCCGACATCAGCGCATAGGCCGGGGTGATGTCGCCAACCAAACGCGCGTCGCCACGCCCTTCGTTCAAAAACGCACGGTAGGCCGGCAGGTCAACCGCCTTGGCCCGCAACACCCGTTGCCAATCGCGCAGATCGGTCAGCCGACGATCATGCCATGACTTGGCGTCACCCGCCAAATCAGCCTGATCTTTTAGTTCAGAAATCTCATCCCGCCCCGCCCGCAAGGCATTATCGAAATGCGCCGGAGTAGACATGCTGAAGTAGTGCAGCTCTTTAATCGAACGGAAATGGCATTCGGGATGCCCTGCCAAATGATCGTAAAGCCACGAGGTGCCCGCCTTGGTGGCACCCACGCAAAACAGATATGTCGGGGCGGCGGCCACCGATCAGGCCTTTTTCTCATCCCCCGGCAGGATGTATTTGGCACCCTCCCATGGGCTCATGAAATCAAACTGGCGGTATTCCTGCACCAAAGACACGGGTTCATAAACCACGCGCTTTTGCACTTCGTCATAGCGCACCTCGGTGTAACCCGTTGTCGGAAAATCTTTGCGCAAGGGATGCCCGCGAAAGCCGTAATCGGTCAGAATGCGGCGCAGATCGGGGTGGCCGCTGAACAAGATGCCAAACATATCAAACACTTCGCGTTCAAACCAGTTGGATGACGGGTGAATGGTATGGATCGACGGCACCATATCATCCTCGGCCACGCCCACCTTCACCCGGATGCGGTGATTTTGATACATCGACAGGAAATGATAGACCATTTCAAACCGCGGATCGCGTGACGGATAATCCACCGCCGTGATATCCACCAAGGTTGAGAACCGGCAGGCGGCATCGGATTTCAAAAAATCGACAAAGCTGTGCAGATGGGTCAGCTGGACCGTGACGCACAGCTCGCCAAAAGCGATGTCGGTGCCAATCACGGCATCGGCGCGCTTTTGCGACAGATGCAGGCCAAGTTCATTCAGGGCGTTAGACATTTCAATTACACCCCAGTTCAGATTTCTTTTGCGTCCAGTTGTCACCCAGTATCCGTGTTTCCAACAACACCTGATTGCCGGTGGTGTCACCTACATCAAGTAAGGCAACTTCAAGAATGACATCAGCAGGCACATCATCTGAGAGGCCGGAAAAGTAAGTTTTGATTGTTCTTGTTTCTCTTGGTTCGATACCGCCAGCAATTGAGTCTGCGACTTTATCAGTCAGCCAAGGAACAGACCGGTCAGCAGATCGAACAACATACTCTAAATAAATACCACTCAATGCCCAAGATAAGTTGTTTGTAACAGTAACTTCTATTGAGCCACCGTAGGGTTCTCGGGACACAATTTTTGCATCGGCCAAAGCGACTTTGGTTCGCAAACACTGCAAGATCGAAGCGTTGTCTTGGGCCAAGGTAACACTCGCATCAAAACCCATTATGCTCGCTAAAGCGAACGCAATCACAAATCTCATATCTACCTCACAAGCGTTCCAGTGCGGCGGATTTTCCGCTGCAACTGCAAAATTCCATAGAGCAACGCCTCGGCGGTGGGCGGGCAGCCGGGCACATAGATATCGACGGGAACGATGCGGTCACAGCCGCGCACCACGGAATAACTGTAATGGTAATATCCGCCGCCATTGGCACAACTGCCCATTGAAATCACATAGCGCGGCTCTGGCATCTGATCATAAACCTTGCGCAACGCAGGGGCCATTTTATTGGTCAGCGTGCCTGCCACGATCATCAGATCCGATTGGCGCGGGGATGCGCGGGGCGCTGTGCCAAAGCGTTCCAGATCATAGCGGGGCATCGAGGTGTGCATCATTTCCACCGCACAACAGGCCAGCCCGAAGGTCATCCAGTGCAAGCTGCCATTACGCGCCCAGTTGATGATATCTTCGGTGGTGGTCAGAAGGAACCCCTTGTCCTGCAATTCGGTATTCAACGCGCGGGTGGCCACATCACGGTCGGCCCCTGCGGTATTGGCCCCTGTCATCACGCCCATTCCAAGGCCCCCTTCTTCCACTCATACGCAAAGCCTACGGTCAGCACGCCCAGAAAAACCATCATCGACCAGAACGCCGCCATTGATATTTCGCCAAAGGCCACCGCCCAAGGGAACAAAAACGCCACTTCAAGATCGAAGATGATGAACAAGATCGACACCAGATAGAACCGCACATCAAACTTCATCCGCGCATCGTCAAAGGCGTTAAACCCGCATTCATAGGCCGACAGCTTTTCCGGATCAGGATTGCGCACCGCGATAACGGCGGCGGCCAGGATCAGCACAAGGCCCAGACCGATTGCAATGGCCAACAATATCAGGATTGGCAGGTATTCGCGAAGAAGGTTGTCCACGAAAGACTCCTATACTGACAGCGGATGCACACAAACGTTTGGCGCAGCGCGGACTTGGTTACAAATCATCTACTCCGCCCGCCGCACAGGGTCAACCAAAGGCGGTGCAAAATCTGGGGGATGCGACGATGCGGCGTGGGGCACGTCACGCTTGACAGCGGACGCGGAATGAATGTCCGGTTCAGCTGCTGAAAGTGCCGCGATGTCCCCGCAATTTGAATAAAATTTCATTTCATTTTGGCCCAAATACTCGCGGGGGTGCGGGGGCGGCATACCCCCGGCTTTGGGGCTGGCATAAATCGTCCCGTGCCAGCCATGCCGGGCGACTTACCCGATCAATTTCGTCACAATACCCGGCAAATCATCGAAATGATGCAGCAAAACTTCGGGAGCCAAGCGCGCAATGCCCGTGCCTTCGGGCCCAAATGTCACCAGCGCCACGGGAACCCCGGCCGCCCGGCCCGTCAACCGGTCTGTTTCAGTATCGCCAATCAGCATTGACCGCGCCACCACCCCACCCGCGCGTTCCACCGCTGCGATGTATGGCGCGGGATCTGGTTTGCGCACTGGCAGCGTATCCGCCCCCACCAGCGCGCCAAACATCCCCCTTATCCCCAACCGTTGCAGCAGGGTTTCGGCCAAAGCCGCAGGTTTGTTGGTGCAAATCGCCGTGGCATAGCCTGCATCCAACAGCCCCTGCACGGCCCCGACGGCGCCGGGATAAAGCCGGGTATGCACATCAATCGCCTGCGCATAAGCAGCCAACAGCACCGGGTATTGCGCGTCAACGTCCGCCTCGGTCCACCCCAACCCCAACCGATCAAACCCCACCCGCAGCATCGCGCGCCCGCCTTCATGCGCCACCAGAACGTCGCGGCTGTCTAGAACCGAACCATGCCCCATCTGATCAAAACACGCATTCGCCGCCGCCAACAAATCACCCGAGGTATCGGCCAAAGTGCCATCCAGATCAAAAACCACTGTGCGCCGCATCATTTGTAACCTTGCGTGAACGTGCCACCCCTTGCGGCTCCGCTGATCCCGCGTAAAACGGGGCGAGCATAAAGGAAAGAGGCGCAATGCCCGTATCACTGATCATTCTGGCCGCAGGCATGGGAAGCCGGATGAATTCCGACACCCCCAAAGTGCTGCACCACATCGCAGCCGCGCCCATGTTGCACCACGCCATGGCCGCAGGCCGCAGTCTTGACCCTGCCCGCATTGTTGTAGTGGCGGGCCACGAGGCGGCACTGGTGACCAAATCGGCGCTGGCCTTTGAAGAGGCGGCGCAAGTGGTGATCCAAGACCCGCAACTGGGCACCGCGCACGCCGTGGCGCAAGCCGCCCCCCTGCTGGCCGACACGGTCGGCGAGGCCATCGTGCTTTATGGCGACACGCCGTTTATCCGGCCCGACACCCTGCAAGCGATGCTTGACGCGCGTGCCAGCAACGGCGTAGTCGTCTTGGGCTTTCATGCCGCAGATCCGGGCCGCTATGGGCGGTTGGTGGTTGAAGGCGATCAGTTGCAGTCTGTCGTTGAATTCAAAGACGCCACCGACGCGCAACGCGCCATCACCTTGTGCAATTCCGGCGTGATCTGTGCTGATGCAAAAACCCTGTTTGCGCTGGTGGCAAAGGTCGGCAACGACAACGCGTCGGGCGAATACTATCTGACCGATATCGTGGCCCTTGCCCGCGCGGATGGACTGACCGCCGGCGTCGTGATCTGCGACGAATCCGAAACCCTAGGCATCAACACCCGCGCGCAATTGGCACAGGCCGAAGCTGCATTTCAAACCCGTGCGCGCAGCGATGCGCTGGAAAACGGCGTCACCCTGACCGCCCCCGAAACCGTGTTCTTTGCCCTTGATACCCATATTGGCCGCGATGCCATCATTGGGCCGCATGTGCTGTTCGGCCCCGGTGTGACCATTGAATCGGGGGCCGAAGTGAAAGGCTTTTGCCATCTTGAAGGCTGCCATATCTCGCGCGGTGCCATCGTTGGCCCCTTCGCCCGCCTTCGGCCGGGCACCGAACTGGCCGAAGACGTGCATATCGGCAACTTTGTCGAGGTGAAGAACTCGATCCTCGACGAAGGCGTCAAAGTGGGCCATCTGACCTATCTGGGCGATGCTGACGTAGGTGAATTCACCAATATTGGCGCGGGCACAGTGACCTGTAACTATGATGGCGTGATGAAACACCGCACAACCATCGGAAAACGCGTTTTCATCGGGTCTGACACCATGCTGGTGGCCCCGGTAAGCGTGGGCCACGATGCGCTGACGGCGTCCGGATCGGTCATCACCGAAAACGTGGCCGATGGCGCATTGGCTGTGGGGCGGGCAAAACAGGTCAACAAACCCGGCCTTGCGCTGCGCCTGATGGATAGACTTCGGGCCATCAAGGCCGCAAAGGAAAAAGCGTAAATGTGTGGTATTGTTGGGGTTTTGGGTAAAAAAGATGTCGCACCCCTGTTGGTCGAGGCGCTGAAACGGCTGGAATATCGCGGCTATGACAGTGCCGGCATTGCCACGGTTCACAACGGCAAACTGGACCGCCGCCGCGCCGTGGGCAAGCTGGTGAACCTGTCGGATCTGTTGGTGACAGATGCGCTGGCAGGCAAATCCGGCATCGGCCAAACCCGCTGGGCCACGCACGGCGCTGTCACCCACACCAACGCCCATCCGCATGCCTGCGGGCGGGTGATGGTGACGCACAACGGCATCATCGAAAACTTCCGCGCACTTCGCGAACGTCTTGCCGCCACTGGCCTGCATCACGTCACCGATACGGATTCCGAAACCGCCGCAATGCTGGTGGAACTGCACATGTCGCAAGGGCTTGATCCCTTGGCCGCCGTTCAGGCCACAGTGGCCGAGTTGCACGGCGCGTTTGCGCTGTTGTTCCTGTTTGATGGTGACGCGGACCTGATGATCGGCGCGCGCAAAGGCGCACCGCTTGCCGTGGGGTATGGCAACGGTGAAATGTTCGTCGGATCAGACGCCATCGCCTTGGCCCCGCTGACCGACCGCATCGCCTATCTTGAAGAAGGCGACGTCGTGCGCGTCACCCGCGCGGGGGCTGATATTTACAACGCCGATGGCGTTCTGGCCAACCGCGAGATTACGCAGATTCAACTGGACCAAACCCGCGTCGAAAAGGCCGGGTATAAGCATTTCATGGCCAAAGAAATCGCCGAACAACCCGTTGTGGTGGCCGACGCGCTGAAGCGTTACGCCCAAGACGGCGTGTTGCGCATGCCCGATGGGGTGAATTTCGCAGGCGTTGACCGCATCAGCATGGTCGCCTGCGGCACGGCATCCTATGCCACCCATGTCGCCAAATACTGGTTTGAACAAATCGCGGGCCTGCCCGTGGATATCGACATCGCCTCGGAATTTCGCTATCGCGAGCCACCCCTTTCCCCTAAATCCTGGGCGCTGTTCGTCAGCCAATCGGGTGAAACCGCCGATACGCTGGCCGCTTTGCGGTATACCCGTGGCAAAGTGGCCAAGATCGTGGCTGTGGTAAACGTGCCCACATCATCAATCGCGCGCGAAGCCGATCTTGCCTTGCCAATCATGGCGGGGGTTGAGGTTGGGGTGGCATCGACAAAGGCCTTTACGTGCCAGTTGACCACTTTGGCGATGCTGGCGCTTAAGGCCGCGGTTGACCGGGGGCGATTGGATGCCGCAGGTTTGGCGCGGCATCTGGAAGACATGTCGCATCTGCCAGGTCTGATGAACCACGCGCTTGCCTTGACCGCCACGATCGCAGCCATCGCCGAGGAACTGGCCCAAGCCACCGACGTTTTGTTTCTTGGACGTGGCGCGATGTTCCCGATGGCGATGGAGGGCGCGTTAAAGCTGAAAGAAATCAGCTACATCCACGCCGAAGGGTATGCATCAGGTGAGCTGAAACACGGGCCCATCGCGCTGATTGATCCCGCCGTTCCCGTCATCGTTCTGGCCCCGCGCGATCATCTGTTCGATAAAACCGTGTCGAACATGCAAGAAGTCATGGCGCGCAACGGCAAGGTATTGCTGATCTCGGACGCCAAAGGCGTGCTCGAGGCGGGCATGGAGTGCTGGCGCACCCTGACGATTCCCGATGTATCCCCCACTTTCGCACCGATCCTGTATTCGATCCCGATTCAGTTGCTGGCCTATCACACGGCAATTGCCAAAGGCACCGATGTCGATCAGCCACGCAATCTGGCGAAATCGGTTACGGTGGAATGATCAGGGGGAATAATGGCCAAACAGTTTGATCATTTGGGTGCTGACCATATCGCCTTTATCGCCGATCAGCCGATTTATTTCGTGGCAACCGCCCCTGAAACCGGACGGCTTAACCTGTCACCCAAGGGGATGGACAGTTTGCGCGTGTTAACCCCCAGCCGCCTTATCTGGCTGAACCTGACCGGATCAGGCAATGAAACAGCCCCGCATCTGGCTGCTGATCCGCGCATAACCCTGATGTGGTGCAGCTTTGGCATCCGCCCGATGATCCTGCGGGCCTATGGCACCGCACGGGCCCTGCATCAAAACCATCAGGATTGGGCGGCACTTTCGGCGCAATTGCCAAAGCAGCCCGGCGCGCGCCAAATCGTGGACGTGGCGATTGATCTGGTTCAATCCTCTTGCGGCTACGCCGTGCCGCAGATGCAACTCACCGCCGAGCGCCCCGTTCTGCACGATTGGGCCACGGGCAAAGGGACAGACGGCGTCGCCACTTATTGGGCAACGCGCAACACCAGCACGATCGACGGTCGCCCCACTGGGATCGAAGCCAATCTACCCGAAAGCCCGCAATGATCGACGCCGCCTTGGCCCAACTGCACGCCGCCGCAAATGCGGACTACGCAGTCTATGCCGCCGCCTATCACAAAACCGACCGTCCCTATCTGGGCATCAAAGCTCCGGTGGTAGAGGCGATGGCAGATGAGTGGCGCGCGGCCTGCAGTCTTGACCAACGCCTGACCCTTGCCGCCGCCCTTTGGGACAGCAATATCCATGAGGCCCGCGTCGCTGCCGCCAAACTGCTGACCCAAGCCCGGATAAAACCCGATGATGGCGCGGCGTGGGATCTGATCCAAACCTGGGTGCCCCAGTTTGACGCCTGGGCCATCGCCGACCACGTCTGCAAAGCGGCAGAAAAACGTATCACCGCAAATCCTGCGCGGATTGAGGCGGTGGAAGGCTGGACCACGTCTGAAAACATGTGGCAACGCCGCGCCGCACTGGTCGCCACCCTGCCCTTTACCAAGCAAAACTTTCCCAAACCGTTTGAACTTGATATCCGTGACCGGGTTCTGGGCTGGGCCGCCACTTATGCCGATGATCGTGATTGGTTCATCCAAAAGGCCATCGCCTGGTGGCTGCGCGATCTGTCCAAACACGACGCCGCCCGCACCATAGCGTTCCTGCAAACCCACGGGGGGCGCCTGAAGGCCTTTGCGCGAAAAGAAGCCGCGCAATATCTGTGATTTCATTTCGGCCTGAATACCAACCTTGCACCCTAATTCGCAAACACCGTCACTTCCGGCAGATCGGTTAACTCCAAGCCAAGTGCCCGAAACGCCGCTAAAGATAACAACGCCCCACCTGATCCGGGGATCAAATCCACCGCCACGGATTTGCCGTCACCCGTCACAACCCGCCCCTTGCCGGGGGCCGCAACCAGCGCGGATTTCAACCAGAACCCTTGCTCTGCCGGGCTGCCAAGCCCGACCACTGCGCGGCCCAATTCCCGCGCACCCGCCGTTTGCGGTGCGGCCACTGCGGCGGCTTTTTCGGCGGCGGTGGTTGCATCCAACGCCGCTGCCGACTGCCCCACCCCCGACGGCGCTGATACGATCGGGGCTGGCAAAGCCGTCTCGGCAACCGGCGCTGCGGGTTTGGTCAAACGTTCAACCATGCCACAGCCCGACAGGCTGAGGGCAACGGCGACAAGCGAAAGGGCACAAGGTTTCATATCCGGGATGGTATCGCGGCGCGCGCAACCCCGCAACTGCCGCATTCTGCCCTTGCGGCCCTTCCGCGCGATGCCTACGTTATTGCGATGACCCAAGCCCACCCGCCATTGATAGATCCGTTCGCCCGCGCGATTTCCTATCTGCGCGTCTCGGTCACTGACCGCTGCGATTTCCGCTGCACCTATTGCATGACCGAACACATGACCTTTCTGCCAAAGGCCGATCTTCTGACCTTGGAAGAACTGGACCGTCTGTGCAGCGCGTTCATCGGCATGGGGGTGAAAAAGTTGCGCATCACCGGTGGAGAGCCGTTGGTGCGCAAAGGGATCATGACGTTCTTTCAGGCAATGTCACGGCATCTGGGCACTGGGGCGTTGCAGGAACTGACGCTGACCACCAACGGATCGCAACTGCGCAAATATGCCGCCGATCTCGCGGCCTGCGGCGTGAAACGCATCAATGTGTCGCTTGATACGCTTGATGCGGCCAAATTCGCGCAAATCACCCGCTGGGGGCGGCTGGATCAGGTGCTGGACGGCATTCAGGCGGCCACCGAGGCGGGGTTGCGCGTAAAGATCAACGCCGTGGCCCTGAAAGGCTTCAATGAGGATGAGCTGTTCCGCCTGACCGATTGGTGCGCAGCCCAAAACCACGATCTGACCTTTATCGAAGTGATGCCGATGGGCGAGATGGGCGATATAGCGCGTCTTGATCAATACTGGCCATTGAAAGATCTGCGCGCCAGTTTGGCGACCAAATACACGTTGCATGATCTGCCCGATCAAACCGGCGGCCCCGCCCGCTATGTGCGGCTGGCAGAGTCCGGCCAACGCCTGGGCTTTATCACGCCGCTGACGCATAATTTCTGCGAAAGCTGCAACCGCGTTCGGCTGACTTGCACGGGTGAATTGTATATGTGTCTGGGTCAGGAAGACATGGCCGATCTGCGCGGCCCCTTACGTGCCAGCCCCGATGATGCAGCCCTGACCACAGCGATCCGGGCCGCGATTGCCCGCAAACCCAAAGGCCATGATTTCGACTATTCGCGCCAAGCCATCAAAGGTCAGATGACCCGGCATATGTCGCATACGGGCGGCTAAAAACCTGCACCCCCGGCAAGACCTGCCGGAATAGTCGGCACAAACACTGTCCTGATGCCCGCAGTCCTGATGCCCGCAGTCGCCGCGCAGAATACGCCCGCCCCGGCGACGCAGGCCAAAAAGAACAGGGCCACATCCTGCCCCGCGCCGGCATTCCTGCCCAAATGCCCAAACCCACGTCGCAGCCCGCAATGCCTTGGCACACCTGCCACCCCCACTGCCCGCCAAAACGCGGCCGGGTCGCCTGAGGCGTGCAGTTCACCGTGCAGGCATCCGCGCCTCAACCATCCCGGCATACCAGCTTGCGCCAAACGGGATCACCGCATCATCAAAATTATAGGCCGGATGGTGCACCATCGCCGTGTCGCCATTGCCGACAAAGATATAGGCCCCGGGGCGCGCGTTCAGCATATAGCTGAAGTCTTCCGCCGCCATCATCGGAGCCACGTCGGTATTCACCGCCCCCGCAACGCCCCGCGCCACGTCGGCGGCATAAGCGGTATTTTCAGCCGCATTCACCGTCACCGGATAGCCGCGCCGATACTCGATCGTGGCCACCGCGCCAAATACCGCTGCCGTGCCAAGCACAATTTCCTCGACCCGTCGCTGCGCCAGATCGCGCACCGCTTCCGTCATCGACCGCGTGGTGCCGCGCATTTTCACCACTTGCGGGATCACGTTATGCGCGGTGCTGTCGGTCTCCATCGTACAAACCGAAACCACAACCGATTGTAACGGATCAATATTCCGGCTGGCAACGGTTTGCAGTGCCAGCACGATATGCGCTGCCACCACCAGCGTATCAACGCAGTCCTGCGGCTTGGCGGCATGGCCGCCTATGCCCGTCACAGTGATGTCAAACTGATCAGCGGCGGCCATCATCGGCCCCGGTCTGATTGCAAATTGCCCCACCGGAATGCCCGGCATATTGTGCATGCCGTAAACCTCTTGAATGGCGAACCGCTCCATCATTCCGGCCTCGACCATCTCACGCCCGCCACCGCCACCCTCTTCGGCGGGCTGAAAGATCAGCACCGCCGTGCCGTCAAAATTGCGCGTCTCGGCCAGATACTGCGCCGCGCCCAGCAACATCGCGGTGTGGCCATCATGGCCGCAGGCATGCATCTTGCCGGGGATGTTTGAGGCATAGCTGACGCCGGTTTGTTCATGGATCGGCAAGGCGTCCATATCGGCGCGCAATCCCACCACGCGGCCCGATCCGGTTTGCCGCCCCTTGATCACCACGACAACCCCGGTGCGCCCGATCCCTGTGACCACCTGATCACAGCCAAAGCTGCGGCACAGATCGGCCACTTTTCCGGCGGTGCGCTGCACATCGAACAACAGTTCAGGGTGGGCATGAAAATCATGCCGCCACGCGGTGATCTGGGGCAGCAATTCGGCGAAACGGTTCTTGATGGGCAATTGGGGGGCCTCCTGTCGGCGCATGGTGCAAGGGTGAACCTTTGGAGAGGGCAGTTCAAGCGTTGGATACATGCGGCTGGGGCGATGGATCCTTCAAGTCAAGCCACAGCTTGCCGTCTTGGTAGCCGCCTTTGATCAGATGCCCGACTGTGCCGACTTCGGGGTGCTGATCCGCCCAGTCTTTATAGCGGTCATTGGTGACAATCCGCGCGCCCAGATCGCGGGCGGCGGCCAGAATGATGGGGTCCGCGGGCGTGCCTTTGTCGACCACCATCACCCGATCTTCGGGCAGGCCAAGCAATTTGCCCATCGCATAGTGATGTTGATATTTTCCTGCCACGATATGACCGGCATTGGAATCAAACACCACGCCGGGGGTAAACCCAAGGGTCTGCACTTGCTGCAATACATCACGCAATGTTCCAATTTGCGGCGTGCCGTCTTTCCAATGCATCACGTTCGATCCGTCGATGATCAACCAATTCTGGGGCTTGCCCGGTCGCAGCTTAACGCGGATGGGGAATTCTTTTGGCCCCGGCGGCACGGGTGATAGCCAAATTTTGCGTCTTGGCCCAAGCAAGACAAGCAGCCATACCGCCCGCACCACCAACAAAATGCTGGCAATAGCACTTGGGCCAGCAAGCAGAATAAAATCACCCCACGCTGGCACGGACAACACAACACCAAGGCCGATTAAAGACAGAATAAATAAAATTACGGGCGCAATCATAACGAGAGTCTAATAAATACATAGTGCCGCGCCAAGCCAAAAGACGCGGCTAACAGACCAATCTATATATCTTTTCAGTCAAACTTCCGCCGCGCATCCAGCGCAAGGCCAGTGCCGACCGATCCCAGCATGTCGCCCGTGGCAATCGTCACCCCCGGCAATGCCGCCGCGACGACAGAGCGCATGATCGGCAAGCCGCTGGAGCCGCCGGTCATGAACACCGTGCCAATATCCGCAGGTTCAAGACCTGCCTGCCGCAAAACCTGCGCCAGCATGACCGATATGCGCGCAAGCGGGGTCTCGAGCGATTGATCAAATTGCGCGCGGGTGACCATTGGGTTCGGCCCGCCGGTAAAGTCGGACAGCGCCAGCCGTGTGGCATCAGACCCCGACAGCGCAATCTTTGCCGCCTCAACCGCCATCGCCAGCGAATGGCCTGAGTGCTGCGTGACAACACGGATCAACCGGTCCAGCACGTCGGGCCGATCAGCCATGTGGCGCAGGCCTTTCAGATCGGTAAGGCAGCGCTGCGTATACAGCATGTTGATCTTGTGCCAGGTGGCAAGATCAAGAAAATAATGGTTCGGCATCAATCCCTTGCCACCTTGGGTGGTCGATTTATAGCCCAGATGCGGCATCACTTGGGCCAGACTAAGCAGCCGGTCAAAATCGGTGCCACCAATGCGGCAGCCGTCATTGGCCAGAATGTCAGTTGCCCGATCGGCAGCGCGGGCGCGGGTGGGCGAGACGCGGACAATGGAAAAATCCGACGTGCCGCCGCCAATATCGACGATCAAAACCAACTCCTCCCGCGCGACCGATTGTTCATATTGCAAGGCGGCGGCAATCGGTTCGAATTGAAACGCGATGTCCGTAAAGCCATGCCCGCGCGCGATGTCTTCCAGCACCGTTTGCGCCTTGGCATCGCCTGCGGCATCGTCATCGACAAAATGCACCGGGCGGCCCAGCACCACTTGGGTGACGGGGCCCGCGGCATCGCGCAGGGGCGTGATCAGGCGGGCAAAGAACCGCGCCACCACATCCTTGAACGAAATCGCACGGTTGCCAACCCGGGTTTTTTCGTCAATCAGCGATGACCCCAGCGTTGATTTCAACCCCCGCATCAGCCGCCCGTCATCGCCGCGCACATAGGCCGCAATGGCCGCGCGACCGAATTCCGGGGCGGCCCCGTCACTTTCCCAGAACACTGCGGATGGCAAGGTTACATCGGTGCCTTCAAGGGCCAGCAACCACGCACGGCTTTGATCGGCGACAGCAACGGTAGAATTTGACGTGCCAAAGTCGATCCCACAAAACAGGTTTTGCATCCTGGCACCTTATCTGGAAAAACGTGGTGTTAGCGCGGGTTAAGGGGCGAGTAAAGCCCTATGGCAGGTCGCAGCCGGAACAATAGAGGGGGTTTCACACCCCCTGCCACCTTTGGCAAAAGCCAAAGTTGCCTCCCCCGTGGGATATTTTCTAACAGATGAAGCAAATTTTAGTCAAATTGTCGGGATTAAGCAGACGATCAAAGGCTTGGCCCTTGCACCAGTTTTGATCCGTCACTGAACCGCGACAGACGGAACCGTGTCAAATCATGGCCGACCGGATTGCCTGCCACCAGATCCGCCACCACGCGCCCCACACCGGGGCCGATGCCAAAGCCATGGCCGCTAAGACCGGTTGCAATCACCAGCCCCGGAATGGCCGCCACCCGGTCAATCACCGGCACCACATCGGGCATGGTGTCGATCATGCCGGCCCAGGCGGATTTCAGCTTTATGTCGCCAAGACCGGGGAAACAGGTGGCCATTTCCGCCATAACCGCGCGAAGGGCTGCCATATTTGGTGCAGGATGCAGCACACGCACCCTTTCAAACGGCGAAATCTGATCCCCCGACCAACGCCGCGCCGTGCCCCAGGCATCGGGGTATCCTTTGGGCGCGCGGCCGCGAAACCGGGTGGATTTATAGTCTTTCGCCAATACCGGCAGATATTTGAACAGCGCGCGAAACGCATCCGGGCCGATGAAGAAATCATGTGCGGCCCCCGGCGCAATCGTATAGCCGCCATCCAGACGGGGGCGAAACGCAAACCGGTCATCGACAGCATTGCCCCTGAAAACCTGCGGCAGCGATGTGGTCGCAGCCACCGAAGACAACACCGACAGTTGCGGAATCCGTATCCCTTCGGCACGCAAAAACAGCGCCGACCACGCGCCGCCCGCAACAACAACCTGATCGCAGGCAATCCGGCCTTGTTCGGTGATCACACCCGATACTTTGCCGCCCGCACGGTCCAACCGGCGCACAGCGCAGCCTTCCAGTATCACCACGCCGCGCCGTTCGGCCCCTTCGGCCAGCATCGGCACGCCGTACCAGGGTTCCGCCCGCGCATCTGACGGGGTGAACAGCCCGCCAAGCCAGGGGCCCACACTGCCTTGCAACATCGTCTGCACGCGGCGCTGACTAACCATCGCCGTATCAAGCCCGTGGCCTGCTGCGGCCTTGATCCAGTCCTGAAATCCCGCGAGTTCGGTGTCGGTGCGCGCCAGATACAGCACACCATCCTGACGAAAGCCCAAGCCCGCCCCAAATTCCCGCGCCAGCGATTTCCAGATCGCCAGACTTTCCACCATGATAGGCAATTCGCCGGTATCGCGGCCCTGTTGGCGGATCCAACCCCAGTTGCGGCTGGATTGTTCGCCCGCAATGCGGCCCTTTTCGCACAAAACCACTTTCAGGCCGCGTTCCGCCAGATGCCACGCCGTCATAACCCCAATCACGCCACCGCCCAGAACGACCACGTCGCAGGCCCTAGGCTGTGGCGCAGTAAACCGCGCGGGGATGTCCATCGTTCGTGGGAAAGGCATCATCGCGCGGCCTATCCGTCTGATTTTTCGACGCGTCGCCGAATGCGCCGCACCGCCAGCCAGACCGCCAGAACCACAAGCGGCGTCAGCACCGCCAGACCCACGGATTTGGAAATGCCTTGCGCCTCGAGCAGCGGGCCAAGCGCGCCTGACGCCAGATTGACCGCGTAATAACTGATCGCCACCACCGACAACCCTTCGACGGTGTGCTGCAACCGCAGCGCCATGTCGGCGCGTTTGTCCATCGATTCAAGCAGCATCTGGTTTTGAGCCGACCGTTCAACATCGACCCGCGTGCGCAGCAGTTCCGCCGCCCGTTCGGCCCGTTCCGCCATCGACCCCAGGCGCGCATCGGCGGATTTAACCGTGCGCATCGCCGGATCATAGCGGCGCATCATAAACTCACCAAAGGTCTGCCGCCCCTGCACCCGGATTTCGCGCAACGCCTCAATGCGCTGGTTAACGATTGCCTCATAGGCACCGGTTGCGCCGAAACGGAAGGATACCTGCACCGCCAGACTTTCCAGTTCCGCCGAGATACCCAAAAGGTCGTGCAACGCGGTATCTGACGGGCGGTCATTGGCATCCAGCCCCGACACCAGATCAGACAAGCGCGGATCCAGCACGTTCAACCGTTCGGTCAGGCTGCGGGCGCGCATCAGGCCCAGCATCGACATCGCCCGGTAGGTTTCTATTTCGCATAAGCGCTGCACAATGCGACCAATGCGGCGCGCGCCGGTATCTGGGCGCACAAACACCGCAAACCGCATGTGGCCTGCGGCATCAATGCGAAAATCACCCGCGACAATGGCCGCCCCGTCCACCACGCGGGCCACCGCAAGACTTTCGGGCACGAACCAGTCTTCCAGCTTGTCCAGCAGCCCCGCTTCATCCTCGGGCAGCATTTCCACCCGAACCAATACCGAGGCCACGCGCTTGCCGGGTGCGCCTGCCATCCAATCGGCGGGAAATACATCGGCTTCAACCGGATCAAAAGCGCGGTCTGATATGCCCGGAGTGAACGCCGAATAGGTCACAAATTCGGTATGGCTTTCCCATTTCAATTCCGACCGCCCGATGGGCCCCGAAAAATGCGTGGCCCCCGGCTGCGGATGGGCCGAGCCATAGCGATCCAGGATCGTCAGCAGATGGGCACGGTCTGCCCCCCGGTCACGGCTTTGTGCGGCTTGGGGTTCTTTAATGGCCACATAGACGGCGGTGCAGGGCGCTGTCAGCTGCGGAAAGGGCCGCGCATGCAATTCGTTGACCAAAGCATAGCGCAGTGGATGATCCGGGATCGGAGGTATCGTTGCCATTGCCATTCCTTGCCGTTGCGCGCGTACCCAAGCCTGCCTTGATCTATCGCCGTTCTGCAAGCAAATCCAGTTGTTTAGCGGGATACTTGGGTATGCAATGCCACCGATGCCGTTTTTCATTGCAGCATTTTGACGGGAAGGCGAATGCAGCACAAACATTGTAAAAATTATCTAAAATTTACGCTTTTTCTGTTCAAAAATATCTCACGGGGGAGTCTCAATTGCTTTTGCGATTGAGACGGGGGTGTGAAACCCCCGCTTGGCTTGGTGAAAACCGCGCTGGCAAGAACAAGGGCAAGGTGCGTGAAAGCCTGATGTTCACACAGCGAAATTCAGGTGTCACGCACCTTTTGCCATCACTCAATCATCGGCAGCAACGCATCCAGTGACTTCTTCGCATCGCCGTAAAACATCCGGGTGTTTTCTTTGTAAAACAACGGGTTTTCGATGCCGGAATAGCCGGTGCCCTGCCCGCGTTTGGACACAAACACCTGCTTGGCCTTCCAGCATTCCAGCACCGGCATCCCGGCAATCGGGCTGTTGGGGTCTTCTTGTGCTGCCGGGTTCACGATGTCGTTGCTGCCGATCACGATGGCCACATCGGTGGTGGGGAAATCGTCGTTGATCTCGTCCATTTCCATCACGATGTCATAAGGCACCTTCGCCTCGGCCAGCAGCACGTTCATATGCCCCGGCAACCGCCCCGCCACCGGATGAATGGCAAAGCGCACGGTTTTCCCCGCCGCGCGCAGCTTGCGCGTCAGTTCCGACACCGACTGCTGCGCCTGCGCCACCGCCATGCCGTATCCCGGAATGATGATCACGCTATCCGCGTCGTTCAGCGCTGCAGCCACCCCTTCGGCATCAATCGCAATCTGTTCACCGGCAATTTCCATCGCGGGGCCGGTGGTGCCACCAAAGCCGCCAAGGATCACTGATATGAACGACCGGTTCATCGCCTTGCACATTATGTAGGACAGGATCGCCCCCGAAGACCCCACCAAAGCGCCGGTCACAATCAGCAAATCATTGCCAAGCGTAAACCCAATCGCCGCCGCCGCCCAACCGGAATAGCTGTTCAGCATCGACACAACCACCGGCATATCCGCACCGCCGATGCCCATGATCAGGTGATAGCCGATGAAAAACGCCAGCAGCGTCATCGCCAGCAGCGCCCATATGCCCGCGCCATTGGCATACATTACCAGCAAGATGATCGAGCCTGCAGCCGCGCCTGCGTTCAGGAAATGCCCGCCTGGCAATTTGGTGGCCTTGCCGTCGACTTTGCCCGCAAGTTTGCCAAAGGCCACCACTGACCCGGTAAAGGTAACCGCACCGATGAACACGCCCAAGAACACTTCAACCGCCAAGATCGACTGTTCGACCGCGTCTTTATGCGCCAGTTTCTTGGCAAAACCGATCAGCTGCGCCTTCGCCCCTTCGTCCATCGCCAAAACGCGGCTGAGTTCAATATCAGCGTTGAAGCCGATGAACACCGCAGCCAAGCCAACAAAGGAATGCAACGCCGCCACCAGTTGCGGCATTTCGGTCATCTGCACCCGCGTGGCCACGATCCAGCCCAAAACCGCGCCTATCGCCACCATCACCGCGATGATCCAGACGTTCGCCACGTCGGGGCTAAGGATGGTTGCGAACACCGCCAGCGCCATGCCTGCGATGCCATACCACACCGCGCGTTTGGCAGATTCCTGGCCCGACAAGCCGCCCAAGGACAAGATGAATAAAATAGCCGCCGCGATATAGGCTGCCGAGACGATACCAATGCTCATGGCCTACCCCCTTATGATTTTTGGAACATGGCGAGCATCCGGCGTGTCACCAGAAAACCCCCCACGATATTGATGGACGCGATCAGCACGGATATGGCGGCCAGGATCACCACCAGCCAGTTGCCCGACCCTATCTGCAGCAGCGCGCCCAAGATCACGATGCCCGAAATCGCGTTGGTCACCGCCATCAAGGGCGTGTGCAAAGAATGCGACACGTTCCAGATCACCGAAAAGCCGATAAAACAGGCCAGCGCAAAGACGATGAAATGCTGCATGAATTCGGCGGGTGCTGCGTAGCCCACCAAGACCAGCAACGCGCCACCAATCACCAGCAGACCAACCTGATTGCGGGTCTGGCCGCGGAATTCCGCCACCTCCTTGGCGCGGCGTTCCACCGGGGTTAGCTCTACCGCCTTCGGCTTCGGCTTGGCCGCTGCAATCGCCGATATTTTGGGCGGTGGCGGCGGATAGGTGATTTCCCCGGCATGGGCAACCGTCGCCCCTCGGATCACGTCATCTTCCATATTGTGGAAAATCACACCGTCTTTCTTTGGTGTAAGATCGGTCAGCATGTGCCTGATATTGGTGGAATAAAGCGTTGATGCTTGGGCTGCCATCCGGCTGGGATAATCGGTATATCCCACCACCGTAACGCCATTGTCAGACACGATTTTTTCATCCGGCACCGTCAGATCACAGTTGCCGCCACGTTCGGCCGCCAGATCAATAATCACCGATCCGGGTTTCATCAGGGCCACCATATCGGCGGTCCAGAGTTTCGGTGCGGGGCGTCCGGGGATCAGGGCGGTGGTGATCACGATATCCATCTGCGGCGCCAATTCGCGGAATTTCGCCAGCTGGGCCTCACGGAATTCCGGGCTGCTTGGTGCTGCATAGCCACCCGTTGCAGCACCGTCTTGGTTGTCTGCAAAGTCCAGAAACACAAAACTCGCGCCCATGGATTCGATCTGTTCGGCCACTTCGGCGCGCACGTCAAAGGCATAAACCATCGCGCCTAAGGATGTCGCGGTGCCAATCGCGGCCAGCCCGGCCACGCCGGCACCAACGATCAACACTTTGGCAGGCGGCACTTTGCCTGCCGCCGTGATCTGCCCGGTGAAAAAGCGGCCAAAGTTATTACCCGCCTCAATCACCGCGCGGTAGCCTGCGATATTGGCCATGGATGACAGCGCATCCATCTTTTGCGCCCGGCTGATGCGGGGCACCATATCCATCGCCACCACTGTCGCCTCTCGCGATTTGGCAATGTCCAGCAATTCGGGGTTTTGGGCAGGCCAGAAGAAACTGATCAGGGTCTGGCCCTTGCGCAGGGCCTCGGCCTCAGCACGTTCGGGGCCACGCACTTTGACCAATACATCGGCTGCGGCGACCACGGCCTTGGCGGTTTTCAGCACTTCGACCCCGGCGGCGGCATAAAGCACATCCGAAAACCCGGACGCAACACCCGCGCCCGATTGCACAACGCACCTATGCCCCAGCTTGATCAGCTGCCCCGCCGACTCCGGCGTCATAGCCACGCGGTTTTCGCCCGCCATGATCTCTTTTAATGCCCCGATTTTCACAGTCTTCTCCCCCGAAGGTCGCCACGATTGCGCAGCAGTGCCGTTTGCAAAGTCCAGATAGCCGCGCAACAATGTTTCAAAGGAAACGTGCCGGCTTGCAATGGGTCACCGACGTTTTATTGGCGATTTGGGGGCAACTTCATAGCCAGCGGCGGGTCTTTTTGGCCCAATCTTCAAATTGCACCCCAAACCCGGCGCGCAAACCTGCCTCTTCGCCCAAAATAAACCGCTGCTGGATCACCAAGACGAACGGCACCACCCAGAAGACGGCGGCAACATCCCAGATCACTGCCAACCCGCCAAGGATCAGCGCATCGGCCAGATAAATTGGGTTGCGCGATAGTTTGTAGACGCCGTCGGTGATCAGCACTGTTGCCGTTTCGCGCGGTATGACAGTGGTCTTGGCTGCGGCAAATTGCCGAAGTGATGCGACCATCATTAATATACCTGCAAATGCCAGGCATTATCCGACCCAATTTCCCCAACGCCCGGCATCCCAGATTGGCACCGCGCGCGACTGCACCCAAGCGATTGCGATGAATAGTAAAAGCCAGACAGGCGGGCTTTCCCATTGGCGCAAAAGGCGCTGTGTCAGGGTTTTTTGTGCATCAGCCATCGAACTCTCCTATGCTGCAGCACTATCGGCTTTCACTATAAGCACAATAGTTCAAATCTTGTGATATGACCTGATATTCATTTTAAGCTTGAAGTTTATGCCGCACGCCATATTGATCAATCCAAGCCGACGTTGACGACACAGGAGCCGCCATGACCACCGATTTTGCCGCGACCAAGCGAATGTTTCACCTGCCAGAAGGCATGATCTATCTTGATGGCAATTCGCTGGGCCCTTTGCCGAAAGCCGCCGTCGCACGGGTGGCGCAAGCGGTGCAGGCCGAATGGGGCGAAATGCTGATCGGGGGCTGGAACAGGGCCGGCTGGATGGACAAGCCGCTGGCCGTTGGCAACCGCGTCGCACGTCTGATCGGGGCCGAGCCGGGCCATGTGGTGATGGGCGATACGCTGTCGATCAAGGTTTATCAAGCGCTGGCGTCAGCGTTGGAGATGAACCCAACCCGGCGCGTGATCTTGTCGGATACCGGAAATTTCCCGTCAGATCTGTATATGGCCGAAGGGCTGTGCCGCACGCTGGCGAATGGCTACACCTTGAAATGCGTCGCCCCCGAAGATGTGCTGGACGCCGTCGACGAAACCGTTGCCTGCACCATGATCACCGAAGTTGATTACCGCACGGGGCGCAAGCATGACATGGCGGCGATCACGGCGCGGGCGCATGCGATGGGCGCGCTGGCGATCTGGGATCTGGCGCATTCTGCGGGGGCGTTCGGGGTGGAACTGGCAAAATGCAACGTCGATTTCGCGGTCGGCTGCAGCTATAAATACCTCAATTCCGGCCCCGGCGGCCCGGCGTTCATCTATGTGGCCCCGCGCCATGCCGATGTGGCCCGCCCTGCCCTGTCGGGTTGGCTGGGGCACGCCCAACCCTTTGCTTTTGACACTGCCTACCGCCCCGGTTCGGGGATTGAACGGATGCGCGTGGGCACCCCGCCCGTGCTGCAAATGGCGGCACTTGAGGCATCTCTGGATATCTGGGATCACGTCGATATGGCGGCGTTGCGCGCGGCATCGCTGGCGCTGACCGATCAATTTATCGCAGGGATAGAGTCCAGCTGCGCTGATCTGTCCCTTGCAACGCCGCGTGACCATGCGATGCGCGGTAGCCAAGTCAGTTTCCGCCACCCCGACGGCTATGCCATGATGCAGGCCATCATTGCACGCGGCGTGATCGGCGATTTCCGCGCACCGGATATTTTGCGCTTTGGCTTTACGCCGTTGTTCATTGACTCGGGCGATGTGGCGCGTGCTGTTGATATCATCGCCGATGTGATCAAAAATCGGCTCTGGGATCACCCCGATTACAAAACCCGCGCCAAAGTCACATGAGCTGCCCGCCATTTCATTTTGGCCTAAATACTCGCGCCGCAGGCAATCTTTACCGCAGCAAACCCTTTGGGTGAAAAATCATGGCCCCGCTGATCCGTCCCTACCGCCCCGAAGACCGCGCCGCCGCCAAACGGATTTACTTCCGTGCCATCCGCGAAGGCACAGTTGCAATTCTGAACGACGCCCAACGCGCGGCTTGGGCACCCAGTGCAGACCCAGACCTGGCCACGCCCGATAGCCTGCTGGATCAGTGGTGCTGGATCGCCGAAGAAGACGGGGTTGCGACCGGCTTTATGTCGCTGTGCCATGACGGCCTCTTGGACATGGCCTTTGTGATCCCCGAAGTGATGGGCAAGGGCACTGCAGCGGCGCTTTATGACGCGCTGCTTGCCAAAGCGATGCACGAACGGCTGCCCAAGCTGACCGTGGTTGCCAGCGAATTTTCGCGCCAGTTTCTGCGGCGGCGAGGCTGGCAGATCGACAAGGCTGGACCTGAGCTGCATGATGGCCAGATTTACCATCTGACCCACATGTCGCTGATCCTTACCCCCGCCTGAGGCCCGATGCTGATGCCATGGTATCTTCCGCCGCTGTGCCGCCCCGCCGGATGGATCTGCCTGTGGCGGCGCATTGGGGCTGCGTCGGTGTTGCGATGCAAAGGGTTGGTCCTGTTCTGAACCACCCCTTTGCATCGGAGAACCCTTATGACCATCTGCCCCTTTACCCCCTATGATCCCGCCACAGACGGCGCTGAAACTGCCTTTGATGGCCGAATGTCTTATGGCGATTACCTGCAGATCGACAAAATTCTGACGGCGCAAACCCTGATGACCGGCGCGCATGATGAGATGTTGT
The DNA here is from genome assembly GCA_031384605.1 of Cypionkella sp. Classification (GTDB taxonomy): domain Bacteria; phylum Pseudomonadota; class Alphaproteobacteria; order Rhodobacterales; family Rhodobacteraceae; genus JANNAT01. The sequence continues at coordinate 68,550 of JANNAT010000140.1, forward strand.
TCATCATCCAACACCAGACATCGGAATTGTGGATGCGACTGGCGCTGCACGAGTTGGACGCCGCCCGCGCGGCCATTGCAGCCAACCGCGCGCCTGAGGCGTTCAAGATGCTGGCGCGGATCAGCCGGATATTTGAGCAATTGAACAACGCGTGGGACGTGTTGCGCACGATGACACCGTCGGATTACACCACGTTTCGCGATGGGCTGGGCCAGTCGTCGGGGTTTCAATCCGTGCAATACCGGCTGATCGAATATGCCGTCGGCAACCGCAATCTGGCGATGTTAAAGCCGCATGCCCACCGCCCCGATCTGACGGCCCGGCTTGAAGCCGAACTGGCAAGGCCCAGCCTCTATGACGAAGCACTGCACCATCTGGCGCGCGCGGGGCTGGCCGTGCCCCCCGACGTTCTGAGCCGTGATCTGCGCCAGCCGTGGCAGATGCACGATGGCGTAACGGCGGTGTGGCAAACGGTTTACCGCGACCCGGCCCGCCATTGGCAGGCTTATGAGTTGGCCGAAAAACTGGTCGATTTTGAAGATTATTTCCGCCGCTGGCGATTTAACCACGTCACCACAGTCGAACGGGTGATCGGATTCAAGCGCGGCACCGGGGGCACATCCGGCGTCGCATATTTGCGCAAAATGTTGGACGTGCAGCTTTTTCCGGAACTTTGGGCCGTGCGCACGAGTTTGTGACTATAGACAAAATGCACAAGCGGGCTTTGACGCGGCAGATCGGCTGGACTAGGTTCGCAGCCAACAGAATCCCTGCCGCAGTTTTTGGCGGCGAATTTGTGGTGGAATAACGGATGCGTCTTGTGATGTTGAAAACGGCTTTGGTGATTGCGCTGGGCTTCACTTTATCTGCTTGCGTGCCGGATCCTGCGATGATCGAGGCGGGGCTGGCCAAAGCCCCCGCACCCAAGGTTGTCACCGGCATCTATGGCTCCCGCTCGGACGCCAGTTTCACCGTGCCCGCTGTTCCGGTAGAAAAAGTGCCCGAGCAGTTTCAGCGTCAGACGGTGTACTACGAAACCGATCAGCCGGTCGGCACTGTGGTGATCAACCCAGCCGAGCGGCATTTGTATCTGGTAACCGGCCGCAATCAGGCCACGCGTTTTGGCATCGCGGTGGGGCGTGACGGTTTTCAATGGTCTGGTGAAGCGATCGTGAATGAACGCAAAAGCTGGCCCACCTGGACACCGCCGCCGGAAATGATCGAACGCAAGCCCGAGTTGATCAAATTCGAAAAAGGTCAGCCCGGCGGTTTGACCAACCCATTGGGGGCGCGCGCGCTGTATCTGACAACAAATGGTGTTGATTACGGCTATCGTATTCATGGCACGCCGGAATGGAATTCGATCGGCACAAACGCCTCGTCTGGCTGCATTCGGATGATCAACCAAGATGTGATGGATCTGGCCACTATGGTGCCGGATGGCGCAAAGGTTGTGGTGCTGAACGCCGATGGCAGCTATCCCAAGGGCCTGAAACTGCCCCCCAAACCACCTGTCAAAAAGAAAGCCGTGGCTGCCCCGGTTGCGGCCCCGATCATCGTGCCGATGCCGTCGGTGATGCCTGCGCCGATTGTCACTGGTCCGACGCCGGTTGCTGCACCCGCTGTGGCAGCACCTGCTGTGGCGGCTCCGGCTGTCGCGGCCCCGGCAGCGGTGGTGCCCGCCCCCGTCGTTTGTGCTGCGGCTTTGGTGAACGGCGTCTGCCCGCCTGCACCGTAATCTGGTCCGTCGCCCCGGCGCAGGTCGGGGCGAAAAACCAAAGATGGTTGCCCGATGTTATGCCCGCAACCACGTCTCATAATCACTGACCAGCAGATGCGTTGGCGCTACATCTTCGTCAATATCGGCAAAGCGGCCAATCGGTTCGCGGAACACATTATCTGTGACATCATCGTTCACCGTTGACACTTCGCCGATCAACACATCGCCGCCGTCGCCCCAAAACGCATGCCAATCGCCGGGCATCAGCGTTACCGATTCCCCTGGCGCAAGGCGCAGCTTTTCGCCGGGGGCATAGGCGCGCGCGATCCCGTCGCAACGCACCAACCCACCCTTGTCGGCGGCAAAGTTGCCCTGATCGTCAGACCCGTAAAGTTCCACCACCAACGTGGCCCCACCGCGGTTGATGATGTCTTCGGCCTTGATCACATGGGTGTGCATCGGGGAAAGCTGATCTTGGCGCGAGATCAACAGTTTCTCGGCATAACACATCCCGCCACCGCGCTGCAGATCGGCCAATTGCCCGTTGCGCAGGGTGAACAAAAACAACCCCATCGCATCATAGCGCTCCTGGCCGTAATCGGTGATATCCCATCCCATCCGGGCATCGACAATGCGCTGCGCATCGGTGCGGGCGCGAAACTGATCGGGCGACCAATAGGCAAAAGGCGGCAGAACAAAGCCGTAATGGCGGATCATGTCATCCGCCGCAGCCATAATATCGTTGATGCGTGATCGTTTCATTCTGGCCCCAAATATCTGCTGTGCAGTCATTCTATAACGATTACGGAGATTGCCTCAAGGCCCGGAAACGGAATTAAAGCGGTTCAGGTTTGATCGGAATCGAAAATCGCTGCCTCTGGCTTCGCCCGAACGCGTTTTTCCGATAGGGCTGTTTGCGTCAAAACCTGAACCGCTTTAGCGCCCGGCCCAATCCTGCACTGCAGCGCCAAAGGCCGCAAACAGCGGGCGTGACACCGGATCGGCTGCGGCATTCCATTCGGGGTGCCATTGCACCGACAGGGTAAAGCCCGGCGCATCTTTGATATAGATCGCCTCTGGCGTGCCATCGGGGGCCATGCCGTCAATCACAATCCGGCAACCGGGCCGCGCGATGCCTTGGCCGTGCAGCGTGTTGGTCATCACCGACGCCGCCCCCATCAGGCGGTGAAACACCCCGCCATCGGCAAATTCCACCGCATGGCGCAGCGCGAACTGTTCTTCTAGCGTGCCATCGGGCGGCATCCGGTGATTGTCGCGCCCCGGCAAATCGCGGATTTCCGGGTAAAGCGTGCCGCCCATCGCGACATTCACCTCTTGAAAGCCCCGGCAAATGCCAAGGAACGGCTGACCGCGATCCACACAGGCCCGGATCAGTGGCAGGGTGATGGCATCGCGGTTGCGGTCAAATGCGCCATGGGCGGGGGTTTCAGCCTCGCCGTATTCACTTGGATGCACGTTCGGCCGCCCGCCCGTCAGCAAAAATCCGTCGCAACAACCTAGCAATTCTTCCACGGAAACATAGCGTGGATCAGACGGCACGATCATCGGCACGCAGCCCGCCACATCAGACACCGCATCAGAATTCATCTGCCCCGACGCATGCACCGCGTAGCGGTCATTCATCAGATAGGCATTACCAATGATCCCCACGATGGGGCGGCGGGTTTTGGGCATCTGTCCGGTCAAACAATTGTTTTGATTATGCTCAACATAACACCCAAAGCGGCAAGTTGAAGGGGGACAATCCATTCTGAGGTGTGGTTTTCACCTGGTTGTGACTTGCATACCCGACAGACCGGGCCGCATATCTGGGCACACAACAATGGAGGCTGGTCATGCCGCGTATATTTCTGACGATCGCCGCTGTCGGCACCGCGATTGCGCTGCCGCTGCTGGCACAAACCGCCGATACGGCCGCGACCACGGCCTATAAAGCCGCGATGAATTCGATGATGGGGGACATGATGATGTCCTACAGCGGCAACCCGGACGTCGATTTCATCAAAGGCATGGTGCCGCATCATCAAGGGGCGGTCGATAACGCCCGCATCGTGCTGCAATACGGCACCGACCCTGAGGTGCGCAAATTCGCCGAAGCGGTGATTGCGGCCCAAGAGGCAGAGATCAAGTGGATGAATGAGTGGCTGGCGAAAAACGGCGGTTGACGTCCGGCGTTAGGGCATAGGGCATAGGGCAGTAAATGGGGGTTTCACACCCCCGTCCCTTGGCAATGCCAAGGGACTACCCCGTGGGATATTTTTGAACAGATGAAGCAAATTTAAGATTAATTTTAGAGAGTTGCGGCTTGGCACGTGGGCCGTTTTGTTTTGACCTGATCCAATCTCTTGCTTTTCGGCCGAAACCGACGCGATTGGGGTTGTTGCCGTTAGGGCCCGGTTTTACACAAGGGATAGCCCGCGACGGGCCAAGGTATTTCCGTGTGACAGCCGCTGTTCCCGCCCGCCCGATTGTCGGGGTTGCCTTGATGTTGGCGGCCATGGCGACATTGCCGTTTCTGGATGTGCTTGCCAAGTTTTTGGGCCAGCAAGGTGTTCCCATTCTGCAGATCGTCTGGGCGCGGGTGGCCTTTGGCGCGATCCTGACATTGCCATTTGCAGTGCAACAGGCAGGCGCGCGCGGATTGTTGCCGCCAAATCCGCTTTTTCATCTGTTTCGTGCAGCATTTTTGATCAGCGCCACCTTCACGTTCTTTCTATCGTTGACCTATCTGCCGATTGCCGATGCGCTGGCGTTGTTTTTCGTGCAGCCGCTGATCGTGACAATCTTGTCGGCACTGGTGTTGCGCGAACACGTGGGCCCGCGCCGCTGGGCGGCCGTTGCGGTGGGTTTCATCGGCACGTTGATCATCATTCGCCCCGGTTTTGTCGATGTGAACCCCGGCAGCCTGTTGGCGCTGGCTGCCGGGACGTTCCTTGGCATCTACTTTGTGATGAGCGCAAAGATCGCGTCCCAAGCGCCGCCAATGGTGATTACGTTTCAAACCAATATCGTCGGAACCGCGCTGATTTCCGGTGCAATGCCCTTTGTCTGGATCGCCCCAAGCCCCGCGCACTGGGCGATGTTTGTCGGATTGGGACTGATCGCCAATTTGGGGCATTTTTTGATCTTAAGCGCCTATCGGCGGGCCGAAGCATCGTTGCTGGCCCCACTGGCCTATACCGAAATGATCGGGGCCACGGCGGTTGGCTGGTGGTTTTTCGATGACTTTCCAGATGGTTGGACGTTTTTTGGGGTGGGCATCCTGATCGGTTGCGCGATTTACATCTCGGTGCGCGAGCGTCAAAAACGGGTCTAAGCGCCCGCCCCTATCGCCACGACGCCCGCCGCAGCCGCCAGTGCGCCCGGCCCATGCGGGATGCCAAGCGCGATCATCCCGGCTTCCATCACCGCCAAGGCACCCAATGTCATATGGGCATTCACATGACCCATATGGGCGACGCGCAAAAAGCCGTGATAGGCGGGATCAGACGGGGCGGCCATGCCAAGGCCAATGCCAAGCGTCACACCGGCGCGGGTTTCACACCAGGTTCGCAACCGGGTGGCATCGGGTGCGCCAAACCGGGCGGCGGTTACCGATCGGCCCCGGTTTGCAGGATCGCTGACGTTCAGGCCAATTGCAGGGTTGCCCGTAGACCAGCAATCAAACGCCGCCCAAACCGCGCGGGCCAACACATCATGGCGCGCCCAAACCTGCGGCAGGCCTTCTTCGGCGATCATATCCAACGCCTCGCGCAGGCCATACAAATGATGGGTGGGGGCGGTGCCTGCCCAATATTGCCAGAACTCTGACGCAGTGCTGCGCGGCCCCCAATCCCAATAGGGCGTGCGCAGATCGGCAGATATGGTGGCAGCGATGGCTTTGTCGGAAAACCACAAGAACCCCATGCCGGGGGGCGTCATCAGGCCCTTTTGGCTGGCGGCTACCGTCACATCAACACCCCAGGCATCCATGTAAAACTCATCGCAACCAAGACTGGCCACACAATCCACCGCCAACAGCGCCGGATGATTTGCTGCATCTATCGCCGCGCGCAGGCCTTTGATATCAGAGCGTATTGTAGACGCGGTATCGACTTGGGTCACCAGAACCGATTTGATTTTACGCGCGGTATCCGCGCGCAAAGTCTGTTCAACCAGATCAAGATCCAACGGCGCGGATTTACCGAAATCCAACAATTGCACGTCCACCCCCATGCCGCGCGCCGAATTGGCCCAGCTTAGGCCAAACTGCCCGGTGGCCAGCACCAGCGCGCTGTCACCTCGGGAAAACAGGTTGGCATTTGCCGCCTCCCATGCCGCATGGCCGTTGCCGATATAGGCGGCAACATGCTGCGAGGTCTGGGCCACGTTACGCAAATCGGGCCACAACGATTGCGCCAGGTCATGCAGCGCCCCTTCGTAGATATTTGGCGATCCGCGGTGCATGGCCGCCAGCACGCGGTCGGGCATCACCGACGGGCCGGGAATTGCAAGATAGGGGCGGCCGTGCGCTAGGGTCATCGCTGTCTCCGTTCGGGCTCACCCATGCGTATGTCGGCCCAAATGCCGCGTCAATGCGCCGTGATGACCGCACCTTGCCCGACCACCACCTTGCCACGGCCGCCGCCCCAAGCTAGACCGATATGCCATGCCATTCCTGCACAAAGGCCCGTTGTGACAGATCCCGCCATTCGCCCTAAAAGCCTGTTTCGGCGGTTGTGGACCGGCTATTTGCGCGGGCAAACCCCGATGCTGTGTCTGGCCTTTGGCCTGATGGTGATCGAGGGTGCGGCGCTGGGGGGATTGTCCTATCTGCTAAAGCCGCTTTTCGACGTGGTGTTTACCCCCGGCGGCCAAACAGCGCTGTTCACGGTTGGGCTTGGGATCCTTGCCTTGTTCGTTGTGCGCGGGATTTGTGTCGTGGCATCGCGCACTCTGATTTCGTCGATCTCCCAAGCCGTTTCCGCCGCGATGCAGATCACTCTTTTGCGCCATGTGCTGACGCTGGATTCTGCGTTCTTTCAGACCCATTCACCCGGCGTTTTGATTGAACGGGTGCAGGGCGATACATTGGCCGTGCAGGGCATCTGGACGTCGCTGTTAACCGGGGTGGCCCGCGATGCGCTGGGGCTGATGCTGTTGATGGCGGTGGCGATTTCGATTGATCCTTACTGGACGCTATATGCCCTGATCGGCGCGCCTTTGCTGATTTTGCCAGCGTCTTTGGTGCAGCGTTATGTGCGGCGCAAGGCCAACCATCTGCGCGATCAGGCGGGCCAACGCGCCACCCGGCTGGATGAGATTTTTCATGGCATTCAGGCGGTAAAGCTGAACCGCATGGAAGATTATCAGACCGGGCGCTTTCGGTCGGTGCTGCAGGCGATCAGCCGTGCCGAAGTGAAATCGGTGATGGGGCGCAATCTGATGCCCGGTATGATTGACGTGGTCACCGGGATCGGTTTCTTCGCTGTGCTGGTGATGGCGGGGGATGAAATTGCCAGCGGCGCGCGCAGCATTGGCGATTTCATGTCGTTTTTTACCGCGATGGCGCTGACATTTCAGCCGTTGCGACGGTTGGGCGAAATGTCGGGCACCTGGCAGATCGCCGCCGCCAGTCTGCAGCGGATTTATGCTTTGTTTGATACCGCGCCCGCCCGCAGCCGCCCTAACATCAGCGCGGCCCTGCCCGCCCCCGGCGCGCCCGAGATTGTGTTTGCGGGCGTAGAGTTTGCCCATGGCGATCAGCCGGTTTTGCGCGGGCTGTCTTTTACTGCCTGTGCCGGGCAAACTACGGCTTTGGTTGGCGCATCGGGGGCGGGCAAATCAACGGTCTTTCACTTGCTGACGGGCCTTTTGGACCCCGATGCAGGCCAGATCACCATCGGCGGCATTGATGTGTCACACCTGGCGCTGGCCGATCAGCGCAGCCTGTTTGCCACCGTCACCCAAGATGCCGCTTTGTTCGATGAAACCTTGCGCGAAAATGTGACACTGGGGCGCGATGGCCTTGATGCCAATCGGCTGGACACTGCGCTGCGCGCCGCCCATGTCACCGATTTTGTTGCAGCCCTGTCGGACGGATTGAACTCGCCCGTAGGTCCGCGCGGATCGGGCTTGTCGGGCGGGCAACGGCAACGGGTGGCGATTGCCCGCGCGCTGGTGCAAGATGCCGCAGTGCTGCTGCTGGACGAGGCAACCTCGGCTTTGGATGCGCAATCAGAGGCGGCGGTTGCGGCGGCGCTGGCGCTGGGGGGGACGGGGCGCACGACGCTGGTGATCGCCCACAGGCTTGCCACCGTGCGCGACGCGGGTAAGATCATCGTGATGGACCGTGGCCGCGTGGCGGAACAAGGCACCCATGACGATCTGTTGGCGCGCTGCGGGCTTTACGCCGGGTTATATGCTTTGCAATTCAAGGATTGATGGATTTGTCATCAGCTGAAACAGCCACAGACCGCAAAGTGTTCCAGATCACCGGGGCCGATGCGCTGACGTTTTTGCAAGGCATGGTCAGCAATGACGTGCTGCCCTTGGCGCGTGGCGATGGCATTGTCTGGGCGGCCTTGCTGACACCGCAGGGCAAATATCTGGCCGATTTCTTTGTGGTGGCGACGCAGGGTTTGCTGCTGTTGGATATCAAGGCCAGCATCGCTGAAGCGACAGTAAAGCGGCTGTCGATGTATCGCCTGCGGGCCGATGTGCAGATCGTGACAAGTGATCTGGCCATCGCGCGCGGGTTGGGTGTGCCTCCCGTAGGCGCGCTGGCGGACCCGCGGCATGCGGCGTTGGGTTGGCGTGGATATGGCGTCGCGGGCGGGCCGGGATCGGTTGACTGGGACGCCATTCGCGTCGCGCAATGCATCCCCGAAACCGGCATCGAGTTGATTGCCGACGACAGTTATCTGCTCGAATCCGGGTTTGAACGACTGCACGGCGTTGATTTCCGCAAAGGCTGTTATGTGGGCCAAGAAGTTACCGCGCGGATGAAGCACAAGACCGAATTGCGCAAAGGATTGGCGCGGGTGTCGGTGACGGGTGCCGCCGTAGTGGGCACCGAGATTTTGGCCGGGGGAAAAGTGGTGGGGCGGCTGTTTACCCAAAGCGGTGGCTATGGCATCGCTTATCTGCGGTTTGATCAGGCCGTGGGGGCGATGCGGGCGGGCGATGCGGTGGTGGCCCTATAGAAAAACCCGCCGACCGGCGGGTTAAAAATTCGTTCGAACGAATTTGCAAATTTTTTCGAAAAAATTTGGGGCTTGTTACGCCCGTTCGGAATATTCCATCAACTCGGTATGCACGATGATGACCTCATCCGAGTTGATGAACGGCGGCACCATAATGCGCACGCCATTGTCCAGTATCGCCGGTTTGTAAGACTTCGACGCGGTCTGACCATTCTGCACCGGTTCAGTTTCCACAACGCGGCAAGTTACTTTCTGCGGAATCGTCACGTTCAGCGGCTCTTCGCCGAAATACTGCACCGACACCATCATACCATCTTGCAAGAACGGACGGCGATCGCCCAACAGGTCGGCGTCCAATTCGATCTGTTCATAGGTTTCATTGTCCATGAACACCAAACGCCCATCAGTTTCATACAAGAACTGCTGGTCTTTGATTTCCAGCTCGACCCGTTCAACCTTGTCTTCCGAGCGGAATCGTTCGTTCAACTTGCGACCGTCACGCAGGTTTTTCAACTCAACCTGCGCGAAAGCCCCGCCTTTGCCGGGCTTGACGTGATTGACCTTGACCGAGGCCCAAAGCCCCCCGTCATGTTCAATAATCGCACCGGGGCGAATTTCGTTTCCGTTTATCTTGGGCATTGTGGCAAAACCTTGGCAAAAGGTTGAAGAGATCAAGGTGCGTTCTATATATAGGTAAGCCGTTTGCTACAAGCCGACTAAATACAGTGTTGGGAATTTGCAGTTATGCGCTATACGCATGGCTGTTAGTCGAAAGATAACACCCCGAATCGCCGTAAAGCCGTTACAAGCGCGTAACATAGTAAAGACAAGAGCAATAAAAAAGGACGATGTGATGTTCGATTCGATAGACAGCACAGCCTTCAACTTTGAACAAGGCCAGCGCGCGCGCAAATTGTTTGCGGCGGTGGTTCTGGCTGCGTTGGATGATGCAATTGCAGATGACAAGAAATATGGCAACGGTCCTGACCAGATCGCCCGCTGGGCCCGCTCTCGCGATGGCCGCGAGGTGCTGTCTTGTTCCGGGATTGACCCGAACGAACGTGTGGTCAAAGGGCTGATGGAATTTGTATCCAAGGGCATCCGCACATCGGTGGCGCTGTCACGCGAAGAAAGCGAACGTCGCCACGCGATGGAATTGGAACAGGCAGAAGCCGCGTAATCTGGCGGTAGCAGATACGAAAAAAACGCGCCCGGCCGGGCGCGTTTTGCATTTGGGCAGCACTGCAGCCGCTAAAGCACTTTGCGTTTAACTTGAATCACAACTCAGCCTTAGAGTGTGTTGCGTTTAATCGGGTTCACCTGACTAAATGCAACACGCAACATCCACAGGCCCGTCCTGTCTTGGATTTCGGTCAATCTGAATCAGATTGACCGAAATCCGCTCTAGAACTGGCTGAATTGCGATATTTCTTGCGTCAGATAAAACGCAAAGTGCTCTATTCAAATTCCTGCGTCGCAAAGGATCGCGCGATTTCGGCGCGCACCAGTTTGCGGATATTGCGGGTGATGCGTTCGCCCATCCGCCCGGCCAATTCTTCGCGCAAGATGTCGCGGACCAACTCGCGCAGAACCTCTTCATCAAACAAGAGCGGCTCTTCGGCATAATCGGCGGATGACGCCCCTGACCGTGAGTCATCCCCCAGCACGTCCGCCGCCAAGGATGCTATAACGCTGGCTTCGGCCGCATCCGCCCAGGCCGGATCAGGCTCAATAGTGCCGTGGGCAAGCGCCGTTGCATCATCATCGTCAATCGTCGGATCATTGCCAGGTTCGGGGTCTTGCTGCGCCCAACCGGGCATCGGGGTTGCAAAATCGGGCTGAACAAGGGCTATTTCGTCCCCCGATGCGTCAGCTGGCAAAACATCGTCAGCGTCCTCAACAATCAGGACTGCCTCTTCAGGGAACGGTGCTGAGATATCGCTGTCTTGCCAATCATCGTCTTGGCGTGCTGCCGCGACAAACGGCGCGACATCGCCGGTTTCAGCCTCCCATTCCAGCGCTTGCGCATCGACGGCAGCCCCAACGCTGGCGACCACCTGTTCCAACCCGCTGGGGGCCTCTTGTGCGGGTATCCCCAGATGCAACCGGTATGGCGCAGATGGGGTCTGCGGCAACTGCACATCTTCTTGCACCACCCGCAAGGCGGGCGTCAGGATTAATTTATCGGCTAAATCAGGCGCCCGACTGGCAGGCACGGGCCGTTGCAGCGGGCGCAAATCGTCGGATACCAGCCTGCGGATTGATGAAAGCACATCTTCAATCTCGGTCGAACTTAACGGTTCAGACATCCACGGCCCCAGTTTCTGCAATCGTCTTTGCAGCAGTCTACCGGGTGATCTGCGTTAAGACAAGGAATTGGCTCGAATATGGAAACGATCGGCGGGTCCAAGCGTGTTAAATTTGATGAAAAACGCGCATGTCATTGGAAGAGTCACCGGCAAATCCGACCGTAAAAACAATCAATCCCCAATCGTTTTCAAGATCTTATCCAATCGCTTGCCCTGTGCCGAAGCGGCTGGTGCGTTTTTTACGGCCTTGTAATAGGCCTCGGGATCAAAGCTGGCGATGCCAAGGTTCAGATGATCCGCCGTCAAAAGCCCCATGCTGGCAAGCAATTGGTAAACGCCGATATACCGGTTAGCTTCGGCTTCCAGTTTGGTCGCGCGCGCGTTCAGCAGTTCTTGTTCGGCGTTCAGCACGTCAAGCGTGGTGCGCGCGCCCAAAGTGGCCTCTTCGCGCACGCCGTCAAACGCCTTTTGTGCGGCAGACACCTGCCGCGATCCGGCCTCGATTGATGCATTCGCCACCGCCAGATTGGCCCAGGCGCGTCCGACATTTTCCGACACGACGACAATTGTCTGGTGCAACGCGGCTTGGGCGATTTCTTTACCTGCCAAAGACTGACGGTAAAGCGCCGATAACTTGCCTCCCGCATAAAGCGGCTGGTTCAGGCTGATGCCGATACTGGTATTGCCCGCACCGTTAAAATTCTCGGAGATGCCCGCCTGGCCGGAAATTGTTGGCCCCAACCCGGTCTTGGCAATCTTCACCCGCAGGTCGGCGACTTTGGCCTCGTGCTGGGATTGGATAACGAAGGGATGCGTGCGCACGGCAACCGCGCGGGCGGCTTCCTGGCTTTTTGCGGTTTTCGGCAGTTTCGGCAGACCCGCCAGATTGCCCGGATACGCCCCGACCGTCGCCTTATAGCGTTCGCGGGCAATCATCAGGTTGCCTTGCGCCGCAGCCAATCCTGACCGCGCCGCCGCAAGCCGCGCTTCGGCCAACGATACATCGGTCAAAGTCACTTCGCCGACATCAAACCGATCTTGTGCCGCGCGCAACTCTTGCGTGATAAGACGCGTATTAGATTGACGCAGCGCCACAATTTCAGTTTGCAGCCGCACATCAACAAACGCCGAAACGGCCGCAAGCAGCACTTCTTGTTCGACATTAACCAATGCAGCCCGGGTCGACAGCACAGATTCGCGCGCCACATCCACGCCCAAACGGCCGCGTCCATTGGCCCAGATCACAACTGACGCCGTCAGGCTGGCAGAGCCATCAAGGGATTCGTAAAAGCGGGTCGGAAACTGCGGGGATACCGTATCATTGTCAAACTTGCGCCAGCTGCCTTGAACAGCAAAGTTGACGACGGGCCGAAGATTGGCCACCGCAATTGCCGCATCTTCATCCGCTGCCCGCAACACGGCCTGATTTTGGTCCAGAAGGTTCGATGTCTTGTAGGCCGCGATCAAAGCGTCGGCCAAGGTTTCTGATTGTGCAGCAGGCGTCGCAAGCAACGTCGCCACAACTGCAATCAGGCCCATCAACTTAACCATCAAACCCTCTTTCCCGGCACGACTGGGCGCACCTTTTTTGCGTCACGATCAAAGAACAAAGGCGCGACTTGCGCTAAAACCAGCTAAAACCGGGGCCGTCGCGTTAAAGGCAAAGCGCCAGGTGACACGGCCATTGGCCTTGTGGCCTATGCGCGCAATCCCCAACGCCCCCTCCATGAACACAGCGCCAATGCGCCCGCCATCCTTCAACTGTGCCGTCAACGCGTCCGGCACCATTTCAACGCCGCCTTGCACCGTGATCACATCGTAGGGGCCGTGTTTGGCATCGCCCGCATGTAGGGCTGCTACCACAACAGCCGCATTATCAACGCCTTCGGCAGACAGGCTGCGCTGCGCATCAGACGCCATCACGTCGTTATCTTCGACGGCCACCACCGCCTCGGCCAAACGGGCGATGATTGCAGTGGAATAGCCAAGACCGCAGCCGATATCCAAAACAGTTTCAGTTGGTAAAATATCTAGCGCATCCAGCATCTTGGCCAAAGTGCGCGGTTCCAGCATCACCCGCCCTGCGCCAATATCGACGTTCTCACCAACATAGGCCGCTTCGCGTTTGTCGCGCGGCAGGTAAACCTCACGCGGAACCGCAAGCATAGCTGCGATGATTGGAAACTTGGTCACATCCGATGGGCGCACTTGTGTGTCAACCATCATCACGCGGCGGGCAGCAAATTCGCTCATGTGTGAACACTTCGGTCTGGAATAATAGGCTTTTGTTCTGGCATATAAGCCCGCAAGGGGCAACGGGCCATTCGCACCTTTGCCGGACCCCAACCGCGCTATATCGCGCGTCCCGTGCGCGCGCTAACCCACGCCAGCCCGCGTTCGCCCAGTTTCTTGAACTTATCCGATGCCGCCGCCAGTTTGGCTTGCCATTCAGGGTTTGGGGTTTGGCCTTCGGTCACTTTGAAAAACACCTGCAACAGGCAGGCGATGGCAAAGGGTTCGATCAGCGCCGCCTTTACCGCCCAGGCAAACAAAATGGCAAAGACAAACCCACCCGCCGACCATGCCCCCGGCAGCAGATACACAATCGCCGCTGCCGGTGCCAACATCAGCAAAAACACCACAAACGACAGACCGTAAACGATCAACGTCAGCCACGCCGCATTGATCAGCATCGGGCGCGCGTTTTGGGCATAAAGCACCAGCGCTTCTTGCGCCGAAGTCCAGGGATTATCCGACTTGGTGCGAATGGCGTGGGCAAGGATCACTTCATCCACCAGCCCCACCGCCAGTTTCAGATAGGCGCGCACCACGCCCATGATCCGGTCCAGCCCCGGAATCGGCAGGAACATCAAAATGCCCTGCATCAACCCGGTCACCGCGCCAACAACACCTTTGATCAGTTGATCCAGCGCAAACAGTGCTGACGCCTGACCAAAGCGTTGGGTGACAACATCGCGGGCATAGATGATCTGCGCGCGGCCAGCAGGAATGGTGCCACCTTGCATCAATTCGACCATCACCGCGATATGGCCGGCCTTTACGATATATAGAATGTAATCACGCAGGAAAAACAGCACGCCCGCCGTGATGGAAAACCCCGCAATACCGCCGTAAAAGACTGTGTTGGTGCGGAACTCGTCATCGCCAAAGGCCCCCACACCCCAACCAATGCCCGCCCCGGTGCCGGTGGCCAGAATAAACGCTGCCGAGATGCCGAAATACACGATGACCCGAAAGATCACAAACGGTGCTGTGCGCCGCATCAGACCAAAGGCGTCAGCGATCGAAAAATCCCACATCGGTTGCTCCAACACGTTTAGCGGAGAAAAACGTTGATATTCACCGTCAGAGTTTGCCCCCAAGCCCAATATTGCAAGCCTTTTTGCGGAACTGGTCAGATTTGCCGGCCGCGACCCTTGCAAATCCGGGCCCAAACCGTTTCCCTTGCGGCAAGTTGCACAAAGGAAACGCTATGAAACTGTTGCGCGTGGGTGAGCCCGGTTCTGAAATTCCTGCCATATTGGATGCAGCCGGGACGGCGCGCAGCCTTGCGGGCATTGTGCCCGATATATCGGGCGATGTCCTGACCCCCGGCGGATTGCGCAGGCTTGCGGCCCTTGATCCTGAAACCTTACCGGTGATTGACGGGCGCATTGGCCCCTGCGTCGGCCAAGTGGGTAAATTCATCTGCATCGGGTTGAACTATGCCGATCACGCAGCCGAAAGCGGCCTGACCGTGCCACCAGAACCGGTGGTATTCATGAAGGCGACATCGGCGATTATCGGCCCGAACGATCAGGTCAACATCCCGCGCAAATCGGTGAAAACCGACTGGGAGGTGGAATTGGGTGTGGTGATCGGCAAGGCGGCGTCTTATGTGGACCTTGCCAATGCGATGGATCATGTGGCGGGGTACTGCGTGGTGAACGACGTGTCAGAGCGCGAGTTTCAGACCGAACGCTCGGGTACCTGGGACAAGGGCAAGGGCTGTGACACGTTTGGTCCGATCGGGCCCTGGATGGTCACAGCTGACGAAGTGCGCGATCCGCAAAATCTGGCGATGTGGTTAAAGGTTGACGGCATCAGCCGCCAGAACGGATCGACCACCACGATGGTTTATGGCGTGCAGTTTTTGGTGCATTACGTCAGCCAGTTCATGTCTTTGCAGCCAGGCGATATCATTTCCACCGGCACCCCGCCCGGCGTGGGGATGGGGCAAAAGCCGCATCCGATTTATCTGAAGGCCGGCGAAGTGATGACGCTTGGCATCGAAGGGTTGGGGATGCAGACGCAAAAAGTCGGCCACGCGTGAGTGTGGCAACCGTCTGTTAACCCCTGCTCTGGCATCCTTCCAAGTGTTCAACATCAGGAAGGTTGCCATGCACGCCCTTAGCCCCGCCGACGAACTGGCCGAGATCCGCGCCGAAATTGCGCGCCTGAAAATCCGAGAACAAAGCTTGCGCGACGGGTTCATTCAAGACCCTGCGGCCGAAAATATTGGCCGCTGGACCCGGGTCGAAGTGACTGTGACACAAAAAAGCCGTTTTGATTCGTCGCTGCTGCCCGCGGTGATTCGCAATGATCCGGCCTATCAGCGCCAGTCTGTCAGCCACATCGTGCGCTGTTTTCCGGCCCATCCCGCACCTTTGCAGCGTGCAGGTTGGCCCATTCAACGCGGCGCGACACCGCATCATTAGGCCTGACACATCTTGGGGTTGAATGTAGTTTCAACTTAAGATAGATTGATTGTTGAGCGGATGAAAACAACCCCACCCGCCCGAAACTTAATACGCCCCGCGACCCGAAGTAACTGCCCCAAAAGTCTGCGCCAAAATCCGCAGATCAACCGACAGATTGGCGTGGCGCACATAACTGACGTCCAGCGCCACCATCTCGTCGAACCCCAGATCGGCGCGGCCAGCAACTTGCCAGGCACCGGTGATACCGGGCAGCACGCGCAACCGTTCCATCGCGGCCGCGGGGTATTCGGCGACTTCTTGCGGCAGCGCCGGGCGCGGGCCAACAAGTGACATCTGACCAATCAACACATTGATAAGTTGGGGCAATTCATCTAAAGATGACCGGCGCAAGATCTTGCCAAAAGGGGTTATGCGCGGATCATCCTTCGATTTAAAGCACAATCCTGCGCGATCGCTGCTGCCGACAACCTCTGCACGGCGTGCCTCGGCAT
The DNA here is from genome assembly GCA_031384605.1 of Cypionkella sp. GTDB lineage: Bacteria > Pseudomonadota > Alphaproteobacteria > Rhodobacterales > Rhodobacteraceae > JANNAT01. Next base: position 84,996 of record JANNAT010000140.1, read on the forward strand.
CGACGTACATTGATCGAAATTTGATCATGCCAAAGGGCATCCCATTGCGGCCAATGCGTTTTTGAATGAAAAATGCAGGCCCGGAACTAGTGGCGCGAACCGCGAAAGCGATTGTTGCGAATACCAAAACAAGCACGGGTAACGCCATGATGATCAACAGAAGGTCTAAAATTCGCTTACAGAAATAACGACGCTGCATTGGGAAAGATCCCAAGCGCACCAAAGGCATAACAGTCATTTCGCAGCATCCCCAACTTCCGGCAAACCGGAAAAACTAATACGCCCATACCCATATTTATATTAAATCAAATGCAGTGAAATACCAAGAGGAAAGCACCAAATGCTTTCCCCCCTGGTTAACCTGTTACGCACCGTCACGCAGCCGAAAGCGTTGGATTTTTCCGGTGGCCGTTTTAGGCAGTACAGTTTCAAAAACCACTGAACGGGGGTATTTGAATGGCGCAATTGTGGCTTTTACGTGGTCTTGCAATCGCTTGATCATTTCCGCATCGCCAGTGCCAGCCGCCGCCAGCACCACATGCGCCTGCACAATCTGGCCGCGGGCCTCATCTGCCACGCCGATCACGGCGCATTCCAACACATCGGGGTGCGACAACAGGGCCGCCTCTACTTCGGGGCCTGCAATATTGTAGCCTGACGAAATAATCATGTCGTCAGACCTTGCCGCAAAGTGGAACCGCCCGGCGTCATCTTGCCAAAAACTGTCCCCCGTCAGGTTCCAGCCGCCCTGCACGTATTTTTCCTGCCGCGCGTCATCCAGATACCGGCAGCCCGTCGGCCCCCGCACGGCCAGCCGCCCCACGTCGCCACGCGGCAATTCGCGCATCGCCGCGTCCACGATCCGTGCCTGATACCCGCGCACCGGGCGGCCAGTGCAAGCGGATGCATGATCTTCAAAGCGGTTGGTCAAAAAGATATGCAGCATTTCGGTGGCACCGATGCCATCCAGCATCGGTTTGCCGGTTTTGGCGATCCATTCCTCATAAACCGGCGCGGGCAGGGTTTCGCCGGCAGAAACCGCCGCGCGCAAACTGGACAGATCTGCGCCTTCGTCCATCGCCTTTAACATCACGCGGTAGGCGGTGGGGGCGGTAAAGCAGACCGTGGCTTTGTGATCCTGGATGATCTGGATCATGTTTGGCGGCGTGGCCTGTTCCAACAGCGCCGCTGCTGCGCCAAAGCGCAAGGGAAACACCGCCAGCCCGCCCAGCCCAAACGTAAAGGCCAAGGGGGGTGATCCGACAAACACGTCTTCGGGCACCACGCCCAACACCTCATGCGCATAACCATCCGCAATGATCAAAAGATCACGGTGAAAATGCATGGCCCCTTTCGGCGCGCCTGTGGTGCCGGATGTAAACCCGATCAGCGCCACATCATCGCGGCCCACCGGGGGCGGCGTAAAGCGCACCGACTTTGACAGCGCCGCCCGGTCAAGTTCGGCATCATGGTTGGCGGTGCCGTCAAAGCCGATGACGGTTTTCAGAAATGTCGACGATTTGGCGCAAACCACCAGATCATCCATCAGCCGCGTATCGCAAAGCGCGAAGGCGACCTCGGCCTTGTCAACAATCTGGCCCAACTCTGCGGCCCGCAGCATCGGCATGGTGTTCACCACCACCGCCCCCGCTTTGGTGGCAGCCAACCAGCACGCCACCATTGCCGGATTGTTGGCAGACCGGATTAAAACACGATTACCGGGCCTTACACCGTAATCTTCAACCAACACATGTGCTATGCGGTTTGACCAATCGGTCAGTTCCTTATAGGTCCGCTGGCGGCCATTGCCGATCAACGCGATGTTGTCACCAAAGCCGCGGTCAACCATCCGGTCGGTCAATTCGGACGCTGCATTGATCCAATCAGGGTAGGGATAATCGTCCAGCAGATAATCGGGTTGCTGCCCCACAGGGGGCAAACGATCACGGCAAAACGTATCTTGGTGGCCCGACGGTCCCAGCATCATCGGCCCTCCGGTATCACAGCCGTTGCCTCAATCTCAACCAAAGCGCGGTCTTCGACCAAGGCCACGACCTGCACCAGCGCCATCGCCGGATAATGTCGCCCGATGATGGATTTATAGTGCTGACCAAGGGCTTTCAAGCTGCCCAGATAGGCCTGTTTATCCGTCACATACCACGTCAGCCGCACCAGATGTTCCGGGCCTGCCGCCGCACAGGCCAGAATTTCGACAATGTTTTTCAAGGCCTGCGCGGCCTGTTCGGCAAAGTCATCCGACGTAATCCGCTGATCCGCGTCCCAGCCGATGATGCCCCCGGTAAACACCAGCCGCCCGCTGGCCGCCACGCCGTTGGAATAGCCAATCGCGGGTTTCCAGGATTTGGGATGCAAAAATTCATGCGGGCTTGGCGCAGGGTTGGTCATGCAGCTGTCTCCTGAAACGCCAACAAATTGGCACGCAGATCGGCGGGCCAGGGGGCGGATTGCCCTTGATCAACCCAAACAACTGTCAGATCTGCGCGCAGGCGATGTTCACTTTGATGCGTGGCGGCAATGGTCATCGCCAGACTGCTGGTGCCAACACGGACCACGTTCAGCGCAAATTCGACCTTTTCGCCAAGCCGCGACGGGGCCGCAAAATGGGCTTCAATCCGCACGGTAGGCACGCCGTTGTGATTGCCGCCCGAATGCATCTGCGCAAAAGACCGCCCCACGACATCGGCAAAGAAATTCTCGACCACCGAATTGATCATTTCAAAATAACGCGGGTAAAACACGATGCCCGCGGGGTCGCAGTGATTGAACTCAATCGGGATGATCTTGGTATAGATCATGACAGCACCGCGCGGGCTATGATGATACGTTGCACGTCGGATGCGCCCTCATAAATCCGCAACGCCCTGATTTCGCGGTAAAGATGTTCCACCACGGTGCCCGCACGCACCCCGTCGCCGCCGTGCAGTTGCAGCGCCATGTCGATCACCTTTTGCGCGGCCTCGGTGGCGTATAGCTTGGCCATTGCGGCCTCACGGCTGATACGCGCGGCACCTTGGTCTTTGGTCCATGCGGCGCGGTAGATCAGCAGGGCTGATGCATCTATCTGCACCGCCATATCGGCCAGATGCCCCTGCACCAGTTGCAAATCGGCCAAGGCCGCGCCCTGAATGCGGCGCGATTTCACCCGCACCAACGCCTCATCCAACGCACGACGCGCAAAGCCCAGCGCCGCAGCCCCAACGGTGGGCCGGAATAAATCCAGCACCGACATCGCAATTTTGAACCCATCACCCGCCGCCCCGATCAAGGCAGCATCGGGCAAATGCACGTCCCTTAACGCAAGATGTGCCAAGGGATGCGGGGCCATCACCTGAATGCGTTCAACCACCTGCAGCCCTGCCACATCAGCGGGCATCAGAAACGCCGATAACCCGCGCGCGCCGGGGCCTTCGCCAGTGCGGGCGATAATTACATAGATATCGGCGATCCCGCCGTTCGAGATATAGGATTTCTCGCCGTTCAACACCCAACCGCCCTGCACGCGGATGGCCGTGGTGGCAGTGGCCGCAACATCTGACCCCGAACCCGGTTCGGTCAGCGCAAAACCTGCAATCGCTGAACCTGCGCGGGTGCGGTCAAGCCACAACCGCTGATCGGGCGTGCCAAACAACGACACCGCCCCCATCCCCAACCCCTGCATAGCAAAGGCGAAATCCGCCAGCCCGTCATGGCGCGCCAGCGTCTCGCGGATCAGGCACAGCGCGCGCAGGTCCAAGCTTTCGCCCGCCCCCGCTCCGGAATGGCGCAACCAACCGCCCTGCCCCAAAAGGTCCACCAAACCGCGACAGGCGGCGTCAACGTCTGCATGATCAACCGGCAGATGCGCCGCGCACCACGCCTCCAGCGCCGCCGCCAAATCGCGATGACGGGGTTCAAAAAACGGCCAGTTCAAAAAGCTTCGATCACTCATCTTGCACCTTTCATTTTGGCGCAAATACTCCGGGGGTAGGCAACTTTGGCCTTTGCCAAAGTTGTAAGGGGGCTGGCACCCAGCTTTAGTCACCGCGAAACACCGGCTTTTCCTTTGCGACAAATGCGCGATAGGCCCGCTCAAAATCGCCCGTCTGCATGCAAATCGCCTGCGCCTGCGCCTCGGCGTCAATCGCCGCCAGCAGGCCCATATCCCATTCCTGCACCAGTTGATTTTTCGTCATCGCATGGGCAAAGGTCGGCCCCGCCGCCAACCTTTGCGCCAGGTCCATCGCCTGATCTTCCAAGCTGTCCGCGCCGTGCAGCGCGTTCCAAAACCCCCAGGAGTGCCCTTCCTGCGCCGTCATTACCCGGCCCGTGAACAGCAGTTCCGCAGCCCGGCCCTGCCCGATGATGCGCGGCAATATCGCGCAAGCCCCCATATCGCAGCCCGCAAGCCCGACGCGGGTGAACAAAAACGCGCATTTGGCATCCGGCGTCGCCAGCCGAAGATCGGACGCCATCGCGATAATCGCGCCGGCCCCGACAGCCACGCCATCAACCGCCGCAATGATGGGTTTGCCGCAAGAAATCATTGCCTTGACCAGATCGCCCGTCATCCGGGTAAAGGCCAGCAAATCCTTCATGGGCAAGCCGATCAGCGGGCCGATAATGTCATGCACATCGCCGCCCGAACAAAAATTTCCGCCATTCGATGCAAACACCACGACGTTCACGTCCGTGGCAGTGGCCAGCACGCGAAACGTATCGCGCAGCTCGGCATAACTGGCAAAGGTAAGCGGATTTTTGCGATCGGGTCGTGTCAGGCGGATCACGGCAATGCGTTCTTTGACATGCAGGTCAAAGTGTTGCGGCTGAAGGCCTGTCAACTGGGTCATGGCTTGCGCATCCGTTTCAAAATCTCGGTCAATGTGTCCAGATCGGCGTCATTCAAACCGGCGAACAACTGATCCACCTCGGTTTCATGCTGGGATGCCAGACCTTCAAACTGAGCCAATCCTACGGGTGTCAACGCCACAAACACCGTGCGCCGATCGGCATCAGATTGGGTGCGCTGCACCAACCCATCGGATTCCAACCTGTCAACCACCGCCGTGGCATTACCGTTTGACACCAACAACATCCGTGACAGTTCCGACATCGTCACCTCATCGCGGCGCCGGTAAAGGGCGGCCAGCACGTCAAAGCGCGGCAACGTGGTGTCGTGTTTCACGCGCAGAAATTCGCGCAAATAGCTTTCTGATGCGCGGGTTACACCCAACAGCCTGATCCACATCTTCAGGCGGCGCTTGGACAGCGGGTCTTTCATCCCTCGCCCCCTGATATCGCGATGGCCTGCCCGTTTACCCCCACTGCCCCATCCGAGCACAGCCATAGCGCCATGGAACTGATTTCAGACGGCGCAATCAGGCGGCCTTGCGGGTTGGTGGCGGTCAGGCTGGCAAGCGCAAATTCGCGCGATTTGCCAGTCTTTGCCATGATATTGGCGATGACGGCTTCGGTCATTTCGGTGTCGATATAGCCCGGACAAATCGCATTTGCCGTAATGCCCTTGCGCGCCACCTCAAAGGCCACCGATTTTATCATCCCCACCACGCCATGCTTTGCCGCCGCATAGCCCGCCGTATAGGCCATGCCCCGCAACCCCGCGATGGACGCGATTGCAATCAGCCGCCCACCGGGGGCCATTTGGCCCAGCCCGTCGCGCAAGGTCAGGAACGTGCCCGTCAGGTTCACCGCAATCATCCGGTTGAACTGGTCCAGCGGCATCCGCGCAAACGGCGCGCTTTCCCCGGCACCCGCATTGGCGATCACAATCTGGCAGGGCCCGGCGGCCGCAAACATCGCAGCTACTGCTGCCTCGTCCGTCACGTCCGCCACCACGCTTACCACTCCCGGCAGCCCTTCGGCCACAGCCGCCAAGGCCTCCGCGCGCCTGCCGGCAATCACCACTTGCGCGCCTGCCGCGTGAAAGGCCCGCGCCATATCGGCCCCGGTGCCAGACCCGCCGCCGGTGATCAAAACCCGTTTACCGTGAACTGTCATGCGCGTATCACCTCAGCAGCGCGCTGCACCAGCCGCCGTGCCTGATCGCGCCCCGCATGATAGGGCAGCGGCCAGAACCCGCCGGTATCACCCGCCTGAATGCCCGCATGCAGAGTCCAGTAGGGATCGGCCAGATGCGGCCGTGCCAGTGCGACCAGATCGGCGCGCCCCGCCAGCAAGATCGAGTTTACGTGATCCACTTCGGTGATATTGCCCACCGCCATAGTGGCCAAACCCGCCTCATTCTTGATCCGGTCACTGAACGGGGTTTGAAACATGCGGCCATAGATTGGTTGTGCGTCGACCGAGGTTTGCCCGGCGGACACATCTATAATATCCGCCCCAGCAAACGCAAACATCATTGCAATATCAACGGCCTCGGCGGGCGTCACCCCCGCATCGCCCATCCAGTCATTCGCCGATATCCGCACCGCCATCGGTTTGGCCCCCGGCCAGACGGCCCGCATTTGCGCAAACACCTCTAACGGAAACCGCATGCGGTTTTCCAAAGACTCGCCATAGTCATCTTGCCGCGTGTTCGACAACGGCGAGATAAAGCTGGAGATCAGATAGCCGTGTGCCGCATGCAGTTCGACCATATCAAAATCGGCACCATCCGCCATTTCGGTGGCGCGGATGAACTGGCGGATGACATTATCCATATCGTCACGGTCCATCGCCTTTGGCACAGCATTACCCGCCTGCCACGGGATTGCCGATGCACTCAGCAGCGGCCAGTTGCCCGATACCAAAGGCGCGTCACTGTCGGCCCAACCCACTTGGGTAGATCCTTTGCGCCCCGAATGGCCGATCTGGCAGCAGGTTTTCGCCTGCGTTTCAGTGTGGATGAAATCGTTGATCCGCTTCCACGCCAATTCATGCTTTGGCGCATATAGCCCGGTGCAGCCCGGCGTGATCCGGCCATTCGGCGAAACGCAGGTCATTTCGGTATAAACCAGCCCCGCCCCGCCCTTGGCGCGTTCGCCGTAATGCACCAGATGCCAATCGCCGGGGGTGCCATCCACCGCGCGGTACTGCGCCATGGGGGATACGACAATGCGGTTTTCCAGCCGCATGCCCCGCATCTGAAACGGCGCGAACATCGGCATCCGGCCCGGCTGCCCGCCCTGTTGGGCCGCAAACCAGTCTTCGGCCCCGCGCAGCCATTCAGGATCGCGCAAGCGCAGGTTTTCGTGGGAAATCCGTTGGCTGCGGGTCAGCAAGGAATAGGCGAACTGGGGGGCGGGCATATCAAGGTACCGCTCCACTTCCTCAAACCATTCCAGCGAATTGCGCGCGGCTGATTGCAGGCGCAACACTTCGATGCGGCGTTCGTCCTGATAGCGTTGGAAGGCTTGTTTCAATGTCGGTTCGGAATGAATGTAATCGGCCAAGGCAATCGCACTATCAAACGCCAGCCTTGTGCCTGATCCGATGGAAAAATGGCTGGTCGCCGTGGCATCGCCCATCAGCACGACGTTTTCATGATACCAGGTTTCACAAATCACCCGGGGAAACTGCATCCACACCGCCGATCCGCGCAGATGGGCGGCGTTTGACATCAGGGCGTGACTGCCAAGATGATCGGCGAAAATCGCCTCGCAGGTGGCCACGGTTTCCTCTTTGGACATGTCCGCAAAGCCCCATGCGTCCCATGTGGCGGGCAGACATTCGACTATAAACGTCGCGGTGTTATCATCGAATTGGTAGACATGCGCCCAGACCCAGCCATGCGCGGTTTTCTCGAATATAAATGTAAAGGCATCGTCGAATTTCTGATGCGTGCCCAGCCAGACGAATTTGCATTTGCGCACATCAACGTCGGGCTTGAACACATCGGCATATTCTGCGCGCACGGCCGAGTTGATGCCGTCGGTCGCCACCACCAGATCGTATTCGGCGCGGTAGTCTTCCGCCGTTTTGAACTCTGTCTCGAACTGCAGGTCGACACCCAATTCCTGCGCGCGGGCCTGCAAAATCACCAGCATCGCGCGGCGGCCAATCCCCGCAAAGCCGTGCCCGCCAGACACCGTGCGCACCCCATCATGCACCACCGCGATATCATCCCAATAGGCAAACTGGGCGCGAATGGCATCGGTGCTGATGGGATCGTTCTTTTGCATCCGCGACAGCGCGTCATCCGACAGCACAACGCCCCAGCCAAAGGTGTCATTCGCCTTGTTGCGCTCCAGCACTGTCACCTGATGACCCGGATCACGCAGCTTCATAGAAATCGCGAAATACAACCCCGCCGGACCGCCGCCCAAACATAGAACCTTCATGGCGTTTCCTTCGCATTGCTTAAAACACAGAGTTACACCGCTGCAAAACAATTTCAAGCTTGAAATTTAATTCTTGCAGTTTCGCGCCAAGGGTGCAGGATAATGGCATGGACGATTTGATCATCACACAGATGCCAGGTTGGGTGAAAATCACCCTGAACCGCCCGGCCGTAAAAAACGCCTTGAACACGGCGGTTTTGGCGGCCTTGGCTGCGGCATTGACGATTTGTGCGGCAGACCCCAAATGCCATGCCGTCCTGATTTGCGGCGCAGAGGGGAATTTCGCGGCGGGCGCGGATGTGTCGGAAATTGCATATAAGACCAGCGCGGAAGCTGCCGTTGATCCACGCAAAGGTTATTGGGCGTCGATCCGGGCATTTTCCAAACCATTGGTGGCGGCGGTGGATGGCTATGCTTTGGGGGCTGGGTTCGAACTGGCTCTGATGGCCGATTTCATTGTGCTGGGGGCGGATGCGAAACTGGGGCTGCCCGAATCCAATCTGGGGCTGATCCCCGGTGCGGGGGGTGGGCAAAGACTGCTGGCTTTGGCAGGCCGCGCACGGGCATCACGCCTTGTGATGTTGGGCGAGGTTATCGACGCAACCACAGCATATGATTGGGGAATAGCCGGATGGATGGCGGATGGACCTGCCCTGCCTTTGGCGACAGAAATTGTTGCACGCCTGTGCAACCGCGCGCCTTTGGCCATGATCACAGCCAAGGCCGCTTTAGTTGCAGGGGCCGAAGCGGCACTGGCATTCGATGTTGAACGCGCCGGGTTTGAACGGTTGATGGACAGCGCCGACAAGGCCGAAGGATTGGCCGCGTTCAAAGCGCGACGCCGCGCGGTTTTTACCGGAAAATGACCCGAACGGCGATCATCGCAGTCGTTGGCCTTGGCACGATGGGATTGGGCATTGCGCAAACCTATGCCGCCGCAGGCTTTACGGTTTTGGCAACCGATGCGCACCCGCCCACGCGCGATGCCGCAAAGGTGCTACTTGCCGATGCTTTGGCCAAGCGTGTCAGCGCGGGCAAATTGACACTCGCCGCCCAAGAGGCAACTTTGGCAAATCTGGTGGTCGTCGCAAGCTTGGCCGACCTGACCGCCGCCGATCTGATCATCGAGGCGATTGTCGAAAATCTGGGGGCAAAGCAGGCGTTGTTTGCGGCTCTGGAACAGGTAATTGCCCCCGATGCAGTGCTAGCCACCAATACCTCATCGTTGTCGGTCAACGCTGTTGCGGCGGGGCTGATCCACCCCAACCGCGTGCTGGGGCTGCATTTCTTCAACCCCGCCCCTGTGATGCGATTGGTGGAACTGGTGCCCCATGCCACCACCACTGCGCAGGCGCTGACCCTTGCACGCCAAGTGACTGAACTGGCGGGCAAAACAGTGATCCAAGCCCCCGACCTGCCCGGTTTTATCGTTAACCGCTGCGCGCGGCCCTATTACGGCGAGGCGCTGGCGATGCTGGAAGAAGGCCGCATCGCGGGCGATATTGATGCGGCCATGCGAGCGGCGGGGTATCCGCTGGGACCGTTTGCGCTGATTGATCTGATCGGGGCAGATATCAATCTGGCGGCCACCGTCAGGCTGCACGCGGCCATGGGAAATCATCCGCGATATCATCCGTTTGACGCCTTGCGCGGGGCAGTTGCAGCGGGGCGATTGGGGCGCAAGACGGGGTCTGGTTTCATTGATCCGGGGCGGACGACAGCCGCCCCACCAGATGCCGCCGATATCGCCCTACGCCTTCAGGCGGCCTTGATCAATGAGGCGGGGTATCTGCTGGCCGAGGCCGCGATCACGCCGCAAGACATTGATACCGCCCTGATTTTGGGCCTTAATTTTCCGCGCGGGCCTTTTGTCGCCTTGTCCAGCATCGGCAAACCCCGCATTCTGGCGCTGTTGGCGGCTTTGGAAACAAATGCCCCGCCGCATCTGAAATCGCGCTATCTGCCAGCGCCCGTGTTGAGGTTGCCATGACCGACGTCTACCTATGCGCCATGCGCCGCACGCCGTTCGGGCGCTATGGTGGCAGCCTTTCGGCGGTGCGCCCCGATGATCTGGCGGCGATTGTGATCGACGGGTTGCTGGATCTGCATGATATCCCGGTGGATGAAGTGATCTTTGGCTGCGTCAATCAGGCGGGGGAAGACAACCGCAACGTGGCGCGCATGGCGGTGCTGCTGTCGCGCCTGGGGCCATCGGTGCCTGCCTTCACGGTTAACCGGTTGTGCGCCAGCGGGCTGGACGCAGTTATTGCGGGCATGCGGGTAATCCGGGACGGTGCGGCGGATGTGATCATCGCGGGCGGTGTCGAATCGATGTCGCGCGCGCCTTATGTGATGGAAAAACCCGAGGTGGCCTTTTCACGCAACCCCCAAATGGTGGACAGCACGATTGGTTGGCGGTTTGCACACGCACAGATCGCGGCGCGCTATGGTCTTGAATCCATGCCGGAAACGGCGGAAAATGTGGCGGATCAGTGCCAGATTTCGCGCAGCGATCAGGATGGGTTCGCGCTGCGCAGCCATGCGCGGTATGATGCGGGCTGGCATGGAGCCGATATTTTGCCTGTCACCATCCCCACCAAAGACGGTGACAAAATCATCAGCCTTGATGAACACCCCCGCCCCACCAGTCTGGAAAAACTGGCGCTGTTGCCCACCCCGTTTCGGATAGGTGGATCGGTAACGGCGGGCAATGCGTCGGGCATCAATGACGGCGCGGCGGCGGTGTTGCTGGCCTCGGGTGCTGCCGTTGTGAAATATGGCTTAACCCCCTTGGCCCGGCTTGGACATGCGGCATCGGGTGGGGTCGTGCCCCGCGTCATGGGATTGGGACCGATAGAGGCACTGCGACGTTTGACGGCGCGAACGGGACTTGCACCGCAGGATTTCGACGTGATCGAGCTGAACGAGGCCTTTGCCGCCCAAGTGCTGGCCTGCACCCGCGACTGGGGGCTGCCGGATGATGCGGCCCAAGTGAATGCTTACGGCGGTGCAATCAGCATGGGGCATCCGTTGGGGGCCTCTGGTGCGCGGATTGCCGGAACCGTGGCGCGTAGGCTTTTCGAGGGGGGCGCCAAATCCGGCGTGGCCACCCTGTGCGTTGGTGTCGGCCAAGGCGTTGCCCTGACTTTACATGCGGTGGAATAATGATGTCTGACAGTTATTTCCTTTACCATTCCATTGGGATGTATCCCAGCAAAGCCCGCGATCTGGCGGGGGCGATGGCCGAGTTTGCTTTTGTCTGGGGCCGCCCGGATGACGCGCAATGGGGCTATGCCTTGGGGATGCGGCAGAAATTCATTGATCGCTGGCGCACGATTATCAGCGCGCCGCCGCAATCGGTGACGACGTTTGAAAGTGTCACCGGGGCGTTTCACGCGCTGCTAGCGTCGCTGCCTGTGGGGCATTTGCGGGGGCGGTCTGTGCTGGTGGGGGCGGATTGTTTTCCGTCCAATCATTTCTTGCTGCAAGGGATGGCCGAAAAATACGGCTTTACCCTTGTTACCGTGCCGCTGCGCCAAGGGGCTGGCCATGTAGAGGATGAGGATTTTCTGGATCACTGGACGCCGCAGGTGGGGTTGGCCCTGTTGACGTGGATCAGTTCAACCACGTCGCACCGCATTGATCTGGCCGCACTGGTGGCACATGGCCGCCGGATGGGCAGCCTGATCGGGGTGGACATCACCCAAGGGGCGGGGTTGCTGCCGTTTGATGTGATGGCCCCCGAGGTGGATTTTGCCATCTCGACCAGTTTGAAATGGATGTGTGGCACGCCGGGCGCAGGAATTTTATACCTGTCGCCCCGCTTGATCGCCCATTGCCACCCTGAATTGCGCGGTTGGTTCAGCCAGGACAATCCGTTCAACTGGGATATCACCAAATTTGCGCTGGCCCCCGATATCCGGCGCTTTGACAATGGCACTCCGGGGGTGATGGCGGCGTTGGCCAGCCTGCCCGCATTGGATTGGCACGCGGGCCAGGACCGGGCAGCTTTGGCGGCGCATAACCGGCATCTGACGGCGATGCTGATCGCTGCTGCCGATCAATTGGGGCTGGATATGGTCACGCCGCGCAGCGATTTCAGGCGCGGCGGGTCGGTGATGCTGCGCCTGCCCGAGGCAGTGCCCGCCGCCGATGTGGTGGCAAGGTTGCGAACCTTGGGGATTTATACCGACAACCGCAGCCAGATCCTACGCCTGTCGCCGGGGGTGATGACAACGGTTGCAGGCACGCAAAGGCTGATTGCGGCGTTGACGGCGGTGGTGCGACCCTAAGCTAAACCGCGCATAAAGCGGGATGGATTTTCATTGGAACATCTCGTATCGGAAAACGCGGTCGAGCGCCCGCGAGAGGCAGCGATTTCCGATTCAATGTAAATCCATCCCGCCCATAAGGGTGGATAATTACCGCAACCTGCCCTATCTGACCGATGTTGGTCCGCCAAGGGCCTGCCCGTATCGGAGCCCGCATGACCAATTCACAGACCGCCCCAACACCCCAGGACTTTCGCCACGCGATGCGGGCCGTTGTTGGCAATTGTTCGGTGATTACAACCGGGCTGGGCCAGGCCGCAACGGGGTTGGTCGTAACATCAGCGATATCGCTGTCGGCAGAGCCGCCGTTGTTGCTGGCTTGTGTGAACCGGTCATCGTCGAGTTGGCCGGTTTTGAAGGAAAGTGGATTTTTCGGCTGGTCATCGCTGGGTGCGGCACATCAAGCGGTGGCCGAACGGTTTTCCGGCATAGGTGGTTTGCGCGGAATGGCGCGGTTTGACGGGGCTGATTGGGAAACGGCGATCAGTGGTGCGCGGTTGCTGGTTGGGGCACCGGTGGCGTTTGACTGCGCAGTGGACGAGATGATCGACCGCGCCACGCATTCCATTCTGATCGGCCGCGTTCTGGCCGTGCGCAGCACGGCGGATGCAGGGGCGCTGGCCTATTGGAATGGTGGCTACCGGGTGTTGACGTAGGATCAAGGGGGGGGTCACACCCCCCCGCCCCTTGGCAAAGCCAAGGGTCACACCCCCCCCGGGGTATTTTTGAACAGATGAAGTCAAATTTTAGCTAAATTTGACAGGCTTTACGCAAAGCTGCGGATGGTTTGCAGCGCGCCGTCGAGGGCTTTGCCAGCCTCATCTTTCAGGGCCGCCTCGCGCAAGCGTATCGCCCAATCGGCGGCATCGTCGCGCGTGGCAATCAGGGCGATACCTGCCAAGACCCGGTCAAATTTCGACTGGCCGCGCGCATGAGTATCGGAATAGCCTTTGATCAGGCGACGGCATTTGATCACTTCGACGGCCAGATCATAGTTATAGGCATGGTAAATCAGCGCGGTTTGCAGCCATTCAGTTAAATGTGCGGCCTCCTGGGCATGGCGATACATGCCCAGACGGCGGCGTTTCAGGCCGGCGACAAAATACAGCATCAGATAGGCGCGCAAACCGTCGCTGCGATAGCGGCGCCCTTTGTTAAACCACCGATCCAACCGGGCCATCCATTTGGGGCTATCCGACACTTTTTGCCCCAACCGCGCGGGCAACAAGCCTGCGATTTCCGCTGCGCGCGGGTGCATGTATTCGGTGATTTGCAGCAGATTGTCCGGCCCTGCCCCCATTTCGCCCCGGATACGCACCGCGCGGCTGGCGCGGGTTTTCAAATCGGCCACGCGGATCACGTCATCATAGGCCATCGCATTTGCAATGTATTTGGCGCAGGCAGCGGTCAACGCATGGTTCTTGGCTGCGGTATCTTTGGCAAGGATAGCGTCAAGGTGATCAAGATACGCCGCGCCGTAAGCAATATCTTGAAAATCAACAATCTTTCGCAACCCCACCAGCGCCATTTCGGCGACAGGCTGGGGCATTTGCCCCGATCTTGCCACCAATGCCGCCCACCCATCGGCCAATTTGCGCGGGCCAAGGGGGCCGGCGGGCTGTGCGGATGTCACAACCGGGACCACGGCCAAAGGTGCGCCCCCTGCATCAAACCCGGCGGCAAAGGCGCGCAAAGATGCCTCGATGCCTTTACCACCCGCACGAATTGTTGCCTCAAACGCCGCGCGGTCAAACGGCAGCGCCCCTGAGGCCGCCAATGCGCCGAACAGGCTGGCAGAGATCACTGAACCCGCCGCGGTGGCCAGCGCGTCAAAATCGGCATTTATCAGGCGGCGCGCGGCAATTTCTGCGCCCGCAAGCACCTCGGCAGACGATGCAATACCGTTCCCCGGCACCATCTTTTCCGAAACTGCCAAGGCGCGGTGGGTTGAGGTGATCAGCACCGTGCGATCTGGCGTCACGAAGCCGCGAAGGATGGCGCGGCCCGCCTCCATCAACTCCGCTGTGATCATGATGTCGACATCGCCCGCCGATGGCATCAGCGAAAACACCGGTTGACGGGCCGACATCCGGCACATTTCAACATAATACACCGTGGCCCCGGTGCGCTGTGCCACGCCCGCCACTGATGTGGCCTGCACAGCATAGCCATTGGCGCGGCCCAGCGCCTCAATCCAACTGGTCAGCACGCCGCCGCCCTGCCCGCCCACCGCCAGCACGGCCAGCTTTAGGATGCCGTTCATCGCGGGATCCAATGGTTTTGGGTCAAGGGCGGCGTGGATTGTCATGCCCCAAACTCCAGCCGTTTTGCCGATCTGCGGCGTTGCAACCAGCCGATCGCCCGCGCCCGCAGACCTGCGATGCGGCGTTCAAACCGCCCCGGATTATGCACAACATCGGCCTGATAAAAGCTGGGGCACAGCACGGCGGCATCGGCCACTTCGCCGCAATTTCCGCAGCCGACGCAGGATTGATCAATATGGGCAATCGGGTCATCGCGCAACGGATCGTCCAGCGTTTTCAAAGACAAAGACGGACAACCCGACAGCCGGATACAGGCGTGATCGCCGGTGCAGATATCATCATCAATGCCAAAACGCGGCACTTCCACCCGGCGGCCTGCCTTGATTGCCACCGCCCGCAACGGTTTCTCGCGGCGCTGTTTGTTCAGCATACATTCGGACGAGGCGATGATCACCTTTGGCCCCGGTTCCGTAGTGGTCAGCGCCTCGCGCAGCGTGTCGCGCAGTTTGGCCACGTCATAGGTGCGGTCGATCTGGCGGATCCAAGTAACGCCCACGCCCGCCATGGCCTTGGAGATCGGATTGCCGGTGGATTTGGTAGAATTGTCCGCGCGGCTGGACATCACATCCTGGCCGCCCGTGGCTGCGGAGTAGAAATTATCCACCACCATCACCACGCCGTCAGACTTGTTGAACACCATGTTGGTGATCGAAGATGAAAGCCCGTTGTGCCAGAACCCGCCGTCGCCAATGATCGCGATGGGGCGTTTTTCGCCCCCCCCATCAAAGGCCCCATTGGCGGCAGGGCCAAGGCCAAAGCCCATCGTGGCCCCGCCGATTTCAAACGGTGGCAGGGCACCAAACAAATGACAGCCGATATCGGCGGCGATCTGGTGTTTGCCCAGTTCAGCCTCAACCAGTTTCATCGCGGCAAAAATGGGCCGTTCGGGGCAACCGGTGCAAAACCCCGGCGGGCGGATCGGGACGGTTTTCGACAGATCGGGAATGGCAGGGCGGTCGGTGTTGGGCGCGCGAATGACGGCGGGCAACATATCGGGGGCGGCAGATTTCAAAAACGCAGCGACGCCCTCCATCATCACTGATCCGGTATATTCCCCCGCCAAGGGAAACGCGCCTTTGCCATGCAGTTTGACGCGGCCACCGGCGCGGTAAAGCATGGCGGCGAGCTGTTCTTCGATAAAGGCGGGCTGGCCTTCTTCCACCACCAGAACATCGCTTTTATCTGCAACGAAATCCAGAAATTCGCCCCCAATCAACGGGTAAGTGACGTTCAGCACATAAATCGGCACTTGGGTTTCGCCGTAGATGTCCGCCAAACCCAACCGCTGCAAGGCGCGGATCACACCGTTATACATGCCGCCTTGGGTGACGATGCCAATGCGCCCGCCCGTCCCGAACACTTCGTTCAACTGGTGATCAACGATATACTTTTGGGCTGCGGGCCAGCGGTTTTTCACCTTATCCTGTTCATGCACATAAGACATTGGCGGCAGCACAACGCGGTTGAAATCACTGCGGGGGTTCGATAAAGCATCGCGCACCGACAGGGTTGGGGTTACGTTATCGCGACACTCAAACGATCCTGTCACATGGCAAGACCTGATCCGCATCATCAGCATGACCGGGCTGTTTGACGCCTCGGACAACGCAAAGCTATCGCCTACCGCCTTGACAATGCAGGGCAAATTGGGGCGCGGGTCAAGCATCCAGAATTGTGATTTCATCGCAAAGGCATGGCTGCGTTCTTGCATGATTGAACTGCCTTCGCCGTAGTCTTCGCCCAAAATCACCAGTGCACCGCCGGTGACCCCCGATGACGACAGGTTCGCCAGCGCGTCAGATGCCACATTCACGCCCACCGGGCCTTTGAACGTGACGGCCCCGCGAATGGGGTAATGCACCGATGCCGCCAACATCGCCGCCGCCGCCGCCTCATTCGCGTTGGCCTCAAACCGCACGCCAAGTTCGCCCAGCAAATCCTGCGCATCGGCCAGAACATCCATCAAATGGCTGATCGGCGCGCCTTGATAGCCGCCGACATAGCCAACGCCGTTTTCCAACAGCGCCTTGGTGATCGCCAGAATGCCTTCGCCGGTAAAGGTTTCGCCCGCCCCCAACCGCAGGTCTTCGACTTCGGCTTTGAAAGAACGTTCGGCCATCTAAATCTCATGCTTTCTGATGTTTGCCAGCATCTTTTGCAGCGTGCTTACAAAGGCCAAACGGTCGGCATCCGAGACACCGCGAAACATCCGCTCTGCCGCATCGGCCATATGCGGCCAAAGCGCATCAAACGTCGCGCGGCCCGCGTCGGTAATATACACCCTAACCGCGCGACTGTCTGCGGCGTCAACCTCGCGCCGGATCAGCCCCTCACTGTTCAACTGATCCAACGCCCGGCTAAGGGTAGATTGTTCAGAAACAGTATAGACCGCCAATTCCCGGATCAGCGGGCCTTCTATTACCGACAGCACCGCCAGCGCGCGCATTTTGGGTGTAGACAGGCCCTGATCGACCATTTCTTCGCGCAAAGACGCGTTATAGCGTCCCATGATCCTGTTCATAAGATAGGGTGCAAAGTTGGAAAGCCCAATTTCGCCCAACCGCGTTTTGGCACCCATATCTTTCATGCGCCCAACCTTTTCGCCGCGTTAAAGCCCGATCCACCACCAAGCCCCGGCCCCGGATGGGTGGATGCGCCAATATGGATCAGGCCTTTGATGTCGCTGACACCGTTTTTGGAATGCGCAAAGGGCCGCCAGATAAAAAACTGATCAAGGCTGCAAGCCCCGCCGTAAGGATCGCCGCCCACCAGATTGATGTTCATCGCCGCCAGATCGCGCGGTGAATAGGCGCGGCGGTGCAGTTTGATCGCGGCAAAATCCTTGATGTGGCGGGCAAGGATCGCTTCAATGCGGTCGGCAAAGGCCTCACGCACGGCATCCCAATCGTTCCCCGCAATCATCCCCGCCGCATCACCTTTGATCACACGCGGCGCATCAGGGATTTGCAGCCAAAGCACTGCTTTGCCGGGCGGACAGCGGGTTGGGTCAAGCCTGTGTGGCTGGCCCACACATATCGTCGGGGTTTCTGGCAGCATACAGCGTTCCGCCTCATTGGCGGATTTCGAAACGGAATCAATGCCGTCGGCCAGATGGATCAGGGCCACGTCATCCAAACCGGGGGTCAGCCATTCGGGCAAAGCATCCAGCGCGTAATGCAGCTGGAAATTACCGCGCCCATGGCGGAAGGTTTGCGCCGCAGCCGTGTCTTGCGGTGGGCTGTCGTCCAGCAACCGGCCATAGAGCTGATCCGGGGCCACGGATGCCAGCACCGACCGCGCCATGATCTGCGCGCCATCCATCAGTTGCACGCCCGTTACCCGGCCATCCGCCACTAAAATCCGGTCAACATCGGCACCCGTGCGGATCTGGCCGCCATTTTCTTCGATCAACGCCCGAAATGCCGCGACTGCCGCCGCCGCACCGCCTTTGATCACCGGGGCACCTGCAGTCTCTAGCGCAAAGGCCACCACTTTGCCCATTTGGGCCGAATAGGTGCTTTCCGGGGTTAGCCCACAATGCAGCACCCATGGGGCCCACAACGCCTGCACCAGCGGTGACTTATACCCTTCCAGCCACCCGCGCGCCGGGGCCAAAGCGCTGCCCATCCAAGCCGCCAATCCCCGCAATCCCCGTTTGCGCACTTGTCCAACCATCAGTTTCGCCGTGGGCCAGGACCACAACGCACCGCCCAGCACGGCGAACAAAAACGGCGCGTCGGCCTCTATGCCGCCGACATCAACGCCGTGTTTATCGCCATCGCCCGCCGCCAGCGCGTTGAACGCGGCGATATTGGCTGCGCGATCGGTGGTTAAAACCAAAGCCGACCCATCGGGGCGCAAAACTGCCGTAGGGTGCGCCGTGTGGCGATATTCCATCCCATGCCGCGCCAGATGCGGCCCCAAAGCCGCCCCGGCTGGCGAGGTCAGGAACAACACAAACGTCGCGGCCATCACATCATGCTGAAACCCGGGATGCAACGGGGCTGTTCGCAGACAACCACCCGCCAGGTCCGCGCGTTCCAGCAGCAGCACGCGGTCGCCTTTCAGGCCCAGCATCGCGCCAGCTACAAGCGCGTTGATGCCGGACCCGATGATGATGTGATCAACGGCCATGTCAGCCGCGCGGCACCAAGGCCAGCGCACGAATGGGCGATCCGGTGCCGTTTTTTATCTTCAGGGGGGCGGCAATAAGGATCGCCCCCTTGGCGGGCAGACGATCAAGATTGGCCAATGATGCCAGCCCATAACAATTGTTCTTGTGTAGCAGGTTATGCGCCGGAAATGGCGGCGTCATGCCACCCGCCTGGCCTGCGTCGGTGCCAATACACTGGCTGCCCCAGCCCACAATGCCCTTGGCCAAAAGATAGGTGATCACTTCGGCAGTTGGCCCCGGCGTGTGCGGCCCGGTTTCATTGGCGTTCAGGAACAGATCGGCATTATGGCTGCGCTTATCCCAGTCAGACCGCAAAACCACCCAATCACCGGCGTTGATCGGTCCGTTCTTAGCCTCCCAGTCTTGCACATGTTGCACGGTCAGCAGAAAATCCGGGTTGGCTGCACATTCACGGGCAAAATCCAGCACGTTGACCGGGGCCACCAACCGTTGCACCGGCAGGGTATCGGTATAGCCATCGGCGTAATCGCGGCCGGTGATCCAATGGTGCGGCGCATCGAAATGCGTGCCCGAATGTTCGCCCAGCTTTAACCAGTTCCACGCCCAGAACGGCCCATCGCTGTCATATTCACTGATGCGGTGAATTTCGATGGCGGGGGTATCTTTGGCGAAATCCGGCGGCAGTTTCAACAGCGGCGTTTCCGGCCCCAGAACGCCCGTGCAATCAATCACCTCAACCCCGCCCGAGGCCAGCATACCGGCAAGGTCGGAAAGAACTTGTGAAGACGTCATAGCTTTCTCCCTGATCACGGCGGGCACCCCACCTTTCAAAGAATCACACTAGACAGAATTAGATGCATTTGCAAATATCCTTAGGTCAACCGGAGCCTAGACATGTCGCAGGATTTTGACGCTGTGTTCATCGGGGCAGGCCTTAACGCCTTGGCCGCTGCGCTGCATATGGCCAATCGCGGCTGGCGCGTTGGCGTGTTTGAACAGGCAGCCGTGGCGGGTGGTGCGGTGAAAACCGGGGGCTACACCCTGCCCGGTTTTCGGCATGACTGGGGGGCGATGAACCTGTCGTTGTTTGCCGGATCGGCGTTTTTTAAGGCGCATAGGGCCGAATTGATCCAGCATGGTTTGGAATTTGTGCCAGTCTCGCATCCGTTTGCCAGCGCCTTTCCCGATGGTCGCTGGTGCGGCGTGTCAACCGATGTGGCCGCAACAACGGCGCGGATCGCGGGGTTTTCGGCGCAAGATGCCAACAGATGGACGCAGCTGACCAAAGACTTTCCCACCGAGGCCCCGCATCTGTTCGGCCTTTTGGGCGCACCGATGAAAATGCGTGCGCTTGCATATTTCGGGTTCAAAACACTTCGCGCCAAGGGCGTTGGCGGCACAGCTGATATGGCGCGGTTTCTGGCGCAAACGCCGCGCCAATGGTTGGGACAAAACTTTGCGTCACCCTATGTGCAGGCCATGCTGGGGGCCTGGGGGATGCATCTGGATTTTGCGCCAGACATCGCCGGGGGCGCGCTGTTTCCCTATCTGGAGGGCATGGCCGGTCAGGCCTTTGGCATGGTACTGGGCAAGGGTGGTGCCGATACTGTTATCACCGCATTGGTTGGTGCGATCTGCGCACGTGGCGGCGTGATTGAGTGCAACGCCCCCGTGGCCCGGATTTTGCATGACGCGGGCACCGCACGCGGGATTGAACTGGCAGATGGCCGCAAGATCATGGCAGCGCGCGCGGTTATTGCAGGCGTCGCCCCGCAGGCCCTGCCGCGCCTGACAGGGGGCACCACACCCGGTTTTGACAAGGCGATGGCGGATTTCACCCATGCCCCCGGCACGATGATGATCCATCTGGCGATGGACAGCCTGCCGGATTGGACCGCCGGAGATGATCTGAAATCCTTTGCCTATGTGCATCTGGCCCCCAGTCTGGACCAGATGGCGCGCACCTATGCGCAGGCGCAGGCGGGGCTGTTGCCGGATCAGCCCGTGTTGGTGGTGGGCCAACCCACAGCCGTTGATCCTGCCCGCGCACCGGGTGGCAAGCATGTGCTTTGGCTGCAGGTCCGCATGGCGCCCGGCACGATCCAAGGCGATGCAGCAGGCCAGATCACGGCGACCGATTGGGCCGGGGCCGCTGAGCCGTTTGCCGACCGCGCGCTGGATATTCTGGACCGCCATGCGCCCGGCATCCGCGCCAAGATCATCGGCCAGCACATCGTCACCCCGGCCGACTTGCAGGCCGATAACCCCAATCTTGTGGGGGGCGATCAAATTTGTGGCAGCCATCACTTGGCGCAAAACTTCCTTTTCCGCCCCGTCCGTGGCCACGCAGACGGCTCTACCGCGATCAAGCACCTTCACCTGACAGGGGCCGCCGTCTGGCCCGGCGCGGGAACCGGGGCTGGTTCGGGTTTTCTTTTGGCACAACGCCTTGCTGGTCCATAATCACAAACAGGGATAAAACTTATGTCGATGAACCGCCGCTCATTGCTGAAACTATCTGCTGCCACGGCTGCGCTGGGATTAACCGGTCTGCCCGCCCGCGCGCAAGCGATTGATGAATTGATCATCGCCTATAATGTCAGTCTGCCGTCCTGGGATCCGACCGTTGGGCCATCAGCGGTGAACCCGACCATTCAGGGCCTGTATCAGTCGGTGTTTGACCAATTCATCTTGCAGCAACCCGATCTGAAACCGGCGCCCGGCCTGATCACCGAATGGGGCTGGACCGACGACCGCACCAAAATCGCGATGACCGTGCGCGAAGGCGTGACCTGGCACGACGGATCGGCCTTTACTGCCGAAGATGTGGCATGGTCATTGACGCGTGCGGCGGATGAGAAAACCGGCAATCCAATACAGTTCATCTGGTCGACGCTGGCCAACATCAAAGCCGAGGGGAACGTCGTGACAGCCGATGTCGCCCGGTTTGAGCCGACGATCTTCAAGTGGATGTATTTCCTGACCGGCTATGTGCTGCCGAAGGCCTATTATGAACGCGTCGGGGCCGAAGGGTTTGAAGCCGCCCCCATTGGCACCGGCCCCTATATGGTCGACAAATTCGAACGTAACGCCTTTGTGCGGCTGAAGGCCAACGCCAATTATTGGGGCGGTGCGCCGGCGTTCGAAACCGTCACCATCAAATTCGTAACCGACGCCGCCGCCCGCGTGGCCGAAGTGGAATCCGGCAATGCCCATGTCACGCTGGAAGTGCCTTACGAGGAATATGACCGCCTGAAAGCCAGCCTGTCGGGAACAGCGGCCCCGATTTCCGATATTGGCATGATCTTTCTGAATGATATCGAGGTGATGACCGACCCGAATGTGCGCATGGCCGCCGCCCATGCGATTGACAAGAAAACCATCATTGACCGGCTGTTGTCGGGGTATGGCGTGCCGATTGATACGCTGGAAACCCCGCAATACGATGCCTATGATGCGTCAATCTCGGTGGCCTATGATCCGGCACGCGCGGTGGAGTTGCTGGCGGCATCGGGGTATTCGGTTGAAAAGCCGGTGAAATTCAAAATCCAGACCACCAAGGGGTTCAAGCCCAAGGATTATGAAATGATCCAGGCCATCGTTGGGCTGTGGCGCAAAGTGGGGATCGACGCCGAGATTGAAGTTTACGAAATCGCCAAGCATTACGAGCTGCGCGCGGCAGATCAGCTGGCCCCGGCAGCGTTTTACAACTGGGGCAATTCGGTGGGCGACCCCACCACATCGACCGGTTTTGCGATGTTCGGGCCCAGCCCGCATTCGGTTTGGGATGGCACCGATCTGATCGACATGATCGGCCCCTTGTGGGGCGAGGCGGACGAAGCCAAGCGCATGGCGGGTTGGAAGGCGGTGGATAAATACGTCGCCGACAACGCGCTGGTGATCCCGCTGTTGCAATATGTGCAGCCGATTTTGGCGGCCAAAGGCGTGGTTGTGGTGCCGCATGCCTCTGGTGCCTTGCTGCCGCATCTGATGACGCGGGCGTAAGGGTTTGGACGGGAATTGGGGGGATTGCCCCAACCCGCGGGGGGACGGCGCGTCCCCCCTGACGGCACTCGCCAGGCGATTGCCGCCTTCCCCACTGCGAGGTATTCTCACGAGGATGAAAGCCCGAAAAGTAAGGTTTGGCCGGGCAACAGCACCCTTTGCGGCAAACAGCATGTCATGATGTTTTTTCGCGCGGTGCTGATCCGGCTGGCCACCACGGCCATCACCTTGCTGGGTGTCGCCATCATCGTGTTCTTTGTGATCCGAGTCGTGCCGGGCAATCCGATTGCAATGATGTTGCCGCCGGGAGCGACCGAGGTGGATGTGGCGCGGCTGACCGCCCTTTACGGGTTGGACAAATCCATCCCGCAGCAATTTGTGATCTGGGGCGTGGGCGTGCTGCAAGGCGATTTCGGCACTTCGATCACAGCGCGCCAGCCGGTGCTGGATCTGGTTTTGGGGCGCTTGCCCGCAACGTTGGAGTTGTCGGTGCTGGCACTGGTGATCGCGGTTGCGATTGGCGGCTTTATGGCGCTGACGGGCACGCGGTTGCGCGGTAGCCGGACCGAGGCCGCGATTGATGTCACCAACGGAATGGCTTTGGCGATCCCGGATTTTCTGTGGGGGCTGATCCTGATGCTGGCCTTTGGCGTGCTGATGCCGATCTTTCATATCTCGGGCCGGGTGACGCCGTCGCTGGATTTGCCGTTCACCACA
The DNA here is from genome assembly GCA_031384605.1 of Cypionkella sp. Taxonomy (GTDB): domain Bacteria; phylum Pseudomonadota; class Alphaproteobacteria; order Rhodobacterales; family Rhodobacteraceae; genus JANNAT01. The sequence continues at coordinate 108,805 of JANNAT010000140.1, forward strand.
AACTTCTACCTGTTCGAAGCGATCATACGGCTGCGGTTTGATCTGGTGGCTGATCTGCTGGGCCATATGATCTTGCCCGCCGTGGCACTGGCCATTCCATTGGCCGCGATCATTGCGCAGTTGTTAAAGCAAAGCCTGAAGGAAACCATGCATCTGGATTATGTCACCCTTGCCCGCACCAAAGGGTATTCCGAGGCGCATGTCATCTGGCATGAGGCTTTGCCAAACGCGATTCTGCCCACCCTGACGCTGGTGGGGGTGCAATTCACCTTTCTGATGGGCGGCACGGTGATCATCGAGCGGCTGTTTTCCTATGAGGGCCTTGGCAATCTGGCGATTGACGCGGTGATCAACCGCGATTTGCCGTTGATCCAAGGCATCGTGATCTTGTTTGCGGCGATCTTTACGGCCGTCAACCTGTTGGTTGATCTAAGTTATACCGCCCTGAACCCGCGGTTGCGGCATGGGTGATACGCGCGGCATGACCAGACACCGCCTATCAATGCGGTTGATTTTGCCCGCAGTCTGGCTGGGGTTTTTGGTTTTTGCAGCAATTTTCGCGCCACTGGTCGCCCCCTTTGACCCCTTGGCGCAGGATTTGTTCGCCGCGCGCCTGCCACCGGTCTGGGTTGCGGGATCCGAGCCGGGGTATCTGCTGGGCACCGACAGTCTGGGCCGCGATGTGGTATCGCGGATCATTTATGGCGCGCGCACAGCATTGATCGTGGCGGTTGTTGCGGGCAGCCTGACCTGCATCATCGGGGCGGCGTTGGGATTGATGGCAGGGTATCTGCGCGGCTTGGTTGATGGGGTCATCTCACGCCTGATTGATATCTGGATGGCGTTTCCGCCGGTTTTGTTCGCCATTTTGCTGATCGCCGTGCTGGGCCCCAGCCTGACATCCATTATCATCGCCATCGTGGTGATCGACTGGACGCGCTTTGCCCGGGTGATCCGGGCCGAGACGATGACGCAATCGGCGATGGATTATCCGGTGTCTGCAATTGCCGTGGGGCGCGGGCGGATGGGCATCATGTGGCGCGAGATTTTGCCCAATGTGCTGCCGACGGTGGTGGTTTTGCTTAGTCTGGAAATGGGCATCGCGATTATTGTCGAGGCGATATTGTCGTTCCTGAACCTGTCGATTTCCACCGATGATCCCACATGGGGCGGCATGATTTCCGAGGGTCGCACGTCGATCCATCAGGCGTGGTGGGTGTTGGTGTTTCCGCTGATCACGCTGTTCCTGACCGTGCTTAGTTTTTCCCAACTTGGGGAGGCGTTGAAAGACCGCTTTGATCCGGTGCTGAGATGAGCTTTCTGTCGGTGCGTAACCTGAATGCCAACTTGATCGGCAGCAATGCCCGTATCTTGCGCGATGTGTCCCTGAACGTGGCAGTGGGTCAGGTGCACGGGCTGGTTGGCGAAAGTGGGGCTGGTAAATCCATGATCGGCAAGGCAATTTTGGGAATATTGCCGGGCAGCATTGCCATCACGTCCGGGCAGATTTTTCTGGATGGCGTTGATCTTCTGGCGCTGCCCGCGGGCGCGCGTCGCAAATTGATCGGGGCCAGTTGCGCGCTGATCCCGCAAGATCCGCTGACGGCATTGAACCCATCGCGCCGCATTGGCCCACAAATCAGTGACCGGTTGGTTGATATTCTGGGCTGGACAAAGGCCGACGCGGTTGCCCGCGCCCGCGCGCTGTTAGACGAAGTTCAGATACCCGACGCGCCGCGTGTGTTGCGCGCCTATCCGCATGAATTATCGGGCGGCATGCGCCAACGCATTCTGATCGCTTCGGCCTTTGCAGCAGAGCCGAAGTTGATCATCGCAGATGAGCCGACAACCGCGCTTGACGTGACGGTGCAAAAGCAGATTTTGCGGCTGATCGCCGATATGCAGGCGCTCCATGGCACGGCACTGCTGTTTGTGACCCATGATCTGGGCGTGGTTTCCAAGGTATGCCAAAGCCTTAGCGTGCTGTATGATGGTCTGGTGGTGGAACATGCCGCGATGCGCGATTTCTTTGCCGCGCCCGCGCACCCTTATTCCCGTGCCCTGCTGGCTGCCACGCCCAAATATACCGACCCCAAGGGCAGCCTGATGCCGGTGCCCGATGCGGTGGTCGACCAGATGCGCGCACAGGTGTTGTTGGCCGATCAGGCGGTGGCCACATGACCCCGCTCTACAGCGTCGAAAATCTGCGGCTTTCGCTGCCCGATCTGACGCGGAAACCCTTGCTGGGTGCGGCCCCACGCATTGAAATCCTGAAGGGGCTGAGCTTTGACATCGCCAAAGGCGAGGTATTGGGCATCGTCGGTGGATCGGGATCTGGCAAATCCACCCTTGGGCGGGCGTTGGTGCGATTGGCCCAGCCGACTGCGGGGATGATCAGGTTTGACGGCACTGATATCACGCACAGCACTGCGGGGCAGTTGCGGCCCTTGCGGCGCCGGTTTCAGATGATCTTTCAAGACCCGATGTCGTCGCTGAACCCGCGCCAGCGGATTGGCCAGATCATCGAAAGCCCGTTGGTGCTGCACGGGGTGGCAGACACAGCGGCGCGGATGTTGGACGCGCTGGAGATGGTCGGATTGCCCCGCGCCTTTGCCCGCAGGTATCCGCATGAGGTGTCGGGTGGGCAACGCCAGCGCGTCGGCATTGCCCGCGCCATTGCCCTGGGGCCCGATTTCGTGCTGGCAGATGAGATTGTTTCGGGCCTGGATGTGTCCAGCCAGGCGCAGATTTTGAACTTACTTGCCGGGCTGGTGCGCGATCTGGGCCTGACTTTGGCATTTATCAGCCATGATTTATCGGTGATCCGGCGGTTGTGTGGCCGCGTTCTGGTGATGAACGGCGGCGAGATTGTCGAAGATGCACCGACTGCCACACTGTTTAATGCGCCCCGGTCCGACTATACCCGCAGTTTGCTGGACGCCATTCCGCTGCCCGACCCGGATCAGATTTGGGTCTGAAGTGGCGGCAGATTGACAACACCCTTTTTCAGGATAAAGCATCCATATGGCCCGGAATCAGAAGTGCGAATGATCGCAAAGGCCTGTTTGGCGGCGGCATAAAACGCGAATCTTTCCAAGGGCAGCATTGTGACAGGCCTGCCCTCGGCCCGGTCGATCACTGCCTGCATCCGGCCAAACACCGGCATTTGCGCCATGGGGTCGCCCACCACTTGCATGCGGCACACCGGGGCATCAACGAAGCTGTCCAACGGCATCAACGACAAGATCGCCGCGGCTGCCGTGGGAATATCGCACCCCGCCATATCAATCAGGCGGCCATAGCTGGTATGACCTGCAATCGACGCCGCCGGATGATTTACATCGCAAATCACCAGATCATCGCCATGCCCCATCAGCATCAGCACACGCACGATTTCGGCCGACAAGCGCTGATCAATGCCTTTCAACATCGCGTCACTTCACCGCCCCCGCCGCCATACCCTTGATGATGTATTTCTCCAGCACGATCCCGATCACAATCAACGGCAGGATTGCGGCAAACGAAAGCGCTGCCATCGACCACCATGATATGCCCTGACTGCCGGTCTGGCTGGCCACCATCACCGGCAAAGTGTTGGCCTGACTGGACGTCAGCAAAGCGGCAAAGAAATATTCATTCCACGTCAGCACCAAAGACAAGATAAACGCCGCCACCATTCCGGGCAGCGCAATTGGCAGAATAATCGTCAGAAATGCGCCCCAGATTGACAGACCATCCACCAGTGCCGCCTCTTCCAACTCGGTCGGGATGGATGAAAACTGATCGCGCATGATCCAGATCACAATGGGCAGAACCGACAAAGTATAAAGCAATATCAAGCCTATACGCGTGTCCAGCAGCGCCAGTTCCTTATACAGCACCAGCATTGGCAAGGCCAGAACAACGGGTGGCAAGATCAGCTGGCTAAGGAAAAAGAACGAAATATCGGAATTGCGCATCCACGCGAATTTATAGCTGAACCGGCTTAGGCCATAGGCCGCCAAAGACCCCATGATCACCGCCAGCAGCGATGAGGCGACCGATACGATCACCGAATTGGTAAAGCGTTTCAGAAATTCATCCCGAACGGTTGACTCTGCGCCAATGGTATCAGGCGACAGGCCGATAGACTTCCAGCCCAGCCATTTAGGGGTGAAATCCCACCACGGGATCATATTGCCCTTCATCACGTCGGGGGCCATTTTGAAACTGGTGGTGGCGGTCCAATAGATTGGGAACAAACAGATAATCGCCCACAGGATCAACAGCAGATAAACACCCGTGCGCCCCAAAACCCATTTGGCGCGAAAGCTGCGGTCGGCTGCGGCATCATGAAAGATTTGGGCGCTGTCTGTCATGTCAGGTTCGCGGCCTTGACAGACGGTCAGTAAATTTCATCAGCAGGGTCATGAAAATCACGATAATCACCAGATAAACCATCGCAAGCAGCGTGCCGTAGCCAACGTTGGACCGATCCCTGTATTCGCGGTAAATAAAGCTGGTCACGGTATCTGTCGCCCCCCCCGGCCCGCCAGAGGTGACAGCAATCACGATATCGGCCAGCTTTAGCTTGAAGATAATGCGGATCAGAATCGCGGTGATGGACACTGGCAGCATCAGCGGAAACGTAATCTCCCAAAAATTGCGCCAGCCGTTTGCGCCGTCAACTTTTGCGGCTTCATTCAGCTCTTTCGGAATCGCCTGCAGGCCCGCCAAAATCATGATCATCATAAAGGGAATGAACGTCCAGGCGTCCATCAGCATGATGGTCAGCTTGGCAATCCACGGGCTGCCGAAAAACGAAGGATCATCCCATCCCACCGCACGCGCCAGCCGGGCCAAAGGACCAAATCGCGCCTCCAGCATGGATTTGCCGATCATCCAGCTGACCGCGATCGGCGACAGCATCAAAGGCAACAAAAACGCGACCCGGAAAAACTTGCGGGCGCGAATTTCGGCATTCAGCGCAAGTGCCAGACCAAAGGCAATCGCGTATTCTATAATGATGGCAAGCAGATACCAGACCATGTTCAACATGGCGTTCCAGTAAAACGGATCCGACCACATCTGGCGCAGGTTTTCCAATCCGTTGAATTGGCGGCCATCGGGCGACGACAGATTCCAGTTGGAAAACGCGATGATCAACCCGAACAACAGCGGAAACACCGTCAGCGATATCACGAACAACGCCGCTGGCAGCACGAACAACACGCGCTTGCCCTGCTCTCCGCGCGTCAGAACCTGCCCCCAACACAGCGCAATCGCCCACAGGACATAGGCATACAAAGTCGGCCGCCAATTGGCGAAACCAAAATCGGCCTGACCTTCCATTTGCAAAAACTGCGCCAATGCCGTTGCCAGCAAAATGACCGCCGATCCCCAGATTAAGATCTTTCCAACCGTCTTTCGACCGGCAGAAATGTTGTCATTGGTGACGATATGAAGAAGGTCGTTCTGTGCGCTCATACTAGCATGTTAGCCGGACCTGTTCAGGCTGGAAAGACCATTTCCAAGAAACTGTCCCGGAATCAGTGGCGTCACGCCTGATGTCCCAAAAAATTGTCACCCAGATACGTTTTGCCGCAAATTTAGGAATTTCGGCAATAGAGACATCTATTTCGAATGACGCGTGGCGAAAGTAACTGATTGTTTTACAAAAAATTAACGCCACCTGTCCACATGCGTGAAATTTCAAGGTCATCTTATGTAAATAAAAACTTACAGTTGCCAGTGTAATTATTTAGTGACAGACTAAAGTTGGGCATTGCTAAATCGGGGGCTATTTCACCTGGTGCCGTGCCGGGCAGATCGAAAGTCGTCAGATTGCCCATGAATTAGAATGACGACGAGGGCACGGAGGAATTACTATGTCTAACGATCCTGACAGAGTCTGGCCTACTGGTCTGACTCTGCGAGAAGCTGAGGAAGTTCACAGCTATCTCATCGACGGCACACGGGTATTTGGGGTTATCGCCCTGATTGCGCACCTGCTTGTTGCCGTTTCCACACCTTGGCTGGGATAAGGGGCGCATCATGAACAACGCAAAGATGTGGCTTGTCGTAAAACCAACCGTCGGTGTTCCATTGTTCCTGTCGGCTGTGGCCATCGGGTCATTTGCCGTTCACGTCGCGGTTCTAAGCAACACCACCTGGGTGGCTGATTTCCTGTCGGGCAAACCGATTGGTGGCGGTGTTGCGATGGCAGCACTTCCCGTGCCTGACATGGAGGCCGCAAAGGCCGCCTATGTTGTGCCCGGCTCGAACGAAGTTTTGGTCATTATGCCTGATGGCACCGTGGCAAAGGCTGTGTTGACGTTGCCGGAAACGGTTGCGTCGCTGAACTAGCCCGCTATTTCCCGGCAACGGGACGTGCATTGGCAGGTGTGGGGTCTTTTGTCCTTTGGCAAGACGGCCCCACCCTGTTCTTAAACTGGCGGCCCTGTGACCGCTGCCGCAGCAAGAATGGCGCGCACGCGATGTTTAAGTATAAGATCTTTGCGTTGCGCAAAATCAGCAGCTTCGGCAACCGCTATTTGCCGTTTGCTGATGTCGCAACTGCTGACGTGCCGCTGTCGCGACTGTTGCGGCTGTCGCTGTTTCAGGTGACGGTTGGCATGGCATTGGTGTTGATGGTTGGCACGCTGAACCGGGTGATGATCGTTGAATTGGCGGTGCCTGCCTCGTTGGTGGCCGCGATGTTGGCGCTGCCGTTGTTGTTTGCGCCGTTTCGGGTGCTGGTCGGCTTCAAATCTGATAATTTTGTCTCGGCACTGGGGTTGCGGCGGCTGCCCTATATCTTCAAGGGCACCATGCTGCAGTTTGGCGGCTTTGCGATCATGCCGTTCGCCCTGCTGGTGCTGTCTGGCTATGGCGAGGCGGTGACCGCCCCGCGCTGGATTGGCCTAAGTGCGGCGGCCCTGTCGTTTTTACTGGTCGGCGCAGGTGTGCATATCGTGCAAACCGTTGGCTTTGCACTGGCCACCGATCTGGTGCCAGAGGCGGATCAGCCAAAGGTGGTTGGGCTGATGTATGTCAGCCTTTTGGTTGGCATGATCGTCAGCGCCTTTGCTTACGGCGCATTGTTGGAAAACTATTCACCGGGCCGACTTATTCAGGTTATTCAAGGCTCTGCCGTCGTCACGATCATATTGAACGGTGTCGCCATGTGGAAGCAAGAGGCGCGTGACCGGGTGCGCGGCAATGCCCCGCGCGGGCCTGCGCCCAGCTTTGCGCGGGCTTGGGCGCGGCTGTCGCAACGGCCCGGCATGATCCGGTTGTTGATCATCATCGCGCTTGGCACGGCGGGTTTTGGCATGGCGGATGTCTTACTCGAACCGTTCGGGGGGCAGGTTCTGCAAATGTCAGTGGCCGAAACCACGCGGCTGACGGTGTATCTGGCGCTGGGCAGTCTGGTTGGCTTTGGCCTTGCCTCGCGCTGGCTGGGCAATGGGGCGCGGCCGATGGATGTGGCGATTTACGGTGCGATGATCGGGGTGCCGGCCTTTGGCTGCATCGTGGTATCGGCGCAGATATTGTCGGTGCCGGTGTTCATCGGCGCAACGCTGTGTGCAGGCTTTGGCGCAGGGCTGTTTGGCCATGGCACCCTGACCGCAACGATGCGGGCGTCACCGCGCGATCAGATCGGCTTATCTCTGGGGGCTTGGGGTGCCGTGCAAACAACCGCCGCAGGCGTTGCGATTGCCACGGGCGGCGTGATCCGTGATGCGGTGCTGGCCAAAGGCGTTGCCACATCTTCGACCGCCGCCGCTTATATCCCGGTGTTTATGCTGGAAGTCGGGCTGTTGGTGCTGGCTGTGTTGCTGGCCCTGCCGCTTTGGCGCAAAACGCCCCTGCCTGTTGACATAGATGTTGATGCAACCTTGGCAGCGGTGCCTTTGGTGCCGGGACAGATACGTTGACCGAATTTTCTGACCGACTACTCACGCGCCTTGATTAAGACAGCCAGACCACGATTTTCACGCCCCCGAAACAGGCTTTGGGCCTTATAGGATAACAGGTGCACTATGACCACAATCATCACCAGACTCTATTCTGACGCAGCCGAAGCATCGGCCGTGGTTGCCGCCCTTGTCGCTGGCGGCCATGACAAAGACGATATTCGCATCATCGACGGGGCCGCAAAAGCCGAGGCAGCATCTGCGATGAAGGCGGCGCGGGTATCAGATGCCGCCGCCGCCGCCTATGGCCGGGCGATGACGCCTGGGCAGGCGTTGCTGGTTGTCGAGGCAGGCTTTAACCCCGTGGGGGCCGCGCGCCAGGCGATCAAGATCGTCAACCGGCATCCGTCGATCAATGCGGGCCTTGACGATGAAGATGGCTTTATCCGCGAATATCCAACCATGGCACCCGGCGGTTCTGTCCTGCGCGGCGCGCCGTTGTTGATGTCCAATCCGTTTTCACGCGCGTCGCATGGGCGTATTTTTGGCGCAAACCCAGTCACCAGTTCCAAACCCCGCACATCCGCGATGAAGGGCGGCGGCTTTATGTCAAAAATGTTCTGGCCGATGAAACTGGTATCGACCAATCGCACCAGGACATCTGCCAGCCCGGGTGGCATGCTGATTTTCGAAACGTTCGGCATTAACAGCTTGCTGCGCCGCTGATCTGACCGAAGGCCGAAATACAAAGCGGCGCGTGGTTAAAACGCACCGCTTTGATTATTTTGATCAAAGGCGTTGGGCGCAAGCCATTGCTTGCGCCCTGCCCGGGTTACATCCCCAAGGACGCCTTATACAGTTTGACTTGCCCTTCGCGCCCGATGCTGTCGGTGATCTTTTCCCAAGCAGCGGCAATCGCATCAGCGGTTTCCTGTGCCGTTTTGTAAGTTCCGGCATAGCCCTTGGCCAATTCATCTTCGGCCACGGAATAATACTGGAAGATGCCCGGAATACGCGGCTCCAACGCGGGGTTGGGGTGGTTATAGCTGTCAGCGTTTGACCCCAGATAATCTTCGACAAAGGCGCGGTCATAACCCGCCGCTTCCCATTCGGCATAGTCAAAGTGGCTGTTGCGGTAAGGCTGAAAGCCTGACGGATAGGCCGACATCCACAGCGACAGATCCTTGCCGCCCAGATGGGCCGCTGCCGACCAAGCCGCCTTGCGCTTTTTCTCATCGCCCGAAACCCGGTTGGTGACGTAAACGCCCCAACCAAGATAGGCCATATTCGGGGCCTCGTTATAGGTTTCTTCCCACGCGGCGGTCTGGCTGTTGTAAACCCGGTCAGACCCCGGATTGATGCCAAAGCCCACCACATCGCCCACCACGGATGTATCCGAAGTGCGCGCGTTTGAGCCCACATCGCCCCACCACATCAACATGGAACCGGTGCCCGCAAGGAACTGCGAAAACGCGGTTGTGCCCGGATCGGCGTTGATCTGATCAGCGGGGTATGCACCCGGTGTGGCGATCAGATCCATCACGTCTTGAATGGCCTGCACCCATGCCGGGTTGTTGACCCGCGGCTTCATGGTTTCAGGATCAAACAGCCATGCCGGATCGCCCGGGTGCTTGGCATAGGCGGCGGCGCGGTTTTCAAGGAAATAGAACCCGAACCCGCCCCAGCCCTTCAGCGGATCAAGATAGCCAAAGGCGGGCTGGCCCGACAGCGGATCGGTCTGCCCAACCAGCGCCTTGGACACCGCGTTTACCTGCTGCCATGTCTTTGGCACTTCGGCCCCGCCAATAGCGCCATCACCGAAGTAATCCTTGCGGTAAGCGAAGGTATGGCAATCGCCGTCGATGGAAATGCGGTAGGTCTTGCCATCCCATGTGCCAACCGGGGCTTTCAGATAGCCCACGTAATCGTCCATGTCGATTTGGGCTTTGACCCAATCCGGCATCTCGTCCAACAGGCCCTTGCTGGCGGTATCGCCTTCCAACGGCGCGCCCATGGCAAGAATGTCGAAATCAACCGTGCCGGTAGCAATGTTTTGCTGCAGGCGCGGGTTGTAATCGGCTTGGGCAAGGTCGATCCAGTTGATCTTGGCCCCTGTGTATGTCTCCCACCCCTTCAGCAGGCCGCGAAACAGAATGTTGTGCAAGCCGTTGTTGTTGATGCCAAAGAACGACAGCTCAACCCCCGCAAATTCCCCCTCGGCCACGTTGGCCTTGGTGTCGCCAAGACACAACTCACCCACTTTTTGCCAATCGGCATCGGTGGGGCTGCCTTTGCCAACGCCCGGAATTTGCAAGATCGCTGCACGCACAGAGCCATGGGCGTCGGCGAATGCCGCTGATGCCCCAAACACCGCTGGCATAGCCGCCAATGCGGTCAGGGCGGTGGCCCCTTGCAGCATGCCGCGACGACTAAGCGTCGTCCGCGCCATTGCATTATAAATCTCTACTTTCACGACGTCTTCTCCCTGTTCATTTGCTGTGCGCGGCTGTGCCGGGCATTTGGTGTTTTGGATCGAAGTCAAAATGGAAGCTGAACCGCCCGGCATGCGCCAAGCACCGTCATGGGGGCCTCCCCTCCCCCGTGGCAGCATTCCTTAAGGTCATGTTGCCGCGCCACTTCTGCCCTGTCAAGATTCTAACATGTTAGTATGATCAGCCAATGGACAGCCCGTCGCCGCTTCGCTACGTCTTGGCGACATAACCGGGGAGATTGACTTATGGCCGAGGTGACAATTCGCAATCTGCGCAAAACCTATGGCGGGTTGCAGGTCATTCACCGCCTTGACCTTGATATTATCGATGGCGAATTTGTGGTGCTTGTTGGCCCTTCCGGCTGTGGAAAATCCACCTTGCTGCGGATGATTGCGGGGCTGGAAGAAGTCACGGCGGGGGATATCAACATCGGTGCGCGCCGCGTGAACAACCTGCCGCCATCGGAACGCGATATCGCAATGGTGTTCCAGAACTATGCCCTCTATCCGCACAAAACCGTGGCTGCCAACATGGGGTTCGCGCTGAAAATGCGCGGGATGACGCCGGATGCGGTGCGCGCAAAGGTCGAACATGCCGCCGAAATATTGGGTCTGACGCCCTATCTTGACCGGTTTCCACGTGCGCTGTCGGGCGGGCAGCGCCAGCGCGTTGCAATGGGCCGCGCGATTGTGCGCGACCCGCAAGTGTTCTTGTTTGATGAGCCGCTGTCAAATCTGGACGCCAAACTGCGGGTGCAGATGCGCACAGAAATCCGCGCGCTGCATTTGCGACTGAAAACCACCACGGTTTATGTGACGCACGACCAGATCGAAGCGATGACAATGGCCGACAAGATCGTCGTGATGCAGGCCGGCCATATCGAACAGGTGGGCGCACCGTTGGAATTGTATGACCGTCCGGCCAATGTGTTTGTCGCCAGTTTCATCGGCTCGCCGTCGATGAATCTGATCGACGGGCGGGTTGTGGGCGGGCGTGTGCAGATCGGCGATGTCACGTTGGATTTGCCCGCAAGGTGTAGCGTTGCCGACGGCGATGAGGTGATCTTTGGCATCCGCCCCGAATCGTTCCGGCCCGCAGGCTATGGGCTGTCCGGCATGGTGGCTGTGGTGGAACCGACGGGGTCTGAAACCCATGTAGTGGTCAGGGTGGCTGGGCGCGACATGACGGCGGTGTTTCGCGACCGTGTATCCTTCAAACCCGGCGATCCGATCACGCTTGCCCCCGATGCCGGTGCCGCGCATATCTTTAGCAAAGCGACGGGACAGCGGTTATCATAAACGCCCCTGCGGAATGATCGTAAAGGAAAGCAAATGCTTAAAGGACTTGATCCGCGACTGAACGCCGAAGTGCTGGCCACCTTGCGCGCGATGGGTCACGGCGATGTGTTGATTTTGGCGGATACCAACTTTCCATCCCATTCTGTCGCGCGCGCCACGGTGACGGGCAAACTGCTGCGGATGGACAATCTGACATCGGCTGAGGCCGCCCGCGCGATCCTGTCGGTGTATCCGCTGGATACCTTCGTTGATGATTTCGCGGGCCGGATGGAAATGGTCGGTGCACCGGATGAAATTCCGCCCGTGCAGGCCGAAGTGCAGGCCGAGATTGACCGCGCAGAAGGCCGGGCGCGGCCGATGCAATCCATTGAAAGGTTCGCGTTCTACGACATGGCCAGAGCCGCCTATGCCGTGATCCAAACCGGTGAGCGGCGGTTCTACGGCTGCTTTATGTTTCGCAAAGGCGTGATTCCACCAGAGGCGTAAACTGATGAAACCTGTTGTTATTCTTGGCATCTTTGTCGCCGACACCGCCTATCGCGCCGATCGGCAACCCAAAATGGGGGAGACGATTTTAGGCACGTCATTCGTGCTGGGCCCCGGTGGTAAGGGATCGAACCAGTCGGTCGCGGCCGCCATGGCGGGGGGGCAGGTGCATTTCATCACCCGGTTGGGCAACGATGACTTTGCCAAGATCGCGCACAGCACCTGGGCGCGCGCCGGGGTTGTGCCAGTGGTAACCGTTGACCATGAAAGTTACACCGGAGCTGCGTATATTTTCATCGAAAATGCCACCGGCAACAATGCGATCATCGTCTCGCCCGGGGCGGCGGGGCGGGTTTCGGTGGCGGATGTTGAGGCGCAGGCGGCGCTGATTGGCGGGGCGGCGATCTTTGTCACCCAGTTGGAACAGCCGATTCCGGCGGCCAAGCGCGGCCTTGAACTTGCGCGCGCCAGCGGCGTGACAACCATCCTGAACCCCGCGCCCGCCGCCAGTCTGGGCGATGATATTCTGGCCCTGTGCGACTATATCACGCCAAATGAAACGGAAGCCGAAGCGTTGACCGGCCTACCCGTCACGACGATTGCCCAAGCCCGGCTTGCCGCCGACGCGCTGTTGGCGCGCGGGGTTGGGGCGGTGGTGATCACGCTGGGCGACAAGGGTGCGCTTTACCTTGATGCACACCGCTCTGTGCATGTGCCGGTGATATCGGCGGGGCCTGTTGTTGAAACCACAGGGGCAGGTGATGCGTTCAACGGCGGCTTTGCGGTGGCGCTGTCCGAAGGGCGCGATGTGATTGACGCGGTGCGATTTGGCTGTGCCACGGCAGGTATTTCTGTCACACGTGCAGGCACCGCGCCGTCAATGCCGGCCCGCACCGAAATCGACGCGCTGCTGGCCGCACAAAGCTGAATGGGACAAAAAATGCGCGTGCGTCAATGGGATAGGCTGGGCACTGGCGGCATTTCGTTCACCGAACTGGGCTTTGGCGCGGCCCCTTTGGGTAACCTTTACCGCGCAATTTCCGAAGATGCGGCGCAAGGCATTCTGGCGCGGGCTTGGGCGGGCGGCGTGCGCTATTTCGATACTGCGCCTTTGTATGGTTTGGGCCTGTCGGAAACCCGGATCAACCATTTCCTGCGCGGCAAACGCCGGGATGATTATGTGATATCCACCAAAATCGGCCGCCACCTGCGGGCCTGCGCCCCCGACAAACGCGACGGCTTTGGCAAATGGTTCGACGTGCCTGCGCGCAATGAAATCTTTGACTACAGCTATGACGGGGTGATGCGGTCGCTTGATGCGTCGCTGGAACGGCTGGGGATGGACCGCATTGATATCCTTTACGCCCACGATCTTGACGTGTTCACCCATAAATCGCAATTGGCCCTTGATGCCCGGCTGGCCGAGTTTATGGCGGGCGGATATCGCGCCTTGCTTGACCTGCGTGACCAGGGCGTGATCCGGGCCTTTGGCGCGGGGGTGAACGAATGGCAACCCTGCCAATGGCTGCTGGAACACGGCGATTTCGATCTGTTCTTGCTGGCCGGGCGTTATACCTTGCTGGAACAACAGGCGCTGGCGACGTTCTTGCCGATGGCGCATCAGCGCGGTGTTGGCATCATTATCGGTGGCCCCTACAATTCCGGCATTCTGGCCACCGGGCCACGACCGGGGGCGTTTTACAATTATGATCCCGCCCCGGATTGGGTAATTGCACGCGTGGGCGCGTTGCAGGCGATGTGTTCAGCCCATGGCGTGCGCCTTGTGGATGCCGCGTTTCAGTTTCCGCTGCTGCACCCGGCGGTGGTGTCGATCATTCCGGGCGGTCAGGGCGTTACAGAAATGGACAGCAATCTGGCCGCCGCCCGCGCGGCAATTCCGCCAGAATTATGGAAAGAATTAAAGCATAAAGGTCTGCTGCAGGCCGATGCGCCAATAGATTAGATATTTCAATCTATTGTGTGCTAAAGATAAGATATTACATTAATAGCTTCTGCGCAGGCCCGGACGTGATCCGGGGCCGCTGCATATCACGCCCCATACAACGCCTGCGCCACGATCAGGGATGTCGCCGCCGCATCTTGCCGCGCCATTGCCGCCGCAAGGTCTGCATCGCCCGCCAACCCATCCGCAATCGCGCGCAACCGCGTTACCAACCGGATGTTGGCGCGCGCCTCGGCCACAGGATCAAGACCAGCATGATCGGGAAACGTGTCAAAATAGATCACCCCGTCATAACCCGCCCGTGCCAGGCCCACGAACAATTCCACCGTCTGCACCGGATGCACCGTGCCCGCCATCAGCCCATCATCGCGCTTGCCATAGCCATCGTTCAAATGCACCCCCAGTATGCGGCTGTGCCTGTGCGCCAGCATCGCGGCAAAGGCAGGCATCTCGCCCGCATAAAGCACATGCGCGAAATCCAGCGTCACACCTGTATTCGCACGCCCCACCGCGTGCAGGGCCAACAGCGTTGTGGCCATATCGGGCATCAGGGCAAAGGCGCGCGGCTCGTCTGGTTTGTATTCCACCGCGATGTTTACCGACCGGTTATGATCGGCCACCTCGATCAACGCGGCAATGGTATCGTCCCACATCCGGGCGTAATCGCCCTGAAACGCATAGTCATAGCCGTCTTGCCCCATCCACAAAGTCATCAGGTTGGCACCCATTTCAGCACAAGTATCAATGCCGCGTTTGGTCAGATCAATCGCCGCTCGCCGCACGCCCGCGTCCGGATGGGTGAACGCGCCCAGTTTGAACCCGGGCTCGGTGTAATACCGCATCGCCAATCCGTTCAGCGCCATGCCCTGATCGGCCAGCATTGCCGCCAATTGCCGCGGCGTGTGCGCTTCAAAATGGTCGGGATAGTTCAGATCCGCCGCATTCAGGCCGCCAACCCGGCCCGCCTGCGCAATCATATCGGCAACCGAGCTGCCTTTGATCTTGAAGGCATTCAGGCGGGTTGCATAGCGGGCATGGTTAGAAATTGTCATAAACCGTTTGTATCCATGGTCTTAGGGGTTGAAAAGATCGGGATGGCTGCGCTCCAACGGCTCAATCAAGGTTAGCAACTGGCGCAAGTGATGGCGCACGGCCTGCCGCGCCGCCAGTGGATCGCGCGCCTCAAGTGCGGTTAAAATCGCGCGGTGCTCGGCCAGAGTGGTCAAAACCCGCCCCGGAACCGGCAAAAGCAACCGGCGCGCGCGGTTCACATGGGCCGATGCCGTTTCAGACACCACCGACAACTTGCGATAGCCGCTGAACGACAACAGCAGTTCGTGCATTTCCGAATCGAGTTTGTAGAACCCTGTGAAATCATTGTCGGCAACCAAAACCGACTGCACCGTCAGGTTGCGACGCAGCAGCACCAACTGATCTTCGGTGATGATACCTGCCACCCGCTCGACAGAGGCAAGTTCGATGGCTTCGCGCAAAAATGCGCCTTCGCGGATCTCGGTCATCGAAAAACGCGCCACATATGTGCCGGCTTGGGGCACGACATCGACCAGCCCTTCGGCTGCCAGTCGCGCCACCGCATCGGATACCGGGCTGCGCGAGACGCCAAGTTCGTCACAAATTTCAGGCTTGCGGATGATCTCGCCGGGCTTGAAACGCAGCTCAAGTATGGCGCGGTGCAGGGCTTGATAGACTTTCGCCCCCAACGACCCCGCAAACATTTCCAACGGCACCAATCGCGCACCGGGCGATATCCGCGTTTGCAATATGGGGTCTTGTGACGGGGGGCGTTGCGGCTGTAACATGCTAACATGTTAGACGAGACATGCGCCGTGATCAAGGAAGGGCCAGCAGAAATGACGCAAGGACAAAAGGCGGCGTTACAGCTGAACCCCAATGACACGGTGGCGATTGCGCTGCAAGATATTGCCGCCGATACCGCGCTTGCCGACTTTGGTGTGACGACAACGGCGGCCATACCGCGCGGCCACAAAATTGCGTTGCGCGACATGGCAGCGGGGGAACTGGTGGTGCGCTATGGCCAGATTATCGGACAGGCGTTGCAACCCGTTGCGGCGGGCGCGCATATCCACAGCCATAATCTGGGGATGGGGCCGCACAGCACGGACTATGCCTTTGCAACAGATTGCACACCGCTGCCGCCGTTAGCCGCGCGCGAATTTATGGGATTTCACCGCGCCGATGGGCAGGTTGGCACCCGCAATTACATCGGCATTCTAACGTCGGTAAACTGCTCGGGCTCTGTCGCCCGGTTTATTGCCGAGGCAGCGGAAAAAGACCCTATTCTGTCAGCCATGCCCAATATCGACGGCTTTGTGCCGATTGTGCATTCGACCGGTTGCGGCATGTCTGGCGTCAACGAAGGCTATGACACCTTGATGCGCACGCTGAAAGGCTATGCCCGCAATGCCAATTTTGCGGGGATTTTGTTGGTTGGACTGGGCTGCGAAGTGATGCAGGTGCCCGATCTGGTGGGCCAGGGCCGCCTGCGCCCCGATGGCAATTTCCGGTATATGACCATCCAGCAAACCGGCGGCACGCGGGCCACCATCGCGCGCGGATTGGTGGTTCTGCGCGAAATGGCCGAGGTTGCCTCCCGGTCGGTGCGCGCGCCAGCACCTGTATCAAAGCTGATCATCGGGCTGCAATGCGGCGGATCGGATGGCTATTCCGGCATCACGGCAAATCCCGCTCTTGGACATGCGTCCGACTTATTGGTGCGGATGGGTGGGACGACAATTCTGTCAGAAACGCCAGAGATTTACGGTGCCGAACACTTGCTGACTCGCCGCGCCGCAACACCCGAAATTGGCCATAAACTGATCGCGCGGATAAAGTGGTGGGAAGACTACACCGCGCGCAACGGTGGCGAGATGGACAATAATCCCAGCCCCGGCAACAAAAAAGGCGGGCTTACGACGATTTTGGAAAAATCACTGGGGGCTGTGGCCAAAGGTGGCACGGCACCTTTGTCGGGCGTTTACAAATTCGCCGAACCCATCACCACGCCCGGTTTCGTCTATATGGACAGCCCCGGTTATGATCCGTGTTCGGTCACCGGCCAAATCGCATCCGGGGCCACGATGATCGTTTTTACCACCGGGCGCGGATCTGTGTCGGGCTATAAACCCAGCCCCTGCATCAAGCTGGCCACCAATAGCGAAATGTATCACCGCATGGCCGAGGATATGGATATCAATTGCGGCGACATCTTAACGCATGACATTAGCATCGCAGCAAAAGGTATTGAAATACTTGAGGAAATAATATCAGTGGCATCTGGAAAACAATCCCTGTCCGAAGGGCTGGGCTTTGGCGGTGCCGAATTTGTGCCATGGCAAATCGGTGCGGTGATGTAGCAGTCTACGGCTTCATCTTGGCCTAAATACTGCTCGCAGAGCGTCCGGTGGTTCAGCCAAATCAAGGTCCGGCGTCAAGCTGCACTGGCCGATATCACCGCCGAAATATCAGCTACCCCGCGGTCCACCAGATCAACTCGCCCGCGCGATTCCACATTCAGCCGCAACAAGGGTTCGGTGTTTGACGCGCGCAAATTGAACCGCCAATCGCCAAAATCCAGACTTAGCCCATCCAGATCATCCCGCGCCAATGCCTTAGGCGCATAAACCGCTTCAATCTGCGCCATACAATCGCGCGGGCTGGCAACTTTGAAGTTGATCTCACCCGACGATGGAAACGCCTGTCGCCGTGCTTCCAGCAGATCGGCCAACGACCTGCGCGTCGTGCTGATCAGTTCGGCCACCAACAGCCACGGGATCATCCCTGAATCGCAAGCCATGAAATCGCGGAAATAGTGATGTGCAGACATCTCGCCGCCGTAAACCGCACCGGTGGCGCGCATGGCCTGCTTCATGAACGCATGTCCCGTGCGGGCCGCCACCGCCACCCCAGATGATTTACGAACAATATCAAGGGTGTTCCACATCACACGCGGATCGTGAACGATGCGGGCACCGCGTTCCTTGTCCAAAAAAACTTGCGCCAAAAGGCCAACCACATACTCGCCGGCAACGAAATTTCCCTTGTGATCAAACAGAAAACAGCGGTCAAAATCGCCGTCCCATGCCACCCCCATATCTGCCCCCGCAGCAATCACCGCTTGCGCCGTCACAGGTTGGTTTTCTGGCAACAGCGGGTTGGGAATACCATGCGGAAAGCTGCCGTCGGGGTCGTGGTACATCCGTACAAATTCAAGCGGCGCGCCGATGTCCGCCAACGCTGCGGCAATGGCGTCAAATGCCGGGCCCGCCGCGCCGTTGCCTGCGTTCACCAAAATCTTGATCGGCCGCAACGCGGCAATATCGACAAAAGACAGCACTTTTTGCACATAGGCGCTGCGCACGGCCCGCTCTTGCCGCCAGGTGCCTTGCCCCAAAGCGCCAAAATTCCCAGCCTCTGCCAGTGCTTTGATCGCGGCCATCCCCGATGCTGCATCCAAAGGGGCCGATCCGCGCCGCACCATCTTTAAGCCATTATAATCCATCGGGTTATGCGATGCGGTCACCTCGATGCCGCCATCTGCGCCCAAATGCGTGACAGCAAAATACATCTCTTCGGTGCCGCATAGCCCCAGATCAATCACCTGGACGCCCGCCTGCATCAGCCCTTCGGTGACAGCCCCCGCCAGTGCCACAGATGATCCGCGCGGATCACGGCCCAGCACCACGTGGCGTGCGCCCAGCACTTCGGCAAAGGCCCGGCCAATGCGCAAAGCGATTTCTTCGTTCAGCTCATCGCCAAGGCGGCCCCGCACGTCATAGGCGGTAAAGCAGGTGTAATTGGGCAAGACAAACCTCTTGGCTGACGGCTGAGACACAGCTTAACCGGGCAACCCCGCCCCTTCCACCCCAAAGCCTGCACTTTCCAAAACCAAACCCGCGCCCTATAAAGCGGCAAACTGACAGGAAAGGCACGCGATGCGCAGCGCCGAAATTACCCGCAAGACCAACGAAACTGTAATTGCCGTCACAGTGCGGCTGGACGGCACCGGCCAATCCGATTGCAAAACCGGCGTTGGGTTCTTTGATCACATGCTGGATCAGTTGGCGCGCCATTCCCTGATCGACATCAGCCTTGCCGCGACGGGCGATTTGCACATCGACGATCACCACACCGTCGAAGATTGCGGCATAGCACTGGGTCAGGCGCTGACCCGCGCCTTGGGCGACAAGCGCGGCATCCGGCGCTATGGTGATTGTCGCCTTGCGATGGATGATGCGCAACTGATCTGCGCGCTTGATCTGTCGGGGCGCCCGTATCTGGTGTGGAACGTCGATTTTCCAACTGCCAAAATCGGCAGCTTTGATACTGAACTCGTGCGCGAATTCTTTCAGGCTTTGGCAACCCATGGCGGCATCACCTTGCATGTCGATAAAATTCACGGGCTAAACAGCCACCACATTGCCGAGGCCGCGTTCAAATCGGTTGCCCGCGCGCTGCGGGCTGCGGTTGAACCCGATCCGCGCGGTGCCGGGGCCATTCCGTCGACCAAGGGCAGTCTTTAACCGATGTTGACGGTTCTGGTCGATTACGACAGCGGCAATCTGCATTCCGCGCACAAAGCGTTTGAACGGATGGCGGCTGAGGTAGGGGGCGGTCATATCCTGGTCAGCTCTGACCCCCAGGATGTGGCCCGCGCTGACCGTATCGTATTGCCCGGCGACGGCGCGTTTCCGGCCTGCCGGGCAGCCTTGGGCAGTTTTGGCGGGTTGTTTGAGGCGATAGAGCACGGTGTTACCCGGCAGGCCAAGCCGTTCATGGGCATTTGCGTCGGCATGCAGATGATGGCCACTTGGGGGCGGGAATACGCCGATACGCGCGGCTTTGACTGGATCGGCGGCGAGGTGGTGAAAATCGCACCTTCAGACCGGGCAATGAAAGTGCCGCATATGGGTTGGAACGATCTGATGCTGGATCAAGGGGCCGCGGCGCACCCGGTTTTGGCAGGCATTTCCACCGGCGATCATGCTTATTTCGTGCATTCCTATCACATGCAGGTGGATAACCCCGCGGAACGGCTGGCGCATTGCGACTATGGCGGCGATATCACTGCCATTACTGGGCGCGATACGATGATCGGGATGCAATTTCACCCCGAAAAATCCCAAGGCCTCGGTCTGCGGATGATTGCCAATTTCCTGACGTGGAAACCCTAAGCGCTACTGTGGCCTGATCCTGCGCCAAATCCGCCCGTCAATTGCCGCCAACCCTGCCGCGATCAACCCAAACCCCGCCAGATGTTGCGGCTGCAGGGTTGTGCCCAAAAACATCACCCCCAACAGCGTGGCCGACACCGGAATCAGAAACGTTACCAAGGATAGGTTGATCGCCCCCGCCGAGGCCAGCAGCCGGAAAAAGATCAGATAGGCCAGCGCCGTTGACAGCGCCGCAATGCCGATGACAGCACCGATCACATTGGCGGCAGGCAGTGACATCGCCCAAGGCTGATCGACCCACAGCCAGATCGGCAAAACCAGCAGGGTCGAACAGGTGACCTGACCAAAGGCAATCGTCAGCGGGGCCACGCCAAGGGCGCGAAACCGGCGGCTCCACAGATTGGCCAGCCCGTAGGAGAATGCCGCCGCAAGACAGGCGACCGAGGCCCAGACATCGTCAAACGCCATCCCCCCCATCATCACCACAACGCCGGCAAATCCTAAACCAAGACCCACCGCCTTGGGGGCCGTGATCTTTTCATCCACCGTCATGCTGTGCAAAAGCGCCAGACTGAACAAAGGCGTCGTGGCGTTCAGGATCGCCGCCATCGCCCCCGATATCTGGCCTTGCGCCAGAGAAAACAGGGTAAAGGGCACCACGTTGTTCAAAAAACCCATGCCGATCAATGCGGTCCACACCGCGCGCCCCTGCGGAAAGCGGCCTTTGGTGATCAACAATGCAAGTGCCAACAGCACAGCCCCCAGCGAAACCCGCCCCCATACCACCGATAGGGGCGGCAGGCCTTGTAGCGCCATTTCGACAAAAAAGAACGACCCGCCCCATAAAAGGGACAGGCCGATCAATAGCATCCAGTCTTTTGTCGACATTTTTGCCTCCTGATTTGCCCGCGTCGTAACACGGACAAACCAAAGCAGGCGACCCGAAGCTTGCGGTTTACTTCACCCGCGTCCAGGTGCCGCCATCGCGGCAAATACCCAGCACGCAGCCGCGCACCGCCAGTTTGTTACCGGCCAATGTCATGTCGGAATTATAGGTTTTGTCGCGATCCGGGCTCCAGACCTGACCATCATCGTAAAGACCGTCAGGATAGGCGACCATATCCCAGATAATCTGCTTGCCGATGTTATCGCTTTCCAACGCAGCACCGGTGCTGTCGAAAGACTTGATCAGCGTGCCACAAAAAGCAGGACCGCAGGCTGCGACTTTGATATGGCCATAGTTGCCGTTGTCATCGGGTTTGGTCTGCCAGATGCCTTCTACAGGATCGGCAAAAGCGGTGGTTGCCACAAAGACGAGTGCGGCCGCCAGTGTCAGTTTCTTTAGCATTGTAAATCCTCCCTCAAGGTTGGGAAAAGCTTTCTCATAATTTGCAAACCAATCAAGCGTGACGTGGGGTCGCCCGATGCGATCCAACCCCTTGGCAGTGCCGGCGTGCTTGGGTAAAGGGACGCAACACCGAAAAAGGCGCGCCATGATCTTATATCCTGCAATTGATCTGAAAGACGGCCAATGCGTGCGGCTGCTGCGCGGCGAGATGGCTGCGGCCACGGTGTTTGGCGACGATCCGGCGGCGCAAGCCTTGGCATTTCAGGCAGCGGGCTGCGACTGGCTGCATCTGGTCGATCTGAATGGCGCCTTTGCGGGCGTTCCAGTGAATGGCGCGGCAGTCCGGGCAATTTTGGCGAAAGTCACGGTTCCCGTGCAATTGGGCGGCGGCATCCGCGATATGGCGACGATTGAGATGTGGCTGAATGCGGGGGTATCCCGCGTGATTTTGGGCACGGTTGCTGTCGAAAACCCCGATCTGGTGCGCGCTGCGGCAAAGGCGTTTCCGGGCTGCGTGGCCGTTGGCATTGACGCGCGTGCGGGGTTGGTGGCGACCAAAGGCTGGGCCACTGCAACCAACGTGCAAGCAACCGATCTTGCCCGCAGTTTCGAAGACGCTGGTGTGTCGGCGATCATCTACACCGATATTGACCGCGATGGCGCGATGGGCGGGCCGAACATTCCCGCGACCGAAATCCTGGCCCGCGCGGTTACCATCCCGGTGATCGCCAGCGGCGGCGTGTCGTCGATGGCCGATCTGCTGGCCCTGCGCGACACCGGCGTGATTGCGGGCGCTATTTCGGGCCGCGCGCTTTATGACGGCGCAATTGATCTGGGTTCTGCGTTGCAGGCGCTGAATCGCTGATTTCACTTTGGTGCAAATACTCTCGGGGGCAGCGTTTGCACAGCAAATGCGACAGGGGGCAGACAGCCCCCTTTTCCCGGCCCTCCCGGCACGCTAAGGTATCAGCATGCTGAAAACCCGCCTGATCCCCTGCCTTGACGTCGCCAATGGCCGCATTGTCAAAGGCGTGAACTTTACCGGGCTGCGCGATGCGGGCGATCCGGTTGAAGCCGCGCGCACCTATGATGCGGCGGGCGCGGATGAGTTGTGTTTTCTTGACATCATGGCTACCGAAGAAAATCGCGGCACGATGTTCGATCTGGTCACCCGAACCGCCGAGGCCTGCTTTATGCCCCTTACCGTGGGCGGCGGCGTGCGCACCGTGGGTGATGTGCGCGCGTTGTTGTTGGCGGGAGCCGATAAGGTATCGTTCAATTCGGCCGCCGTTGCCAACCCCGATGTGGTGGCCGATGCCGCCACCCGCTTTGGCAGCCAATGCATCGTCGTGGCGATTGATGCCAAAACCGTAAGCCCCGGAAAGTGGCAGATTTTCACCCATGGCGGGCGGCGGGCCACTGGGATTGATGCGGTGGACTTTGCCAAACTGGTGGCAGCCAAGGGGGCGGGCGAAATTCTGCTCACCTCGATGGACCGTGACGGCACCAAAGCGGGTTTTAACTTGGCCCTGACGCGCGCGATTTCAGATGCGGTCAGCATTCCAGTGATTGCGTCGGGGGGTGTGGGCACTCTGGATCATCTGGTGGACGGCGTGCTGTTGGGCGGGGCGTCTGCGGTGCTTGCGGCGTCGATCTTTCACTTTGGTGACTTCACTATCCCCCAAGCCAAAGCCCATATGGCTGCCGCAGGCATTCCGATGAGGATGACATGACAGCGCTAGATCGCCTCGCCGCTACAATTGCCGCGCGCAAAGGCGCTGATCCAGACACTTCCTGGACCGCCAAGCTGCTGGCCGCCGGCCCCGAAAAATGCGCCGAAAAGTTTGGCGAAGAGGCGGTTGAAGCGATTATCGAAGCTGTCAAAGGCGACCGCGCCCGGCTGATATCCGAGGCTGGCGACGTGATTTATCATTTGCTGGTCATGCTGGCCGCGCGCGATATCACGCTGGACGATGTACTTGCAGAACTGGAACGGCGTGAAGGCGTTTCCGGCATGGTTGAAAAAGCGGGTCGTTGAAGGGCAGCGAAACAAGGATTTTCTGAAAATCCTTGTCAAAAATCTTTAGAAGATTTTTGACTTTATAGCCCCAATCGCGGGATCTCTATCGCCGGGCAACGGTTCACCACCACATCCAGACCCGCTTTGCGCGCCGCTTCTGCCGCCACTTCATTGATCACACCCAACTGCATCCAAACCACGCGGGCCCCAATGGCAATCGCCTCATCCACAACGGGACCGACCTCTTCGGATCGCCGAAAGATATCCACCATATCAACCGCTTCGCCAATATCGGCCAAGCTTGCGCGCACAGGCTCGCCCAAACCGCTGTCTTGCCCCGCCTGCCCCGGATTAACCGGGATCACCCGGTATCCGCGCCCCTGCAAAAACAGTGCGACGCCATTGCTGGGACGGTCGGCTTTTGGCGACCATCCCACCACGGCAATTGTCTTTACACTTGTCAGGATTTCGCGAATTTCTGCATCGGTATCAGCCATGATCATCCCCAGAAAAAAGCGCCCAAGCCTATGGCCGGGGCGCTAAGGTGTGGAACGAGGGACAGTGAACCGAAGATACAGGTGTTCCGAACCCGTAACTCTCGAATTATACATAGGAAGCTTAACGCCGGATTAAAGGCAGCGTCGCGCATTTGTGATCACCTTTGTCGCATCAAAGATGTTTTCACCGGATTGACGCTGCATAAAGCCCGACCGCGGCTGCATTCGACACGTTCAGGCTGCCAAACGTCCCCGTAAATGGGATACGCGCAATCACGTCACAGGTTTCGCGGGTTTTATCGCGCAGGCCCGGCCCCTCGGCGCCCAGCACCAGCGCCACCGCCCGTTTACCCGCTTGCGCCATAGCCACGGGCAGATCAACCGTGCCGTCGCCGTCAAGACCGATCAGCACATAGCCATAGGTTTTCAACTCCGCCATTGCATCGGCCAGATTGGTAACCTTCAGATAGGGCTGCCGTTCCAGCGCGCCGCTTGCGGTTTTGGCCAGTGCCCCGGTTTCCGGCGCGGAATGATGGCGGGGCGCGATCACCGCGCGGGCTCCAAACACCTCGGCAGATCGCAGCACAGCGCCGACGTTATGCGGATCGGTGACCCGGTCCAACACCACGATCAACGGATTGCCGGTGCCCGAAATGGCGACATCGGCCAGTTTGCCCCAGTTCAGCACCCGCACTTCCATCGCGGCCCCCTGATGAACCGATCCTTCATCAATCGGCACGTCAAAGCGGCGCGGATCAGCGATTTGCGGCGCAATACCGGCAAAAGCCACCGCATCTTCCAACTTGTCCAGCGCGTTTTTGGTCACAACCAGTTGCAGCTTTTCACGGCTTGGGTTCATCAGCGCATCACGCACCGCATGCAGACCAAACAGCCAGACCGTTTCGCGCGCCTCGGCCCGGCGGTTGCGTTCTTTGTCCACTATCCAGGTTGGTTTTTTATCGCCCGACATGCCGCACCTTACCGCTGTTACCCCCTAAACCATGGGGCCAGTTCGCAGGTCAAGGCAAGCCGAAATCCGATCACCGCCCCATGCGCATTTCGCCTTGACGCCCCCCACCCCATTGGCTAATCACCGCCACTAGTGGGCGACGTGCTGCAAGGTGCGGCAGGAGACTGTAACTCTCCCGAGGCGACTCGTGCCTGGTTCGATTCCAGGGTCGCCCACCATTAGACTCAGATATAGCGTGCAATACCGCGCAAATGTCTGATTTTAATAGACAAAAATATCAATCTAAAGCTAAAGTTTGTGCCGCAATGTGCAGTATTGTGCATCAGACTTGTTGGATTGTTGGACAAAATAGCTGTGTCCAACAAAAAATTCTGGCAATAGCCTCCCCTTTGGCGCACCTGAATACTTGATAGGCAGAACCCCCGGACAGTGTGTTGGACACGGCTTTTGGAGAGACTCCTGTTGTTTGCGGTTCATCCCCGCGTAGGCGGGGAACGCGCGCCCGATAACTCAAGATGGTCTGACGTTTTCGGTTCATCCCCGCGTGGGCGGGGAACGCCATACCGAAATGCTGGACCAACTCACTGCCGCCGGTTCATCCCCGCGTGGGCGGGGAACGCAGCATGCCCGTTCAAGTGTTGGCGCGCAAAGGCGGTTCATCCCCGCGTGGGCGGGGAACGCGCCCGCATCATGGGCTATGTCCACAGATCCAGCGGTTTATCCCCGCGTGGGCGGGGAACGCGTTCAGTCGCACCGATAGGGCGGGCTGGGCGACGGTTCATCCCCGCGTGGGCGGGGAACGCCGCGTTTTGCAGATTATCGGCCATGGGTATTCCGGTTCATCGCCGCGTGGGCGGGGAACGCCCAAACATGGTTACGCCCGTTGAAACGATCAACGGTTCATCCCCGCGTGGGCGGGGAACGCATATCTGTGGGTGTCATCATGGCGCTATCTTTCGGTTCATCCCCGCGTGGGCGGGGAACGCGCGGCTGTTGACCAGTTGCTAGCCAAAATTCACGGTTCATCCCCGCGTGGGCGGGGAACGCATTGGGTGCGCAAGTGGTGCCTAGAGGCAGGGCGGTTCATCCCCGCGTGGGCGGGGAACGCTGCGACAAAGTAAAGCCCGCTTTGGCCGCCGTCGGTTCATCCCCGCGTGGGCGGGGAACGCCCCGCTGCCCTGCGATATTCGTGACGAAAATCCGGTTCATCCCCGCGTGGGCAGGGAACGCGTGGGGTGGTGGGGGAACTGGACTACAGCCAGCGGTTCATCCCCGCGTGGGCGGGGAACGCTGCGGGCCAGACGGGTTGCACTGCGGTATCGGCGGTTCATCCCCGCGTGGGCGGGGAACGCTAGATATCGGATTGATTGACGCCACCCGGTTCCGGTTCATCCCCGCGTGGGCGGGGACCGCGTATCGCGCGAGGCGATTTCCGCTATATACAACGGTTCACCCCCGCTGGGGCGGGGAACGCCGCTATTTCTGGGGTATATCCCAGCGCGGGTTCGGTT
>JANNAT010000005.1:0-3100 GCA_031384605.1 Cypionkella sp.
TGGCGTGCTGCTGTAGAACGATGTAGGCGCTCTGCGGCCTCGCCCAATGAGCGTGGCAGTTGCAGTTCGGGGCCAGCTTCTTGCGTGTACGCGTTGCCGGTCATCGGCATTCCGGGGTCAATTTTGTTTTCGATGCCCCACAGGCCCGCGCCAAGGGCCGCCGCCAGTGACAGATAGGGATTGGTATCCGCCCCTGGGATGCGAAACTCGACGCGCTGCGACTTGGGACTGCCCGTAATTGCCCGCACCGCGACGGTGCGATTGTCCACCCCCCAAGTTGCGGCAGTGGGTGCCCAGTAACCGGGCACAAGCCGACGGTAGGAGTTGACCGTCGGCGCAGCCAATGCGGCAAGTTCGGGTGCAAGCTGACGGATACCGCCAATAAAATGGCGCATGGTTACGCTTAGGCCGCCATCCGGGCCAACAAAGATGCCGTTTCCAGCCTCATCCTGCAATGAAACATGTACATGCCCACCCTGACCCGGGAAGGCCTTGTCCCATTTGGCCATAAAGCTGGCTTGCAGGCCCATGCGTTGCGCCACAACCTTGGCGAAGGTCTTGAAAAGGATGCCGCGATCGGCAGCCGTCAAGGCATCGGTCACTTGTATGGCAGCTTCCAGCGCACCGGGGCCGGTTTCCTCGTGCAGAGCCTCCAACGGCAGGTCGAAACCCGAGCAGAACTGCAGAAGTCCATGGTAGAACTCAGTATTTACAGATGCCCGCAGAACTGAGTAGCCAAAGTTTCCGTGGCCAAGGGGCGAAAGCCCACGATAACCCTTTTGCACAAGACTGTCTGTGGTTTCTTGGACCACAAGGAATTCGTATTCGCATGCCGCCTTGGCGCTGAAACCCATGTCTTGGGCACGTTCCAACACGCGCCGCAGGGTGCCGCGTGGGCATATCGTTTCGAACTTCCAGTGAATTCACCCAGAACAAAGACAACGCCCGGTTCGGTGGGCAACAGCCGGGCAGTTTCGGGCAATATGCGCACCGGCACATCCCCATACCCGCTGTGCCAGCCGGTTTTGGCCGTGTTGTCATACAGTTGGTCGGCGGCATCCCAGCCCAGAACGACTTCACAGAACCCAAATCCACCATCAAGCGAGGCAAGGAACTTTTCCTTCGACATGTACTTGCCACGTAGCACGCCATCAATGTCGGGGACACCAATCTTGACAAAGCCAGAGCCGGACTGGCCGACGAGTGATTTCAACGTCGCAAGCGGATCAGTAGGGGCGGACATCACGAGAGCTCCCAGTTGGTGCTTTGGCGGTGAAGGATCGCCAAGAATCAACATTTATCGCCGAAATAGTCCAGATTACAATCTTTATTGTTGCATTTTGGTGAAATATTGTTGATTTTTGTGGAAATGCGTCGATTCGAGCATAGTCGAGACGGGAGTGCCAACATGCAAATCGCACGCGCGCAGACCCGTCGCAGAATAATGTCTGGACCACGCCGATGGGCGGCGGTGGGCCGAACTATCCGAATATGTGAGCCGCTAGAGAAACTCTCTATTTTGCAGGACAGGCCAGAATGAACGTTTATTCCGAACTCCGATCCCAGCCGACTGGCATACATAAACTCTCAGCTGCGAAGGCCAATCAGCGTGATCGTCTTTTGACGATTGACTTCATCCTGGTTGCAGGGTTTTCCATGTTGGGTTTGTTTGCCGCAATCGAACCGTTGCGCCGGGCAAATTCGCTTTCCGAAAAAGAGGTTTTTAGATTTCGGCTTACATCTTGGGATGGTTCTCCCGTTGTTTGCGCAGCAGGCTTTTCGTTTCCGGTGGACGCTCAGTTCGACGAGGTGGATTTTGCGGACATAACATTTGTTTGCGCAGGGGCGGCACCTGAATCGAATATTCCCGCGCAATTGCCGGACCATATCCGCAAGTTATGGAGACGCGGAAAGACTGTCGGTGGCCTTTGTGGAGGAACTTTTGCGTTGGCAAAAGCGGGGATACTTTCTGGAAAGAGGTTTACTTTGCATTGGGAGCATTACGCCGTTTTTGTAAGTCGGTGGCCTGACCTGGAGCCCAACCGGGACATCTATTGTATTGATGATCGCATAATCACCTGTGCAGGCGAGATAGCCTCAGCAGACATGATGCTGGAAGTGATTTTCGATCGTTGTGGCCAAAAAATTAGTCAGAATACGATGGATCTGTGCCTCATCAAGTCCAAACGTCAACAAAGGGACGAACAAGCCACCGCAATCGCCTCACGGCTGGGGAACAGGAACAAGCACCTTCTTCAAGCGGTCGCATGGATAGACAAGAATTTCCTGACAGAAACCAGCGTTGATAGTCTTTACAACGCCATTGGCGTTTCTGCCAGGCAGACTCAACGTCTTTTTAAGCTCTATGTTGGGCAATCGCCGCTTAAATACATGAAGGAACTACGGCTCAAGCATGCCCGTTCATTGCTTGCTGAAACAAATCTTAGCATTGAGGATGTTGCAACTGTGTGCGGTTTCGATAATTCAACACACTTCTCAAGAACGTTCAGGGACCGCTTTGGCGTAACTCCGTTTCGGTATGCGCATTTTATCACGCCTGACGCCCGTGTTTTAACATTGCCTCCCCCGCAGGCCGCGGCTTAGGTGTATGGTCCCAAGGTCAAGTGGCACAGTTTTTTGTAGACTGGGTCCGACCCTGCCTGCCATTCTTTTGGGCACTTCTGGTTGGGGCCACTTGGTGGTCTTCGTCTGTCACGTCAGATCCTCGAGTGTATTTAAGAAGCGCGAGAACAGCTCGCCCTGCGAATTGATCCTGAGTTTGCCATAGATGTTGCGCCGGTGAATGCGCACGGTGCCGGGGGAAATGCCAAGGATCTGCCCAGTCGATTCGGCGGAATGGCCCTTGAGGGTGAATTCCGCGACCTGACGTTCGCGCGGCGTAAGGATTCCGGCGCCAAAGTTGCCAAGGTCGTAGGACACCGCGCGCCGCTGGCGTTGTGGACCGGCTGCGCTGCTGCCGCTGCCGAATTGCTTGATGAGCGCCGCCCAATGGCGTTGCGCGACAGCGGCCACGAAAGGAAACACCGCCACAAGTGCCAGAAACTCCTTCTGCGAAAAGGGTTTTTCTGCCCGCATCAGC
>JANNAT010000017.1:0-37562 GCA_031384605.1 Cypionkella sp.
ACCATCGACGGCTATGCGGTGGGCGAGCCGTGGAATCAGGCTGCTGTTGCCAAAGGCATCGGCGTGCCGGTCATCACCGACAATGACATCTGGAAGAACAATCCCGAAAAGGTGTTCGGGCTGACGGCTGAATTCGTTCAAGCCAATCCACAAACTACGCTTGCCCTAACCAAGGCCCTGATCCGTGCGGCGATCTGGTTGGACGAGAATGACAACGCCAACCGGATGGAGGCCGTGCAAATCCTGTCCAGCCCGGATTACGTTGGCGCGGATGCGGCAGTGCTGGCCAATTCGATGACCGGCAGCTTTGAATATGAAAAAGGCGATGTGCGACCCACGCCTGATTTCAATGTGTTTTTCCGCTACAACGCCACCTTCCCCTATTACTCGGATGCGGTCTGGTATCTGACGCAAATGCGCCGTTGGGGCCAGATTACCGAAGCCAAACCAGATGCGTGGTTCGATGAGGCTGCCAAGTCGGTCTACAAACCAGACGTCTACAAGGCCGCCGCCGAAGCCCTGATCGCCGAAGGCAAAGCCACGGCTGACATGTTTGATTTTGACGCCGATGGCTACCGCGAGCCGACCGCCGACTTCATTGACAGCGTGTCCTACGACGGAACCAAGCCCAATGCCTACATCGACAGCCTGACCATTGGGTTGAAATCGACGCAAACCGTTATGGGCGGCGAAATTATCAACTGAACGTAAACGCTTGCACCCCTTGCCGTGCGGATACTGCGGGGCAGGGGGACGCGGAAGGACGCCTGTAATGACCCTGCTTGACCAAACATCTGGACCGCGCCCTCCAAAAGGCGACCGTGCCGCACGGCAAGATCGGCACTTTCGGTTGATCGGTAAATGTGACGCCTGGTTCAGGCTGTTGGGTGTGGCGTGGATCACGCCGATCTGGCGGGTGGTGGCAGGCGACAATCCGCGTGGACAGGCCCGCGAAATCTGGCGACTGGCCGCAGTGCCGCTGCTGGCAATCGCTGGGTTCGTGGCCCTTTGGGCGTATCTGGCACCGATGGTTCAAACCTCACTGGGGGCGATCCCCGGCCCGGCCCAAGTTTGGGAACAAGCAATTGCCCTTGATGCCAGCGCCAAGGCCGAGGCCGTGAAAGCGGATGAATTTTACGCCAAACAGGCCGAGAAAAATGCGGTATTGGTGGCAGGCGGCAAGGCCGATCAGGTGAAAACGCCGGCCTACACAGGAAAGCCCACGTTTTACGCGCAAATCTGGACCTCGATCAAAACCGTGTTCGCAGGCTTTTTGATTGCCACTTTTATCGCGGTGCCACTTGGCATTCTTGCGGGGTTATCGCCTACCGCAAGTGCCGCGATCAATCCGTTGGTGCAGATATTCAAACCAGTGTCGCCGCTGGCGTGGCTGCCGATTGTAACGATGGTGGTCTCCGCCCTTTATGCAGGTGATGGCGGTTTGCCCAAAAGCTTTATCGTTTCGGCCTTTACGGTGACTTTATGTTCCCTATGGCCAACTTTGATCAACACCTCACTGGGCGTGGCGTCGATTGACAAAGATCTGGTGAATGTCAGCCGGGTTTTGAAACTGTCGATGTGGACCAAGATAACCCGTTTGGTGCTGCCATCAGCGTTGCCGCTGATCTTTACCGGATTGCGGTTGTCACTGGGTGTGGGTTGGATGGTGCTGATCGCCGCCGAAATGCTGGCGCAGAACCCCGGGCTTGGAAAATTCGTCTGGGATGAGTTTCAGAACGGATCCGAACAATCGCTTGCCAAGATCATGGTGGCGGTGCTGACCATCGGGATCATCGGTTTCTTGCTGGACCGCGTGATGTTCGCGTTGCAATCGCTGTTCACCTTTTCGAACACCCGTTGAACATCATGGGCATCCTTAAACTGACTAATGTGTCAAAGGCTTATGGCGAAAAGCAGGTTCTGCGTAACCTGACGCTTGCGGTTGAAGAAGGAGAGTTTCTAGCGATTTTAGGCTTTTCCGGATCGGGCAAGACCACGCTGATCAACCTGATGGCGGGGCTGACTTTGCCAGACCGTGGCGACGTGGCGTTTCAAGGCGCACCAGTTATCGGGCCGGGGCCCGAACGCGGCTTGGTGTTTCAATCCTATGCGCTGATGCCATGGCTGACGGTGGCGGGAAACATCGCCTTGGCGGTCGATGCGGTGCATCGGGGCAGCAAAGCCGAACGCAGCGCCGAAGTGGCAAAGTATATCACCATGGTCGGCCTGACCCATGCCGCAGACCGCCGCCCTGCCGAGTTATCGGGCGGCATGCGCCAACGCGTGGCCGTCGCCCGGGCTTTGGCGATGCGGCCAAAGGTATTGTTGATGGATGAGCCGTTGTCCGCACTGGATGCCCTGACCCGCGCCAATGTGGCCGCCGAGATAGAGGCGATCTGGACCGCAGATAAACGCACCGTGGTCTTGATCACCAATGATGTTGATGAAGCCTTGGTGCTGGCGGACCGCATCGTTTGTCTGAACCCCGACGGCACTTTGGGACAAAATTTTCCGGTGACTTTGCCGCGCCCACGCGACCGTTCGGCGATGAACAACAATGACGCGTTCAAATCATTGCGCGCCGATGTCACCGCCTATCTGATGGATGTTGGTATCGCGGCCAAACTGCCGGAAACCCGCGAACTGCCTTTGGTGACGCCGCGCCACGCCCTGCCAAGCGCCTACGCAAAAGCCGGCAACCCGAACGCCAACGCCCGCTATCTGCGCTATTCGCAATTGCACAAGGTTTACGCCACGCCAAAGGGCCCGCTAACGGTGGTTGAAGACTTTAACCTGATCCTGAAGAAGGGCGAATTTGTGTCGCTGATCGGCCATTCGGGCTGTGGCAAATCCACAGTGCTGACAATGACTGCCGGGTTGAACGCCATCTCGGCTGGGGCGATCACCCTGGACGGCACCCATATCGAAGGCGCGGACCCCGAACGCGCGGTGGTGTTTCAATCGCCAAACCTGTTCCCATGGCTGACCGCCAAACAGAACGTCGCGATGGGGGTGGAAAAGGTTTACCCGAAATCGACACAAATCGAACGGCAAGAAGTGGTTGAATACTATCTTGAACGTGTCGGGCTGGCGGATGCGATGGATGTGCAGGCGGCGGATATGTCAAACGGCATGCGCCAACGTGTTGGTATCGCACGGGCCTTTGCACTGTCGCCCAAGTTGCTGCTGCTAGATGAACCTTTCGGCATGCTGGACAGTCTGACCCGCTGGGAATTGCAAGAAGTGCTGATGGAGGTGTGGAGCCGCACCAAAGTCACGGCTGTTTGCGTGACCCATGATGTAGACGAAGCGATTTTGCTGGCCGACCGCGTGGTGATGATGACCAACGGGCCAAACGCCACCATTGGCAAGATCACGGACGTAAACCTGCCCCGCCCGCGCAGCCGCCGTGGGTTGCTGGACCATCCCGATTATTATGCCTACCGCGCCGAGGTGCTGGGGTTTTTGGAAGACTACGAACATGGGGCCAAACCCAAGGCGGTGGCGTGATGGGTTATTCGGCGGCGTGCCGCACCGATTTCATCACTTCGCCAAAAGCGTCGGAAACCCGATCTTCGAATCCCGGTTTGTTTGGCAACAATGGTAAGAACGCATCGCGTTTCAGGCCTTTGCTTTCGGCCGCACGCCAAATTTCTTCGCGCATTTTCAAAAATGACATCGCGGCTTTGAAACCGCCAAAATCACTATTGGTAACCGACCAAAGAAAATCGGCGTCGTTCCACTCTGGGCTTTCGTCGTCGGGCATACCGGGCGGATCATTTGGAACGAGCTTGTTCATATCTACGCTCCTCTCGCGTGTTGGCCTTTCGCGACTATATTATCCGATGAACGCCGCCGCGCATAGTGAAGATGCACGCGTGAAGCCGATCGCCGATCTTCGCCAGAATTTCACTGCGATTCTCGAGGTAATCTGCCCGAAGATCGGGGCGCGTTTGACCGGCCTCCCAATCCAAACCCACAGCATCCGCCAACGAAACACTGTGTTTCGCCCGGTTGGCCGCGTCTTTGGCGTCATCCCATTCAAACTCCATCCCAGCCACTTTATCGCCATGATGGTCAACAGCCCGTTAACAGGAGGTCAGCTATGACCCAGAAACTTGTCGTCATCGGTGCTGGTATGGCCTCGGGGCGGGTGTTGGAACATCTGACGGAACTGGCCCCAGGTGCGTTTGACATCACGCTTTTCAATGCCGAACCGCGTGGCAATTATAACCGGATCATGCTGTCACCGGTGTTGTCGGGCGAGAAAACCTATGATGAGATCATCACGCATGACGCAGATTGGTATGCAGAAAACAGCATCAAAACCGTTCTGGGCCAGTCGGTCACCAAAATTGATCGCGCGGCCAAAACCGTTACCTGCGCCGGGGTGGATACGCCCTTTGATCAGTTGATCATCGCCACCGGATCGGCCCCGTTTATCATCCCCGTGCCGGGGCACAAACTGCCTGGTGTGGTCACCTACCGCGATCTTGACGACACGAATGCGATGATTGCCGCAGCCAAGCCCGGCGCAAAGGCGGTGGTTATCGGCGGTGGGCTGTTGGGGTTGGAAGCCGCCGCTGGCATGCAGTTGCGCGGCATGGAGGTGGTGGTGATCCACATCATGGGCCATCTGATGGAGCGTCAGTTAGACCCCGCCGCAGGCTATTTGCTGCAAAAATCACTAGAGGCGCGGGGGATGAAAATTCACTGCAAGGGGGCCACCAAAGCCATTCTGGGCCATGATCGCGTAGAGGCGGTTTTGCTGGAAGATGGCACTGTTTACTCTGCCGATCTGGTCTGCATGGCCGTTGGCATCCGCCCCGAAGTGCGCCTTGCCACAGACGCGCATCTGGATATCGGGCGCGGCATTACGGTGAATGATGTCATGCAAACCAGCGATCCGTCGATTTGGGCGGTGGGCGAATGTGTTGAACATAACAAGCAGTTGTTTGGTCTGGTCGCCCCGCTTTACGATCAGGCAAAAGTTCTGGCGCAAGCCCTGATTGGCCAGAATGCGGCGTTTCGCCCCATACAAACCGCGACCAAACTAAAGGTCACCGGCTGCGATCTGTTCAGCGCGGGCGATTTTGCCGATGGACCGGGGCGCGAGGATATTGTGTTCCGTGACCCCGCACGCGGCGTTTACAAACGCCTTGTGATCGAAGGCGATCAGCTTATCGGCGCGGTGATGTATGGCGATACCGCTGATGGCAATTGGTTCTTTGGGCTGATCAAGGACGGCACCGATGTCACCCCCATGCGTGAGACCCTGATCTTTGGCCCCGCCTACCAGGGGGGGGCCCAAACGGACCCCATGGCGGCCGTTGCAGCCTTGCCGCCTAGTGCGGAAATCTGTGGCTGTAACGGCGTTTGTAAGGGTAAAATCATTGACGCTATTCTTGGTGGCGCGAACACGCTTGATCTGGTGCGCAGTGCTACCAAGGCCAGTTCCAGCTGCGGCACCTGCACCGGGCTGGTCGAACAGGTGATGGCGGTCACGCTGGGTGATGGCTTTACCGCCAACGCCAACCCACCGATGTGCAAATGCACCGATCACACCCACGAAGGCGTGCGCCGCCTGATCAAATCACTTGGGCTGAAATCCATTCCGGCGGTGATGCAGGAACTGGCATGGCGGTCAGTGGGCGGCTGTGCATCGTGCCGTCCTGCGCTGAACTATTACCTGATTGCCGATTGGCCAACGGAATACACCGATGACCGCCAGTCACGGTTCGTCAACGAACGCAATCACGCGAATATTCAAAAAGATGGCACCTATTCGGTGGTGCCGCGCATGTGGGGCGGGGTGACGACGCCTGCGGAGTTGCGCGCCATTGCCGATGCCGCTGACCGCTATGCCGTGCCGATGATCAAGGTGACGGGTGGCCAGCGGATTGATCTGTTGGGCGTGAAAAAGGAAGATCTGCCCGGCATCTGGGCTGATTTTAACGCCGCCGGTATGGTGTCTGGGCATGCCTATGCCAAAGGTCTGCGCACGGTGAAAACCTGTGTCGGCACCGAATTTTGCCGCTTTGGCACGCAGGATTCTACGGGTTTGGGGATAAAGCTGGAAAAACTGCTCTGGGGGTCATGGACGCCTGCCAAGGTAAAACTGGGGGTATCCGGCTGCCCGCGCAACTGTGCCGAAGCCACCTGCAAAGACATTGGCGTCGTCTGTGTGGACAGCGGCTATGAAATCAGCGTGGCCGGGGCTGCGGGCATGGACGTGCGGGAAACCGAATTCCTGATCAAGGCCACAACCGAGGCGGAGGTGATGGAAATCATCGCGGCCTTCGTGCAGCTTTACCGCGAAAACAGCCGGTATCTGCACCGCATTTACAAATGGGTCGCCAAAGTCGGACTTGATTGGTGCCGCACCCAAATGGCCGATCCCGCGATCCGCCGCGCGCTGTATGACCGCTTTATGCTGTCGCAATCCATCTATCAGGTTGATCCTTGGGCCGAATTATCAGCCCCGGATCAGCGGGCACAATGGGCCCCGATGGCGGATCTGTCGCTGGAGGCTGCAGAATGAACTGGATCGACATTGGCCCGCTAGACGATATCCCCGCACAAGGGGCGCGGGTGGTGAAAACTGCCGCTGGTTGCGTGGCGGTGTTTCGCACCGCCAATGATCAGGTCTTTGCCATCGACGACCGCTGCCCGCACAAGGGTGGCCCGCTGTCCGAAGGGATTGTGCATGGCACGTCGGTGACCTGCCCGCTGCACGCGTGGGTGTTTTCGCTTGAAACTGGTATGGCGCTGGGCGCGGATGCGGGATTCGTCAACAGCTATCCGGCGCGCGTTGAGGCGGGACGCATCTTGCTGGATGCCGCGCGGCTTGCCCGGCGATCGGCGGCATGACGGCGGCCTTTGTGCCCGGTGCCGTGCGCACAACCTGCCCCTATTGCGGGGTTGGCTGCGGCATTCTGGCCACGCCCGAAGGCAAGGGCGGGCTAATCGTCAAGGGTGATCCCGACCATCCCGCTAACGCGGGGCGGCTGTGTTCCAAGGGCAGTGCGTTGGGGGAAACCGTGGGGTTTGAGGGCCGGTTACTGTCGCCCCGCGCCTTCGGCCGTGACGTGGGTTGGGATGCGGCGTTAGATCTTGTGGCCGCGCGGTTTTCCCAAGTCATCGCAGATCACGGCCCCGATGCGGTGGCGTTTTATGTCTCGGGTCAGTTGTTGACCGAAGATTACTATGTGGCGAACAAGCTGATGAAGGGTTTCATCGGATCGGCCAATATCGACACGAATTCAAGGCTTTGCATGGCGTCGTCGGTGGCGGGTCAAAAACGCGCCTTTGGATCAGATACCGTGCCGGGGCTGTATGAAGATTTGGAACTTGCCGATCTGGTGGTGTTGACGGGATCAAACCTGGCCTGGTGCCACCCGGTGCTGTATCAGCGATTGGCGGCAGCCAAGGCCGCGCGGCCCGGCATGCGCATCGTGGTGATAGACCCGCGCCGCACGGCTACTTGTGACATCGCCGATCTGCATTTGGCCATCGCGCCGGGGGCTGATGCAGCCCTGTTTAACGCGGTGCTGGTGGCCATTGATGACGCAGGCGCCACCGATACATCCTTTCTGCATCATGTCGCGGGCTATGCGGATGCAGTTGCTGCCGCGCGTGCCTCAGACCCCACCACGACGGGTCTGCCCGCCGCTGATCTGGCGGAATTTCTGGCACTTTGGACCGCGACAGAACGGGTTGTCACGGTCTATAGCCAAGGCATAAATCAGTCGTCTTCTGGCACCGACAAAGTCAACGCCATCATAAACTGCCATCTTGCTACGGGCCGCATTGGCCGCCCCGGTATGGGGCCGTTTTCTGTGACAGGTCAGCCGAACGCGATGGGAGGGCGCGAGGTGGGCGGGCTGGCCAATATGCTGGCCTGTCATCTTGATCTTGAAAACGCCACCCACCGCGACGCTGTGCAGACGTTCTGGAACAGCCCCGCGATGGCGCAAAAGCCGGGGCTGAAGGCGGTTGATATGTTTCGTGCCGTGGCCTGCGGCACCATCAAGGCGATCTGGATCATCCATACCAATCCGGTTGTGTCGATGCCCGATGCCAATGCGGTGGCCGCAGCGTTGCGGGCCTGCCCGTTTGTCGTGGTCAGCGATATCACGGCGCAAACCGATACCGCGCAACTGGCGCATGTGGTGCTACCTGCAACGGGGTGGGCCGAGAAAGACGGCACTGTGACCAATTCCGACCGCACGATCAGCCGTCAACGCGCCGTCTTGCCGCCACCGGGCCAGTCCCGCGCCGATTGGTGGATACTGGCGCAAGTGGCCGCGCGAATGGGCTGGGCCACAGCATTCAACTGGCAGACAGAGCGCCAGATTTTCGCCGAATACGCAGCCCTTTCCGGCATTGCAGGCGGCCTTGGCGGCGATTTTGACATATCCGATCATGCAACGATCACCGACCTTGGCTATGCCAGTCTTGCCCCTTTCATATGGCCGCAAAACCCGCGCCAGCGCGGCGGCCGGTTTTTTGGCACCGGGCAGTTTCATACCCCTGATGGCCGGGCGCGGATGTGGCCGATTGCGCCGCGCACCCCCCAACCCCTGTCGCCCGATCTGCCCTTCAGGCTGAATACCGGGCGGATCCGGGATCAGTGGCACACCATGACCCGAAGTGCGAAATCGCCGCGCCTGTCGCAGCATCTGGCCGAACCTTTTGTCGAAATGCACCCCACTGATGCCGCCCGCCTAGGTATCCGCCCCGCCGATCTGGTGGAACTGACCAACCCGCATGGCCACGCAATCCTTCGTGCGCTGATCACTAATGCCGCAGCCCCCGGTCAGCTGTTTGCGCCAATGCATTGGACCAACCAAAACGCTGCCGCCGCGCGGATCGACACGCTGGTGCCGGGTGTGGTCGACCCGATTTCGGGCCAGCCCGAAAGCAAAGCCGCCGCTGTAGCCGCCCGCAAATTCAACGCCGCTTGGTTCGGTTTTGCCGTCAGCGCCAAGGCCCTGCAACCACAATCCCAATATTGGGCACGCGCGCTTGTCGCCAATGGCTGGCGTATTGAATTGGCAGGGCTGATGGCCCCGCAAGACTGGGTTGCCTACGCCCGGCACCTGTTTGATTTACCACTCACGATTGCTGCGTCGGTGATTGACGCCAAACGCGGCTTTGCGCGCGTTGCGTTTCACGACGACGGCCGACTGATTGCGGCACTGTTTGCCGCACCGCAGCCGATCGCCGTGGCGCGCGACCATCTGGCAACGCGGATAGGCTGCGAAGATCCAACCGCCCTTGCCGGTCGCCCAAGGGCCGACGCCCCCGATCCCGGTGCCACGGTTTGTGCGTGCCTGAACGTGGGCGTCAATACCATCCGCGAAGCTATTCAGTCTGGCCGCGCCCTAAGCGTAACTGCCTTGGGGGCGGCTTTGGGCGCGGGAACATCCTGTGGATCCTGCCGCCCGGAATTGGCTGGATTGTTAAGCCGCTACAGACTGCCACAAGCCGCCGAATGACTTTGGTTCGTGGCTGTTTTGCGCAGCGGTCGCGGGTTGCCGCACGGCCCGCGCCCGGCGCGTTTCATGTCATGTTTCTCCCACCGGGCGCTGGCCAAGCCTGCGATGCCGGATCATGTCCGCCAAAATCGACAGCGCGATTTCGTCAGGGGTGATGGCCCCCAGATCAAGCCCGGCGGGGGCCTGAAGGGCGTCAAGCCGGTCTTGCGGGGCAGTTGACCGCAGGGCGGCGCGAAGCGATGCCATTTTGCGGCGACTGCCGACAAAGGCGGTAAAGCCTGCATCCGATGCCAGAACGCCACGCAAGGCAGCGTCGTCGCCCTTGCCTTGGGTTGCGACGACAACATAGTGGCTGTTTGCGGCAATTTTCGGCAGCGCATAGCCGTCGATCACAGGCAGATCGGGTGGATAGGTGCTGTGTTCAACAACGGGTGCGCAGGCGGTTACGGCAAAACCAAAGCGTGGTGCAAGGTCCAGTAGGGCCAAAGCCACAGGGCTGCTGCCACAAACGGTTAAGACGGGCCGGGGCAGAACAGGTTCAACGAAGATATCCATGGTGCCTTGGCTGGGGCACATGTTGCGCGCAAATTTGATGCCGTCTTTGGTGTCACCAGCCACTACGCCGCGTTCTTTCAGCACGTCTTCGGGGCTGACCGACACAAGGCGGGGCTGGCCATCGGCCAAAGCCTCACGGGCAGCTTTCAGCACGGCACCCCGCGCGCAACCGCCGCCGATCCAGCCATCCGAGATGGATCCGTCGGCACGGATTACCGCTTTGGCTCCGGCCTTGGCTGCCGTGACCGAAACCGTCCGCACCACGGTCGCCACGGCGAACGGCTCTCCGGCTGATTTCAGCTCTGCCATATGGTCCATGATATCGCGTCCGATCACTCCCATGATCTCCTCCTCATATCCGCGCCAGTTCCGGTTCTAAATCAGCAAGGCTTTGCAGGGTATTGGCTGCGGCAAACAGGTCCAGATAAGGCAGTGCTGCGGCCATTCCGGCGGCGATTGGTTGGTAATCGCGCCAGCCCTTCAGCGGGTTCAACCAGATGATCCGGCAGTCGCGCTTTTTCAGCCGCGCCAGTTCTGCCCCGATCAGTTCGGGCGGGTCGGTATCAAACCCGTCCGACAGGATCATCACCAGTGAGCGGCCCGAAACCATACGTTTGCCGTAACTTTGGTTAAAGGACGCAAGGTTGCCTCCAATCCGCGTGCCGCCGCCAAACCCTTGGGCCAACAGCGACAGCCTGTTGACGGCGCGCAAGCTGTCGTGATCACGCAAAGCTTCGGTGATGCGCACAAGTCGGGTGTGAAAAAGATAGGCATCGGTCGTGGCAGCTGCCGTCATCAATCCTTTGACAAAGGCAAGATACACCGGCGCGTAGACCATCATCGACCCCGATACATCCAGCAACACCACCAACCGCGCAGGACGCTCTGGTCGGGCGCGGCGGAACAGCCGAAGCGGTTCGCCGCCGGTTGAAATACTGGCACGCAAAATGCGCCGCATATCAAGTCGGTCGCCCTTTTGGTCGGCCTTGTGGCGGCGGGATCGGCGGTCGCGAATGGCGCGGGCCAGACGGGCCGCAACTGCTTCGGCTTCGGCGCGATCTGCGGGGTCAAGGACGTGGCGCAGATCAACCGTCAAAAGGTTCGTGATGCGCGATCCAACGCGGCGGCCTTCGCCCGATTGTTCAGCCTCGCCCGCAGTGTCGCTGTCGGGGCGGTCGGCCTGTCCTGCCCCCAAGGATTGACTGTGATCAAGGGCAAGAACGCCCTTGGCACCGCTGCCAGATTTGGTCTGGGCCTGCCCTGCGCGTTCGCGGCCGGGGTTTTGCCAATAGGCAAAGAACAACTCGTCGAACCTTGCAAAATCGTCTGCCGAACCGGTCAGCACGGCCTTCATCGCCATCCGTGATTCAGTTGCATCACATGCCTGCACCGCCGCCAACGCGGCCAACGCCATGCCGGTTTCTTCAACCCCAACCTTCAGCCCGTTCAGCCGCAGATGCGCCATGAATCCGGCCATCCGGTCTGCGGGGCCTTTGGCGCGCTGCGCAAAGCGGGTTACCGGTTTGAAAACGCGGGTTGTCATGCGGCCTTTCCGGCCAGACGCTGGGTGATTTCGGGGGGTATTGCTGCGCGGTCGGCTTGGGTTTTCAGCAGCGTGACAAGGCTGGCCTGCAGCGCCACCGGGTCTTGCGTTAGATCATTGATCCCCAACCCGGCCAAAGCTGCTGCAAAATCCAGCGCCTCGGCCACGCCGGGGGTCTTTTCGAGGTCTTCTTTTCGCAAGGCCTGCACAAAGGCCACGATCTGCCCGATCAACAGCGCCTCTAGCCCGGGATGGTGCAAGCGCAAAATTGCGATCTCGGTCGCGCGGTCAGGATAGTCGACATATGTGTAGATACACCGCCGTCGCAACGCATCCGACAGATCACGTGTGCCGTTAGAGGTCAGGATTACGATGGGTTTCGTTGTGGCCTTGATCGTGCCCAATTCAGGGATGGAAATCTGATATTCAGACAGAATTTCCAGAAGATAGGCCTCAAATTCCTCATCCGCTCGGTCGATCTCGTCGATCTGCAAAACGGGGCGCACGGGCTGGCGGATTGCCTCTAGCAAAGGCCTGACCAACAGGAATCGTTCTGAAAAGATGCGGTCTTCGACGCTGCCTGCCTCGCCCGCCTCAGTTGCGGCACGAATGGCCAAAAGCTGGCGCTGATAGTTCCAGTCATAGATGGCGTGCCCTGCATCGAGGCCTTCATAGCACTGCAAACGGATCAGCTTGGTATCGCGCAACGTGGCCAGCGTGCGGGCAATCTGGGTCTTGCCAACGCCCGCAGCCCCTTCCAGCAGCAAAGGACGCTCAAGCAGCAACGCCAGATGCAACGCCATCGCCAGATCATCGCCGGCCACATAACCCGTCGCCGATAAATCGCCCTGAAGGCTGCGCCAGTCAGACATGTCCCACTCCCCGAAGGGCCCCTTCCCATTGCTGGGAAAGGGCAGTTTTATAGTCGCGCATCTTATCCGAAAACTGCCAGGCACTTTTCGGCACGCGCTTTGGGTTCAGCCGTGCAGACCAAGCTGCTGCGCGATCCGCCATACCCGCCAATGGTCATGTGGCATGTGGCTTTGGGTCAGACCGAAGGGGCGGAACGCGTCATGAACCGCGTTTGAAAACGCCGGAACGCCGCCGACGTTGGGGCTTTCGCCCACACCCTTGGCCCCGATAGGATGGTGAGGAGATGGGGTGACGGTGTGGTCGGTGGTGTAGTGCGGTGTTTCCCACGCGGTTGGGATGAAGAAATCCATCAACGTTGCGGTCTTGTGGTTGCCCATTTCGTCATAAGCAATCTCTTGCCCCATGGCGATGGCATAGGCTTCGGTGGCACCACCATGAACCTGACCCTCGATAATCATCGGGTTGATCCGCGTGCCGCAATCGTCCAGTGCATAAAAGCTGCGGATGTCGGCAACGCCGGTATCAACATCAATATCCATCACGCAGATATAGGCACCAAACGGATAGGTCATGTTCGGCGGATCATAATAGCTCACCGCCTCAAGCCCCGGCTCCAGTCCCGGAATGGCCTGATGATACGCGGCATAGGCGATTTCCTTTATGGTCTTGAACCGCTCTGGCACGCCTTTCACCACGAAACGGTCAACATCCCATTCCAGATCGTTGTCGTGGACCTCTAGCAGGTAAGCCGCGATCATCTGTGCTTTGGCACGAATTTTGCGACCGGCCAGTGCCGTTGCCGCCCCCGCCACCGGGGTTGAGCGCGAGCCATAAGTGCCCAACCCGTAGGGGGCGGTATCAGTGTCGCCTTCTTCGATGACGATCTGGTCGGCGGGGATGCCGATTTCGGTCGCAAGGATCTGGGCGAAGGTGGTTGCGTGACCTTGACCCTGGCTGATGGTGCCCAGCCGCGCCAAAGCCGACCCTGTTGGATGGATGCGAATTTCGCAGCTGTCAAACATGCCCATACCAAGGATGTCGCAGTTCTTGATCGGCCCGGCTCCGACTATTTCGGTAAAAAAGCTTAGACCGATGCCCATCAGACTGCGGGTTTTGCCCGCTTTGAAATCTGTCACGCGTTGGGTTTGCTCGGCCCGCAGCGCGTCATAGTTCACGGCCTTCAATGCCTTGTCCCATGCGGTGTGGTAATCGCCCGAGTCGTATTCCCAGCCAAGTGCCGACTGGTAGGGAAACTGCTCTTTGCGGATAAAGTTGATCCGCCGCAATTCGGCTGCATCCACGTTCAGCTTGATCGCCAGCACTTCTATCATACGTTCGATGAAATACGCGGCCTCGGTCACCCGGAAGGAACAGCGATAGGCCACGCCGCCCGGTGCCTTGTTGGTGTAAACCCCGTCCACCCCCAGATAAGCGACCGGGATGTCGTAGGAACCGGTGCAGATGCTAAAAAAACCGGCTGGGAATTTGGTCGGATCGGCACAGGCATCAAACGCGCCGTGGTCGGCGGTGACATGGCACCAAAGGCCAGTGATCTTGCCCTCTTTGGTGGCTGCAATCTTGCCCTGCATCCAGTAGTCGCGGGCAAACGCGGTGGCCATCAGGTTGTCCATCCGGTTTTCGATCCATTTCACCGGACGACCCGTGACGATAGAGGCGACGATGGAACAGACATACCCCGGATAGACCCCAACCTTGTTGCCAAACCCGCCGCCAATATCGGGCGATACAACGCGGATGTTGCTTTCAGGAATGCCCGACAGCAAAGACGCAACCGTGCGCACCACATGCGGTGCCTGAAACGTGCCCCAAAG
Source organism: Cypionkella sp. (assembly GCA_031384605.1). Classification (GTDB taxonomy): domain Bacteria; phylum Pseudomonadota; class Alphaproteobacteria; order Rhodobacterales; family Rhodobacteraceae; genus JANNAT01. Next base: position 14,304 of record JANNAT010000017.1, read on the forward strand.
GGTCAGCTTGCCATTGATTTTATCCATGCTGGCCACACAGCCGCAGGTTTCCAAGGGGCACGGATGCGTGCGGTGGTAATAGACCATTTCTTCGGCCACCACATCGGCACTGGCAACGACGGCCTCTACGGCCGTTTTGTCGCCCACTTCCCAGCGGAAAATATGGTTGTGGTGAATGCGTTCGCCGTGCGCACCCATGGTTTGCCCCGCAAGATCTTCGCGCAGCACCGGGGCGTTCAACTCCATCGCCTTGAACGGATCGGTGACGACAGGCAGTTCTTCGTAATCGACCACGACCAGTTCAAGCGCGTCTGCCAGCGCATATTTGTCTTCGGCTACGACAAAGGCAATTTCCTGACCCTGAAACAGCACCTTGCCATCCGCCAGAACCATCTGCTTGTCGCCTGCCAGCGTTGGCATCCAATGCAGCCCCAATGGGGCAAGATCTTTTGCCAGCAGAACCGCGATCACGCCCGGAATGGCCATCGCAGCCGTGCTGTCTACCGATTTGATCCGTGCATGGGCGTATTGGCTGCGCACGAAATCGCCGTAAACCATCCCGGCCATCTTGATATCGTCGACATAGTTGCCCTTGCCTTGGGTAAAGCGCGCGTCTTCGACACGCTTGCGTGACGACCCAAGGCCCTTAAGCCCGGCTACCCTTTCGTCATGGCTGGGGGTCTGGTCGTTCATTGTGCCGCCTCCTTGGCTGAAGCAAGCTCGCTTGCGGCGGCTAGGATGGACTTGACGATGTTCTGATACCCCGTGCAGCGGCACAGGTTGCCCGCCATGCCAAAGCGGATGTCTTCTTCGGTAGGCGTCGGGTTTTCCTGCAGCAAACGCCACGCACGGGTGATCATGCCGGGGGTGCAAAAGCCACACTGCAGCCCATGGTGTTCGCGAAAGCTTTCTTGCAGAACGTGCATGCCGCCCGGCCCCGCGATGCCTTCGATTGTGGTGATGGTTGCCCCGTTGGCCTGTGCTGCAAAGATGGTGCAAGACTTGACAGATTTGCCATTCAGATCAACCGTGCAGGCCCCGCAATGGCTTGTCTCGCAGCCGATATGCGGCCCGGTCAGGCCCAGCCTTTCGCGCAGAACGTGGATCAACAACTCGCGCGGTTCTGCAAGCGTTTCCATTTGTTTGCCGTTGACGGTCAGTTCGATGTGCATCTTTTTCATGATTTTCCTCTCTCAGGCGTCAAACGCGCGACCAGGCGCGGGCGATGGCCCGGCCCAGAACCACAGCGGCAACATGTCTTTTGAACGCGACCGGGCCGCGGTTGTCGTCGCCCGGATTGATATCTGCCAGCATGGCCGTCACTGCCGCCTTGACAGCGTCAGGGCCGCAAGTTGACCCAATAAGGGCAGCCCCTACCCCTGCGCTCCACACCGGAACATCCGACAGGTTTGTCATCGCAACCGAGGCCGCCGAAACCTTGCCTGCCATGGCCGTTATCTGCACGCCCGCAGCCGCAGTCGCATAGTCGCCGATTTTACGCTTTTGCTTTTCATAGGCATAGCCGCCCGTTGGCCTGTCAAAGCTGAGCGCCACCAGAATTTCGTCGTCGGCACGTTCAGTAAAATAGGCGCTTTGGTAAAAGTCGCGGGCTTTAACCTCGCGGCTACCTTTGGGGCCAGTCAAGGTATAGGTGGCGTCCAGACACTGCATCAGGCCCGGCATGTCATTACCCGGATCGCCATTTGCCACATTGCCGCCGATCGTGCCCATGTTGCGCACCTGTGGGTCTGCAATCTGCAAGGCCGCCTCAAGCAGGATCGGTGCAGCCACAGCCAGGTCGTTGCTTGCCAGCAGTTCCGCTTGCGTGGTCATCGCGCCAATGCGAACGCGGTCGCCGACGGTTATGCCTTTCAATCCGCCCACATCTTGCAGATCCACCAGATGCGCGATTTGCGCCATGCGCAGCTTCATCATTGGGATCAGGCTGTGACCGCCCGCCACAACCCGCGCGTCGCCGTCATGCTCGGAAAGAATGCTTAAGGCCTCAGCTACCGATTTTGGCCGGTAGTATTCGAAAGCGTTGGTAATCATGCCGTCCTCCCTTTGGTTGGAACCAAAAACGTCTTTTCCAAAGCTTAGGTCGAAGCGGACGATGCCGAGCCGGAAGGTCACCAATTCCGGCTGAAATTTCACTAAATGCGTATTTTTTGCACGAGACGCGAAAAATATCAGAAGCCAAGCGCTTTTTGCAATGCAGCCATGCGATTTCGGCTTACCGGAACCCGATCCAATCCTTGGGCGCCTGCCATCACGCAATAGCCGTGATCTTTGGCACGCTCATAAGCCGACACTAACGCAAGGTTGACGATCCAACTCCGATGCACCCGCATGAACCCCGCGTTAGAGGTCAGGCGCTCTTCTGCGGTTGTGATCGACCAAGGGCAAAAGACCGGCCCCTGATCAAGAAATGCCGTCGTATAATGCCCTTCGGCATGTAGGGCGTAAACAGATCCGATAGGCACCAGATTGGTGCGCCCGTCGCGTTCATAGGGCAGCCTTAGCACCGGCTCTGAAACCCGCGTGATGGGGTCTATGCCTGTCTGGTTGGTTGAATCGCCTGCCAAGGGGACCTTTACACCTGCACCGGCAGGATCAAGCCGCAAAGCGGCACCGATCGTTTCTGCTGCAGTTTCGAGCGGATTATTTCTGCTAAGAAAGCTTGCACCAACTAACATGAAACCGCCCGAGATCACAAAAACGGTCAACATCACCATGATTGCAATCTGGGAATCTCTCAGCTGCATCGACGAGGTCGGGGCGACAGCCGAGGTTAGAAAGACGGTATTTGACATAGCAGAAAAGTGAACGACCGTCACTGCCGCGCCAAAAACCAAGGTCGCCCACAATGTGCTGACCTCTTGTTGCCTGCCGAATGCAAGCGCCATTGCGACGACGCCAAAGATGACTGAAAGCACCCCGGCAAGTACGATTCCGCCAACCGAAAACACGGGCAGACAGCCTTGAATGGCCGACATTCCCACATAATGCATTGCCGTGATGCCCAATCCAAGAATTGCCCCTGACAAGGTGATCATTGCCTTTGAGGGGCGCGTAAAATTCACGATCAGCAGTGCCAGACAGGCCAAAAGGATAGCAATAAGGGCCGAGGCCACGGTTTGGGAAATATCAAAATAGACCGGAATGCCAAAGCGCATCGCTAAAATTGCGACAAAGTGCATCGACCAGATCCCGCAGCCAAGGGCCAGCGACGACAAAACGATGCGAAGTTGGCGCAATCCGGACGAATACCTGGCAAGACCGCGGGACAAAGTAAGGCCAATAAACGACGCCATAATTGCTATCAAAAATGATAGTGCCACCAACCAAATGTTATAGGTGTAAACTAACATGCTCCGCAGTATTGCGCGTAACTGTCATATCGGCAAGCCAGCTGCCGCAGAACCCTGTTGATGGCGAACAGGCAAAGCGGCGGCCCAGGGATCTATTGATTTTGATGCCCAGCCAAGAACAAGCCGCGCCCCAACGCCGCTGCACCGACGACACCCGCATTGTCCATCAACCCGGCCTGCACAAAGGGCACATCGCGGAACGGTGGCATCGCGCGTTGGGCGATGTGTGCCTGCAAATAGGGCCGCATCAGATCCATACCAGTGATTACGCCGCCCCCTAAAACGACAAGGTCGGGGCTGTAGATATGGATAAGATTCACCAGACCGACCGCCAGCCAAAACGACTGTTTTTCAACAAGATCAATGGCTTTTGGGTCACCCGTGCGCGCAGAATCAAATACCGCCGCGCCGTCGTGAAATCCGGCTTCACGCGCCGCTGCGGAGAACGCAGGGCCAGCAGCCATCGCTTCCCAGCACCCATGATTTCCGCACGCGCATCGCGGGCCATCAGGCGCAATCGTCATATGGCCGACGTGGGCCGCCATCCCTTTTCGGCCACGCTGCAAAGCGCCATCGACAATTGCCCCACCGCCAATTCCGGTGCTTACCGTGACATACACCATGTTCGAATGGCCCTGACCTGCGCCAAATTTCCATTCCCCGTAGGCCGCAGCATGCCCGTCATGATCCAGAAATGTCGGCAAGCCGATGGCGGCGGCAATGCGGTCGCGCAATGGATAATCCAAAAAGCCGCTGATGGTTGGTGTGGCAATCGCGATGCCGCGCTGGGCATCAAGCGGGCCGGGCGCACAAACGCCAGCTGCGGCAATCGTGCCGGGGGCATGATTGCGGCTGGCCTGCAGCACAATTTCCGCAACTTGGGCAACGATATCATCAGGCGTGGAACCGCTTGGCGTCTGACATTCCGCGCGTGATAATACCTCGCCTTTGGGCGACACGACAGCCGCCCGCATCCGCGTGCCGCCAATGTCAATTCCCAGCGAATTCTGCGCCATCACGATGCCCTTTTAAGACCATGCAGCCACGCCATGCGATCAGCCAAATCCGGTGCCCCATAGGCAAGTGATCCCAGCACAACGGTTTCGGCCCCCGCCCCATACAGCAGCGGCACGGTTTGTTCGCGAATGCCGCCATCTGCCGCCAACACACAGCGCAAAGCAGCGGTGCGTGCTGCAACCAATGCGGCGGCCTCTTGCAATCGCGCGGTTGCGGTTGGGTCCAACCCCTGACCCTTGACGCCGATCCGCGTGCCAAGCAGCGTTAGCATATCTATGTTTTCCATATGATCTGCCGCTTGCGCCACCGGGGTTTCCACCCGCAAGACAACGCCTGCGCGCAGGCCAAGCGCCTTGATGCGCGCCAAACCTTCGGCGGCGTTGCGGTTTTCGGCATGAACGCTGATCAGATCGGCCCCCGCTTCGGCGAACTGCTCAATTTGCGACATCAGCACCGCATCATCCACCATAAGATGAATGTGAAACGGAACAGCGGTTTGCTTGCGCAGGGCGGCAACAAGATCGGGAAAAAACAACAGGCTGGGCGCGAACACCCCGTCGGCCACATCGATGTGGTAAATATCGGCATGGCTGCCCACGCGCGTGATATCCGCATCAAGCGCGATCAGGTTGGCCGACCAGACGGAATATTCCGCAATACAGCGGTGCGCAGGCAGGGCGTTAAACCAGCCGGAATTGGGTCGCTGCATCAGGTAAGTCCTTTCATGAAATCGGCAATCGCGCCTTGCACAGCGGCAATATGGCGTGCGCGATCCTGGCCCTTTGGCGGCACCTGAACAAGCCGCGATCCGGGGATAAGCGTTTCAAGCACTTGCGCATGCGCGATCGGGTGAATGATATCTTCGGTGCTGCCAAGGATCAAAACCGGGATGTCCAGCGCAGCCAGATCCAGTGCGGTTACCCGAGGCCCATCTGCAGATATCTGGCGCAGCAAAGACGCAGTCGCCGCCAGCGGTTCGCGATTGAAAAAGCCGCGCAGCGAGGCAAGGTTATCTGGCGACTGTGTGGCCAATATTTGCGCAAGCGCGCTTTGATCAAAATCGGCGACGCCATGGCCTGCGGCAATCATACCGCCAACCACCGCATTTGGCAGCATATTGGCAGGGCCGTTTTCAGTCACCCACGCCGGGCGCACCAAAATCAGGGCGGGCACCAGATCGGGTCTGCGCACTGCTAACCGCAACGCAATGGCGGCACCCATCGACACACCGCCCACGGCCAATGGGGGTGTATCAAAGGCTGCGGCCAGCGCGGCAACATCATCGGCAAAGGTGGCGATAGACACCTGATTTTGCGGCCCAATCTGACTTTGGCCATGCCCACGGCAGTTCAGCACTGCATGACGCCAGCCGAGATCGGCGGGGATCAGGTCTGCGGGTTGATTGGCATCGCCGCACAGCCCGTGCTGTAAAACAATAATCGGCCCGCTACCCGGTTGGATAAAGGCCTCCAGTTCGACCCCATCGCGATGAAGCTGTATCTGATCATAGCCGTTCACAGGCCCAAAGCCCCCAGCTTTTGGCGGAGGAACCCTGCCACATCAGCGGCCTCGTCGGCCCGCAAACCATGGGTAACAACCGGCCCGGCAAATCCGGCATGGTGCAAGGTTGTCAGAAAATGATCAAAGTCGATGACGCCTTTGCCCGCCGTGGCAAACGCCCCGGTCGCATCGCGGTCTTTGGCGTGGGCCATCACAATGCGATCTGCCAGCAAATCAACGGCCTGATCAACCAAGGCGCGCCGGTCTTGCGGACTGGCGCGTTCAAACAGATTTGCAGGGTCCAGCACGATGCGGATCCGGTCTGATTGCAATTCGTTGATCAAACGCCGTGCCGCGCTGGCCGAGTTGACGATATTCGCCAGCTCCGGCTCTACACCCAGCAATATATCGTGCGCGTCTGCGATGCCGACTGCGATTTCAAACGATGCCAGCAGATCGCGCCATGCCTCTGGGGTTACGTTATCGGGATGATGCGCCCATTGATCCAGTGGATTGCGACTGCCGGTGCAAAGCGTGATCAACCGGGTGTTCATCCCCAGCGCCGCCGCCGCCAAAACCTGCAACCTGTGATGGCCGTCGGTTCGAACCATAGGATCCGGGTGGATCATGTTATACGTGCCGGAAACCGCAAAAATTGACTGTCTGGTATGCGTCGCCGCCTGACCAATGGCTTGCGCGTGCTGCGGGGGAATTGCCAAAGGCATCGCTGCCAATCCCGAACAGGCCAGATTGTATTGAACGCCATCAAAGCCCGCCGCCGCCGCCGCTGCCATCACAGTGGCAGGCTGCGTGCCGGCAAAGGTCTTGGCGAAAATACCGACTTGCATCACAGGGTTCCAGACACTTCGTCCAACCGCACCGGCCGGCCAAGGTCAACCGACCGCGCAATGGCCAGCATGCCACGCACTGATGCAATGCCGTCAACAATGGTGGCCCCGGTTTGCGGCGTGCCGTTCAGCACGGCTTCGGCGAACCCTTCCAGTTGACGGCGATAAAAATGCCCGTCCGCACCCAAAGGCCGATACGAGGTGCCGTCTTTTTCACGAAAAATATCGACGTCGGATGTTTTGAAATACCAGGGGTTATAGGTTTTGCCGATGACAGAGCCGTTTTGCCCGTAAATCTGAAATCCTTCGTGCCAATCCATCCGCACGGCCACTGTCAAATCTAGATGGCCCAAAGTGCCGGATGCAAATTCGACATCAACAAACCAGCAATACATGCCTTTGGATTTGGACAGCCGGGCCGACACTGCAACGATATCCCCCGCGAAATAGCGCGCCGTATCAATCAGATGGCTGCCATGCGCCAACATGTAATATCGTTCCAGATCGGCTTTCGGGTCGCCCGAAGGCTTGCGCGCCTGCGCTGATTTCACCATCAGTGGCTGCACGGCGTCGGTCATCGCATAGCGGTGGGTGCTGTCGCAATACCACGCTTTCAACGTAACGACGTCGCCCATTTCAGTGTCGATAAAGCGCTTGGCCGCCTGAAGGCCGATATCATAGCGCTTCATATGGCCAACCTGAAACAACTTGCCGCTGCGTGCGACGACCGTCGCCAAATTCTCGGAGTCCTCCAACCCCAAAGCCAGCGGCTTTTCACAAAGCACATGCTTTCCTGCCTCTAGTGCCTTGATTGACGCGGGCACGTGGAACGCGTCCGATGTGGCGATAATCACTGCATCCAGATCAGGATCGGCAAGCATTGTGTCATAATCGGCATAGCTTTTGTGTGGCGCGTGGGTGGCTGCCATCCTGTCGCGCAAATCGGCAGCAACATCGCAGATTGCATAAAGCTGGGCGTTGCTGGCCTTGGTGCAGCTTTCGAAATGCCCGGCTTGGGCAATCGGCCCGCACCCCAATACGCCGACGTTTAACCTGGTGTTTGGCACGATCAACCTTCCTGACGTAATGCACAGCCCGGCCATGGCTAAAGAAATTTGTGGCGTTGTCCAGATCAAGCTTGAAACGCTTACAGTCCACCAATCTTTATTTGCCAAATTCGCTGCTTTGTCAGTTTGAAATGCGGGGATAAAGCGGTCTTGCTATGTGATGATTTGCTGTGCGCCAAGGGCTTTGTCCAACAAAACCATCTATGATCTGACACTTAGGCAAACAAATTCCCATGTGGCCTTGCTGTCACTTCTGCTATAACGATGACATCATGCACGGTTTGTTAACCTTGATACCGATCGGCACACCGGGCATACTCAACCTAGAGAATATGCTGCGGTGCGGCATCATAGGCTTACGTAAAACATCGCGAATGACATGTAAGGTGGTAGCGTGGGTTTGCAGTGCATTCAACGTCAGACTGTGCGATTTTGTCTGGCGGTGACGCTGGTTTTCTGTGCTGTCTGGACCAGTCTTTCGACGGCCTCTGCCACGCCCTTTACGATGAATGTGCCCGGCACCAGTCTGGCCCTGCCTGCGGACTATCCGGCCGCCGGCGGTGTTGCGATTGTCATGGTTGGCGTGAATGGCAACACGTATTTTCAGTTTTCAAATCCGACGGGCGCGTTTCAGGGATACAATAATTCCGGCACGCCCACCGCCTTTCAGGGCAACCCGTTTACGATCAACAATCCGATCACGCTTGATTGTGGCTTTTCACCTTGCGCCGATTATTTTGGCGGCTCGGTGGCCAAGATATATATCCGCTTTACGGCCTATGACGGGGATACCCAAGTTGGCGGCTTTGACCAAAACGACATTACGTTAAGGTTGAATGGCTTTGACGTTGCAAACTGGACGACGATTAACACCGAAATCACCAACACTGCGGGCACGCAGACGCTGGGCACAGAGTTGGGGTTTGGCAACAACACCCTGAACACGGGTTGGTTTACATCGACCAATGCCGCACTTGCCGCTAACATCCTAAGCACCGGGCAAACCACGTCGCAGGTGTATGATCGCGATCCCAACGACAATTATTGGGATTTCCGTATCGGCAATACACTGACTAACCCAAACATTGTGACAGTCGCTCCGGGGTATATCCTGACCAAAGTTGCGAGCCGCACGACGTTTGCGGCCGTGGGCGATATCATCACCTATACCTATGAGGTGACCAATATCGGGTCAGTGCCGATCAGCAACCTTCAGGTTTCAGATGATAAGATTGTCGGGGCGATAACTTGTACGCCTACGGTTATTCTGGACGTCAATCCGGGGCAAACCCCAAACAAGGCGATCTGCACCAAAACCTATACGGTTACACAGGCCGATTTCGACGCGCAAAAGGTGACCAATATCGCAAAGGCCATCGGCACGCCTGATTTTGGCACGCTGGGCGAACGGACTGCAACTGTTACTGTAACCGGCCCGCCGCTTGCCCCGGCGCTGGAGGTTCTGAAGACCAGCAGCCTGACGGTTTTTGGCGCGGTCGGCACAGTGGTGCCTTACAACTTCAGGATACAAAACACGGGCAACACGACGCTGACGTCTGTTGTGGTGACAGATCCTAAAATCCCCACCCTGTCTTGCACGATTGCCACGCTGGCCCCCGGAGTGGTGCAAAACTGCTTGGGCAATTATACCGTCAAACAATCGGATATAGATGCCTTTGCCGGTGGCACGCGGCTGGTCAATACCGCCAGCGTTACGTCGCGCGATCCGCGCAATTTGGCGGTCACCGATACCACGCCCGCGTCACTGACAGTCTCACTACCCGGTCCGCCCCCGGCCCCGGCAATCACGATGACCAAAGTGGCGCAAGTGGCGACGTTTGACGCGGTTGGCAATGTTATTCCGTACCGGATTACCCTGACCAACAGCGGCAATGTAACTTGGCCAGCCGCCCCGGCGGTCACCGATCCACTGGCAACGGTGACGTGCCCGGTTGGAGCAGTAGCGCCCGGTGCCGCGATTGTTTGCCTGGCCAACTATGCTGTGACACAAGCGAATTTGAACGCAGGCAAGGTCGACAACACTGCATCTGCCACTATTGCTGTCGCCGGAGTGGTGGCAAATGCGACCGCAAGTGCCTCTGTTAACGCGACCCGCCGCACGACGTTATTGTTAGACAAACGGCTGTCTTTGACCTCGCCCACCAGCTATGCCGCGACGGGTGTGGCGTTGGTCTACAGTTATGATCTGACCAATACCGGCAACGTCACGCTTAACACGGTCAGTGTGACCGACAACAAAGTGGCTGTAACATGCCCGGTTGCCACGTTGGCACCTGCGGCGACAACGACTTGTACATCGGCTGCCTATCCGACAACCCAGGCTGATATCAACGCGGGATCGGTGGCAAACGTGGCCACTGCCAACGCAACGGCGGCGGGCACCAATGCGGCGGTGGTGTCAAACAGCGATACGGTTTCGGTGCTGGCCGTGCAAAGCCCCGCGATCAGCCTGACGAAATCTGCGCCCATCCCGGCGTTGAAGCCGAAGCAATTTACGTTGGGACGGGTGGTTACCTACAGCTACACGGTGGAAAACACCGGCAATGTTCAGATTCTGGCCGCCAATCAGATCCGGATCGTCGATGACAAAGCGGGCACTTTTGACTGTGGTACGGGGACCTTGGACCAAGGGGCCAGCCGTATTTGCACGCAGTCCTATACGCTGACTGCGGCAGATATCACCGCAGGCTTTGTGATCAACAAAGCCACCGCAACCGCAGGGTCTGTCGCCACTTCCAATCAGGCGACGGCCACCATTGCCCCGGATTTCGCGCCGGGGTTAACCTTGGTTAAAACCGCCGATGTGGCCAATGTCGATGCTACGACGGACGTCATCACCTATACTTTCACGATCACGAATTCCGGCGATTCAACAATCGTCAAATCATCGCAGCCCATCACGGTGGTTGATCCTTCTGTCAGCACAGCTTCCTGCGTGGCAGCCCAGCCCGCCACCCTTGGCCCGAATGCCAGCTATAGCTGCACCGCCACTTATTCGCCCACCCAAGCACAACTGAATGCAGGCGTTGTGCGCAACACTGCCATGGCATCATTTCCATACAATGGTGCCACCATCAGCGCGCCTTCCGCCAGCGCCGATGTGCCGGTGGTGGAACTGCCGGGGCTGGATATTACCAAGGCGGGCCCCGCGCAGTTTACAACAGTTGGATCGACAGTCACTTTTACCTTCGGGGCCAGAAACACCGGCAACGTGACGTTGACCAATGTTGTAATCACTGATCCAAAAATCCCGGCGCTGTCGTGTACATTCGCCAGCATTCCACCGGGTCCGACACCCGTTACCTGCACTGGCAACTATACCGTTACCCAAGCGAATGTGGATGCGGGTGTGATCAATAACACAGCCACGGGCCAAGGGCGAACCGCGCAGGGTGGCACGGCGAATGACACTGCAAGTGCGACGGTGGCGATCAACCCTGCCAATTCAACCAAAGGCGCAACGCTGACCAAAACCGCCAATCGCACGACCTTTACCGCCGTTGGCGATACCATTGTCTACACAATGGCGGTTGCCAACATCGGCACGCGCACCCTGAACGGTATCACGGTAACCGATGCGCTTGATCCAACCTATACCTGTGCCATCCCAACGCTTGCGCCGGGCGTAACCAACAGCCTGTGCCAGTTGACGTATCGCGTGACCCAGGCCGATCTGAACCGGGGCAATGTGGTTAACCTTGCCTCGGCGGCCAGCGCCGATTTCGCGACGCTGACCAGCACGCGCACAGTGACGGGGCCTGCGCGGACCGCCACTTACGTTTTCACAAAAACGGCCAGCAGCGGGTTTACCGCAGCGGGCAATGTGGTGACGTTCACGCTGGCGGCGCGCAACACCGGCAACACCACTTTGACCAATGTGGTGATTACGGATGCGTTCTTTAATCCCGATCTGTCTTGCACAGTTGCGTCGCTTGAGCCCGGTTTAACCAACAACACCTGCACAGGCAGCTATACCGTAACCCAAGCTGACGTAGATGCCGGCAGCATCACCAACACCGCCAATGCCACAGCAAGCGCGCCTGCGGGCGTGACGGCCCCCGCGCCAAAGACGGTAACGGCTGTCGTGAACGGGCTAACCCGCGCGCCAAAGGCCGCGATCACCAAGACAACAACCGGCACGACATACGGTGCAGTCGGCACGACCAAGACCTATGATTTTAGTGTCACCAACACCGGCAACGTCACCTTAAGCAGTTTGCGGGTGCAAGATACTGCCCTTGGATTTGACTGTCTGGTTGCCAATCTGGCACCGGGGGCCAGCACCAGCAGTTGTGCTACGCCGCCGGGTCCACTGAGTGCCACCAAGACAATCACCCAAGCCGATGTTGATGCCGGGGCTTATACTAACGTCGCCAAAGTTACGGGAAGCAGTTTGATCGGGGCGATACCAGTAACCGCCGAGGCGCAGGTTACCTTGATCGGACCAGCACAAATCCCGGCGCTTTCAGTGGTCAAAGACAGCACGTCCGTGCCGTTTACCGCTGTGGGGCAGGCGGTTGATTATACCTATACCGTTCAAAACACCGGAAATATCACGCTAACCGCACCGATCACGGTTGCCGATAACAAAATTGCGGCCGTTACTTGCCCGGCTTTGCCACCCGCTGGTTTGGCCCCCTTGGCCACGATCACCTGCACCGGAACCTATCGGGTGACCCAAGCCGATCTGAACGCAGGGTCCGTCACAAACACTGCGACTGCCAGTATTTCGCAGCCGGTTGTTCCGGTAAATCCGGGCGATCCGTCGTTCACAACTGTCACCTCGGCCCCGGTGAACGAAACCGTTTCCGCGTCGCAATTGCCGGCGTTAAGTCTGGACAAGCGGGTTAAGGCCAGCTCTGTTTCGTCGTATTCGGCGACCAATGGCGTGTTTACTTCGGTGACGTTCGAATATGTCGTGACAAATACCGGCAACGTTACCACCACGGCCCCGGTAACCATTGCCGATGATAAAATCCCCGGCACTTTGACCTGTGCGCCGTTGGGGTTGGCCCCCGGCGCATCGGCAACCTGCGAACAGGTCTGGACCGCCGATCAGGCGGCGCTGGATGCAGGATCAGTGACCAATATCGGCGTGGCCACGACCGTGTTCGGCGGCACGCCGCGAAATTCCGCGCCCGACAGCGCGACTGTAACGGCGGTGCAAAGACCCAGCCTGATCACGGTGAAAACCTTTGTTTCTAATAGCGGAGGCGCGGCGTTTAACGCGGGCGACGTCCTTTCCTATACAATCGACGTTACCAACAATGGCAACGTGTCGATTGATGGTCCGATTGCGCTGACCGACAGCTTGACCAATCCAGTTTGCCCTGCACAGGCGTCGGGATTCAAACTGGCCCCGAATGCGACGTTGGCCTGCACGGCCACGCATACCGTGACGGTAAATGATCTGGATCTGGGGGCAGCAACGAACGTTGTGTTTGCAACAGGGTCGTTCAATGCGTTGCCGGTCAAGTCACCTTCTGATGACGCAATTTATCCGGTAGATCGTCAACCTGCATTGGCCTTGACCAAAGCTGCGGCACCCGGATCATCGTTTGATGGCGTTGGCGACTTGGTGGTTTACAGCTATACCGTCAAGAATTCGGGTAACGTCGGGTTAAGCGGCAATATCTTTGTGTCGGACGATAAATTCAGTGGCCCGCAACTGTGTCGTGCTGCCAGTTTGGGGCCATTTGCGTCTGCGTCGCCCCCCGGTGCTGGTAACGGGGCGACCCATACCTGCACCCTGAACTATACGGTTGTTCAGGCCGATGTTGACCGTGGATTTGTGACCAACAACGCCACTGCAAATACCATCTTCAGCCCGCTTGGAACACCAACAAACGTGGTTTCGCCAAATGCTGCGGCGACAATTCTGGCGGTGACGACGCCCGCGCTGACAGTTGATAAAGTCATGGCAACCGGGGCAAGCCCTGCGTTGGCAGGCAGTGTTCTGACCTACCGCATCACCACGACAAACACTGGCAACCAAACCATCAGCGGTGTTTCGGTGGCTGATGCCAAAGTCGGGCCGTTGGTCTGCACTGTTGGCGGATCACCCGCGCCAGCTAATGTGGTGCTTGCCCCCTTAGGCGTGCTGGATTGCACGGCCAGCTATACGGTCAAACAATCCGATATCGACGCCCAAGTGTTGACCAATACCGCCACAGCGCGCGGATCAAACCCGCAAGGTGCGACGGTCACTGGCACGGATACCGTGATCCACCCCTTGGCACCGGCGGCGCCGTCGCTTGAAGTGACCAAGGTCATCACACCAGCGCCCGGCCCCGATGATGCCTTTTCAATTTTGGGTCAGGCCGTGGCTTTTGTGGTAACGGTGCGCAACACTGGCAACATCACCCTGACATCCACCCAAGTGACCGATGATCTGGTGCCCGGTCCTTGCGCGGTGGGTCCTCTGGTGCCCGGCGCAAGTGACAGCAGTTGTGCCTATACCTACGTGGTCAAGCAAAGCGATCTGGACCGGCAATTTGGCACTGCGCCCAATTTCTATGCAGGCTTTGTCAACACGGCCACCGCCGTGGCCCAGCCCGCCAATCCCGGTGCGCCTACAGTTACCGATCAGGGCGATGTTTTTGCCAAAGGGCCTGCACAACAGCCAACCCTGTCACTGATCAAAGAGGCGCTGACGGCTGATTTTGACGCTGTCGGCGACATATTGACCTATCGCTACGTGGTCGCAAATATTGGAAACGTAACGCTTTTGGTGCAGCCAACAGTATCTGATAACAAGATACCGACTGTTGTTTGTGATCCGATACCGGCTTTGGGGCTGGCACCGGGTGGGTTTGTGAACTGCGCCGCGACGTACACCGTCACCCAAGCGGACGTTGATGCAGGCACAGTTACCAATATTGCAAACGTGTCATCGACCGAAGCCAGCCCATCGCCGAATGTTACCGTAACCGTCGATGGCATTCGCACCCCGGGAATTGATATTGTAAAAACGCCGTCCATTCTGACCAATGCCAAAGTTGGCGATGTGATTACCTATGCTTACCGCGTGACCAACACCGGGAATGTATCACTGACCGCGATCACCTTGGCCGATAATCACACCAGTGCGGCAGGCACAGCGGCGTTGGCCATTGGTGGCGATACGCTGGTTACCGATCAAGGCGTGCTTGGAAACAGCACTGACGTTGCGGGCGCTGGGATATGGTCGGCGCTTGGCCCCGGCGATACGGTTTCGTTTAGTGCGGCGTATACCGTCACTCAGGCCGATGTTGATGCGGGTGCGGCGTTGGCGAATACTGTGTCTGTGACATCGGGCAGCCCGTCGGGCACCTCGCCGCCCGCGGATACCCAAACCGTAACGGTTCCTGTCGCCACAGCGGCACCTGCAATGGTGGTGATCAAGGCGGCGAACACCGCAGGTCTGGCGACCCCGCCTGTGGTGGGCAACCGGATTGCCTATACAATCACTGTGCGGAATGCCGGCAACGTCACGCTGAACACGGTTGTTCTGACCGACACATTTGTCGATGCCATAGGCGTGGCCCTGTCGCCCAAACCCGTGCCGGTTTTGGCCAGCGGCGATACTGACAATGATGCCAAGCTGGATGTCACCGAAACCTGGACTTATTCCGCCAGCTTTACCTTGAACCAGCAGGCAATCAACGCGGGAGGCGTTTCAAATCAGGTGGCAGCGGCGGCCAAGGATCCGTTCAATACGCCGGTCACCGATACATCCGATGATAATGGTGTCGGTGCAAGTGATCCGACCGTTACTGCCCTTGCTGCCAATGCACGGATTGCCGTGGCCAAGGCCGCCGTGCCGGCCTTTGGCAGCAACGCGCGTGCCGATGCAGGCGATACAATTACCTATACCTACACTGTTACCAACCCGGGCAACGTAACGCTGTTTGATGTGGGGCTGGTTGAAACCGGATTTACCGGCACGGGCACATTACCTGTTCCGTTACGGATATCTGGTGGCGTAAATCTGGGTGGCAACGCTGCGATCATTGATTTGGCTGTGGGCGGAACTGCCACTTACCGCGTGGTTTACGCGCTGACGCAAGCGGATATTGAGGCGGGTGCCGTCACCAACCAAGCGACAGTAACGGCCAAAGATCCTGCAGGCATTGATAGAAGCGATCCAAGTGGTGCAACGGCTGGTGACAATGCCCCCACGGTAACCGCACTTGCGCGGGTGCCGTCGATGACGACGATCAAAACCGCAAATGTATCAGGTCTTTCCACGCCGCCTGTGGCAGGGAATGTGATCGTCTATACGGTAAGGGTTGCAAATACCGGCAACCTTACGCTTAGAACCCCGATTACCCTGGATACATTGCAAGATGGATTGGGCGAATTTTTGGCGTCCCCGACGCTTACTTTGGTAAGTGGTGATAACGGGGACGGGCTTTTGCAAGTCAGCGAAACCTGGACCTATACTGCCAGCTATACCCTTACGCAGGTGGCTGTTGATACCGGTCGGATGTCAAACTCGGTGCTGGTTCGGACAACCGATCTTTTGAATAATCCTGTCATTGACACGTCTGATAACGACGGCGTTGGCGCAAGTGACCCGACGGCCACAACTCTTAGCCGCGTTTCATCTATGAAGGTTGTCAAAACGGCCAATACGGCAGGCCTGTCAACACCGCCCCGGGCGGGCGATATTGTGCCATTTAACATCACCACAGCCAATACCGGCAACGTTACGCTGAAACAGGTGGTGCTGGCAGATACGTTCACGCGCCGCGATGGCACCGTTTTGGCGCTGACCCCGGTTTTGACAGCGGGCGATGCAGGTGTGGCAGGCGATCTGGAGGTTGGTGAGGTCTGGACCTATATCGGCAGCTACACCTTGGTGCAGGCCGATATAGATGCGGGTGGGATCAGCAATACGGCTTTGGTCACCGCGAGAAACCCGGCGAATGCCACAATTTCGGATCGCTCTGACGACGGCGATAACACTGATGGCAACACAACCGATGACCCGACGGTTCTGAATTTTCCAAATGTGCCCAGCCTGACTTTGGTCAAAACACTGGCCACGGGATCAACTGCGCCCTTTACCACACCGGGGCAAGTTCTGGCCTTCGATCTTTTGCTGACCAATACTGGCAACATCAGTCTGACCGCGCCGATCACCATTGCCGACGCTTTGGTTACCGGCGCGGGGGGCGTGGTAATTTGCCCGACTGGCACCTTGGCCCCCGCAGCGACGCGGATCTGTGCTGCGACCTATACGGTCACCCAAGCCGACGTTGATCGCGGATCGGTGCTGAACTCTGCCTCTGCCAGCGTGACGCAACCGGTTGTCCCTTCTGTTCCCGGCGGGCCGACGAGTGTTCTGGTAACAACGCCGGCGTCTGACGTGACGGCATCGGCCACGCGCAGCCCGGCGTTGACGATGGAAAAACGCATCAAGGTCGGTTCGGCCACGTCTTATGCTGCGGTGAACGACGTCGTGACGTTTGAGTATGTGGTAGCGAACACCGGCAACGTCACAATTGCAGGGCCAGTAACGATTGCCGACAATAAGATCGCAGGGTCGCTGATCTGTTCCGCAACCAGTCTGGCCCCCGCCGCATCGGTGACTTGTGAGCAGGACTGGATCGCCACGCAGGCCGATCTGAATGCGGGTTCCGTCACCAATCTGGGTGTTGCCAGTGGCAGTTTTGGCGGGGCACCTGTGGCTTCGCCGTCCGACAGTGTGACGATTACGGCCGTGCAAAACCCATCTCTGGCGTTCGACAAAACTCTGCTTGGGGCGACACCGGATACTTTCGACGAAGGCTCGCGGTTGGATTACAGCTTTGTTGTCACCAACAACGGCAATGTGACGATCCAAGGCCCGATCAGCGTTGCCGACAGCATCACGACGGTGGCCTGTGACCCAACACCCGTTGGGGGATTGTTGCCGGGCAACACGCTGAATTGCACAGCGAATTACCTATTGATACCCGGCGATATTGCCCAAGGGGCTACCACCAACGTGGCCGCTGCCAGCGGCACATTTAACGGCGCACCAGTTACATCGCCCAGCGATAGTGCGATTTATCCGGTCGGTGCGACCCCGGTGTTGTCGGTGGTCAAGGAGTCGGTTCCGGCCAACGTGACGTTTGCCGCTGTGGGCGATGTGGTGACCTATCGCTATACTGTGACAAACGCCGGTCGGGTCGGATTTTCCGAAGATATTACGATCAGCGATAATAAACTGGCGGCCGCTTTTACTTGTAGACCCGGGACGGCAGGCATATTTAGTGTCGGCGCATCCGTTTCTTGTCAGGCGACATATCTGGTGACCCAAGCCGATCTGGACGCCGAAGAAGTCGTGAACGAAGCCAGTGCAGCATCGATCTTTGCGCCGGGGACTTCGAACGAGATTACCGTCACGTCACCGGTGGCCACCAAAGTGGTGCCATCCGTTCCAGATCCTGAACTGTCAGTCGTGAAAGACGTGGCAACCGGGCCTTCCCCTGCGGCTTTGAGGGATGTCTTGGGATACCGGATTGTGGTGACAAACACCGGCAACCAGACCATCAGCGGCGTTGGCGTGACGGATCCGGCGATTGCCAGTTTGGCCTGCACGCTTTTAGGCAATCCTGTCGCGGCAAACCTGATCATGGCACCTAGGGATGTCGTCACTTGCCTTGGCAATTACACAGTCACCCAAGCAAACATAAATGCCCAAGTGCTGACCAACACCGCAACGGCAGCGGGCAACGACCCGCAAGGCGCGCCTGTGACGGCAACCGGCACCGATGTGCATCCCTTAGTTCCAGCCGCGTCCAGTGTTGATGTTGTCAAAGCCCTGTTGCCCGATCCGGGCACAGCTGCGGCGTTTACGGCACCGGGCCAAGGGCTTACCTTTGCGATAACCGTGAAAAACACCGGCAATACCACGCTGAATGCGATCAATGTCATCGACAACCGCGTATCCGGCACTTGTGCGATTGCCACGCTGGCACCCGATGCCACGGATGCGACGTGCCGGTTTACCTACACTACGACCCAAGCCGATATGGATGCAGCCTTTGGCACTGCCCCTGCGACGGGCGGCTTTACCAACGTGGCAAGCGCTACCGCACAGCCCGCCAATCCGGGGGCTTTGCCTGTTACCGATACGGGCGATGTGTTTGTCAAAGGGCCTGATCAGGCCCCCGCCTTTGGCATGGAGAAATCGTCGAACGTAGCCACCGCTGCAGCCTATGGCGATCAGATTACGTTCACCTATGTCGTCACCAACCGGGGCAATATTACCCTTACTGCTGCACCGCGCGTTACGGATGATAAGATCGCAAACGTCACTTGTGATCCGCTGCCCCCTGCAGGACTTGCGCCTTTGGCAAGTGTCAGTTGTTCGGGCATCTATTCTGTCACCCAAGCCGATGTTGACGGCGGTGGTGTTACCAACATTGCAAGCGTCGTGTCGGATCAGGTGACGACGCCTGCGACAGACAGCGTGACGATAGCGATCACGCCATTGCCAGCGATCGAGCTGATCAAAGTGCCGTCGATTGCGGCGGGTGCGAAACTGGGCGATGTGATCACCTATACCTATACCGCGCGCAACAGCGGCAACACGACGCTGAGCGCTGTTACGGTAGCAGATCAACATACCAGTGCCGCGGGAACCGCCGCGCTGGCAATCGCGGGCGATGCACTGAAAACCGATCTGGGCGAACAGGGCAATTCCACCGATGCGGCGGCTGATGGCATCTGGGACAGGCTTGGCCCCGGCGACGAGGTGACGTTCACCGCGCGCTATACTGTAACCCAAGCCGATGTTGATGCCGGTGCGCCGCTGTCGAACACCGCGACTGTTGGTGCCACAGGGCCGGCAGGAACGACACCGCCTGTTGATGATACGACTGTATCGGTGCCGATGGCCACGGCCGCGCCCGCACTTACGGCGGTAAAGCTGGTTGATCGCTCAACACTGTCTTCGCCCCCCGTGGCAGGCGATGTTCTGAATTTCACCATCACTTTGGCAAACACCGGCAATGTTACACTGACCACGGTGGCACTTGTAGACCGGCTGCGCCGAACCGATGGCACGGTTTTGGCACTGGCGACCGGGCCAATTAAAACGACGGGAGATGGCGGTGTCATCGGCGCGATCGAGGTGGGCGAGGTTTGGACCTATACCGCCAGCTATACCCTGATTCAGGCCGATATTGATGCAGGCGGCGTGTCAAACCAGATAGAAGCCACTGCAACCGCGCCATCGGGTGCCCCAGTGCGCGATTTGTCGGATGATGGTCTTCCGGGGGGCCTTGATGATCCGACGCTGGTGCAAATTCCGGCCAGCCCCGGAATCACGGGCGAAAAGACAATCGCAGCGGGCCCTGTGACATTGGGCAGCACTGTCGAATTCCTGATCACAGCCACCAATACCGGCAATGTTACGTTGACGTCCGTGGCAGTGGCCAGCGATACGCTGACACGCGCGGGTGGCGCGGTGTTGACGTTGGCAACAGGGCCAACCTTTACCGGGGCCAGCGCGGGGTCGGGTTTGGGCGTGTTGAAACCCGGCGAAGTGGCCAGCTATTCGGCCACTTATCTGCTGGTTCAGGATGACATTGATGCCGGCGGCATTGCAAACACGGCCACGGTCACGGGCACGCCGCCTTTGGGTGGGCCCGTCACTGACGTTACCGACAACGGCAATGATTCAGATGGCAACACCACAAATGACGCAACCGCCCTGCCGATCACAGCGGCCCCATCCCTGGCCATGGTTAAACGTTTGGCCACCGGGTCAGGGCCAACGTTTAACGCGGTTGGCCAAGTTCTGACCTTTGAATTTGCCGCGACCAATTCTGGCAATGTGACTATCACTGCGCCCATCACGGTGGCTGATCCGCTGATCACGGCTGCCGGTGGCGCCGTAAGCTGTGCCGCCCCGCCATTGGCACCGGGGGCAACACTGCTTTGCACCGGGTCATATACGGTAAAGCAGTCTGATCTTGATAAGGGTCAGGTTACCAACGTGGCCACGGCAAGTGCAGGGCTGACCGAGTCTGCGCCCGCAACCCGCGTTGTGCCTGCACAGCAATTGCCAGCGATGACAGTGGTTAAACTGGCAGAGCCGGTAGCGGCAACAGACTTTTTTACCGGGGCAGTGGTTGAGTACAGCTACACCGTCACAAACAGCGGCAACATCACGCTGACTGCGCCGATCACGATTTCCGACAATCGGATTGCGACATCGGCAATCCTTTGTCCGGCGCTGCCAGTTGGCGGATTGCCTCCGGCGGGGGTCTTGGCTTGCGCTGGCAGCTATACGGTGACTGCCGCCGATGTTGATATCGGGTCCGTGACCAACCTTGCAACCGCGACGGATGGCACCACTGTTAGCCCCTTGGTGACTGAAACGATCCCGGACGCGGGTGTGCCTTTGTTGGCGATTTCGAAAGAAGCAGATGCAGGGGCGGCGTTTGACGAGATTGGCGATACGGTTGGCTATACTTACCGCATCACCAACAACGGCACGCGCGCCTTTGCAGCCCCGATTGCCGTGATAGATGACCGTTTGGGCTCGATTGCCTGTTTTACGCCAACCGGGGTTAATCCTGACCTGACGGCGGGTGAATTTGTGACCTGCACCGCGACGCATGTCGTAAGCCAAGCCGATCTTGATGCCGGGCGGATCATCAATCAGGCATTTGCGCGCACCATCTTTGGGGCCGGATCTGGCGTGGTAGTTACAGAACTGGCCACTGTAGATGTCGCAGCCACTTTGCTGCCTGAACTGACCCTGACAAAAACATCGCGGCCCAATCCGGTGGCAACGGTGGGGCAAGTTGTCACTTATACTTTGGTCGCCACCAACAGCGGCAACCAAACCCTGCGCAATATTGAAATTTCAGACCCGAAACTGCCAGCATTTGTCTGCGCTACGGGTGTCTTGCTGCGCGGTCAGGTTCTGTCGTGCGAAGGCACTGTCACTGTGACCCAAGCCGATGTTGATCGTGGCACATTGGTGAACTCGGCCGCTGTTGCGGGGATCAATCCGCAGGGTGGCCCGGTCGGTGATACGGCAACCGAAACCACGCAGATGCCAACGCCTGCGCCTGCCTTTGATCTGGTGAAAACCGCAACGCCCACGCCGTTTGGCGCGGTTGGCAGCAATCTGACCTATCAGTTGGCAGTGACGAATACCGGAAATATGACCATGGCAAATATTGTGGTTACCGATCCGATGGTCCCTTCGTTCCGCTGTGTAATCCCCACATTGGCACCGGGGGTGCGCAACGCGTCTTGTGCGTTCAGCCTTCCGGTTACCCAAGCGAACGTTGATGCAGGGTCTATCACCAACACGGCAACTGTCACCGGCGATGATCCGTTTGGCACAAATGTCGCTGATACCGCCACTTTGGTTACCGCTGGCCCCGCGCGCGTGCCGGGACTTGAAGCGGTAAAGCTGGTGTTGCCATCGGGGTCGGCCTTGGGCAGCGCCGTGCGGTATCAGGTTGTGGTGCGCAATACTGGAAATGTGTCGCTGACAGTGGCCACGCCCGTGGATACCATGACTCGGCTGAACAACGCCGCAACCGCCCTTGATGCGCCATTTGCCCGGATATCAGGCGATACGGACGGTGATGATTTTCTGGACCTGGCCGAGGTCTGGACCTTCGCCGCGATCCACACCCTGACCCAGGATGATATTGATGCAGGCGGGATATCCAACTCGGTTGTGGTGAATGCCACCGGGCCGAATGGCGCTGGGGTGTCGGATACGGCTGATAACGGCGATGACACCGATGGCAACACCATCGACGATCCGACGGTGTTTGAAATTGCCCGCACCCCTGCCCTGACCGCCACCAAAACGGTTCTGACGCAAACGGGGACTGCGGCTGATGACACCGTAACATTCAGCATTACGGCAGTGAATACAGGTAACAGCACAATCACGGATATCGCCGTTGCAGACACATTGCGCCGGGCTGATGGGGCGATCTTTGATCTGACGCCTGTGCAGATATCCGGTGGCACAACGCTGATCCCCGGTGCGCAAGCCGAATGGACAGTGACCTACACCTTGACCCAAGCCGATATAGATGCGGGTGGCTTTGAAAATTCGGCAACCGTCACAGGCAATGGGCCTTCGGGCGAAATCGTGCGCGATGTGTCGACCGATGGCGACGGCACCGACGGCAATATCACCGATGATCCAACGGTTGTGGTGATCGCGCCCGCGCCTGCGCTAGAGGTGATCAAGACGCTGGTTTCTGCAGGGTCCCTTGCAGGTGAAGAAGCGGTGTTTACCATCACCGCCACGAACCGGGGTAACGTTACCCTGTCGGGTGTGGCGGTGGTTGATACCTTGACGCGCAACGGCGGGCCGGATGTTGGCCCGGTAAACGTGGCCTTTGCATCCAGCACAGGCACGCCGCCGTCTGCGGCTGGCACGTTAAAGGTGGGTGAGGCGGCCAGTTACACCGCGCG
>JANNAT010000020.1:0-127746 GCA_031384605.1 Cypionkella sp.
GGCCAGCGCCAGCATATCAATCAGGCTGCCCACGCCCATGCAGCCGATTTCCTCGTCATAAGACAGCGCCAGATGCAGCGGCACTTTCAATGGGCGGCGGCCAGCGTCCAGCATTGCAGCAATCGCACAGGCCACAAATCCCTTCATATCCGCCGCCCCGCGCCCGTAATACCGCCCGTCTTGGGCGGTCAGCGCGAACGCGGGCACCGTCCAATCCTGCCCTTCTAACGGCACCACATCGGTATGACCCGACAGCATGACCCCGCCGACACCCGCCGGACCCACGCTGGCGTAAAGATTGGCTTTGCCCCCGCTGCTGTCGCAGATCAGCACGGGTTCTATCCCTGCACGTGCAAGCAGATCGGCCACATAGTCCATCAACCCGATGTTTGGATTGCTGCTGACGGTGTCAAACCCGATCAGCCGTTCAAAGATTTCCAGCATATTTGCCCCTGCACTTGGGCCATACCTATCAAACTATCCCGCGCCGCGAAACCACCGCAGCGACGGCAAATCACTCTTGTGACCGCAGCACCTGCGCGGGCCGCACTGACAAGGGCCGCAATACGAATACCAATCCCGCCAGCAGCGTCGCCACTATCCCGCCCAGCACGATTGCCAAGGCTGAAACCGGCTCAAACGCATAGTCTGACTCCATCACGAAGGTCAGCACCGCCCAACCGGCGATCGCACCTGCCACAATCGCAACCAATCCTGCAGCGGCCCCCATCAACACCGATCGCAGCGCAAAACTGGCCAATATCCGCCCGCGTGACGCGCCAATTACTTTCAGCACCGCCGCCTCATAAACCCGCGCGCGTTCGCCCGACGCCGCAGCCCCGATCAGCACAACAAACCCGGTGATCAGCGTGGCCATTGCAGCCATTGTGGTGGCTTGGGCAATCGCGCCTAACGCCTCGGTCACCCGGCCAATCGCAGCTTTCACCCCGATGGCAGTCACATTCGGATAGGCCTTTGATATATCGCGCAACACAGCCGCTTCGGCGTCAACTTCGGCATAAACCGTTGAAATAAAGGAATGCGGTGCCCCTGCCAGTGCATTTTTGTTCATCGTCATGACAAACCCCATGCCTGCGTTGGAAAAATCGACCTCGCGAAAACTGGTCACTTCAGCTTCGATCTGACGGCCCAGAATGTTGACTGTCATCGTATCGCCCAGCTTTAGCCCGATCTCGGCGGCCTCTTCAGCGGCAAAGGATATCTGCGGCGGCCCGGAATAGTCTGTGGCCCACCAGGTCCCGGCCGTTACCTTGGTGCCGGCGGGCAGCGCGTCAGCATAACTGACGCCCCGGTCGCCCTGCACAACCCAATGATCGCCCGCTGCGGTGCGCGCATCCACGCCGTTGATCAACGTGATCACCCCGCGCAACATAGGCGCGGCTTCCACCTTGGACACGCCCGGATTTGCCGCCAGTTTCGCGCGAAACCCGTCGATCTGGTCCGGTTGAATATCAACAAAGAAATAGGCGGGCGCGCGGGTTGGCAGATCACGCTCTATCGCCGACCGCAGATTGCTGTCGATCTGCCCGACCGCTGCCAAAACCGTTAGCCCCAAGCCCAATGCCAGCACAACTTGCATGGTTTCCGCCCGTGGCGCACCAATCGACGCCAATGCCATTCGCGTGGCAACCCGACCCTTCAACATCTTGCTGCGTGCAACCCGCCGCGCGACCCAAGCCAACCCCCAGGACGCCAGTCCCAAGATGATCAAAGATGCAATAACGCCGCCCGCCGTGCCAAAAGCCAGCCGCGCCGTGCCAGACAACCACGCCGATCCGCCGATCAGAATAACGGCCAGCATCAGCATCAACGCCAGATACCGCATCCGTGGCCAGCCACCCGCCAAGCCGCCCCGATACAGTGCCGCTGCCCGCACTTGTTCGCTGCGCGCCAAGGGCCACAGTGCGAACAAAAACGCTGACACCACCCCGTAAAACGCGGCCTCGATCACCGGCTTCGGATAAAACGCGATCTGCGCGGGGAATGGCAAAGCGGCCTGAATCGTGCCCGACAATAGCAGCGGCACCCCCACACCTAACGCCAGCCCAAGCACAACACCAACGCCCACCAGCAGGCCAATTTGCAAAAGATAGGCGGTAAAAATTAACCCACCATCCGCGCCTAACGTGCGCAAAGTGGCGATCGTGGAAATCTTGGCTTCAAGGTATGACCGCACCGCCGCCGCCACGCCTACCCCGCCGACGGCAAGCCCCGCCAACCCCACCAACACCAGAAACGCGCCGATGCGGTCAACGAACCGCTCTACGCCGGGGGCCGCCTGGCGACTATCGCTCCAGCGCAAACCGCTGTCCGGCAGTTTGGCTTTGGTCGCTGCTTCCAGTGCCGCCAGATCGCGGCCCGCAGGCAGGATCATCCGGTAAGAGCTGTCAAACAATGTGCCGGGTTCCAGCAGCCCTGCGGATTTCAGATCAGCCGTCAGCACCATCGTGCGCGGCGCCAAGGCAAAGCCGCCTGTCGCGGAATCGGGTTCGCGCAGCAACCGTGCGCCCAAGGTAAACTGCTGATTACCCAAGCTGAACTTGTCACCTACCGCCAGCCCCATCTGATCGGCCAGCACCCCGTCCATCACCGCTCCGGGCAAATCGTCTGCACCCGCAAACGCCGTGGCCAGTGGCACATCATCTTGCAACTGCACCGATCCCAGCAGCGGATAGGCGGCATCGACTGCCTTAACTTGCGTCAAAACACGCGCCTCCCCCGCCACTGCCATCGACCGGAAATCGACGATTTCTGACGATTTCACAGCGATACTGTCCATATAGGCGCGCTCTTCGATAGTGGCAAAACGGTAGGTAAATTCAACCTGCGCATCGCCGCCCAAAAGAACGGCACCCTGATCGGTTAACCCCGCCTGAATAGCGCTGCGCACCATGCCGACGCCGGCAATCGCGGCCACACCCAACGCAAGGCAGGCCAGAAACACGGCAAAGCCGCGCAATCCACCGCGCAATTCGCGCCGGGCTATCCGCGCCGCCAGCGACCAATTCATTGGCTGGCACCGGTGTCAATCCGCCCATCCACCAGCCGCACGATCCGGTCACACCGCGCCGCCAATTCCGGCGCATGGGTGACCAGAACCAGTGTCGCGCCATGCCGATCCCGCAGCCCAAAGATCAAATCCATGATCGCAGCCCCATTGGCACTGTCCAGATTGCCAGTCGGCTCATCCGCCAGCAACAAGGCCGGACGGGGGGCTGCGGCGCGGGCCAAAGCCACGCGTTGCTGTTCCCCCCCCGACATTTGCGACGGATAATGGTGACGGCGCACGGCCAGACCAACGGCCTCCAGCTCATCTTCCGCGCGCGCAAAGGCATCGGCGACGCCCGCAATTTCCATCGGCAACGCCACGTTTTCCAGCGCCGTCATCGTGGGAATCAGATGAAACGACTGAAACACCACGCCCATCTTGCCGCGCCGGAATCGCGCAAGGCCGTCCTCATCCAGCCCGCTCATATCGCTGCCCAGCGCCATCACCCGGCCCCGGCTGGCGCGTTCCAACCCGCCCATCAGCATCAGTAACGAAGATTTGCCCGAACCAGACGGCCCCACCAGCCCCAAAGTCTCGCCGCGCGTGACAGTCAGGCTAATTCCCTTCAATATGTCGATAGACCCGGCATTGCCTGCCAAACTTAGCCACACATCATCCAACGCCAGAACGGTATCCGTCATCATGCTCTCTAAACTGCCCAAACTCACATATGCGTCGTTGCGCGGCATCCGCAATGCAGGTGCGTTCATATTATTGTTAAATTCCCCGTTATTAGCCCAGCCGATCACCTTGGTGGCCTTTGGCGACAGCCTGACCCAAGGCTATGGTCTGCCCCCACAAGACGGCTTTGTGCCCCAACTTCAGGCGTGGCTGACAGCGGCGGGTCAAGATGTTGTGGTGATCAACGCAGGCGTTTCGGGCGATACCACGGCCGGGGGCGCGTCACGCATCGACTGGACGCTGACACCCGATGTTGACGCCCTTATCGTTAATCTGGGTGGCAACGATATGCTGCGCGGTATTGATCCGGCGGAAAGTCGCGGGAATCTTGAGGCGATACTGGTGGCGGCAGAGGCGAAAGATCTGCCGGTTTTGTTGGTATCGCTGCGCGCTCCGGGGAATTACGGGGCCGATTTCAAGGCGGCTTTTGATGCGATGTATGGCGATCTGGCTGCGAAGCATGGGGATCTGTTGGCGGATAACTACTTCTTTCCTTTGATAGATCAATCATCGCGGTTGCTTGATCCGGCGCTGATGCAAGCCGATGGCATTCACCCCAATGCCGCCGGAGTGGCTGTAGCGGTTGAGTCTTTGGGGCCAAAAGTGCGTGAACTATTGGCGCAAGTGGCACAATGAAAGCTTTTTTCAGTGGATTCCGACATGACCTTGATCTCTGATCTGACCGCAGCAATTGGCGCAGCGCATGTGCTGACGCAGAGGGATGATCTGGCGCGTTATGCCAAAGACTGGACAACGCATTACACCGCCAACCCGATCGCCGTTGCCCGCCCAGCCACCACTGCCGAAGTGTCGCAAGTGATCCGGATCGCCGCAAAGCACGGCATTGCTGTAGTGCCGGTTTCTGGTCGCACAGGCATTACCGGCGGCGCGATGACCAATGGCGGATTAATGCTGTCGGTGGAAAGATTGAACAAAATCAGTCAGATACACCCTGAAACCCGTATTGTCGTGGTTGAGGCTGGCGTGATCCTGTCATCGCTGCATGACGCCGCCCAGGCCGAAGGCCTATATTTCCCGCTGTGGTTTGGCGCGCGCGGATCGGCGATGATTGGCGGGGTGTTGTCCACCAATGCGGGCGGATCGAATGTGCTGCGCTATGGATCCACGCGCGCGCTTTGTCTGGGGCTGGAGGTGGTTTTGGCCGATGGCCGCGTCCTGAACCTGATGAGCCAGCTGCACAAAGACAATTCCGGTTATGATCTGAAAAACCTTTTCATCGGGGCTGAAGGCACGCTTGGCGTGATCACTGCCGCAGTGATGAAATTGGTGCCGCGCCCACGCGCCTATGCCACGGCCACGCTGGCCGCGCGGTCTTTGCCGGATGCCCTGACGCTGTTGAACCAGTTGCAAGACGCATCGGGTGGCGCAGTAGAGGCGTTTGAATATATGCCTGATAGCTATATGCGCAGACTGGCTGCGGCCCGCCCCGATATTCGCCAGCCCTTCACGCCGCATCACGCGGTGAACATTCTGGTCGAACTTGGCGTAACGGCACCACGCGATTCGATGCCGGATGAAACCGGCGCTGTGCCAATCGTGGCACTACTGGAAAACACCCTTGCCGCAATGATGGCGGATGGCACAGTGCTGGACGCGGAAATCGCGCAGTCTGATCAACAACGCCGCGCGATGTGGGAACGCCGGGAACTGGCGGCAGAGATCACTTATGCCCGCAAACCCGCGATTGATACCGACATCGCCCTGCCCTTGGACAAAATGGCCGCATTTTTCGATCTGATCAATGCACGCTTACCAAATATTGACCCCGGCTGTGATCAGATGTGTGTGGCACATCTGGGGGATGGCAATCTGCATTTCACGGTGTTTCCAACCCAGCTCGGGCTGCACGATACGGTTGTCACCGCGATCGAAGATGTGGTGCAGCAATTGGGCGGCACGTTTTCTGCCGAACACGGGGTTGGCCTGTCAAAACTGCCGTCAATGGCGCGGCGCAAAGACCCGGTTGCCTTAGATGTAATGCGCACGATCAAGGCAGCCCTTGATCCGGGCAATGTGATGAACCCCGGCAAAGTTTTGCCGTAAATCCGGTGTCCGGGGGTAGACTTCCGCAGGCAGCCGACCTACCCAGCAGACTCATACGCTTTTGGCGTTTGCGGAAGTTCAACAATGAATCCCCTGACACCTGTGCTTGGTCATCCTACCCTGCGCCTGATTGGCGTGGCATTGTTGTTGTTAGGGGCTTTGAATGCGTCAATTTATCCGTATCAATCGCTGATTGGCATTGAAAAGATCGGGCTGTCAGAACCCGCCTTTGCTTTGGTCATGGTTTTGACCTCCGCGGTTGCGGTGACGTCATCAGTATTTATGGGCATTGCCGGTGATCAGTCCGGCAGGCGCCGCCGCATTGCCTTGATCGCGGCGTTATGCAGCATGGTGGCGCTTGCGATGATGCTGGTGTTGCCAGGGCCCATCACCTTCATTCTGGCGCACGGCATTCTTTTACCCGTTGCATCAAGCCTTTACGGGCAATTCTTTGCGCTGGCACGGCTTGCCAGCCCCGCCGATAATTCCAGCCGCGATGCCATTTTGGGCACTATCCGCGCGGCAATGTCGATCAGTTTTCTGGCGATGCTGATCTTTTGGGCCTTTGCCTTTGGCGGCGGCGCTGATGTGATGTCGATCTATTTCTCGGCTGGATTGGCGGCGTTGGGGCTGTTGATCCTGATCTGGCATGGCTGGCCGCGCGATGGGGCCACCGCGTGGGCGGATCAGCCGTCGGGGCTGAACATGCGCCAAGCATTTCGAGAAATAGGCCAACCGCATGTCATGCTGCGACTGCTGTTGTTGGGCGCGATCAGTTCGGCGGGGGTGCTGTATTTTGTGCTGATCTCGCTGGTGTTTGATGCATCCCCTTTGCGTGATGCGGGCGATGTCGCGCTTTATGTCGGTCTGGTGGCGGGCTGGGAAGTGCCGTGCCTGTTGCTGATGCCCCGGTTGGTGGCGCGGATGTCGCGCAGCAATGCCATCGCCTATGGCACTGTGCTTTATGTGTTGCACCTGATCGCGTTGCCGCTGCTGTGCGATACGCCGTGGATTTGGGCGATGACGCTGGTGGCGGGGGTGGGGGGCACAGCCATTATCAGCCTGCCGATCCTGTATTACCAAGACATGCTTGCAGGGCGGCCGGGCACGGCAGGCGCGATGTTGGCGTTGCAAAAGCTGGTGGCGGATGTTTTGGCAGCGGCGGCGTTCGGGTTTGGCACGGCCATCGGCGGCTATATAACGGTTGCGGTGATCGGGGCCAGTTTGGCCTTGGCGGCGGCCGTCAGCTTGTATTTGGCAGATCAACGCGCGTGGTTGATGCCTGCCAAGGCCGTCTAGGCAAAAAATCCCGGCCCTGCGCGACCCAGCAACGCGCTTGCCAGTTCACGGCCCAAATCTGGCCCATCGCCAACGGCACCGCGCAATTCCCCTGTGATCACCTTTGATCCATCAGGGCGCAAAATCTCACCTCGCAACCACAGCTGATCGCCTTCCAGCACCGCAAGCCCGGCAATCGGGGTTTGGCACGATCCATCCAACCGCAACAAAAACGCGCGTTCAGCGGCCAAACGGTGCCCGGTTGGGGCGTGATGGATGGCCGCCAGCATCGCCTCGGCGCGCGGATCATCGACGCGGCGTTCAATCCCGATGGCCCCTTGCGCGACGGCGGGCAGCATTTCATCCACCGCAATCGCCCCACGCGCCATATGCGCCATTCCCAACCGGTTCAGGCCCGCCATCGCCAGAAACGTCGCCACCGCCACGCCGTCTTGCAGTTTTTTCATCCGGGTTTGCACGTTGCCGCGAAATTCCACCAGATGCAGATCGGGTCGGCGATGCGCCAGTTGCGCGCGACGGCGCAAAGACGATGACCCCACGACCGCGCCCTGCGGCAATTGCATCAGCCCGGCCACGGTGGGTGAGACAAACCCATCACGCACATCTTCGCGCGGCAGATAGCAATCAAGCAGCAAGCCATCAGGTTGCAGCGTCGGCATATCCTTCATCGAATGCACCGCGATGTCGATACTGCCCGCCAGCAGCGCCTCTTCGATCTCGCGGGTAAAAAGGCCCTTGCCGCCAATGTCTTTCAGCGCCTTGTCCAAAATCTGGTCGCCCATCACCTTGATCACGGCAATTTCAAACGCCGCTTCGGGCAAGTCAAACGCCGCCATCAAACAGCGCCGGGTTTCATGCGCCTGCCACAGGGCAAGCGGCGATCCGCGGGTTCCGATCTTGAAGGGTTCGGCGGGGTTGGGCATGGAATATGTCATCGCCCCAGACATATACGTGTCATTCTGGGCTGACAACTGGCGTCAAGCAGGGTTTCCCTTGACAAGCCACGCCCGCCATATGACCCATTCCGCAAAGGGAGACTGCCATGACCAAAAAGACCATCCTGCGCGCGCTTTCGGGCGAGGTATTGCCCACGCCCCCGATCTGGATGATGCGTCAGGCGGGGCGCTATTTGCCGGAATACCGGGCCACCCGCGCGCAAGCGGGCGATTTCCTGAAGCTGTGCTATAATTCCGAACTGGCCGCCGAGGTAACCCTGCAACCTATTCGGCGGTTTGGTTTTGATGCCGCCATTCTGTTTGCCGATATCTTGTTGTTGCCGCAGGCCTTGGGTGCCGATCTGTGGTTTGAAACCGGCGAAGGCCCGCGGTTGTCAACCATTTCGACCATGGCCGAGGTGCGGGCGTTGAAACCCAAAGACGCCATCCATGACACGCTGGGGCCGATCTATGAAACAGTGCGGATATTGGCGCGGGAACTGCCGCGTGAAACCACGCTGATCGGCTTTGCCGGCGCGCCCTGGACGGTGGCCACCTATATGATTGCAGGGCAAGGATCAAAAGATCAGGGCCGCGCCCATGCGTTAAAGGCATCCGATCGCGCGACGTTTTCGGCGCTGATTGATGTGATCACCGACGCCACTATCGACTATCTTTCCATGCAGGTTCAGGCCGGGGCCGAAGTGGTCAAGCTGTTCGATTCGTGGGCCGGATCCCTGAAAGGCCAGGATTTCACCGACTTCGCCGTCAAACCTGCCGCCCGTATCATCGCGGCCCTTAAGGCCAAACATCCCGGCCTGCCGATCATCGCTTTCCCGCGTGAGGCGGGCCAAGGATACATCGGCTTTGCCGCCGCCACCGGGGCCGACTGC
Organism: Cypionkella sp.; assembly: GCA_031384605.1. Classification (GTDB taxonomy): domain Bacteria; phylum Pseudomonadota; class Alphaproteobacteria; order Rhodobacterales; family Rhodobacteraceae; genus JANNAT01. The sequence continues at coordinate 8,943 of JANNAT010000020.1, forward strand.
GTGGCAATAGATAATTCCGTCAGCCCCGACTGGGCAGCGGCTAATGTGCAGATAACCGGCTGCGTGCAGGGAAATCTTGCGCCCGAACATATGGTTACCGGCGGGGCGGCTTTGGTGGCCGAAACCCTGCGCGTGATGAACGCCTTCCGGGGTGGGCCGCATATTTTCAATTTGGGGCACGGGATAACGCCTGATGCCAACCCCGACAACGTGACGCTGATGATTGAAACGGTGCGGGGGGCGTAGGACGGTAGCGCTGGTCCTGCCGCCAAGCCATCCTGCGATACGATCACGTTCTTTCGCCGTTACCGTGTCTGCCAGATCAACCAGACCGCCACCACAACCAGCGTCAGCGACAACACCCGCCTGACACGAACGGCCCGCGCTGTATTGCGAAGCCATTCCCGCGCAGATCCTGCCAGCGCGACAATGATGGCATGAATGGCCGTTGCCACCGCCACGTAAATTGCCGTCAGTGTAAGGGTGTTTGCCAGCGTGACGGGCACCGGCAAAAATCCCGGCAGAACTGCGACATAAAACAAAAATGCCTTGGGATTTAAAAGGTTCGTCACCAAGCCGCGCTGAAAGTAGCGTGCCATGGTCGCCCCGGGCTCTGCCCGTTCTGCGGGTTCATCCGCGCCGCGCCATCCATCCCAAGCCAACCACAAAAGATAGGCAACACCCGCCCAACGCAACACCTGATAGGCCGGGGGCGATCCGGCAATCACTGCGGCCAATCCATAGGCCGCAGCAACGCCAGCAACCGTCAGCCCCAGCGCCACTCCAGCCACCGCCGCAATGCCCGCACGCCGCCCGTCCGTCGCCGCCACAATCGCCAGCCAAACCATGTTCGGCCCGGGGGTCAGTTCAATTGCTATGGCGGTCAACGTAAAGGCTGCGACAGCGGTCAGGTCCATTTGGCAATTGGTGGCAGGCTCATCAACACGGCATTGGCATCATGCCCGGTTTCCAAGCCAAACTTGGTGCCCCGGTCATAGACAAGGTTATATTCGGCATAAAGCCCGCGGCTGATCAGCTGGATGTCACGCTCCGCTTCGGTGAACGGTATGGCGATGCGCTTTTCAACCAAGGGCACGAACGCCGGCAGGAAGGCGCGGCCAACGTCCATAGTCAGCGCAAAATCTGCAGCCCAGTCGCCGGTGTGCAGATCATCATAGAATATTCCGCCCACGCCACGCGCGCGGCCCCGGTGCGGAATATAGAAATACTCATCCGCCCAAGCTTTGAACCTGGGGTAATAGGCGGGGTCGTGGCGGTCACACGCCACCTGCATCTGGGCGTGAAAATGCGCCGTGTCTTCCGCATATTCGATGCAAGGGTTCAGGTCTGACCCGCCCCCAAACCACGATGCCCCCGGTGTCCAGAACATCCGGGTGTTCATGTGAACTGCGGGCGCATGCGGGTTGACCATATGCGCCACCAGCGAGATGCCGCTGGCCCAAAACCGGGGGTCTTCGGCCATGCCCGGAACGCCGCGCGCGGCCATCGCCGTTTGCGCCCGCTCGCCCAGCACGCCATGCACTTCGGACACGTTCACGCCAACCTTTTCAAACACCCGCCCGCCCCGCAGCACGCTCATCACCCCACCGCCGCCATCGGCGCGGGTCGTGGGGGTTACCTCGAACTGACCCGGCGTTCCTGTGCCAAAATTGGCCTCAAGCCGTTCAAAAGCGGCAACGATGTCAGCGCGCAGCGATTTGAACCAGGCTGCCGCCTGGGCCTTTTTGTCGGTGAAATCGTCGGTCATGCGCTGCCTTTTGGTTGGATTTCCCAAGTGTTAGCACCGGGCCAAGCCGCGCTCAATCCGCTGGATGGGCAAAGATGCAATTTGGCAGATCGCAACAATGGGCCTATGGTGCAGCTATCTTAGGGGCAGGCGCAAAAAATGAAACTCAGATGGCTGTTTATTTTTCTGCCACTTGCTGCCTGCGGCACCCCGCAAGAACAATGCATCAGCGCCGCAACGCGCGATATGGGCGTGGTTGACCGATTGATCAAAGACGTTGAAAGCAATCTGGCGCGCGGCTATGCCTTTGAAACTGTGACGACATATAGTCCTGAATGGCTGGATTGCACGCCGCGTGCAACGGACGCCAACCCGACGCCGGAACCCAAACTGTGTTTCGAAGATGTGCCTGAAACCACACGCCAAGCCGTGGCGATTGATCTGAATGCCGAAGCCGCCAAGCTGAAAAGCTTGCGCCAAAAACGCGATCAACAGGCAAAGGCCAGTGTTGGCGCTGTGGCGCAATGTCGCGCGAACTTTCCCGAATGATCAGTGCGCAGGGGCCGCAACTGCGTCGATCAAACTGCGCCCGCCATCGACCGTCAATATTTGCCCGGTAACAAACGCCGACGCATCAGACGCAAGATATTGCACGGTATCGACCAACTCAGTGCCCGGGGCCACACGGCCCAAGGGCGTTCCTTGTTCGATTGCACTGCGAAAATCTGGGTGCTCTTTCAGGGCGGTTTGCAAACTGCCGCTTAGAACTGATCCGATTGCCACCGCATTCACCCGGATGCCTTTTGGGGCCAAAGCCACCGCCATCGACCGCGTCATTTGATCCACGGCGGCACAAGCAATTGAATATCCCAGCAGACAGGGCTGCGTTCGCGTTGCCGCGATCGACGACAAATTGACGATTGTGCCAACCGGGCCAGAGTGATCGGGATTCTTTTCAGCCTGCAAAATCATCCGCTTGGCGGTCATCTGACTAAGGCGCAGCGCGGTAAACAAATTTTGGTTCAACAAGTCCTCGACCGCGTCCTCGCCCACTTTCAACGGATCAGAGATTTTCATCATGCGGGACGCATTGACCAAAATATCCACCCGGCCAAACGCATCCATCGTGGCCGACAGCAGGTTTGCAATCGTCAGCTTTTCGCACAAATCGCCCGCGAACATCCGAACCGACCCTTCGGCACGGGCTTCTTCGCCCACTTCCGCCTCTAGTCGATCTTCATCAATATCGGCGAACATCACGTTCGCGCCCTTGTCCTGAAAATGCCGGGCAATCGCCAAACCGATGCCATTGGCCGACCCGGTAACAATGGCGGTTTTGCCTTGGATGGAAAAAGACATCTGCGTTCCTTTAGCGTTTCAGCGGGCACGGATCGGATACGAGGCGCAAATCAGCCGAAACACCGTATCGCCACCCAGATCATCGACTTGCTTAAACAGCGCGCGCAGATGCGCAACATAGGGCAACTGCCGATTTGCCACCAGCCAAAGCTTGCCACTTGGCAAAAGCCCGCGCTGTGCTGCCGTCAAAAAAGCCAACCCCAGATTGGGGTCAGCCGCGCGCGCGACATGGAATGGCGGGTTCATCACCACAGCATCCCACAATTTTATCGGGCGATGCGTGGTGGCATCGGCCCAATGAAACCGCGCCCGCGGATCGGTTATGTTCAGGCGGGCGCAGTCCAAAGCCTCGGCGTCAGCCTCGATCACATCCAACTCTTTTACACCGTCACGGGCCAGAATAGCGCGGGAAAGATAGCCCCAGCCTGCCCCCAGATCGGCCACACGTCCGGGCAGTTTGGCGGGCAATACAGCCGCCAACAGGGCCGAACCGCGATCCGGCCCATCCGCCGAAAACACCCCCGGCATGGTTACAAACCCATCCGGCAAAGTTTGCGCCGACGCCGCCCATGCCGCCAGTTGTGCGCCTGCGGTGATCACCGCCAGTTTGCCATGCGCCTTCGACACCGCTTCGCCCACCGCAACGCCAAGTGCGGCCACATCGCGCAGGATCGATTCAACGCCATCGGTTTTCTGACCATCCACGATGATTTTCCCGCCCAGCCCAACCGCGCCCGCAGCCGACGCAATCATGGCGCGGGCCGCAGCCTTGGCGCGGGGCAGGCAAACCACGGCCAATCCAATCGCGCCGTCTATTGCCATGCGATACCCCGCCGCTGCGAAATGATCATGGTCAGGTTTGAACCCGGTGATAACCACCGTGCGGGCCGTGGGGAAGTCTGACAGATTATCCCCCTTTACGGGCCGATAAACCGCGATATCACCCAAGGGCGGCACCACAACTGCCCCCGTTTTCAACGCCATTTCAAATCTTGCAGAACGCATAGGGTGCGGCTTGCGCCTGCTCCTTTGTCAGATCAATCGGGGAAGAACCGCGCGAATGGCTGCCGACGCAGCTATTCTTTTTCCATCGTGCATTGCAACGGATGCTGATGGCGGCGCGCAAAATCCATCACTTGCGCCACTTTCGTTTCGGCTATTTCCACCGAAAACACACCCACCACCGCCAGCCCCTTTTTATGCACCGTCAGCATAATTTCAAACGACTGCGCATGGTTCAGGCCAAAAAACCGTTCCAGCACATGCACGACAAATTCCATCGGCGTGTAATCATCGTTCAAAAGCATGACCTTATACAGCGGCGGCCTTTCGGTGCGCGTTTTGGTCTTGGTCAAGATTGACGTTTCATCACGCGGACCAGCGGCTTTGTCCGACATGACAGGTGGTGTAAAGATCACGCGAAGCGCCTCCGGGGGGATTCGATCCCTTACGTTCTGATAATCCTAATATAGCGATTTTCGCCACCTCGAAAAGGCCCAGCCCCCAAGATGGCACGCAGCGGAGTATAAAATGATAACAACCATTGGATTTGATGCCGACGACACGCTTTGGCACAACGAGGTTTTCTTTCGCCTCACCCAAGACCGCTTTGCCGATTTGCTGTCTGATTACGTGCCGCCGGATGTGCTGCACGATCAGTTGCTTTTGGTTGAAGGGCGGAATTTGGGGATTTACGGCTATGGCGTCAAAGGCTTTACGCTGTCGATGATTGAAACCGCATTGGAGATCACCAAAGGTGCCGTTCCGGGACGGGTCATTGCCGAATTGATGGCCGCAGGGCGCGAGATGTTGGCGCATCCGATTGATCTTTTGCCCCACGCATATGACGCAGTGACGGAACTGGCCAAGACCCACCGCATCATATTGATTACAAAGGGCGATTTATTGGATCAAGAACGCAAGCTGGCGCAGTCGGGTTTGGGGGATCTGTTCCATGGGGTCGAGGTTGTGTCGGAAAAAACTGCCCCGGTTTACAACACTATCTTCGCCCGACATGGCGCAAGAATTGACCAATCCATGATGGTGGGAAATTCGCTGAAATCCGATGTTTTACCCGTTATTGCCGCTGGCGGTTGGGGCGTTCACATTCCGCATGATATAACTTGGGCACTGGAACTGGCCGAGGAACCAACCGGGAACTTAAGATTTCACAGCTTGCCAGATTTGGGGCACTTGTCCGATCTTGTAGGAAAACTAACAACTGACCACAATATCTAGTTCTGGCATTGTTGCGTCGGCAGCCAAGACACAGCGTGAAGAAAACCGACAAACCTATTGAAAGTAAGGGGTTTTCTTGAATCGCCTCTCGTGTTAGCTTGTCTTACGCAGAAAATGCCCCCGTCAAAAGAGGGGCCACGAGGTGGGCAGTATGGGCAAAAAGACAGCGCACCTTTTGGGGCAGTATGTCCGAAATTTCGTGTTTCTGGCGGCACTGACGTGTATTGCAGCTTGTTCGGGGCCCCATGAATCGCGAGCGGCTCCTTATGCGGCCTATGTGATGGATGCCCGCACCGGCGAGACGCTGTATTCGGAAAACGCCGAAACCCGGCTGCATCCGGCATCCTTGACCAAGATGATGACGCTATACATCGCGTTTGAAGAGATTGAACGCGGCAATCTGTCGCTTGATACGATGATCACGGTGTCGAAAAACGCTGCCGCCCAGCCGCCATCCAGGTTAGGGCTGAAAGCGGGGCAAAAAATTCAATTGCGCTATCTGATCCGCGCGGCAGCGGTGAAATCGGCCAATGATGCGGCGTCGGCGATCGGGGATCATATTGGCGGGACACAGGAAAAATTTGCCGCCCGCATGACCAAAACCGCCAAAGCGATCGGGATGAAAGACACCACTTTCAAGAATGCAAACGGGTTGACGGCCAAAGGGCATCTGTCCACCGCCAAGGATATGTCGGTGCTGGGCCGCCATCTGTTTTACGATTTCCCCCAATATTACAACATCTTCTCACGTCGCAGCACCGATGCGGGCATGGCCGAAGTGGCCAATACCAACCGCCGTTTCCTTGACGCCTACAAAGGGGCTGACGGCATCAAGACCGGCTATACCGAACCTGCAGGCTTCAATCTGACCGCATCCGCAGAACGCGGCGGCGTTCGGATTATCGCATCGGTGTTTGGCGGCAAATCCACCGCTGACCGCAATGCCAAAATGGCTGATCTGCTAGATCTGGGGTTCCGCAAAGCCCCCAGAAATGCCAACGAACAGCCCCCCGAAACGCCCGCATACCCCAATGCCGACGATGAACTTGTGGCCAGCAGCGATGATCAAACCGACGGCTTGCCAGAGGTTGAAGGCGGCACGGCCAAAACGGTGCGCATCGCGATGGCGGTGAAAACCTCACCCCGCCCGATGGCGCGCCCCGAAGATCAATCCGGTGCCGCCGAAGTGGTGGTGGCATCGTTGGCGGATGATATTGCAGGCGCACTGGCCGAAGCCACTGCCGCGCCGCCGCCACCAGAGTCGCTGGATGCCCAAGCGTTGGAAATAGCGGCAAGCGTCGGCGTGCCAACCGATATCGAAACCCTTTCGGCTGCCCCTGCGCTAACAGTGACTGCCGCATCAGCCGCGCGGCCGGCGGTGAAACTGGTATCCACCCCGCGCCCGCCAAAACGCAAAGCGGCCGCGATCTACGAAGATATCGTTGTTGCCGAAGCAGAGGCCCCCGCCGAAGCCGCCGAAGTGATTACCCGTGTGTCAACATCTGGTGGGCGGGCGTGGGGCATCAATTTGGGACGATTTAACAGTCAGGGCGAGGCTGAACGCGTGCTGCTGAAAACCCAACTGGTGGAAAGTGCCACGTTGGGTGTCAGTCTGCGCAAGATTTCCAAAAAAAGCGGTGGGTTTGACGCAAACTTTCTTGGGCTGACGCAGGACGAAGCCGATCTGGCGTGCCGCAGATTACAAGCGCGCGGCGTGCAATGCTTTACGATGGGGCCATAGTTAGTTAACCCCGCGGGGCCGCAGCCCGCCGCAACCGATCATTTATTGCCCGGCCAAGCCCGGTTTCTGGGATAGGTGCAAAAGCAATCTTGCCCGCGTTCCCCGCGATACCATCAGCTTCGCGCAGGACGTGAAACAGATTTGCCGCCGCTTCAACCAAATCACCATCCGCAGATAGGGTGATGTCGGCATCCCCCGGACCGAAACCAACACTAAATTCACCCGGCAACCACGCATCGGCATTCAGGCGAACCTGTGCGGCAGGCGCGTAATGCGATGCCAGTTGCCCCGGTGCGGTGGGTTTGTTCGCATCACCGCCCATCAACAATTTCAGTCCCATAGCCGCCTCCAGCGCCTCAACCGGAACGCCACCGGGGCGTAACAGCGCGGGCGCACCCGACAAATCCAAAATCGTCGATTCCACCCCAACGGCGCAGGGCCCGCCGTCGATCACTGCGGCTATCCGCCCTGCCAGCCCGTCCATCACATGCGCTGCCCGCGTTGGCGAAACCCGTCCCGATGGATTGGCCGAAGGTGCCGCCAACGGCCCGCCAAACCGGCGCAGCAAAGCCGCCGCCACGGGATGGGCAGGCACGCGAACCGCCACGGTTGGCAAATCTGCGGTGACCAATTGCGACAATACAGCCCCTGCGCGCAACGGCAGCACCAATGTTAACGGCCCCGGCCAAAACTGTGCCGCCACCGCCAAAGCGCGATCATCAAACACCGCAAACGCCTGCGCCGCAGCCAAATCTGCCACATGCACGATCAGCGGGTTGAACCGGGGGCGTGCTTTGGCCGCAAAAATCCGCGCCACCGCAAGATCAGACCGCGCATCGCCGCCAAGGCCGTAAACCGTCTCGGTTGGAAAGGCCACAAGCCCGCCACTGCCCAAAATTTCAGCAGCCCGCGCCAGCCCAACCGCTGTTGGCAAAATCGTTTCGGTGTGTTCCATAGGCCATGACGCTGCGTAGGACTTGAAGCTACGCCGCTGATGTCTAACCATTTGGTCAAAGTCAACCATTCAAAGGTGCCCGCGTATGTCGGGCCAATAGTCGGAGCGTCTGATGCCCTACCGCGCCCCCGTGACCGATTTTCAGTTTCTTCTGACGCATATTGTAAATTTTGAACACGTCGCTGCCGCACCTTTGTTTGCCGATGCAACGCCCGAAACCGTCGATGCCATCCTGACCGAGGCCGCAAAGCTGTGCGAAAACACGCTGGCCCCGTTGAACCGGGTCGGCGACAAGCATCCGGCGCGATTGGAAAATGGGGTTGTGCGCACGTCGCCCGGCTTTGCCGAAGGGTATCGCGCGATTGCCGATGGCGGTTGGGTTGGGATCAGTTCTTCGCCTGAATTTGGCGGCATGGGGTTGCCGCTGACAATCGGCAGCTGCGTCAACGACATGATGTCGGCGGCATGTCTTGCATTGCAACTGAATCCAATGCTGACCCAAGGCCAGATTGAGGCGTTGGAGCATCACGCTAGCCCCGAGATCAAGGCGTTGTATCTGCCAAAGCTGATTTCTGGCGAATGGTCGGGCACGATGAACCTGACTGAACCCCAAGCAGGCACCGATGTGGGCGCGCTGCGCGCCAAGGCCGTGGCCAATGGCGATGGCACTTATGCAGTTTCGGGGCAGAAGATTTATATAACTTGGGGTGACAGCGATTTCATGGCCAATGTCTGCCATCTGGTGCTGGCCCGCCTGCCCGGTGCTGTTGATGGGCCGCGCGGTATCTCGCTGTTTATGGTGCCAAAACTGATCCCGGACGCAGGTGGCAATCCCGGTGTGCGCAATGCGCTGCATGTGGTCAGTCTTGAGCATAAGATGGGCATTCACGGCAGCCCTACGGCAGTGATGCAATATGACGGTGCCGTGGGTTGGCTGGTGGGTGCGGAACAAGGCGGTATGGCCGCAATGTTCACCATGATGAACAACGCGCGGCTTGGCGTGGGCGTGCAAGGTGTCGGCATTGCCGAAGCGGCATTTCAGCACGCGCTGGCCTACGCAATGGGCCGCAAACAAGGCAAAACGCCGCTGGGCAGTGGCATGATCATTGACCACGCCGATGTGCGCCGGATGCTGGCGCAGATGAAGGCCGAAATTTTTGCCGCCCGCGCGATTGCGCTGTCATGTGCGGTGGCTTTGGACATGGCGCGCGCCAGCGACGATACGCATTGGGCCGCCCGCGCGGCTTTTTTGACGCCGATTGCCAAGGCGTTTGGCACAGATGTCGGCTGTGATGTCGCGCAGCTGGGCATTCAAATCCATGGCGGCATGGGATTTATCGAAGAAACCGGGGCCGCGCAATTCGCGCGCGACGTGCGCATCACCCCGATCTATGAAGGCACCAATGGCATTCAGGCGATGGATCTGGTGGCCCGCAAAATGGCCGATGGTGGTGAGGCCGCGTATCGGCTGATCGACGAAGTGCAGGCAGAAGCTGAGTGCGCCCGCGCTGCGATGCCGGATTTGGCAACCGCCGTCTGGCATGCAGCCGAAGCGTTGCGCGAAGCAACCGAAGTGTTGATCGCCCAAGAAATGAACGACCGCTCCGCCGGAGCTGTTGCCTATCTTCGGGCGTTTGCGCGCATTTTGGGCGGGCATTTCCATCTGAAAGCGGCTTGCGCCGATGCCTCGCGCGCGCCGCTTGCCCGCTTTGCGATCAAGCGGCTGCTGCCCGAACACGCGTCTTTGCTGATGCAGATGCGCGAAGGGGCTGCGGATCTTTATGCTGTGTCCGCCGAAGCACTTTGCGCTTGATGCAGGCAATTGGCTTTCCCTTTGAAACCCCGCCCGCCGAGGGCGAGGCCAAAGCGGTGGCCCCCGGTATCTTGTGGATGCGGCTGCCGCTGCCTTTGGCGCTGGACCATGTAAACGTTTATGCGTTGGACGATGGCGATAGTTGGACAATTGTTGACACCGGCCTGATGTCGCGGCGGGGTCAGGCGATCTGGACAGCGCTGCAAACCGGGCCGCTGGCCGCCAAACCGATCCGCCGCCTGATTGTCACCCATCATCATCCCGATCACATAGGCCTTGCCGGATGGTTTCAGGCGCAGGGCGTGGAATTGATCACTACGCGCACCGCCTGGCTATATGCGCGGATGCTGACGCTCGACGAACAACACGTGCCACCCCCCGAATCCTTGCTGTTTTATCAACGCGCCGGAACGCCTGCCGATATCTATGCCAAGAAAACCACCGAACGCCCGTTCAATTTCTGCGATATCGTAGCGCCGATGCCGGTTGGGTTTACCCGCATGGACCAAGGCGATGTGATCACCGCAGGCGGGCGGCGCTGGACGGTCCGGTTGGGCCACGGCCATGCGCCCGATCACGCAACGCTGTGGAGCATGGATGACCAACTGATCATCGGCGGGGATCAGTTGCTGCCGGGAATATCGGCCAATATCGGCGTCTATCCCACCGAACCCGAAGCTGACCCGTTGGGCGATTGGCTGGACAGCACTGCGGCGTTTGTGCCCTTTGCCCGCGATGATCATCTGATCCTGCCCGGCCACAAACTGCCGTTTACCGGATTGCCGTTCCGGTTGGGCCAGATGGCCGAGAATCACCACGGCGCACTGGCGCGGATGATCGCGCATCTGGCCACACCGCAAACGGCGGTTCAGTGTTTTGTGCCGCTGTTCAAACGGGAATTAGGGCCCGCTGATTTCGGTTTGGGTCTGGTCGAGGCCGTGGCGCATCTGAACTATCTCTTGAAACGCGGCACGGTTTCGCGTGAACTTGCCGCCGATGGCGCTTGGATGTGGCAGGCGATTTAGCGAGGCACGATATGCGCAAACCGAAACCTGTGGCGGGCGAACCGGCACCTGCGGCCACCGTGGCCGCGACACCTGTGCCCAAGCCCAAAAGCCCCGCCGAATGGGCCTATGATCGCATCGCCATCTACATCCGCAACTTTGAAACCCATCTGGATGCGAATCACGAAATTGCCATGGGCTTTGCCGGATCAGATGCGGGTGTTCTGAAAATCGAAGGTTTGGGGTTTTATGACCCCGATATCTTAAGTTTTTACGGCACCGACGAAAACGGCGCGAAAACCCAGCTGATTCAGCATGTCTCGCAACTGTCGGTGATGCTGCGGGCCGTGCCAAAACCCGCGCCCGAAAGCCCTGCCCGCCGTATCGGCTTTCGGTTGACGCCGGGTTGGGCGGGCGGCGAATCCGGGGATGGATCAGTTCGCTAGAATTCAACGCGCAGACCCCGTGACAGCTTGCGCGCGATAGGGTAAAGGCAAGGCAACTTAGGGCAAAAGGAGGCTTGATCATGAACGATCACAAACCGGGCAGCATGGATATCCGCGTGCAGGAAAAAACCTTTGCTGGCTTTATCCGCATGGCGATCTGGGGTGCTGGCATTTCCATCGCCATCATCATCTTCATGGCGCTTGCAAACGCGTAACCATTGGCTGCGGCCCATTTAAGGCGGATATTGATCATCATGTTGAAAGCTTTGGCGCTGTTTGCGCTCGTTGCTCTTAGTGCGTGCAGCACGGCAGAACCCGTCACCGCCCCACCCGAAGCCATTGCTGCAGCCCGCTATGTAGGGCAAGCACCAACATCCATCACGCTTTACACCGTGATCAACAACCGCAGCAACAACGGCGCGCATTCGGGGCTGATGATCAACGCCTCTGAACGGGTGTTGTTTGATCCTGCCGGATCATGGAAACATCCCACCGCGCCAGAAACCAACGACGTGCACTTTGGCTTTACGCCACGCATGCAGAGTTTCTATATCGACTATCACGCCCGCAAATCTTTCCGGGTGGTCGAGCAAACATTGATCGTCTCACCGCAGGTGGCCGAACTGATCTTGCAACGCGCCAAGGCTTATGGCGCGGTTCCCAAGGCACAATGCGCGAATTCGTTATCCAAAGTGCTGGACGGCGTTCCCGGGTTTGACGGGATGACCGGCACATGGTTCCCGAACAAATTGTCGGAACAGTTTGCCACTTTGCCCGGTGTTGTCAGCAAAACCATCCGCGATGAAGATGCCGACAACAACCACGGCATTTTGATCTTGCAATCCAAGGCCGAACTTGCCGACGCTGAACTGGCGGCACAAGCAGCAGCGGCCAAGGCGCAATAACCGCTGGGGCAATCGGCACAAAGGGGCAATCGGTTTGCGGATCTTTGGGGTGATCCTTGCAGGTGGCACAGGGCGGCGGATGGGCAATGTCAACAAGGCGTTGTTGCAGCTTGACGATCAAACTCTGATCGCCCGCGCCATCGCCCGGCTGGAACCGCAAGTAGAACGTCTGGCCATTTCCGCCAATATGGATCACGATGCGTTGGCCAAATTCGGTTTGCCCATCCTGGCTGATCACGCCCCCCTTGGCCCTTTGGCGGGCGTGCTGGCGGCACTGGAATGGGCAGCACCTTTGGGGGCAACCGCTGTGGTATCGGCCGCTGTAGATACACCGTTTTTTCCGCCCGATCTGGTGCCGCAGTTGTGTTTGGCCGCCGAAAGCAGCGCCAGCGGACTGGCCATTGCGCACAGCAACGCCGATCACCCAACTTTTGGTATCTGGCCCGTGGCACTTGCCCCCGCATTGGCCGATTTTCTGGCGTCAGGTGTCAATCCGCGGGTGATGACCTTTGCTGATGCCCAATTTGCCGCGCGGGCCAGTTTCCCCGATGATCGGGCTTTTGCCAATCTGAACACGCCCGACGATCTGGCGCGCGCCGTGGCGTTGCTGGCGGGACGGGTATGAAGATATATGGTGTGATCGGCTGGAAGAATTCAGGAAAAACCAGCCTGATGGAGCGGTTGGTCGCCAATATCACCGCGCGCGGGTTCAGTGTTTCAACCGTCAAGCATGTGCACCACGACGTCGATCTGGATCAACCCGGCAAAGACAGCCACCGCCACCGGATCGCGGGCGCATCAGAGGTGGTTTTGGCATCGGCAAACCGCTTTGCCCTGATGCGCGAACATCGCGGCGCCGAGCCGGAATTGCCCGAAGTTTTGGCGCGGATGGCCCCTGTCGATTTGATATTGATCGAAGGGTACAAGCGCGACGCCCATGCCAAAATCGAAGTTTATCGCAAGGGCACCGGCCATGATCTGATCCAACCCAATGATCCCTTGGTGCGCGCGATTGCCACAGACAGCGATTTGGGGCCGATGCCGGTTGCGGTGCTTGATCTGAATGACGCGCAGATTATCGCGGATTTCATTTTGCGCGAGGTCGGGCTTGCAGAACCCCTTTGACGCCGTCGTAATCGTCGATTGGTCAGCAGCCAGCCAGCGGACCAGCGCGCACAACCAAAAAGATTCGGTTTGGATTGGCTGGCGCACAGCGCATAACCACGACGAGCATCACTTTCGCACCCGCGCAGATGGTGAAACGTTTATCGTCAATTTCTTGGCCGCGTCCCGGCAAAACCGTCAACGGGTATTGGCCGGATTCGATTTTGCTTTTGGCTATTCTCAGGGCTTTGCCGAACGGCTGACGGGCAAAGCCTGCGCAAAATCGGTCTGGGCATGGTTGGCGGATCACATCACCGATACACCTTTGAACGTGAACAACCGCTTTGTGATCGCCAACCAGATCAATCAGAACTTTGCCGGGCCGGGGCCATTTTGGTCACATCCAGCGGCACATCGCTATCCAAAGCTGTTCGCAAAGAAAACCGGGATTGATTACCCTGCGTTAGGATTGCAAGAATACCGACAGGTCGATCGTGTTGCAAAAGGTGCCAAATCCGGATGGATGTTGTGCAATCCGGGGTCTGTTGGATCGCAAAGCCTGATGGGGCTACCGATGATACACCGCTTGTCGCAGACAAAAGACACCGCCGTGTGGCCGTTCGATCGACACGAAGGCGCATCAGTGGTGTTGACAGAGGTTTACCCTTCGCTGTTGTCCATCAAAGTGGCAACCGAAATGGCCGCTGATCCCGGCCTTGTCAAAGACCGGGCCCAAGTGCGGCTATTGGCGCGGGCATTGTTTAACCTGTCGCACACGGATCGACTTGCGCCGTTGTTTGTCACCCCCGCGCCACCCGTCACAACCGAAGAGGGTTGGATTTTGGGTGCCGGCCATCAACCCGCATTGCAAGATGCGCTGGCATGATGATCACCTTGCACCACGGCTTGCCCACTGCCCTGCTGCCCGACGCGGCCCAAATGTATTGGCAAGCATTCGGCGGCAAATTGGGTCAGGTTATGGGCCCGGAACCGCGCGCCTTGCGCTATTTCCAACGGGTTATTCAACCGCAGTTTGCCATCGTCGCCCTTGATGCGGGAGGCCAATTGCTGGGTATGGCCGGATATAAAACCCCGGCAGGCAGCTTTGCCGGCGGCAACGGGACCGATTTGTGCGCGATTTATGGCCTTTTTGGATCGGCCTGGCGCATGCCCCTGCTTTGGTTTCTGGGCCGCGAAGTGGACAATGACCGCTTTTTGCTGGACGGCATTTGCGTGTCCCGCGACGCGCGGGGAATGGGCATCGGGTCGGCGTTGATGGACGCGATTTGCGCCGAGGCAATCGCGCGCGGCTATGGCGCGGTGCGACTGGATGTGATCGACACCAACTGGCGGGCGAAGGCCTTGTATGAACGGTTGGGCTTTGTCGTTGAAAAAACCACCAGCATCGGCATTTTGCAACTGGCCTTCGGCTTTCGGTCAGCCACTACAATGGTCAAGCCGCTTTAATCAAAAGTCCCCGTCACCCGACCCAGCAGCATAAACGCGCGGACGGTGCGGGTGTCGGCCAGATCGGCCAGATCGGCATCGCTGGCATGCTGTTCAAATTCCACGAAGCACCGATCAAAAGTGCGCAAAAAGTGATGTGCCGCGTCGCGAAACACCGGATCTTCGCGCATCCGCCCCGCCGTCAGCGCCAGACAAGACCGATCGCGCACGCCGCCAAGCGCCGCAATGGCGCGGCCACGTTCGCCCCCCGCAAAGCGCCGCCATACCTCGGGCCGGGTGCGGTCTGGTTTCAGATCATCCATATAGATGCCCTCTTGCGACAGCAGCGTCAGCACGTCTTGCGCCGCCCGGATCAACTTGGCCACGTTGCGGTCTTCCAACGCCCGCCGCAGCGCGCGAAAGCCGTCGCGGTCATCGGGATTTTCGGGAAATTGCAGCGCGCGCACAAAATCGGCCAGCGACAACGGCGCACGCAAATCTTCGGCAGGGGTGCCAAGGGCCAAGGTGGGTTGTTCCGCCTCGGGGTGCGGCAGCGGGGCAATCAGGGCGGCCTTACGATCTGCCGACGCCACCGTCAGGCCCGAATCACGGCGCGATGAAAACGTCGCCAGCGTGGTTTCGGTTTGCTTGGCCGATGCCGCCAATTCATCCAGCTTGCGTTCCACCGATGGCTTATACCCCTGCGCCACGGTTTGCTGATTGGCAACATATGCCTGCCGCATCGCATCAACCGACGCCTGCAACCGCGCCGCCTCGCCGCGCAGGGCGCGCACCGACCGCAGGGTTGTCACCGCCGTCCAGATAAGTGCCAACGGCAAAAACACCACCAGCAAAGTCAAAACCAAACCCAGTGATCCCGCATCTTGCGGCCCGGTGTAGACATAAGCGGCCACGGCAATAACCCATACGATGCTTAGCCCCGCCGCAACCCATTCGGCTGGCGTGGTCTGCACGGCGCTATCCCCTTGGCCGCGCAGGCCAAGATCGCGCTTTTTGTCGTCAGCATCGCTCATTCATTTATTCCGCAGACGCGTCAGATAAACTTAACCGACAAAATCTCATAATTGCGGGTGCCACCGGGCGTTTTCACTTCAACCGAGTCGCCCTCATCCTTCGAAATCAACGCCCGCGCCAGTGGCGAGCGGATGTTCAGCATACCGTTTTCGATATCGGCCTCAGGTTCGCCGACGATCTGATACGTGCGCTCTTCGTTGGTTTCTTCATCCACCAAAGTGATCGTCGCGCCAAATTTGATTGAGCCGGAAAATTTGGTCGGGTCGATCACTTCGGCCAGCGATACAATCGCTTCAAGTTCTTTAACGCGGCCTTCGATGAAACTCTGCTTTTCACGCGCCGCATGATACTCGGCGTTTTCCGACAGATCGCCATGTTCGCGCGCTTCGGCAATTGCACGAATAACGGCGGGACGTTCCACCGATTTCAGCTGCTTCAGTTCGTTGTCCAACGCGGTAAATCCACCGCGCGTCATCGGAATCTTTTCCATCGGTATTTTCGCAAATGATAAGGCCACGGCCCATTCTGGACCATGACCTTGCGCCACACTGACACCCAACAGACCTGACAGGGCCGCAAAATGCAAGAGGGATTGGCGGCTTTCGGCGGGCAGGTGTCGCACAATGGCAAGAATATTGCGCCGATCCTGCGATGCAAACGTGGGATGTTGCGTCACAGTTGACCCTACCCGCGCCATCGGGCAATGACATCTGTAACAAAAGCTTGCGACTATGGAGATTGCGATGCCAGCCGACATTACACGTGAACAGATGGATTATGATGTGGTGATCGTGGGCGCGGGGCCTGCGGGATTGTCTGCGGCCATCCGGCTAAAGCAGTTGGATGCCAATCTGTCGGTCGTGGTGCTGGAAAAAGGGTCCGAAGTTGGCGCGCATATCTTGTCGGGTGCGGTGCTTGATCCGGTGGGTCTGAACGCATTGATCCCCGATTGGAAGGCCAGGGGGGCGCCAATTGCAACCGAAGTGGTTGAGGATAATTTTTACATTCTGGGGCCCGCCGGGCAAATTCGCATCCCAAACTGGCCAATGCCGCCGCTGATGAGCAACCATGGCAATTACATCGTGTCGATGGCCAATGTCTGCCGTTGGATGGCCACTCAGGCCGAGGAATTGGGGGTGGAAATATTCCCCGGCATGGCCTGTTCAGAACTGATCTACGGCGACGCAGGTGAAGTGCGCGGCGTGGTGGCCGGCGAATTTGGCCGCGACCATGATGGCAACCCCGGCCCGAATTATGAACCCGGCATGGTTTTGGCGGGCAAATATGTGTTCCTTTCCGAAGGCGTGCGCGGATCTTTGTCAAAAGAGGTTATCGCCAAATACAATCTTGATGTCGGCCATTCCCCGCAGAAATACGGGCTGGGGATGAAAGAAATTTGGGCTGTTGATCCGGCCAAGCACAAACTGGGCACCGTCACCCACACCATGGGTTGGCCGTTGGGCAGCAACGCAGGTGGCGGGTCATTCATCTATCATCTTGAAAACAATCAGGTCTATGTTGGATTCGTGGTGCATCTGAACTATGAAAACCCGCATTTGTATCCCTACATGGAATTCCAACGCTTCAAACATCATCCAATGGTGGCTGATCTGCTGAAGGGCGGCAAACGAGTGGCATACGGCGCGCGCGCGATTTCCGAAGGTGGCTGGCAGTCGATCCCCAAGATGGTCGCGCCGGGTGTGGCACTGCTGGGCTGCTCGGCCGGGTTGGTCAACGTGCCGCGCATCAAAGGCAACCATAATGCGATGCTGTCGGGCATTGCTGCGGCCAATGCAGCGCACGCAGCCATCGCAGCAGGCCGCGCCGGTGATGAATTGACGGCCTATGAGGCAGATGTGCGCAGCGGCCCGATTGCGCAAGACTTGAAAAAGGTGCGCAATGTCAAACCGCTTTGGTCGAAATACGGGCTGGTCGCGTCGCTTTTGGCCGGCGGCGCAGATATGTGGGCCAATACCTTTGGCCTGACCATTCTGGGCACGCTGAAACACACCAAAACCGATGCCGCCGCCACCGGTTTGGCCAAAGATTACAAGCCGATCGACTATCCCAAACCCGATGGCGTGTTATCGTTTGACCGCCTGACCAACGTGGCGTTCTCGGCGACCAACCATGATGAAAACCAACCCGCGCACCTGAAATTGCGCGATGCGTCTGTGCCCATTCTGATCAATTTGCCGCAATATGACGAACCCGCGCAGCGCTATTGCCCGGCGGGCGTTTATGAGGTGGTCGCCGAGGCCGGTCGCGATCCGCGCTTTGTGATCAACTTTCAAAACTGCGTTCATTGCAAAACCTGCGATATCAAAGACCCGTCGCAAAACATCATCTGGACCACACCGATGGGCGGCGGCGGGCCGAACTACCCGAACATGTGATCCGGGATCCCGGCAAAGCCGGGTCAAATAAGGATAGCCTGCATTGCTTATCAGGGCCGCCCGCCCTATCTTTATTCCATTGAATATAGGAGCCGTCCGGATGCCATCCCGATATTTTCAGCGCAAATTGGCCATTCTAGCGACCGGTTTGGCCTTCTCAGCGGCATTTGCGCCCCAAATCGGCCAAGCCCAAGACGGCGATGCGGGGGCATACCTTGCGGCATCTGTTGCGGCAACGCAGTCTGACTACCGTGCTGCCTCTGCATGGTATGCCCGCGCTGTGCTGGCCGATCCCACCAATCCGACGTTGTTAGACGGCGCTGTAATTTCCTACCTTGGCATCGGCGAAATGGGGCTTGCCGCCGAAATGGCGCGGCGGTTGATTGACACCGGCACCAAAAGCCAGACCGCCTATCTTGCGCTGATCGCCAAAAACGCCAAGGCAAATGATTATGCGGCCATCCTGAAAGACGCAAGTGCGGGCAATTCTGCAGGTGCCTTGGTGGATGATCTGGTGGTGGCCTGGGCCAAGCTTGGCTTGGGTCAAATGTCGCAAGCCACTGAAACATTTGACAAGATTGCAAACACTAAGGGCCTTGAGGCGTTTGGCCTTTATCACAAAGCGCTGGCTTTGGCGCAGGCAGGCGATTTTGAAGGTGCCGATGAGATTCTGTCGGGCCGGGCTGCGGGGCCCTTGGTGGTGATGCGGCGCGGCGCGATTGCGCATATCGAAATCCTAAGCCAGCTGGAACGCAACGCCGATGCCATCGCGGTGATTGACCGCAGCTTTGCCCCCGGCATTGATTTGCAGGTTGATGATCTGCGCCGCCGGCTGGTTGCGGGTGAACCTTTGCCCTTTGACATCGTGCGCAACGCCACCGACGGGCTGGCCGAGGTATTTTTCACCACTGCATCCGCCCTGAACGGCGAGGCGGATGATGGATACACGATGATCTATGCCCGCATCGCCGCCCAACTGCGCCCCGATCATACCGAAGCCATCTTGATGACCGCCGGTTTATTGGAAAAGCAAGGGCAGCACGATCTGGCCACCGACGTTTATGCGATGATCCCGCCCAACGACCCAGCTTTTCACGTTGCCGAAATCGGGCGGGCGGATGCCACCTTTGCGGCGGGGCGCAAAGAGGCGTCTTTGGAAATTCTTCAGGCCCTTGCGCGCACCCATGGCCAATTGCTGATGGTGCAACTGTCGCTTGGCGATGGATTGCGCCGTCAGGAACGCTTTGCCGAGGCCCTGAAACCCTATGACGCGGCGATTGCGATGGTGCCTACCCCCGGCCCCGAACATTGGTCGATCTTCTACAGCCGGGGCATTTGCCATGAACGCGGCGGATCCTTTGATCTGGCCGAGGCTGACATGCGCCGCGCGTTGGAACTGCAACCCGATGAGCCGCAGGTGCTGAATTATCTGGGCTACAGCCTTGTAGACCGGGGCGAAAAGCTGGACGAGGCGCTGGCGATGATTGAACGCGCCGTCACCATTCGCCCGGATTCCGGCTATATCATCGACAGTCTGGCATGGGCCTACTACCGCCTTGGCCGCTATGACGAAGCGCTGGCCCCGATGGAGCAAGCATCCTTGCTGGAACCAGTCGATCCGGTGGTGACGGACCATCTGGGCGATGTGTATTGGGCCGTAGGCCGCACCCGCGAAGCAGAGTTTCAATGGCACCGCGCGCTGTCGTTTGACCCCGTCGAAAAAGATGCCGCCCGCATTCGCCTGAAGCTGGAGGTCGGGCTTGACGCGGTTCTGGCGCAAGAAAGCACCGCACCGCCAAAGCCCGTCGATGCCGCCCAAGCTGATTAAGGAATTTGCCCCGGCCAAAGTGAACCTGACGCTGCATGTCACCGGGCAGCGAGCCGATGGCTATCATCTGATTGACAGTCTGGTGGTGTTTGCAGGCATTGGCGATGTTGTGCATTGCCAAGACGCACCTGCCCTTGATCTGTCCATTGCCGGCCCCCAAGCGGCGTCTTTACCCCTGGATGACGACAACCTTGTGTTGCGCGCAGCACGGCTGATGTGGCCCGGGTGCGGCGCGTCGATCATGTTGGAAAAGCATCTGCCAATTGCATCGGGAATAGGCGGCGGGTCTGCCGATGCGGCTGCAACCTTGCGGGCCTTGTCGCGGTTGTGGGATATGGCTTTGCCCGCATCCATTCTGTCACTGGGGGCCGATGTGCCTGCCTGTCTGACATCCACACCAAAACGCATGCAAGGTGTGGGTGAGATTTTATCGCCCGTGCCAGATTTGCCCGCATGCCATTTGGTTTTGATCAACCCCGGTCATCCGGTTTCAACACCTGATGTGTTCAAGACGTTGATACAGAAAGATAATCCCGCCATGACCGAAATGCCAATTTTCGCAACGGTCGCCGATCTTGCCTTTTGGCTGGCCGGGCAGCGCAATGATCTGCAATTGCCCGCAATGGCACTGGTGCCCGCGATTGGCACTGTTTTGCAAGTGTTGACGGCCCAGAAAATGTGCCTGCTGGCCCGCATGTCCGGGTCTGGGGCCACGTGTTTCGGGCTGTTTGCCACCCGATCCGACGCCGCCTCTGCCGCACAATCGTTGGCTGCAGATCACCCTGACTGGTGGGTGCGTGCGGCCCCGGTGCTTAGCTGATCCGCGCCACGACATAAGTCGCCAGATCGTCCAGCATGTCGCGCACCGGATGATCGGGTAGCGCCGCCAGCGCCGCGCGCGCACGTTCCGCCCAAGCCAGCGCATCATTTCGCGCCGCCTGCATCGTGCCATGCCGCGCCATGATCGCCATCGCCTGTTCCAGATCACCATCGGATTGCTGACCTTTTTCGATCACCCGCACCCAGAACGCGCGCTCATCCGCATCGGCCAATGCCACCGCCTTTATCACCGGCAGGGTCAATTTGCGTTCGCGGAAATCATCGCCGGTATTTTTGCCTATCGCGGTGGCCGAGCCGCCATAATCCAACAGATCATCGACAATCTGAAACGCCACGCCCAGCGCGTCGCCATAAGTGAACAACGCGCGCACCTGATCTTCGGGCGCACCCGCAATCACCCCGCCCACTTCGGTAGCCGCCGAAAACAGGGCGGCGGTTTTGCCGCGTATAACTTGCAGATAAATGCGTTCGGTGGTTGCCAAATCCTGTGCTGCGGTCAGCTGCAAAACTTCGCCCTCGGCAATGGTGGCCGACGCATTGGCCAGAATATCCAACACCCGCAACGATCCGGTTTCCACCATCAACTGGAATGACCGGGAAAACAGATAATCCCACACCAGCACCGACGATTTATTATCCCACAGCAAGTTCGCCGTCGGCCGCCCGCGCCTGCGCGCAGATTCGTCCACCACATCATCATGCAGCAGCGTTGCAGTGTGAATAAATTCAACCGTCGCGGCCAGATGGATGTGAAACGGCCCGTCATAGCCACACATTCGCGCGGCAGCCAGCGTTAGCATCGGGCGCAGGCGTTTGCCGCCCGCCTCAACCAGATGGGCCGTCACTTGCGGGATGCGCGGCGCGTGTTCTGACGCCATCCGCGCGCGGATCAACACATTCACCGCCGCCAAATCCGTTGCCAGATAGTCGGCCAACAGATCATGCGGTCTTTGTGCGGCGCTTTTCAAATCCATCCCCAACCCCATCCGGTCTTGAAACCGGTGCAGTGCCCCGGTTAAACCATTGCGATGAAGCTTTTACTGCGCACCAACGACCCGACTGTCATCGCGTTTACGCAAATGCTTCTTGCTGGCGAGGGTATAGACAGCTTTGTGATGGACGTCCACATGAGCGCGCTGGAAGGCGGGCTTGGCATATTGCCGCGGCGTTTGATGGTGGCTGACCGCGATCACTTTCTGGCCCGGGCGGTGATCGCGGATAATGATATCGCGGATGGGCTGTGAATGGATGATCTGACCCATGATGCGTTTCTGGGCGGCCGCCTGCATCTGTGGCAGCCGCGAAAAGGGTATCGCGCCGCAACCGATCCGGTTTTGTTGGCGGCTGCCTGCCCTGCGCTGTCGGGGCAATCGGTGTTGGATCTGGGCTGTGGCGTGGGCGCGGCCAGCCTGTGTTTGGCGGCCCGCGTGCCAGATTTGCGGCTGTTTGGGCTGGAATTACAACCAGATATCGCGGCCCTTGCCCGTCGCAACGCTGCCGAGAACGGCTTTGCGATGCAGATAGAATGCGGCGATCTGGGCCAAATGCCAAAGCCACTGCGAACGGGGTTTGATCACGTCATCGCCAACCCGCCCTATTATGCCCAAACCGGCACCCCGTCGCCTGATGCGTCGCGCGATACTGCCTTGCGCGCCGAAACCCCGCTTGGCGATTGGGTGCAAGCGGCGGGCAAGCGCCTTAGCCCCGGCGGTTGGTTGACCTTGATCTGCGGAGTGGATGGGTTGCCGCAGGTTTTAACGGCGATGGGCACGACCCTGGGGTCGGCCACGGTGTTGCCGCTTGCGCCACGTCAAGGCCGTCCGGCACTGCGGATTATCTTGCGCGCGCGCAAATCCGGGCAGGCGGCCTTTCGGCTTTTGGCCCCTTTTGTGCTGCACGAAGGCATCGCCCATGAAAGCGACCGCGAAAGTTATACGCCGCGCGCGGGTGACGTTTTGCGCCGGGGCGGCGATCTGTCGGAAGAATTCCGCCGCATTTGACGCATTACGTGACGATTTCATGTGAAGAATTCGTGACACGACTCTCGTTGTGTGGTGCAATGAACCTATCGGACCCATCCCAAGGAGGACTTGAATGACCGTCGCTTCCCATATCGCCGAACTGAAAAAGAAGCACGAACATCTCTCTGACACTGTGGAAAAGGCGCAACGCAGCCCCGCCATTGATGACCTTCATATTACCGATCTGAAACGCCAGAAACTAAAGCTGAAAGAAGAAATCAGCCGTCTGTCGCAGGCCTGACAGCCCCAATGCTGGCGCGGGCGGCCAGAACTGCCCCGCCAGTAATCAGCGCTGCCGCGATCAGGATGATTGGTGTTGGCTTTGCCAATCCCGCAAGAACCAAGGCAACCGTCGACAACAACGGCGCGGCATAAGAAGCAACACCCAAAAGTTGGATGTCCCCCTTTTTCATCCCTATATCCCATTGAAAAAATGCAACACCAACCGGGCCGACGCCAAGGGCCACCACCGAAGCCCAGCCGATTGCGGTTTGCGGCCAAACCGTTTGCTCCAGCACCAAATGCGCGAACACCGATAATACCGCGGCAGCAAGACAGAACACCGTAA
Organism: Cypionkella sp.; assembly: GCA_031384605.1. GTDB lineage: Bacteria > Pseudomonadota > Alphaproteobacteria > Rhodobacterales > Rhodobacteraceae > JANNAT01. Next base: position 32,389 of record JANNAT010000020.1, read on the forward strand.
CCGCTTCGGTCGGAACATCGCCAAGCCTGCGAGACAAAACAGAATAGCTTGCCCACGCCAGCGCAAACGCAAAAGCCACTGCAAACCCCGGCAGGGCCGCACCATCCAACGACACCCCGCTGCGCAACACGATTAAGGCAGCGCCGCAAAACGCCACAAACGCCCCCAAAAGATGCAAAGGCCGCAAGCGTTCATTTGGCAAAAATCCCGACATCACCACGATGATCAAGGGCCAAAGATAGGCAATCAACCCGGTTTCCGCTTTGGGGGCCAGCCTGAAAGCGGTGAAATACAGAAAATGAGCGCCAAACAAACCAACCGTGCCAAAGGCGTAAACCTTCCATGACACCGCTTTCAAAACATGTGCCCGCTTGGCCACAACTGTCCAGATCAACCCAATGCCACCGCCAATGGCAAAGCACATCGCATTCAACAACAACGGCGGCACCGGAGCCGAGCCGATGGTAAACAGCGCAAGCAGCGCCCATTGCAGCACAGCGGCAAATCCGATCAATGTCGCTTTGCCGCGCGTCATGGCACCAACATGCCTGGGCCGCGCCGGGTGATGCCGCGCTCTGCCAAAGCAGCGGCGAAAACTTTGCAAAAAGCAGGGTTCAAAAGCCCTTTGTCAGCGGTTTGATGATACCCGCCATGCAGCGGGTTTGAATTCAACTCCACAATTGTTGGGCCATCTTCGGTCAGCGCGATATCAATGCCCAGAACGCCCTGCGTGGGAAACAATGCATGCGCGGCCTGTGACAGCGCCATCACTTTCGGCCAGTCTGGCAGTTGCGCCCCGATAAGGGGGGCACCGGTAACCTGCGAATGATCAAGACTTTGGCCACCCAATCGGCGGCCATCCTGCGTGCGCATTATCCGCCCGTTCGTCAAATCAATGGCCGCCGTGCTGGTAAATGTAACGTCAATCATTGCACCGGGCGCAGGCAACCGCAGTCTTGAGTATAAGGGCGTGTATTTCCCCCCGACCCAGATCGAAAATATGCGCAATGAACACATCACTGGCCCGGCCAGCGCCACGACATCGGGATGTTGACGCAGCTTGTCTTGAAACAAATATCCTTGCGGATAGGCATCGGCAATCTCTTGCACCAGCCGTGCCACTTCAACCACCCGCCCGTCGCCCAAAACAACGCAGTCTAACCCTTCACGCGCCACGATGCTGATGGCACCCCGGCCTTCTGACCCATCAATCGGCTTGCCAAAGAACGGCAAACGCGCGCCTTTACGCAGGTATTCAGTCAGGGCTTCGACAGTTGTCAGGTTGGGGTAAGGGCTCAACTTCCCGGTCAATTGGAACACTGCACGGATGGCCGGCGTCGGCAAACCCGCCGCTTCTAACGCTTGGGCAGTCGCAACCTTATCGCGCCAAATGGCAACGATTTCCGGCTGCGACATCGCGTTGTTCAAAGCTGTCGTGGCTTGATTGCCAACGAATTGGGCACGGTCTGCGTTGGTGAATTTCGCAAGATGCAGACCGAAATGAAAATAATCCGCCGCCGTCAGTTTTTGGCGGCCGATCTGCCGGCGCAAGATATCGAAACCCAGCCGCAGAACCGATATTTTGCGGGCTTTTGCCGCCCAGCGTATTGCTTGCCCCAGATCAAAGGCGCGATCGGCCCCAACATTGGCAAGGATCTTTTGGTTAGCCGCCACGGCGGGATTCGGCCCAGGTTTAGGTGTGGCAGCGTCGGGCACAGGTGCAGCATCAATCACTTTGGTCATCTGGATCCTACTTTCCGGCGCGACGATCTTGACCATCGCCACAAGGGAACTGACTTTGATTTTGAAATTGGTAGTGCCGTGCAATATCCACACCACTTGTCACGATGGCACAAGGGTATTGCCCGCAACGCACCAATCCCAAATGCCGTGTCACCGGTGCGGTCCAAAGCAGACTGCACCGGCGATCCGCACCATTTCACACCATATACTGACCACCATTTGCGGTTAAGGTCGCGCCAGTGATGAAACCTGCGTCGTCTGCCGCCAAAAACACCACACAGCGGGCGATTTCGTCGGGCTCACCCAGACGGCCCACCGGGATCAGCGGAATAATCCGTTCGTTCAGCACTTTTTCGTCAATCGCCCGCACCATTTCGGTGCCAATATAGCCCGGGCAGATCGCGTTCACCGTGATCCCTGCGCGCGCGCCTTCGGCTGCCAGCGCCTTGGTGAACCCCAGATCGCCGGCCTTTGCGGCGGAATAATTCGCCTGCCCTGCCTGTCCCTTTTGCCCGTTGATAGAGCTGATATTGATCACCCGGCCAAATTTGCGGTCGCGCATGCCTGTCCACAGCGGATGGGTCATGTTGAACAGGCCCGACAGATTGGTATCCATCACCTCTTTCCACTGACCGGGGGTCATCTTGTGAAACATCGCATCGCGGGTGATGCCGGCGTTGTTCACCAAAACGGCAATCGGCCCCAGATCGGCCTGCACTTGGGCCACACCTGCCACGCAGGCATCATAATCTGCGACCGACCATTTATAGGTGGGAATGCCGGTGGCGGCAGTGAACGCCGCAGCTGCTTCATCATTGCCCGCATAATTGGCGGCAACCGTGTATCCCGCCGCCTTTAGCGCCACCGAAACCGCCGCCCCAATTCCACGTGACCCACCCGTCACAAGTGCAACTTTTGACATGTTATTCCTCCCTAACTGTATTGATTTGAAATCATGTTACCCAGACACACCAAAGGGCGCAATATTATTGCGCCCTTTGGCAAAAATTACCGCTAATGCCTAGGCGCGCTCAAGACACATCGCCACGCCCATCCCGCCGCCAATGCACAAAGTCGCCAGACCTTTTTTCGCCCCACGACGTGCCATCTCATGGATCAACGTGTTCAAAATCCGCGCGCCTGACGCGCCGATCGGGTGGCCGATGGCAATAGCGCCACCGTTCACGTTCACAATCGCCGGATCCCAGCCCATGTCTTTATTCACCGCACAGGCCTGCGCCGCAAACGCCTCATTCGCCTCGACCAGATCAAGATCGCCAACTTTCCAGCCAGCTTTATCCAACGCTTTGCGGCTGGCATGAATCGGCCCCACCCCCATGATCGACGGATCGAGCCCCGCCGTGGCATAAGACGCGATCCGCACCAGTGGCGTCAGACCCCGACGCGCGGCATCGTCCGCCGACATCAGCAAAACACCCGCAGCGCCGTCATTCAAGCCACTGGCATTGCCTGCGGTGACCGATCCATCCTTGGTAAATGCCGGGCGCAGTTTTTGCATCATTTCCAGCGTGGCACCGTGGCGAATGTATTCATCCTGATCCACCGTCACATCGCCCTTGCGGGTCTTGATCAGGAAGGGGATGATTTCATCGACGAACTTGCCTGCCTTTTGCGCGGCTTCGGCCTTGTTCTGGCTGGCCAGTGCAAAGGCGTCCTGCATATCGCGGCTGATTTGCCACTGGCTGGCGACGTTTTCGGCCGTTTGCCCCATGTGATAGTTGTTGAACGCATCCCAAAGCCCATCGCGGATCATGCTGTCGATGAAATTCAGATCGCCCATTTTCTGGCCAGCCCGCAGATGTGCGACATGCGGCGACAGCGACATGTTTTCCTGACCGCCCGCCACAACAATGGCCGCATCACCAAGCTGCACATGCATCGCCCCCAACGCCACCGCCCGTAGGCCCGATCCACAGACCTGATTTAGCGACCACGCCGAGGCTTCTTTCGCCAAACCGGCCTTGATATGCGCCTGACGCGCCGGGTTCTGGCCTTGACCTGCTGTCAGAACCTGACCCAAGATGGTTTCGGAGACTTCAGCCTTGTCAACGCCCGCACGCGCAACCACCGCTTCGATCATCGCGGCCCCTAAATCGTGGGCGGGCGTTGCAGCAAAAGCGCCGTTAAAGCTGCCAACAGCCGTGCGCGCTGCCGATACGATTACAACATTGGTCATAAGACTTGCCCTTTTTCCCAGGAAATTTGACGGGCCGCGCGCCTGCGCAACCGTTGACTAAGCCCTAGGCCCAGCCGGGATCAAAAGCAAGTTTTCCGGCCAAAGTCTTTGCAAAAATAGCGACGCAAAACGCGTGGTTTAAGCCAGTTTGCACATCGGTGCCTGATCAAACCCCGGCTTCATGGTTGGGGCCCCGAACAGATATCCTTGCAAACAGTCCACCCCCAAACCGCGCAGCAGTTCAGCCTCTTGAACCGCCTCGACGGATACCGCGACGGTGAACATCTCGAACGTCTTGCCAATTGATAACAGGGCCGTTGCAACCGCCTTGTTGGCGGCATCTTGGTGCAGATTGCGGATGAACTGGCCGTCGATCTTGACGATATCAAAGAAGAAATCCTTGAAATACCGGATCGCCAGCGCGCCCGATCCGAAATCATCCAACGCAAACGCGATGCCGTCACGTTGCAATTCATCCATGAATGCAATCACGATTTCCGGCACCAGCATGGCCGAGCTTTCGGTGATTTCCAATATCAGCCGCTCACCCATCATGGGGGCCACAGACAAGCCGCGTCGCAGCACCTGAATAAAGCGGGGATACCCGACGGATCGCGCCGACATATTGATCGAAATCCGCAGGCCCGGATTGCGCGCCAGTGCCGCGAGGCCCAGTTCCAATGCGATACAGTCGATTTCCCGGCCCATTTCGTGGCTCTCAACTGTTGCCATGAAATCCCGCGCAGGAATAACCCGCCCGGTTGGGTCCAATACCCGGATCAATCCTTCATGAAACGCCACGCGGCCCGGATCCCGCGCCAGAACCACCGGCTGATAGGCCAGCCGCAATTGTTTGGCATCAATGGCCGCGCGCACCATCGCCATCGTCGCACGGTCACCTTGCGATATGGCAACACCCAATGGGCTGGCCTGACCTGCCCGCCCATCCAGCTTTGGTTTCTTGCGTTCCGGTATCATTGCGTTAACCCTTTGCCCCAAAGACCGGGCAAACCACACCTGATCACCGACCAATTTGTCGTCACTTCGGTAAAAGCCCGGTAAACAAACGCAATTGTCTGCAATTAAGTAAGGCGCTGAACCAATGGAAACCCAACCCCGCTGCCCATGGTGCGGCACGGACCCGCTTTATGTGCAGTACCATGATACCGAATGGGGCCGACCGCTGCGCGACGCGCGTGGCCTGTGGGAATGCCTGATGCTGGAAGGCTTTCAGGCCGGGTTGAACTGGATCACCATTTTGCGCAAACGTGAAACCTTCCGCGCGGCTTTTGCGGGCTTTCACCCCGAAATTATTGCCGAATGGGGCGAAGCCGAAGTGATGCGCCTTCTGGCCGATCCCGGCATCATCCGCCATCGCGGCAAGATAGAGGCAACAATTGCAGGCGCGAAAGCCTATCTGCGGCTGCAGGCGGACAAGGGGTTTTCAAGCTTTGTCTGGGACCATGTCGGCGGGGTGCCTATCAAAAATCACCTTGAATCCATGGCCGATGCAAAGGCGCAAACCGATCTTTCGATCAAACTGTCAAAGGCGTTGAAAGCCGAAGGGTTCAAGTTTTGCGGCCCGACGATCACCTATGCCTTCATGCAGGCGGCCGGGCTGGTGAATGATCATCTGACTTCATGCCATCTGCACAGCCAGATGACTGACTACCCCTAAGGTGCCATCATGGCGGCCAACACCGCCTGCGCCGCCGCCGAATCCCATTCTGCATCGCCAATCAGGCGGGCCACTTCCATGCCGTCGGGATTTACAATGATCGTGACCGGCAGGCCCAGCACACCCATCTGGCTTGCAAGCCGGGATTTCGGATCGCGCAAAATGCCCAGATTAACAATGCCCGCTTCGGTATTAAATTTTACAATTTGCTCTACTGAATTGCGCCCAGTTGCCACTGGCACCACACGCAAGACCGGCATCGCCGCCTGCAACCGGTCAAGCGAGGGCATTTCCTGGCGGCACGGCGCGCACCACGTGGCCCAAAAATTCAACACCACCCATTGGCCGCGATAATCCGCCAACGATGCCTCACTGTCCCATGCGTCCAACAAAACGGCCTCTGGCACCGCGACCGGCATCGAATGCACCGCCAGCTTTTTCATATCGCCCACCAGCAGCCCGTCCAGTGGTGCCGCATTTGCACCAAACGCAAGGGCCGTATAAGCAAAGGCAAGCATCGTCATTCGCATCATCATTCAGGCCCTTCCCATGACCACACCCGCCAAACCCACCGCCGCCGCCAATACCATGTGGGGCGGGCGTTTTGCCAGCGGCCCCGACGCCATCATGACGGCAATCAATGCCTCAATCGGCTTTGACCACCGACTCTACGCGCAAGACATCGCAGGATCACGCGCACATGCCGCCATGTTGGCCGCAACGGGTATAGTAACCGATAGTGATGCCGCCGCGATTGGGGAAGGCCTGCTCACGGTGTTGTCAGAAATAGAGAGTAGAAGTTTCACCTTTCGCATCGATTTGGAAGACATTCATATGAATGTCGAATCCCGGCTAAAGGATTTGATCGGCCCCGTCGCAGGGCGGCTGCACACGGCGCGGTCACGCAATGATCAGGTGGCGGTGGATTTCCGGCTGTGGGTGCGTGATCAGTGCGATGCGGCGATATTGGGGCTCGACGCGCTAATGCGGGCGTTTGTGGCCCAGGCCGATGCGGGCGCGGGTTGGGTAATGCCCGGCTTTACCCATCTGCAAACGGCGCAACCGGTGACTTGGGGCCATCACATGCTGGCCTATGTGGAAATGCTGGCGCGGGATAAATCGCGGTTTCAGGATGCGCGCGCGCGCATGAACGAATGCCCGTTGGGGGCGGCCGCACTGGCGGGCACGTCTTTCCCGATTGACCGGCATATGACCGCCACCGCATTGGGGTTTGACCGGCCCACCGCCAATTCGCTGGATTCAGTGTCTGACCGCGATTTCGCGTTGGAATTCCTGTCAGCGTCCAGCATTTGTGCGATGCATTTGTCGCGGTTCGCTGAAGAATTGGTAATCTGGTCATCGGCGCAGTTCCGCTTTGTCAAACTGTCGGATCGCTGGACGACGGGCAGCAGCATCATGCCGCAAAAGAAAAACCCCGATGCGGCGGAATTACTGCGCGCTAAACTGGGGCGGATTCTGGGGGCCACCGTGGCGCTGTTCACCATTATGAAGGGTCTGGCGCTGACCTATTCCAAAGACATGCAAGAAGACAAAGAACAGGTGTTTGACGCCGCCGACACGCTGATGCTGGCGCTGGCGGCGATGACCGGAATGGTGGGCGATATGACAGCCAACCGCGATGTGCTGGAAACTTCTGCAGCCTCAGGGTTTTCGACCGCCACCGATCTGGCCGATTGGCTGGTGCGGGAATTGAACCTGCCGTTTCGCGAGGCGCATCATGTCACGGGCACGTTGGTCGCCATGGCGGAATCCAAGGGGTGCGATCTGTCGGATTTGTCTATTACCGAAATGAAATCGGTGCATGATGGCATCACCCAGGAAGTCTACTCTGTCCTGGGCGTGCAAAATTCTGTGCGCAGCCGCATGTCGTATGGCGGAACATCGCCCATCCGTGTAGCCGAGCAGGCTGCCCGGTGGAAAACCATTCTGGCCTAGGGCAGTTTGCCGCAAACCAACAACCGGACGATCCATGACCCGCCTATTTTGCATAGCCATCTTGGCACTGACAGCTTGCGTTGATCCCAGATTGAACGCAGGGCTTACCCTTGGCAGCAATGGCTTATCTGTCACGCCTTCGATATCGGCTGGTGTGCCCGGTGGCGGCACTTTCAGCTATACCCCTTAAGGATGCCCATGAAATACCTGTCAATTATTGCCTTGCTTGCCCTAACCGCTTGTGGTGCCGACGGCACCCCCGAACGCCCCACGCCAAAGCCCGGCGTCACCGTCAGTGGCGAGGCTGCAATTGGCGTGACAAGCCAGTGATTTCGCCGTTGCGGATGGCCTATCTGGGCCTTGCCAGCTGGGGGGCGATCCATCCGATGTATTGGTTCGTTAAACACATGCGCGAAAGCGGCGCCGGGTTATCGGGCCTGATTGACGCATGGTACGTCAACGCATCCACCACCGGCTTGGTCTGGGATCTGACCATCGCCGCCATTGCCCTGACGGTCTGGATCATCGCCGAGACAACGCGGCGCAAAAACTGGATCAACCTGATCTGTATCCCCGCGATCTTTGGCATCGGCGTGTCGTGTGGCTTGCCGCTCTATCTGTTCTTGCGCAGTCGGACCGACAGATGACCCCAGATCGGGCCCTTCGCCGAACTGTTCTGATCGTGGCCCTGCTGAACCTTGGCTATTTCGGAATAGAGTTTACTGCCGCTTTGCGCATCAACTCGGTGTCTCTTCTTGCCGACAGCGTTGATTTTCTGGAAGATGCCAGCGTTAATATCTTGATTTTCGTTGCCATCGGCTGGACAGCCCTGCGCCGCGCCCGCGTGGGTATGGTATTGGCGGGGCTGATGGCGGTGCCTGCGTTGGCGTTTCTTTGGACGCTTTGGCAAAAGTATCTGGCACCAGTGGCACCTGACGCAAGCGTTTTAACCTGGGTTGGGTTGGGCGCGCTGGCGGTCAATCTGTTCTGTGCCTTTTTACTCGCAAAACATCGCAAAACCGCAGGCAGCCTGACGCGGGCTGCGTTTTTATCGGCCCGCAATGATGCCGTGGCCAATGTGGCCATCATTGTGGCGGGGGTGTTGACGGCTGCCCACCTTTCGATCTGGCCCGATCTGATCGTCGGTCTGGCCATTGCCGCGATGAACCTTGATGCCGCAGTTGAGGTGTGGGAAGCCGCCCGGGCCGAGGGCAAAGCCGCGCAAAGCTGAACTGACGCAGTTGCAGCACAGCGTCGTTCTGTTATGACAGAACCTGCAACGTAAAAGGGCGGCGATGGACCATTTTCTGTATAAAAACGGCCAATTGCATGCCGAAGATGTCGCCATCGCGGAAATTGCCGCCGCCGTAGGCACGCCGTTTTATTGCTATTCCGCCGCCACCTTGGCGCGGCATTATCAGCTGTTTACCGAAGCCCTGTCACCGCTGCCGCATCTGGTGTGCTTTTCGATCAAATCGCTGTCGAATGTGGCGGTGCTGAAATTGCTGGGCGATCTGGGGGCTGGCATGGATGTGGTGTCGGGCGGCGAATATCTGCGGGCAAAGGCGGCCGGTGTTCCCGGCGATCGCATCGTATTTTCTGGCGTCGGCAAAACCCGCGATGAGATGCGGCTGGCGCTGTCGGGCGGCATCCGCCAGTTCAACGTCGAATCCGAACCCGAACTGCGCGCGCTGTCTGAAGTGGCCACAGCCATGGGCGTGGTGGCCCCGATCACCATCCGGGTAAACCCCGACGTCGATGCCCGCACCCATGAGAAAATCGCCACCGGCAAGAAAGACAACAAATTCGGCATCGACATTGATCGCGCGCCGGCGGTTTACGCCGAAGCCGCCCGGCTGCCCGGCCTTCAGGTGATCGGCATCGACGTGCATATCGGCAGTCAGTTGACCGAACTGGAACCGTTCGAGCAGGCCTATCTGAAAGTGGCCGACCTAACCCTGCGGCTGCGCAGCGATGGCCACACCATCACCCGTCTTGATCTGGGCGGCGGCTTGGGCATTCCCTACACAAGGTCCAACGACGCCCCACCTTTGCCCGCAGATTACGGCGCTTTGATCAAACGCACTGTCGGGCATCTTGGGTGCGAGATTGAAATTGAACCGGGCCGCCTTATTGCGGGCAACGCAGGCATTCTGGTTTCCAAAGTGATCTACGTCAAAAACGGATCGTCGCGCGATTTTCTGATCCTTGATGCTGCGATGAACGATCTGATCCGCCCGTCGATGTATGGCGCGCACCACGATATTGATCCGGTGGTGCAACCCGCCCCCGGCACCGAATCAATGGCGTTTGATGTGGTTGGCCCGGTGTGCGAAACCGGCGATACCTTTGCCAAAGGCCGCCCGATGGCCGCATTGAACGAAGGCGATCTTGTCGCCTTCCGGTCTGCGGGTGCCTATGGGGCCGTTATGGCGTCGGAATACAACACAAGACCGCTGATCCCCGAGGTTTTGGTGAAAGGTGATCACTTCGCCGTCATCCGGGCGCGGCCAAGCTTTGACGAAATCATAAATCGCGATACCATCCCGGAATGGTTGTAATTGGTTGAAGGTATGGACACCGACACGCCCGAACACGCGTTAAAGCGGATTGAAACCCCGCTTCGTCTGACTTTGGTCGGCCTCTGGGCCGAACGAATTGCGCGTGCGTTCTGGCCCCTTTGGACGGCAACCATCGCGGCCATAGCCGCCGGGGCCATGGGTGTGCAAGACAATCTGCCGCTGGAGGCGGCATGGTTTGTCTTGGTTAGTGTCGTCATCGCGCTGATCTGGGCCGGAATTTACGGCGCCCGCGCTTTTCACAAACCGACCCGCACCGACGCGCTGGTGCGCCTTGATGCACGTCTGCCCGGCCAGCCGATTGCCGCGTTGCGCGATGCGCAGGCGATTGGCGGCACCGATCCAGCCTCTATAGCCGTTTGGAATGCCCACCGCGCCCGCATGGCCGCGCGCGCCGCAGGTGCGCGCCCGGTTGAACCCGATCTGCGGCTGGCGTCGCGCGATAAATACGCCTTGCGCTATGTGGCCTTGACCGGATTGGTCATGGCGCTGGTCTTTGGCTCGCTTTGGCGGATAACGTCTGTGGCGGGGCTGACATCGGGCGGCGCTGCAGTTGCCGCCGCTGGCCCCGCGTGGGAAGGCTGGGCACAACCGCCCGCCTATACTGGCAAACCTGCCCTTTATTTGAATGATCAAACCGCAGAGGCGTTGACCCTGCCCACCGGAACCCGCCTGCTAATCCGGCTTTATGGAGAGCCGGGCGCGTTGGTTTTGTCAGAAACCGTGTCGGGGCGGACCGATGTTGCGGTGGCCACCGAACCGACACAGGATTTTGTGATCACCAAATCTGGCATTGTGGCTATTGACGGTGAGGGCGGGCATGAATGGCAAGTGGTGGCCATAGCCGACACCGCACCGGCCATAACCCCGGATGCGAAAATCGGGCGCGAAGCTGATGGGCGCTTCAAGCAAAAGTTCACGGCTAAAGATGACTATGGCGTAACAAAAGGCCAGGTCAGCATCGCCCTTGATCTGGCATCGACGCCGCGTTTGTTCGGCCTGAAAATTGATCCGGAAACCACCGAAGCCGTTATTCTTGATCTGCCCTTGCCGGTGCGCGGCAACCGCGCCGATATCAAATCAACGCTGGTTGATGACCTGTCCAAGCATGTGTTTTCCAACCTGAAGGTGACGATGACCTATTCGGTGACCGATGCCGCAGGCCAAACCGGCACTGCAGAGCCGATCAAACTTACCCTGCCCGGACGGCGGTTCTTCGATCCGTTCGCGGCCGCCTTGATCGAAGTGCGCCGCGATATCTTGTGGAACCGGCTGAACGCACCGCGGGCTGTGCAAATCCTGAAGGCGGTGACCAACAAACCCGAAGGATTCATCCGCAACGAACGGGCCTATCTGCGCCTGCGGGTGGCCCTGAAACGGCTGGATACCAGTTCCGCCAATCTTGACCCCATCGCACGCGATGAGATCGTTGAAGAGCTGTGGCAGATTGCCTTGTTGGTGGAAGAAGGCGATCTGGCATCGGCGCAGGAACGTCTGCGCCGGGCACAAGACCGGCTGGATGAGGCGATCAAGAACGGGGCCTCACCAGAAGAAATACACGAGCTGATGGAAGAAATGCGCCAGGCGCTTGATAACTACATGCAAGAGCTGGCCGAAGAGAATGAACGCAACGGCGAAGAGCAAACCTCGCAGAACGGCCCATCAATCGAGATGTCGCAAGATCAGTTGCAGCAGATGTTGGATAAGCTGCAGCAATTGATGGAAGAAGGCAAAACTGCCGAAGCCGCTGAATTGATGGAACAACTGCGCCAGTTCATGGAAAACATGCAAGTGGCCCAAGGCGATGGCCAGGGCAACGGTCAAGGCAAAGGCGGCCCCGGACAGCAGGCGATGCGCGATCTGGGCAAAACCCTGCGCGATCAGCAGGGCCTGTCGGACGACGCCTTCCGCGATCTGCAAGACGGTCAGGAAGGCAACCAGCCGGGGCAGCAAGGCCAACCGAGATCGGATGAAAATGGCCAGCCGGGCGATGATGGCAAATCCTTGGCAGAACGCCAGCAAGACCTGCGCGATCGTTTGGAAAGCCTGAACAAAAATAGCAAGCTGCCCGGTAAAGGCAGCGAACAAGGCGAGGCGGGCCGCGAAAAACTGGGTGATGCAGGCCGCGCGATGGATGAGGCGGAAGAGGCTCTGCGCAACGGCGATCTGCCGGGTGCATTGGACAAACAGGCCGAAGCGATGGACGCTATGCGCGACGGCATCCGCGATTTCGGTGAGGCATTGGCCGAAGAAGGCCGCCCGGAAGGCCAGCCCACCGACGGCCAGCAAGCCGATGGCACAGAGCGGCCCGGCGATCGTGATCCGCTGGGGCGCGAAGAGGGCGACAGTTCGCGCCGCATCGGGTCGGACCGCAATCTGTTGCAGGGCGAAGATGTCTATCGGCGTGCGCAAGATTTGCTGGAAGAGATTCGCAAACGCTCCGGCGAACAAGCCCGCCCCGAGGGTGAACGCAACTACCTTAAGCGGCTGTTGGATTTGTTCTAAGTGCCCGGCGGATTTTTTGCCGCTGCGTCGCCCGTGTCGGCCCAACAAACCAGATTTTCTGCCACCGGATGTACCCCCTAAGCGGCACCGCCTGCTGCACCACGCAACCAGTCAATTGCTGATTGCACCGCACCGTCCAGCATCACACGCAAACTGTCGATGCCCGTGACATAGGTCTGCAACGCCCCGGCCGCACCCGGAATTTGCGCCGCAATTTTCGGGGCCATCACATAAACGGTCACCAGCATCACCGCGATCAGCACCATCAAAACAAGGCCGTTGCGAAACCCGCTGCCTTTGCGCGCCGGAGCGGCCATTGTCGCGGCCACGGCCGCCGCCTCGCCGCTGCGCTTTTCGCTGCTGGCGCGCAAACTAGAGTTGATCTCTTCGATCTCGGGCAGCATTTCGCGGCGGGTTTGCGGCTTGGTGCGCACGGCCACTGCCGGATCAACGCCCTTTAGTCGCGCGATGCGCCGCGCAACGGCACCGCCCAACCCACCTGCGGCTTCGGTTGGTTGCAAGCCCATTTCGGTTTGTGTCTCAAGACCCCCCGGTGCCTCGGCACGGCGTGCAGCCGTTTCGCGTTCGGCCTCTTCGCGCAGCACGGCAAGAACGCTTTCGTCCAACCCGCGACGTGGCAAGTCTTCAATGACTGTGGTTTCAGCCGCCGTCACAACCGGGGCGGGTGCGTCATACAATGCCTCTTCCGCCGCCTGTTCCGCTTCAACCTCGGGGGGCAATTGAAACCAGGCATGGCCACAATTCGAACATTGAACATCACGCCCGTTGTCAGGGATGACAGCGGCGTCAACTTCATATTCCGCATCACAATTTGGGCATAGCAAGCGCATCTTTACGGGTCCGATTCACAAAACTCACGGCTAACCTGGGCCATTTCTTGCACAGTTCTAGCAATGATGGAAACGTTCTGAAAGGCTTTGTGGTTAATGTTGCGCTGCAGTGATTGAATCCCATGCAGTCATCGGCGATGGTGAAACAATAGTTGCCCCGCAATAGGGGGGGCCAGCCCAAGGAACCGACCTGTGATTGCCTTCGAAAATGTCGCCTACTCCTATGGCGGGGGTGAACTTTTGTCCGATATCACGCTGCGGCTGGCCCCGGGGTCTTTTCATTTTCTGACGGGGCCGTCGGGGGCGGGCAAATCGACGTTTCTCAAACTGTGCTACGCAGAACTGTTGCCCACCTTGGGCAGTGTCACCTTATTTGACCGCGATGTGCGCAGTCTGGCGCGCGATGACGTGGCCCTGACCCGCCGCCGCATCGGGGTGGTGCATCAAGATTGCCAATTCCTTGATCATTTGCCCCTTGCCCCAAATGTTGCCCTGCCGCTGACAGTGGCGGGCCGCCCGTCCGATATGGCCGAACTGACGGATCTGTTGGGCTGGGTCGGTCTTGGACATTTGGCGGATGCTTTGCCACCGTCGCTGTCCGGCGGAGAGCGGCAACGCGCGGCGTTGGCCCGCGCCATTATCATGGGCCCCGATGTGATACTGGCCGATGAACCGACGGGAAACCTTGATTGGGAAATGTCGCTGCGGCTGCTGACGTTGTTGATCGAATTGAACCGCATGGGCAAAACAGTGTTGATCGCCACCCATGATCTGAACCTGATCCGCCAAGCCAAATCGCATCTTGCTGCCCGCGTCTTGCGGATAACAAAACGGCGGATTCAGTTGGCAGGGGCCGATCTGTGATGGCACTTTTCGCAATGGTGGCGCCAGATCGCCAAGCCGACCGTGTGGTGCCGCCGTCAGGATACACCGCATGGCTGACATCCTTTACCGCAGGCGCGATGGCATTTCTGGCGGTGTTTGCAGTGGCGTTATCATTGGCAGCGGGGCGGCTGGCAGATCGGTGGTCTGATGCGCTGGACCGCACCGCAACCGTGCGCCTGTCTGCGCCCGAAGATCAAATGGCGTTGCAAACGGCCGCCGTTCTGGATGTGCTGGCCACCACGCCGGGCATCGCCGCAGCCCGCGCCATGACCGATGACGAGCAGCGCATTTTGCTGGCCCCCTGGTTTGGCCCCGATTTGCCGATAGACAGCTTGCCCCTGCCACAGCTGATCGAAATCACCGAAGATGCGACCGGCTATGATGGCGAAGGCCTGCGCTTGCGTCTGGCGGCCGAAGCCCCGGCGGCGGTGCTGGATGATCACACCCGATGGCGCAAGCCCTTGGCAGTGGCGGCGGCGCGGTTGCGGTTGCTGGGATTGCTGTCCATCGCGCTGATCGCCACCGCGACGGCGGCGATGATCACGCTGGCGGCCAATTCGGCGCTGTCGGCCAACGCGCAAGTGATCAAAGTGCTGCGGCTTGTGGGGGCGCGCGACAGCTATATCGCCCGCGCCTTCGTGCGCCGCTTTACCCTGCGGGCGCTGACGGGGGCGGCGATTGGCACGGCTTTGGGCATGATCGGGGTGGCACTTTTGCCCTCCACCGATGCGGCGGGCGGCTTTTTGACCGGGCTAGGGTTTCAAGGCAGAGGGTGGTTGTTGCCGTTAAACTTGCCGCCATTGGCCGGGATCGTGGCGTTTGTCGCCACCCGAGCCTGCGCCTTTCGCAAATTAAAGGAGCTGACCTGATGCGCTATGCCCTGCAATGGCTGATCTCACTGCTGTTTGTGATCCAGATGTATGTGGCCATTGTGATGATCATGCTGGCCTACACGCCGCTGGCGATTTTCAACCGCTCGGCATCGCTGCGCTGGATAAAGCTTTATGCGCGCTGGGTGCGCTGGACGGCAAAAGTAATGGTCGGCCTGCACACCGAAGTGCGCGGTGACGTGCCAACGGGCGCGGTGCTGATCGCGTCAAAACACCAGTCGATCCTGGACTCGATTATCCTGGTGTCGGTTCTGCCGCAGCCGCGGTTCATCATGAAAAAACAACTGGCGTGGATACCCGTCGCGGGTTGGCATGGTTTGCGGGCGGGGTTTGTGCCGGTGGATCGCGGTAAGCGCGGATCGGCGATTAAAAAGATGCTGGCCGATGTCGCGGCGGGCACCACGGGGCCGGGCCAGATGATCATTTATCCTCAAGGCACCCGCACAGCGCCGGGCGTGCATTTACCCTATAAAAAGGGCACGGCAGCGCTTTATGCCCAGTTGGAACAGTCCTGCATTCCGGTTGCCGCCAATGTGGGCGTGTTCTGGCCGCGCCACGGCATTTACCGCAAACCGGGCGTTGCAGTGGTGGAATTTCTGCCCGCCATTCCGCTGGGACTGCCCGCAGATCAGTTCATGGCCGCGTTGGAAACCAGCGTGGAAACAGCGTCCAACCGATTGATGGCCGAGGCGGGGTTCAAAGGATAATGGCCACTTCCCCCGCAACCATAGACCATATTCTGGATACTATGTCGGCGCAGCCGTTGACGGTGCGCAAGATGTTTGGCGAATATGCGCTGTATCTGGACGGCAAAGTTGTGGCCTTTGTCTGCGACGATACTTTGTTTATCAAACCAACGCCGGGCGCGTGTGCCCTGTTGCCTGATACCGAACGCGGCCCCGCCTATCCGGGCAGTAAAGATTACATCATCGGGTCCGAAGTGCTGGATGATCCCGATCTGTGCATCCGCGCCTTGCGTGCCGTCGCCGCCGATGCGCCCCCGCCAAAGCCCAGGAAACCGAAAACACCAAAGGGGAAATGATGGACTGGATCAGCGATCTTAAAACCCTTCACGCCCATTACGGCACGCCGAAACTCCCTGCCATCGCCAAAGTGGCGCAACATCTGACCCCCGCCTATCGCGCGTTTCTGGAACGCGCGCGGTTCTGCATCCTGTCTACGATCGGCCCCGAAGGCACCGATGGCAGCCCGCGCGGCGACGAAGGCCCGGTTGTAACCGTGCTTGATCCGCAAACCATCGCCCTGCCTGACTGGAAGGGCAACGACCGCATCGACAGTTTGCGCAATATCATCCGCGATGGCCGGGTGTCGCTGTATTTCATGATCCCCGGATCAACCACTTCGGTGCGCATCAACGGCACCGCCCACATCACCGCCGACGCCGACCTGCGCGGCCGCTTTGCTCGCGATGGCATAGCCCCACGCACCGTGATCGCGATCACCGTGGCCGAGGTTTATTCGCAATGCGCCCGTGCTTTGCAAAGGTCCGCGCTGTGGACGGCGGGCGATCAATCGGCGGGCCTGCCAACGGTTGGCCAAATGCTGCAAGACGCAAGTTCCGGCACCATCGACGGCGCGGAATATGACACCGAACGCAGCCTGCGCGCGCATCTGGGGATGTGGTAGAGCCCTAAAATTTAACTAAAATTTGCGCTTCATCTGTCCAAAAATATCCCACGGGGGAGGCGGCAAGCGCCAATGCGATTGCCGCTTGGGGGTGTGAAACCCCCAACCAATACCAATGCAGCAAATCACCTTAACTTAACGCGCAATCGCCCACTGCGATGTCCAAGGCAAACCGCTTGCCCGGCGCATAAGGCAACCCTGACATGTTGATAAACAACGCGCCGCCTTCAGTGTGAAGGGCCGCAGGTGTCAGCGGCATGTTGCTAAATTCCGTATCAATCGACACGCCTTCAAACAGCGCGCAATCGGTTTCAAACCGCAACACATAGCCGTTGAAAACCGAGGCAAACATCAACCCTTCGCCGCGCTTATATTCCAGTTCTATCCGGCGCGGGCTGATTTGCACTGTCACCGGCACCACTTCCAGCCCATTGATGATGCCTTCGGGCTCCAGACCAAATTCAACGCCGTCCCCCACCTGCACCGTGCGGCCTTGCGCCTGAAAAAACGGCTTGGCCGGGTCGTCATATGTCAGCACGTTGAACGTCACCAACCGCCCTTGCAGTGTAGGCTCGGCCAGAACCCCCCCAGCCCAAAGAACCGCCAGACCGCACAGAAGCTTGCCAGATTTATGCATCTTCACCGCGCCGACCTTGTGCCAAATACCCTGTCCCAGAAATCCGATGTTACGCCAAAATTGTGTTTGTCATCATGATGATGCAGCGCATGCAACCGGATCAACCGCCGCAAGGTGGATGAGCCGCCACTACCCAGGTGATGCACAACGTAATGCACACTGACATAAACCAGATAGCCCGCCATGATCCCCGCCGTCCACGCTGCCGCAACCGCACCGCCTGCCGCCAGATCAACCGGCAGATAGGCCAGCCCATAAATCGCAGCAACCGTCACCGGTGTTGGCGTTCCCGTCAACCCACGCGGATCATCGTGATGCGCCATATGCATGGGCTTCAAGACCGGAAAATGGTGAAAGCCAAAGCGGTGGATGACATATTCAAAAAACGTCCAGGCCAAGCCACCACCCAGGACGATCGCGGACAATTGCAGGGCTTGCACAGGCTGCGCGTCCCGGAAAGCCAAATAAAGCGCCAATAAAATCAGGGCGGGAAACACCGCGAAATCCAGGAAAAACAGCTTTTCAGAAACCTCTGCCGGGATCACTTTGCGAAACGACACTTTTGCAAGCACGGCGCTGTGGCGCAATGATGCGATTCTTGCGTTGAATACGGCTTTCATGATCGCGGCCTTCTTCAAAAATCTGCTACTTCAGAAAAGGTAGTGCAAGTTTGCCCGCGCCTGACCAACCAAGGTTAGTCTTTGGCAGTCTTAGGTTGGGAGCGCTTAAATGATGTTTTAACCACCTTTGCGATGCCGAACTTTAGCAAAATACATCAGCAATAACAATAACTCCACGGTTCAGGCCGCCAGGCCTTTTGCCCCCATATCCAGAAACTTTTGCCGGCGGTCCTTGATCAGGGCATCAGGTTTTTTCCCGATCAATTCTTTTAGCATGGTTTCAATCGCCTTGCCGACAGCCTCAATCGTTTCCTTGCGCCCCCGCTGCGCCCCGCCGGTTGGTTCTTTGACAATGCGGTCAATCACCCCCAGTTTTTGCAAATCCTGCGCCGTCAGCCGCAACGCCTCGGCGGCTTCGCGCATCTTTTCGGCGTCTTTCCACAGGATCGACGCACAGCCTTCGGGCGAGATCACCGAATAAACCGAATGTTCCAGCATCGCGATGCGATTGGCAGTGGCAAAGGCCACAGCGCCGCCTGACCCGCCTTCGCCAATCACCACCGAAATCAACGGCACACCGATTTCCAGACATTTGGCCGTAGACCGCGCAATCGCCTCGGCTTGGCCCCGCTCTTCCGCCCCTTTGCCCGGATAGGCACCAGGCGTGTCGATCAGCGTGATCACCGGCAGGCGAAACCGGTCGGCGATATCCATCAACCGCACGGCTTTGCGGTATCCTTCCGGCCGCGCCATCCCGAAATTCCGCTCAATCCGCGATTTGGTATCATTGCCCTTTTCGTGGCCGATCACCATCACCGGAATGTCGTTGAACCGCGCAAGTCCGCCCATCACCGCGTGATCATCGGCAAAGCCGCGATCGCCGGCAAGGGCCGTGTATTCGTTGAACAGCGCCTCGATATAGTCCTTGGTATGCGGACGGTCCGGATGCCGCGCCACCTGACATTTGCGCCACGGCGTCAGGTCTTTATACAGATCCTTCAGCATCACATCGGCCTTGCGATCCAACGCCTCGGCCTCGCGCGCCACGTCCATCCCCGAATTACCCCGCGCCATCGCGCGCAACTCTTCCGCCTTGCCTTCAATCTCGGCCAGCGGCTTTTCAAATTCCAGATAGTTCATACAAAGGCTCCGGTTCAGGATGGCTTCCTATATGGCCTTGGGCAAACCAAGATGCAACTGAGCAAGATTTGTAGACCCGACCCATGGCACTCCGTTGCGCATGCCAAGACAGTGTGCACGATGATCCATCCTTACGAAAAACGCCTACTGTGCGTGATGGATCACAACCATGATCATCTGGCGGGTCATTTGTCGCGGGAAACACTGACCGATGTGCCTGCATTCAGCCGATTTTACTGGCACCGGGAGTTTCGCGCCCATTTTTTGGGACAGCCGCTGACAGCTTTGCGCGGCAAAACAGGACGGTCCGTTGTTCAAAGGCAGAAGGTTTTCGGGCAAGGGAAAGGGGGCGGGACTAGCCTTGGGAAATCAGGCCGTGCCTTACTGGTCTGGTGCGAGAATCGCGCCTGCCCGGGTGGCTTTCATCCCCCAAATATCGCACCACTTTCCTCGTCAGCCAATTTCAGGCACAACGGCGAAAACCCAAAGGCCGCCCATGATCACCGTCACTGCCGATACCTTCCGGCTTGCCCAAACCTTCACCATCTCGCGCGGCTCTAAAACCGAAGCGCGGGTGTTGACGGTGCGCATCTTGCGCGGGGGGCATTCGGGCTGGGGCGAATGCGTGCCCTATGCCCGTTATGGCGAAACGCTGGAGTCTGTCGCGGCCCAGATCAACGCCTTGCCCGCCGATATCACGCGGCAAGCCCTGCAATCCGCCCTGCCCCCCGGTGCCGCGCGCAATGCGGTGGATTGCGCGCTGTGGGATTTGGCGGCGAAATCCACCGGCAAACCCGTCTGGCAACTGGCAGGCCTGCCCGCGCCAAAACCTGTGATAACCGCCTATACCTTGTCGCTAAACTCCCCCGACATCATGCGCCAACAGGCCGCCCTGAATGCCCACCGCCCTATCCTGAAAATCAAACTCGGCACCCCTGACGACATGCCGCGTCTTGAGGCAGTGCGCGCAGGTGCGCCAAACGCCACCCTGATCATCGACGCCAACGAAGGCTGGAGCCCTGAAATCTACTCCCAGCTTGCCCCGCATCTGATCCGCCTTGGCGTGGCGCTGGTTGAACAACCCCTGCCCGCAGGCGCCGATGACATGTTGGCGGAAATCGCAAAGCCCCTGCCGGTTTGCGCCGACGAATCCGCACATGATGCGGCCAGTTTGGTGGCTCTGGTGGGTAAATATGATATGGTCAACCTAAAGCTGGACAAAACCGGTGGCCTGACCGAAGGCCTGATCGCCCGCGCAACCGCCCAGCGCCTTGGACTGCGCCTGATGGTCGGCTGCATGGTGGGCAGCAGTCTGGCGATGGCCCCGGCCATACTGTTGGCGCAAGGGGCGGCATTTACAGACCTTGACGGCCCGCTGCTTCTGGCCGAAGACCGTCCAAATCCCCTGCACTACGACAATGCCGGGGTTCATCCAGCCACCACCCAACTTTGGGGATAAACATGACCCGGACAGTCTATCTAAACGGCATTTACCTGCCAGAGGCCGATGCCAAAATCTCGATCTTTGATCGTGGGTTCCTGATGGCGGATGGGGTTTACGAAGTTACCTCCGTTCTGGACGGCAAACTGATAGATATGGCGGGGCACGTTGTCCGCCTTGCCCGCAGCTTGGGCGAATTGGACATGACCAGCCCGATCAGTGATGAGGGTCTGACAGATATGTTCCGCGAACTGGTGCGGTTGAACGACATTGATCAAGGCATGATCTATCTGCAAATCACGCGCGGCAATCCGGGGGATCGGTCATTCGTGTTTCCCGACGCGTCGGTGCCGTCAACCATCGTGGCCTTTACCCAAAATATCCCGAACCTTGCCGATGCCCCCGCCGCCAAAACCGGGTTTCGGGTGATATCTGTGCCCGATCTGCGCTGGGACCGGGTGGATATCAAAACCACGCAGTTGCTTTATCCGTCGATGGCCAAAATGATGGCGAAAAAGGCGGGCGTTGATGACAGCTGGTTTGTGGCGGATGGCACTGTCACCGAAGGCACCTCGAACAACGCCTATATCGTCAAGGGCAACAAGATCATAACGCGGCAGCTGTCCACCGATATCTTGCACGGCATCACCCGCGTCGCCGTGCTGAAATTCGCAGCCGAGGCACAGTTTGAGGTTGAAGAACGCCCCTTCACCGTGGCCGAAGCCCAAGCGGCGGATGAGGCATTTTCCACCGCCGCGTCGATATTCGTTATGCCAGTGGTGGAAATTGACGGGGCCACAATTGGCACAGGCAAACCCGGCCCCGTGGCCATGCGGATGCGCGAGATTTATCTGGACGAAATGCGCAAAACGGCGATTTAAGCAGTCTCCAGCAACCCGCGCCCTTTCAACAACGGCTCTACCCCCGGCATACGTCCCCGGAATTTGGTATATAAAACATCGGGTTCTTCCGATCCGCCTGCCGACAGGATGAATCTTTCCAACCGCGCCGCCGTGGCAGGATCAAACGCATCGCCCGCCTCTTCAAAGGCTGCAAAGGCGTCGGCGTCCATCACTTCGGACCACATATAGCTGTAATACCCCGATGAATATCCGTCGCCCGAAAACACATGCGCGAAATGCGGCGTGGCGTGGCGCATGCGAATGGCATGCGGCATGCCGATGCTTTCCAGCACTTGCGCCTGCATCTGCATCGGGTCTGCGGGTGGCGTGCCATCATGAAACGCCAGATCGACCAGCGCGGATGACAAGAATTCGACCGTCGCAAAGCCCTGATCATAGGTGCCCGCCGCCAGCAATCGCGCGCGCATATCTCCGGGCATCGGCGCACCCGTTTCATAGTGCAGCGCGTGTTTTTCCAACACTTCGGGCACTTCCAACCAATGTTCATACAGCTGGCTGGGCAGTTCCACGAAATCGCGCGCAACAGAGGTGCCCGAGATGAACCCATAGGTCACATCCGACAGCATCTGATGCAGCGCATGGCCAAATTCATGGAACAATGTGCGCGCATCGTCATACGACAGCAAACTTGGATCGCCCTTGGCAAAATTGCACACATTCACCACGATGGGCCGCTGATCACCGCCCAGTTTACGTTGGCCACGCATCGCCGAACACCAGGCACCAGACCGTTTCGATCCGCGCGCAAAATAATCGCCGATGAACACGGCGATATGTTCGCCTTTTCGCGTCACTTCCCACGCGCGGGCGTCGGCGTGATAAAGCGGGGTATCCAGTTCGCGAAACTCCAGCCCAAACAAGCGGTTGGCGCAATCAAACTGCGCGCCCAGCATCGCGTTCAACGACAAGTAGGGCTTCAACACCGCCTCATCGAGATCATGTTCGGCCAAGCGCCGCTTTTCGGAATAATACCGCCAATCCCACGGCTCCAACGGCCCCGCAACACCATCGGCGTGCAACATCGCCTGCAAAACGGCCGCATCTTCCAACGCCTTGGCGCGCGCTGGCGTCCAGACGCGCATCAGCAAATCGCGCACAGCACCGGGCGTTTTCGCCATTTCCGGCTCTAATTTATAGTCAGCAAAGCTGGCATAGCCCAACAAAGCCGCGCGTTCATGGCGCAGCGCCAAAGTTTCCGCCGCAATGGCCCGATTATCGACAGCGTTGCCATTGGCCCCACGCAGACCCCAAGCTTCATAGGCCTTTTGGCGCAATCCCCGCTGCGCAGAAAACTGCAAAAATGGCACAATCAGCGACCGGTTCAGCGTGACAACCGGGCCATCGACGCCCTTTTCCGCCCCCGCCGCCCGCGCCGAAGCCACCACGAAATCGGGCAGGCCCGCCAGATCGGCTTCGGCCAGTTCCATGAACCAATCGCGTTCATCGGCCAGCAAATTCTGGCTGAACGTCGTGCCCAGCACCGCAAGGCGCGATTTCACTGCCGTCAGCCGATCAGATGCGGCCCCGACCAAAAGCGCCCCAGACCGCACAAAGCTTTGCCGATACAGCGTCAGCACCCGTGCCTGTTCCGCCGTCATCCCCAGATGGTCGCGCACCTGCCACAGGGTTTCAATACGTTGAAATAACGCGGTGTTATTCGTTACCTCGGATGAAAACGCGCTCATCTTCGGGGCAAGATCGCGCTGCAAATCTTCGCGCGCATCCGTGCTATCAGCCCCGGCCAGATTGTAAAACACGCCACCAACGCGGTCGAGCAGGCTTTCCGCCAATTCTAACGTGTCAATCGTATTGGCAAATGTCGGCGCATCGGGATTGTCCGCAATCGCCACAATATTGGCCCGCGCCTCTGCCAGCCCCGCGTCAAACGCCGGGGGAAAATCTTCATCGGTTATCGCAGCAAAGGGCGGCAGGCCAAATTCAGCATCCCACGGCGTCAACAAAGCATTCATCGCAATTCTCCTGTGATCGACCCGGCCCAGATTACCGTTCGTGGTGCGCCCGAAGTCGCGCTTCTAACCGGCGCAAGACCAACGACAGCGTGATTGTCATGGTTAGATATAGCAGCGCCACCAGATTATAAGTCTCAAAATACCGGAAATTACCCGCCGCTGTCACCTTGCCCAATTGCGCAATATCCGCCACCCCCAGCACCGACACCAGAGAGCTGTCTTTAACCATCGCCACGAAATCATTGCCCAAGGGTGGCAAAATCATCCGAAACGCTTGTGGGAACACCACATGGCGAAAGCGTTGCCACCCCGACAGGCCCAGCGCCTTTGCCGCCTCAACCTGCCCCTTGTCAACCGCCTGCAGCCCAGCGCGAAACACTTCCGCCAAAAACGCCGAATAGGCCAGCATCAGCGCAATCACTGCCCGCCATAACAGCGGAAAATCCCGTGTTTTCAATGGCTCGCCCCCCAGAAACCCGGTAAGCCAGTTCCATGCAATGACGAAACCGGGGGCCGCTACAAACGCCACATACAGCAGTAAAACGATGATCGGCACGCCGCGCATCACTTCGATATACAGCCGCGCGCCCTGCCGCAGCACCACAAATCGCGACAAGCCTGCCACGGCCAACGCCAGCCCCAACGCGCAAGCCATGCCGTAGGCTACGATCGACACGAAAATGGTTAACCAAATCCCACCCGCCAAAGTGGCCATCGCCAGCGAATAGACGTCACTTGCCCAAACCTCATAAAACAACCACAGGCCAGTGCCCCCAAGGATCACCAGCCACCACGGAAAATCCTGATCAGGTTTTGAATTTGGGATCATCTGAAAAAGGCCCCAAGGTTTCCCTTGGGGCCGGGCGCCTTACTGGCCCATTTTATAGTCAACGAACCACGTCTTGTTCAGCGCATCCATCGTGCCGTCGGCGCGCATGCTGGCAATTGCTGCGTTCATCGGTGCCACCAGGTCTGACCCCTTTGGAAAGATGAACCCGAAATCCTCAACCCCCAGTTTGTCGCCAACAATCTTCAACCCACCATTCGATGCGGCCACATAGCCCGCACCCGCCGTGCCATCCGTCAGCACCAGATCAACGTCGCCTGCTTTCAACGCCTCAACCGTGGCACCAAAGGTTTCGAACAGTTTGATCCGCGGGTTTGCCTCGTTGCCGTCCAGAATCTCGTAGACCGACGTATAGAACGGCGTCGTGCCGGGCTGTGCCGCGATCAGCAATTCCGGGATGGCCGCGAACGATGGGGCATCGGTAAACCGCGCTTCATCGCCCTTCACCAGCATCACCATTTCCGACCGCATATAGGGTTCGGAAAAATCTACCATCGCCTTGCGATCATCCTTAATGGTGATCCCGGTCATGCCCATATCAAATTGGCCTTCCGAAACGGCGGGAATCATCGCATCCCAGCTGGTGTTTTCGTATTTCACCGTGATGTTCAGCCGCTTGGCAATTTCCGCCAACGCGTCATATTCCCAGCCAACCGCCTTGCCGTCCTTGTCCATAAACTGCAACGGCGGGTAGGCGTTTTCGGTAACAATGACGATTTCGCGGCCCCCCAGATCGGGCAGCGCTTGGGCAAAAGCGGCAGTCGAAAACGCAAGTGAAAGGCCCGCAAGGGCGGCAGCGATTTTCATTATGTGAACTCCCTGTCACGAAATTAATAAGTAAGTATGACAGTGACCCAAGGTTGGGGGCAAGGGGGGTAGGGTGTGCTGATCGGCGCACCAGCCACGGAAAATTGCCCTAAGCCGAACTATTTTTCATTCCAGGGTGACTTAAAAACCGCAAAATGGCCAAGAAACTTGTCTTTACGGAATAAAGACGGTTTCTAGCAATCCATACCTTGTTAACCAAGCTTACAACTCTTTGCCCCAAATCTGTGCCCGATCAATGCGTTGCGCCGCAAACTTTACAATTTGGATTGGCTTTAATCCCAATCACCCGGACCTCGAAAAACAGCGCATCGTGGATCATCAAACGCCCTGCCAGCGTTTGCCCCGCCCCGGTGATATGCTTGACAGCCTCCATCGCCATCATCGCGCCAATCACGCCGGGCAAGGGGGCCGCAACCCCCGCCTCGGCGCAGGTTGGCACCAATCCCGGCGCGGGGCGAACCGGAAAAATACAGGCATAACAGGGGGTTCCATGGGCAGGATCAAACAGTGATAATTGCCCCTCCCACTGGGTAATCGCGCCTGAAATCAACGGCTTGCCAGCCGCAACACAAACGCGGTTTACCAGATAACGGGTGTCGAAATTGTCAGACCCATCCAGCACCAGATCATAATCGGCAATCAGCGCGGCGGCCATGGCTTCGGTCAATCGTCGGTTGTAGGGGCGCACAGTAACAAACGGGTTCAGCGCCTGAATGGCCAGCGCCGCAGATTGCACCTTTGGCATATCAATACGCTGATCTGTATGAATAATCTGGCGTTGCAGGTTCGATGTATCGACCACATCATCGTCAATCACGCCCAAGCATCCCACCCCCGCCGCCGCCAGATACAACAGCGCGGGCGATCCCAATCCGCCTGCCCCAATCACCAGAACACGGGCCGCTTTCAGCCGTTTTTGCCCCGGCCCGCCAATTTCGCGCAACATGATATGACGTGCATAACGATCAAGTTCGGCACTGCGAAACGCGGCCTGATCAGCCATGATGTCCGCCGTGGCGCCGGGGGTTTTCAGTTTCTTCAGCAAACTGCGATAGCCAAGGATCAGACCGAATACCCCGCCCAGCACCAGCCAAACCCTGAAATCGCCACCCGTCATCCGCCGCAAAACATGATCGGGTGACAAAACCAGATTGATCGCCATCACCGCCAGCCACAAAACCGCGATCATCGCCCAGCGCTGTTTATGCGGCGCGCCCATCGCCCAACCCAGACCCCAAAGCCCCGCCGCCAGCGTGAAAACCAATATCATCCGCGACCTGTCGAGCCGAAACCGCCCTGCCCACGCTGGGTTTCTGTAAGGATATCAACCGCTTGAAACAGGGCCTGCACCACCGGTGCCACTACACATTGCGCAATCCGGTCACCATGCTGGATGGTATAAGCCGCGTCGCCCAGATTGATCAACGCCACGCCCAGCGGCCCGCGATAATCGCTGTCTATCGTGCCGGGCGTGTTGGGCAATGTGATGCCGAATTTAACAGCCAAACCTGACCTCGGGCGGATTTGCATCTCGTATCCCATTGGAATTTCTATGCGAATTCCAGTTTGCACAACGGTCCGCTGCATCGGCATCAAGGTTATC
The DNA here is from genome assembly GCA_031384605.1 of Cypionkella sp. Lineage (GTDB taxonomy): Bacteria > Pseudomonadota > Alphaproteobacteria > Rhodobacterales > Rhodobacteraceae > JANNAT01. The sequence continues at coordinate 59,329 of JANNAT010000020.1, forward strand.
CCCGCCCCGCGATCAGCCGGCGCAAGGTTGGCGCGAATATCGGCCCCCGCCGCCCCGGCGGTTTCATACTGGGGCAAAGGCAGGCTGCGATCTGCCCAAGTCTCCCACAGCACTTTGATTTGCGGCACCACGCGCTACCCCCCCGCCAGCGCAGCCGAAATCAGCAACGCCAGCTTTCGGGCAACGGCATCTTTGGCCATACGCGGCCAGCTTTCGGTGCCTGCATCGGTGATCAATGTCACGGCGTTTTCGGTCCCCCCCATGATTCCCGTCGCAGGCGAAACATCATTTGCCAGGATCCAATCACAGCCCTTGCGCAACCGCTTGGCCGCCGCATAGGCCTGCACGTCATTCGTCTCAGCCGCAAATCCAACCACCAATCGGGGGCGATCCACCTTCATCTGGGCTATTTGCGCCAGAATATCGGGGTTCTCGGCAAACGCCAACACAGGCAGTTTGCCTGCTTTATCCTTTTTAATCTTGGCCGCCGCCGCATTCGACACCCGCCAATCGGCCACTGCCGCAGTCATAACAGCCGCATCGGCAGGCAAAGCCGCCTGCACTGCCGCCTGCATTTGCACCGCCGTTTCCACCCGCACCACGGCCACCCCATCAGGCGCCAGCACCAATGCCGGGCCCGTTACAAACGTTACCCTTGCCCCCAGATCCCGCAAGGCCCTTGCAATTGCCGTGCCTTGCGCGCCCGATGATCGGTTCGCAATATAGCGAACAGGATCAATGGGTTCATGCGTCGGGCCAGAGGTGACGATGATGTGTTTTCCCGTCAATGGCCCATCTGCCAACGCAGTAGAAATCGTGGCGAAAATTTCTTCCGGTTCAGCCATCCGGCCAAATCCGTATTCGCCGCACGCCATATCCCCTTGGTTCGGCCCGACAAACCGGATGCCGTCCGCCTTTAGTTGCGCCACATTTCGACGCGTCGCCAGATGATCCCACATCCGCACATTCATCGCCGGGGCCACCAGCACGGGCGTATCCGTGGCCAGCAAAAGCGTTGATGCCAGATCATCCGCACGGCCCTGTGCCATCTTGGCCAATAAGTCCGCCGTGGCGGGGGCCACCACCACCAGATCGGCCACGCGCGACAGCTGAATATGGCCCATCTCGGCTTCGTCCGTCAGATCAAACAGGGCAGAATACACCTTGTCCCCGGCCAAAGCCGCCACGGACAAGGGTGTTACAAATTCCGCACCGGCGCGCGTAAGCACCGGCGTCACCGCAACCCCGGCTTTACGCAAAAATCGGATCAGCGACAGCGATTTATAGGCAGCAATGCCACCGCCAATGATCAGCAGAACGCGTTTTTCGGCCAGCATCGACAGCTCCGGTCAAGGTCACCCCATGGTTAAGGGTCGGGCGGGGCATTTGCAACAGATCAGGCCCGCCTTAGCCTTCGGTCGAGAACGCAAGGCAGGAGTCTTCGCGCGGGTGCGGCGGCGTGATCAGCCACAGATCATAGGGTGCAGCAACGCCGGGATCTGATTCGAACTGACCAATCGACAGAACGCGCAAATCAGGGTTGGCAGCCCGCAATGGCACCGGCATTCCGGTATCGCTGCGGGCATGGCCGATGCCTGTAATCACCGCCACTGGCCCCCCCGTTTCCGCCATCGCCTGCACCACGGCGCGGGCAAGGGCCGCGTCACGCAAGCGCTGCACTTGCACCATGCCGGGCAGCAATTTGGCGGGAAGCTGGTTGCAGTGCGCCTCGGCCTGCTCCAATTCGCGGGCCGATTGATCAGCAGGATCAAGGGTTTCAGTCAAACCATAAAGGGCTGCCTTTGCGCCAAAGGCAACCGCTGTCCCTGACTTGACGGCCAGTTTCATGGTGCCTTTTGGCAGATCAGCGCCGTAAATCCGGGCATCTGGTGCTGCGGTAAAAATCGGGTGATACATCGCAAAATCGGGCCAACCTGACGCGTTCCAGCCCAAAACCGCCTCTAGCTGGCGAAGGTCGGCGCGGTCTTTGGGCACCTTTGCTGCCTGATCCGGGGTCAACATTTCAAACACGATCGCCCTTGGCGCAACGGCTGCCACCGCCAAAGCCTGATTCCCATGATGCGCCGGGTTGTCGTGCACCTCACCCAAAATCACCACGTCTGCGCGGCCAAGGTTAGCAAAATCAGCAGGCATGATTTGGTCAGCGGTGGCAGGTGACGCGCAGATCAGACTGAAAACTGCGACCAACCTCTTCACAGAAAATGGCGCACTTCGCTTGACTGCGCTTCTAACGTGCGGCGCAACTTGCCATAAGCGGCGGCTTCCAACTGGCGAATGCGTTCCTTGGACAGGCCCATTTCATTGCCAAGCGATTCCAACGTGCGCGGCTCTTCGCGCAATCGCCGCTCGGCCACGATATAGCGTTCACGGTCATTCAAAGTGCCCAATGCTGACACCAACCACTGCCGAAGGGTATTGGCATCATGCGATTCCTCTACCCGATCTGCGGCTTGCGGCGTGTCATCTTCCAGCGCATCAATCCATTCGCGGCCATCTTCGTCACTGGCCTGCGTTGCGTTCAAAGATGCATCAGACCCCGACAAACGGCCTTCCATCATTTCAACTTCGGCCATCGTCACGCCGATTTCATTGGCCACACGTTCACGCAGCTGATGCTGGTCCAGGGTTTCCCCTTCGGCAGCGGCTTCGCGTTCCAGCTTCGCCTGCACCCGGCGCAGGTTGAAAAACAATGCCTTTTGCGCCGAAGTCGACCCAGTGCGCACCATAGACCAGTTGCGCATGACGTAATCTTGGATGCTGGCCTTGATCCACCACACAGCATACGTTGAAAAGCGCACGCCGCGGTCTGGATCAAATTTTTCCGCCGCTTTCATCAACCCAAGGCTGGCCTCTTGGATCAGATCATTCATTGGTGCACCATAGCGACGGAACTTTGACGCCATGGAAATCGCAAGGCGCATATAGGCAGTGATCAATCGGTGCAGTGCTGCCTCATCGCGTTGGTCGCGCCACGCATAGGCCAATCGCAGTTCCGTTTCAGCATCAAGCAGCTCTGCCGCACGCGCCTGACGGGAAAGGGTTTGGTCGCCATAGATGTCAATTGCCATCGGATCCCCCTTGTGCCGGCCGATGTGAAAAGATGCACTTCGGCTGTAAAATAAATACGAAACAGATCCGCATTTGGATCACCGCTTGGTAAACGAAATACGCTTAACGCCTGATTGGTTCCAAATAAAAAACGGTCATCATTTATCGTGATATGACGGCGCACAATTCACGACCTTTCCTGATGGATCAGCTAGACATAGGATCGGGCAAATTCCACGAAAGGATTTCGGATGGGTTACGATCTTGTCATTGGCGACCGCGCTTATTCCAGCTGGTCATTGCGGGGATGGCTGCTGTTTGACGCTTTTGGCATACCGGTGAAGGTGACAACGGCCCGGCTTTACACGGATCAGCTGGCAACGGTTCTGCAAGATTTTTTTCCCGGCAAAACCGCCCCCACAATACGCACACCCGATGGGGTGGTTGTGCCTGAAACCATTGCAATTGTAGAGGAATTGGCCTCGCGACATCCAGATGCCGGGTTATGGCCAGCCAATACCACTGCCCGCGCCGTTGCCCGTGTTTTAACCGCCGAAATGCACGCGGGTTTTAGCGCGCTGCGCAGCTTTTGCCCGATGAACCTGCGGGTCAGCTATACGGGTTGCAGCCCGTCTGATGCCGTTCTGGCAGATTTGGAACGGCTGGAAACGATTTGGACATGGGCACGCAAAACTACCGGCGCAACGGGCGACTGGCTGTGCGGGGATTATTCAGCCGCAGACGCGTTCTTTGCCCCTGTGGCGGGCCGCATCGCAGGGTATAATCTGCCCGTCGGACCAGCGGCTGCAACCTATGTTGCGGCACATCTTGCCCATCCGTCGTTTCGCCGCTGGCGGGCGATGGGCATGGTCGACGGCGCAGATCAGGAATATTACCGCCGGGACTATCCGCGCAGGCCATGGCCCGGCCCTGTGCCAATGACGGCAAGGCCCATCGATGGAACACAGTCAGAAAACAGCGCCTGCCCTTACTCGGGCAAGGCGGTTTCCGATGTTTTAGAAATCAAAGGCCGCCGCTTTGGCTTTTGCAACGCGTTTTGTCGTGACAAAACGGTTGCAGACCCCGAAGCTTGGCCAAAATTCATGAATATTTACCAATCGTAAACCATTGCCGGGATAGCCGTTAACCACTGCAACGCAACTGGTGGTTAACGGGCGGAAAAACGCATGGTGGCACGGGCCTACACAGTGGCCTTCGAAGGGGTCGAGGCGCGGATTGTCGAAGTGCAATGCGCTGTCGCCCCCGGCATGCCCTTTTTCAGCATCGTCGGACTGCCCGACAAAGCCGTGTCCGAGGCCAAAGAACGTGTGCGCGCGGCATTGGCGTCAATGTCGATTGCCTTGCCGTCCAAACGCATCACGGTAAACCTGTCGCCGGCCGATCTGCCAAAAGAAGGCTCGCATTTCGATTTGCCCATCGCACTTGCGCTGCTGGCGGCTTTGGAAATCGTGCCCAAGGATGAGGTGGAACGCACGGTTGCCCTTGGGGAATTGTCGTTAGATGGCCGCCTGATCGCAGTGATTGGGGCGCTGCCTGCGGCGATGGCCGCGGCGGAAGATGATCGCATCTTGCTTTGCCCCAAGGCTTGTGGTGCCGAAGCGGCTTGGGTAGGGGCAACCCAAGTGCTGGCGGCAGGATCGCTGGACGAAGTGGTTCGCCATTACACCGGCCAATCCCCGATCACCCCGGCCGAGGCCGGAGAGGTTTTGCCCGGCCCATTGGGGCGCGACTTTCGCGATGTAAAGGGGCAGGAACGCGCCAAACGGGCGTTGGAAATTGCCGCAGCCGGGCGACATCATGTGCTGATGGTCGGATCGCCCGGATCGGGAAAATCCATGTTGGCGGCGCGGTTACCGGGTATCTTGCCCCCCCTTTCGGCGATGGAGGCGCTGGAAACATCCATGATCCATTCGCTGTCGGGGCTGCTTACGGAAGGCGGCATATCGCGGGTCCGCCCATTTCGCGAACCCCACCACACGGCATCCATGGCGGCCATCGTTGGCGGCGGCAAAAGCGCCAAACCGGGTGAAATTTCGCTGGCCCATAATGGCGTATTGTTCATGGATGAATTTCCCGAATTCCCCCGCGCGGTGCTGGAAACCCTGCGTCAACCGATTGAAACCGGCGATGTGGTGATCGCGCGGGCCAATGCGCACGTCCGTTATCCTTGCCGGTTTTTACTGGTAGCGGCCGCAAACCCCTGCAAATGCGGCTATATGAGCGATCCTGCCCGTGCTTGCGCCAAAGTTCCGCTTTGTGGCGAGGATTATCTGGGCCGCATTTCCGGCCCCCTGATGGACCGTTTTGATCTGCGCGTCGAAGTGCCGCCCGTCGCCTATACCGATTTGGATTTGCCGTCGTCGGGCGACACATCTGCCATGGTGGCGGCGCGCGTCGGTGCTGCCCGCGACGTGCAGGCGCGGCGATTTAAGGACCACGCGGGACTGCGCGTGAATGCCGATATGGAGGGCGCTTTGCTGGAAGAAGTCTCTGCGCCCGATCCAGAGGGCCGCGCGCTGCTGGCAAAGGTGGCCGAACGATTTGGCCTCTCGGCACGCGGCTATCACCGGGTGTTGCGCGTGGCGCGCACGATCGCCGATCTGGACGGGCAAGCCCAAGTGCGCCTGCCTCATGTCGCCGAAGCAGTCAGTTACCGATTGGCGGTGGGGGCAAAAGGTTAAACGCCGCGCCTTGCCTCTATCACTTGCCAGATACGTTCGGCGGTATTGGTGCCGTCAAACCGTTCCAACTCTTGAATGCCGGTGGGCGAGGTGACGTTAATTTCGGTCAGATAATCGCCGATCACGTCGATGCCGACAAAAATCTGCCCGTATTGGCGCAGCAACGGCCCGATCGCGGCACAGATTTCCAGATCACGCGGCGTCAGCCCAACCTTTTCGGGGCGCCCACCTGCATGCATGTTTGACCGCGTCTCGCCCGATTGCGGCACACGGTTGATCGCACCGACGGGTTCACCATCGACCAAAATCACCCGTTTGTCGCCGTTCGATACATCCGGCAGGAACTTTTGCACGATAAGCGGTTCGCGGTTTATGCCAGTAAACATCTCATAGAGCGACGCCAGATTGCGGTCGTTCGGGTCCAGCCGGAACACGCCCGCGCCGCCGTTGCCGTAAAGCGGTTTCAGAATGATATCGCCGTGCCGCGCTTTGAATGCGCGGATCGTGGCCAGATCGCGGGCAATCGCGGTGGGCGGGATCAGATCAGGAAAACGCAGAACCAACAGCTTTTCCGGGCTATTGCGCACCCAGAACGGATCATTCACCACAAGGGTTTTCGGATGGATCAAGTCAAGCAAATGCGTTGTGGTGATGTATCCCATATCAAACGGCGGGTCTTGGCGCAGCCAAACCACATCGAAATCGGCCAGATCAACCTCGGCCTCATCGCCATAGCTGACGTGATTGCCGATTTCCCGGCGTAAAGTGATCGGAAACCCCCGCGCAATCACCCTTCCTTCGACAAAGGCCAATTTATCCGGCGTATAAAAGAACAACGAATGTCCGCGCGCCTGCGCTTCCAAAGCAATACGAAACGTCGAGTCGCCGTTTATGTTGACCGACCCGATCGGGTCCATCTGCAGGGCTACTTTCAGAGACATCCAAACCTCCAGCGGCTGATTGCCCCTTAGATGACCTAAGCGTCGGCTGGATGCAATTGATCAGGCGGCAAAAGCGTTTTCTAACACTTCAATGCGACCCTTGCTGTCAACCAAAGCGACGTCAAAGCGCACATCTGTCAATTGGCCTTTGGGTTCGCCCGCCAGAAATTCAGATGCAGCGTTGTAAATACGCGCCATCTGACGCGCCGATAAGTGATCTGCTGCCTGGGCGTGGGTGGCACTTTGTTTGACTTCGATAAAAATGACATTGTCGCCATCGCGCGCAATCAGATCAATTTCACCCGATGCCCCGCGCCAACGACGTGCGCAAACCGCCCGGCCGGACCGCGTATAAAATTGGGCAACCTGATCTTCGGCTGCAAGCCCTGCGTGATAGGATCGTGCCCCGCTCATGTGCCCGACCGCCGCAATGCCAGTTGATAGACATCCCTGCGCGGCAGACCATAAGCTTGGGCTACCGCAGAGGCCGCATCTTTCATTGTCATATGTGTCAACGCCTGATCCAAAGCCTGTTCCACCGTTTCCGCATCCGCAACCTGCACAGCACCACGATCCACCAGAACAACGATTTCGCCTTTTACGGCCCGTCCGGCAAAAGCTGCTGCCAATTCCGCCAAAGTTCCGCGCGTCACTTCTTCGAATCGCTTGGTCAATTCACGGCACACCACAGCATTACGCCCTGCCCCCAGAATATCCGACATATCATTCAATAATTGGTTAACCCGCTTTGGCGATTCATATAAAATCAGCGTGGCTTGCACCTGCACCAGATCGCGCAAGAACGTGGCGCGGGCGGCTTTTGTGGCGGGCGGAAAGCCTGCAAACAAAAACCGATCGCTGGGCAAACCCGAAACCGTCAGCGCGCACAGTACGGCTGATGCCCCGGGGGCAGATAAAACCAGATGATCTGCGGCAATCGCAGCACGGCCAAGCTGAAACCCCGGATCAGAAATCAGCGGCGTCCCCGCCTCGGATGCATAGGCCACCGATTTGCCCTCGGCGATCGCCCGCATCAGCCTGGGCACCGCCGTGTTGTTGTTGTGCTCATGATAGGCAACCAGCGGGCGATCCCCCAAGGCTATCCCATGTATTTCCATCAAATGCCGCAGAGTTCGCGTATCTTCGGCGGCCAGAACATCAGCCGATGCCAGAATATCCAGCGCCCGCAGCGTGATATCGCGGGCAGCGCCAATCGGTGTTGCAATGAAGTAAAGCCCCGGCGCAAGCGGGCTGCGCGCGGGCGCGGGTTTGCCGATAGTCACGCCGGATACCTTTCGGATAAGTTTACATCTGGGATCGAACCGCTTAGGCTTGCCATCGTAAGGCGTGCCAAGAGTGAGGGAAGTCTATGTTGTCCGTTTTAAGCCGGGCCCGCAAGTCGCTGGGCCAAATTGTTGCTGCCGCCGCCGTTTTGCTGGTTGCTGCCTGTGTGCCGTCTGCTGGCCCAACTGTGGGCGGCGCGGGCGGGGGAAAAGTGCAAGTGGCCCTTTTGGTTCCCGGCGGATCAGGTCAGGCAAGTGATGAGCTGTTGGCACGATCCTTGCAAAACGCGGCCCGGTTGGCGATTGCAGATCTGGGCGGCACGCAGGTTGATTTGCGGGTTTACAACACGGCTGGCCAACCCGCACAGGCGGCTGCGATGGCCATGAAGGCGGTCGAAGAAGGGGCTCAAATCATCCTTGGCCCGGTTTTTGCCCAAGAAGCCAACGCGGCCGGTGTGGCCGTGGCCGCACAAGGCATCAACGTGCTGACATTTTCGAACAACCCCGATATCGCAGGCAACAACGTCTTTGTGTTGGGGCCAACCTTTGACAACACGGCAGCCCGTCTTGCGTCTTATGCGGTGCGTCAGGGCAAATCCAGGATCATGATCGTGCATGACCGCAACACTGCCGGTGATCTGGGCCGTGCCGCCATTCAACGCGGCGTGGCTGCGGCGGGCGGGTCTGTTGTGGCCACGGGCAGTTATGAATTTTCGCAAAATGGCGTGACAACGGCCGCACCCGGCATCGCATCCAGCGCCAAATCGTCCGGTGCGCAAGCGGTGTTCCTGACGGCTGATACCGCAGGCGCTTTGCCATTGGTCAGCCAATTGCTGGCCGATAATGGCCTCTCGTCGGCATCCGTTCAGTTCGTCGGCCTGACACGTTGGGATATTCCAACGGCAACACTGGCCTTGCCGGGTGTTCAGGGTGGGTGGTTTGCGCTGCCTGACCCCGCGCTTTATGCGCAGTATCAATCCCGTTATCAGGCGGCGTTTGCCGAAGCGCCACATCCGATTTCCGGTCTGGCTTATGATGGAATTGCAGCGATAGGGGCGTTGATAAAGCAAAGCTCGGCTGGGGCTGTGTCCAAGGCATCGCTGACCCAAGGATCAGGATTTGTTGGTGTTAACGGCATATTCCGACTGCGCGGCGATGGCACGAATGAACGCGGTCTGGCTGTGGCACAAATCCGCGGCGGCCAGTTGGTTGTTGTCGATCCCGCCCCGCGCAGTTTTGGTGGCGCTGGCTTTTAAGGGGCATTCGGGCGCGAACGCATGAAAAATACCAAGTTTCCGCCGCCCGCACCTGGTCTGTTGGTTCCGGCGGCGGACCTGATTGATGGCAAAGCCATAGTTGCAGCCATCGCAGCCGAGATTGACCCAAAAGCCGACGCACGGACGTCTCGGGCAGTTGCGGTCCGCCATCTGACTGCAGCACGGGCGCATGGCAACCATCTGTTAAATCAAGCGTTCACCGCGCGCCCAACGGCGTCACGCGCATTGGTTGCGGCGCAATCGCATCTGACGGATGTAATGGTCACGGCCACATTGATGATCGCGCGCAATCACCTGCACCCAGCCCCTAACCCGACCGAAGCCGAACGGTTGGCGGTGCTGGCCGTTGGCGGGTATGGGCGCGGTGAAATGGCCCCACATTCCGATATCGATCTGTTGTTCCTGACGCCTTATAAAATCACGCCCTGGGCCGAAAGCGTGATCGAATCCATGCTGTATATCTTATGGGATTTGAAACTGAAGGTGGGCCACGCCAGCCGCACGGTGGCCGATTGCCTAAGGCTGGGGCGCGAAGATATCACCATACGGACCGCCCTTCTGGAATACCGCTTTGTGGCGGGGCATGCGCCTTTGGCAACAGATTTGGGAGAGCGGCTTTGGTCCGATCTGTTCCGCACCACCGGGCCGCAATTCATCGAGGCAAAACTGGCCGAACGCGCCGAGCGTCACAAACGCCAGGGCGGGCAACGCTATGTGTTAGAGCCTAATGTGAAAGAGGCCAAAGGCGGTTTGCGCGATCTGCAAACGCTGTATTGGATAGGAAAATACCTGCACCGGGTGCCGTCAGCAGCGGGTTTGGTGGGCGCGGGGCTGCTTAGTCAGGATGAGTATGAAAGCTTTGAGCGGGCCGAGAATTTTCTCTGGGCCGCGCGCTGTCATTTGCATTACATCACCAACCGTCCCACCGATCAGCTGACCTTTGATCTGCAGGTCGAGGTGGCCGACCGAATGCACTACCGCGATACCGGCGGGCGCCGTGCGGTTGAGCATTTCATGCAAGACTACTTCCGCCACGCCACCCGTGTGGGCGAATTGACCCGCATTTTCTTGACCGAACTGGAAGCGCGCCACGCCAAACCCGAAGCCCGGCTTATGGGATTTTTCAGCCGCAAGAAGGTGATAGACGGTTACAAGCTGGTTCAGGGCCGGATTGATCTGATCAATCCGGTGCAGTTTCTGACTGATCCCGTCAATATGTTGCGGGTGTTCGAAGAGGCGCTGCGGTCACACTACCTGCTGCATCCCAACGTGATGCGCCTTATCGCGGCCAACCTGCATCTGATTGATGATGCGGTGCGAGATGACCCAGAGGCAGTGCGAATTTTCATCGACCTTTTGCTGAAACATGGCAACCCCGAGCGCGCACTGCGGCGGATGAACGAACTTGGTGTGCTCTCGGCGTTTCTTCCTGAATTTGAAAACATCGTCGCGATGATGCAATTCAACGTGTATCACCACTACACGGTCGACGAACATATCATCCAGACCATCAGCGTTCTGGCGCAGATCGAACGCGGGGAACTGGTCGAAGAACTGCCGGTGGCCAGCGGTATCCTCAAGGCCGGGGTCAACCGTAAAGTAATGTTCGTGGCACTGCTGTTGCACGACATTGGCAAGGGCCGGCCCGAAGATCATTCCATCATTGGGGCCCAGATTGCCCGCCGCATTTGCCCACGTCTTGGGCTGACTGCGGAAGAAAGCGAAACCGTGGAATGGTTGGTGCGGTATCATTTGTTAATGTCGGATATGGCGCAAAAGCGCGATATCGGCGATCCGCGCACCGTGCGTGATTTTGCCAAGGCGGTGAAGACGCGCAAGCGTTTGGATTTGCTGACGGTGCTGACGGTCTGCGACATTCGTGGCGTCGGGCCGAACACCTGGAACAACTGGAAGGCCATGCTGCTGCGACAGTTGTATGGCCAAACGGCGGATGCGCTGGAAGGCGGTCTGGAAAACGTCAACCGCGAAAAACGGGAAGATGAGGCGAAAGCCGCCTTGCGCGATCGGTTGCAAGACTGGGATGATGCGGCGTTGCGCGCCGAAACCCCGCGCCCTTATGCGCCCCAATTGGAAGGGCGTTGCCCCGACGCCCCAGAGATTTTTTGAACATTTCTGCAAGGCTTGGGGACCGATGAAATCAGGATTGATCTGCACCCAGAACCCGCCCGCGACGCCACCCGTGCCTGCTTTGCGCTTGGCGATCATCCGGGGATATTTTCACGGCTTGCCGGGGCGCTGGCGCTGGTTGGGGCCAATGTGGTCGACGCGCGCACCTATACATCAAAAGACGGCTACGCCACGCCGGTGTTCTGGATTCAGGACGCCGACGGCAAACCATACGAGGTATCGCGCCTGCCCCGCCTGCGCGGCATGATCGAGAAAACCCTGCGCGGCGAGGTGCTGCCGCGCGAAGCATTGGCGGGCCGCGACAAAGTGAAGAAACGCGACCGCGAGTTCCGCTTTCCGACCCATATCACCTTTGATAACGACGGATCAGAAATCTACACCATTATCGAGGTAGACACCCGCGACCGCCCCGGCCTTTTGTATGATCTGACCCGCACTTTGGCCGCCAATAACATCTATATCGCCAGCGCCGTGATTGCGACCTATGGCGCACAGGTGGTCGATGCGTTCTATGTCAAAGACATGTTTGGCCTGAAACTGCACGCAAAGCATCGGCAGGAGGCGCTGGACAAGAAATTGCGGCAGGCAATCGTTGATGGCGTCGAAAGGGCACAGGCGTGAAACCAATCAGCTTGATGCGATCCATCTTTACGGTTGGCGGCTGGACACTGCTGTCGCGCGGGGCGGGCTTTGCGCGCGATATGATGATGGCGGCTTATCTGGGGGCTGGCCCGGTGGCCGATGCGTTTAACGTGGCGTTTTCCCTGCCCAACATGTTTCGCCGTTTCTTTGCCGAGGGGGCCTTCAACATGGCCTTCGTCCCGATGTTTGCCAAAAAGCTGGAGGGCGGCGAGGATGCCACCGGCTTTGCCCGCGACGCGTTCAACGGGTTGGCGGCCATTCTGATCGTGTTTTCGGTGATTGGCACGCTGGCGATGCCGTGGCTGGTTTGGGCGATGGCATCAGGCTTTGCAGGCGATGCGCGGTTTGATCTGGCGGTTTTGTATGGCCAGATCGGGTTTTGCTACATTCTGTTCATCAGTCTGGTCGCCCTTTTATCGGGAGTGCTGAACGCACACGGTCATTTCACCGAAGCAGGCTTTGTGCCCGTTTTGATGAACCTGATGTTCATCGCGGCCATGCTGCTGGCAGTGTGGCTGGGCTGGGATATCGGGCTGACTTTGGCTTGGGCCGTGCCGGTGACGGGCGTGGCGCAACTGGCCTTTACATGGGTTGCAGCGGCAAAACTGGGGTTTCGGTTCACACCAAGATGGCCAAAATGGACGCCCGAGTTAAAGCGTCTGGCCGCCATCGCGGCCCCTGCCCTGCTGGCGGGCGGCGTGGTGCAGATCAACCTTCTGGTGGGCCGGCAAGTGGCCAGTTATACCGAAGGGGCGGTCAGTTGGCTGGTCTATGCCGACCGACTTTATCAGTTGCCTTTGGGCGTGGTGGGCATCGCCATCGGCACGGTTTTGCTGCCTGACCTCTCACGCCGATTGCGCGCAGGGGATGCGGCGGGTGGGCGCGAAAGCTTCAATCGTGGCTGCGAATTTGCACTGGCGCTGACGGTGCCGGCGGCCGTGGCACTGGTGGTCATAGCCCTGCCTTTGACGTCGGTGCTTTATGAACGCGGCGCGTTTGGCCCGGATGATACCGCGTCAACCGCGCTGGCGCTGGCGATTTACGGGGCTGGGCTGCCTGCGTTCGTGCTGCATAAAGTGTTGCAACCACTGTATTATGCGCGTGAAGATACCAAACGGCCTTTTCGCTATGCGGTGGTTTCGATGATCCTGAACGCCGCCATCGCGGTAGGTCTGATGCCCTATATCGGCTTTGCCGCCGCCGCCCTTGCCACCACCCTGGCCGGTTGGATCATGGTGGCGCAACTGTGGTTCGGCACCCGCAAGATGGGCGATGAAGCGCGGTTTGACACGCGCGCGCTGTCCCGCATCCCCCGTCAGGTGATCGCGGCACTGGTGATGGGGGCGGCGCTTTGGGCCGGGCAAATCGCATTGGGTCCGCTGTTTGGCGAAGCCGTTTGGCGATATGCGGCCCTTGCAGCCCTGATTGCGATCGGCATTATCAGCTATTTCGCGGCAGGCACGGCGATTGGGGCGTTTCGGATGTCAGACTTCAAAAAACTGCGTCGTCAGCGCTGACGAATGCGGTCGCGCACCCGGCCAAACCCACCGGGGCTGACCACGAACGACAGCAAAAACCCGGTGGCAAAGCCGGGCAGGTCTGCCACCCATTCCCAACCGCCGCCAAACAGCACACCGAACAACAGCTGTGCCGCCAACAAAAACCCGATCATCGAAAAGGCGCGGAACTGGTTCACGCCCGTGCCCGCCAATCGCACCCAGATTAAGAATGTGAAGGCGCCGATCAACCCGTAAACCGCCGGAAATGCGCCAAACAGCGGTGGGCGAATATCGGGGATAGAAACATAAACCAACCCGCCAACCAGTGCCGCACCGAAAAACACCACCAGCAGCGCCCACCAGCGAAAAATCTCGCCCACGAATTTGCCCAAGGCCAGCAAGATCACGATGGCAAACAACGCCTGACTGACCGTGTAATGCAAAAACGGATAGGCCAGGAACCGCAGCAGCAGATCGGTATCAAAATTGCCGATTGCCGCCTGTTGGCGCCAGAATTCGGGCCATAACCCATAGGTTTCAATCGCCGCCGTGCGCCACCCCACCGCCGTGCGACCGCCAATCATCCCCGCTTCGCCAAGGCTAAAGATCATCTCCAGCGCGATCATCGGCAAGGCCAACAGCCAAACCACGGGCGGCAAAGGGTTCAGCGGCGGCGCGTTATTGTCTTGCATTTCGGTCTTTCCAACGGGCTCGGGGGGGTAAGCTTGATTGACGCCCTGACTTGCCAGCGATAAGCGAGACGCACAGCTTTTTCCAGATGGAGTTTCTTATGTCCGAGCCGGTCCAAACGCCTCCGACTTTTCCTGCGCGCATATTTTCGGGGATACAGCCGTCAGGTGGACTGACCTTGGGCAACTATCTTGGCGCGCTGAAACGCTTTGTTGAAAAGCAGGACGAAGGAATTGAAACGGTTTATTGCCTTGTCGATATGCACGCAATCACTGTCTGGCAAGACCCGGCCAAACTGCGCCACGCCACACGCGAGGCCGCCGCAGGCTTTATCGCAGCCGGGATTGATCCGGCGCGATCCATTCTGTTCAACCAATCCCAAGTAACCGCGCATGTCGAATTGGCGTGGATTTTCAACTGTGTGGCGCGGTTGGGCTGGATGAACCGGATGACGCAGTTCAAAGACAAAGCCGGCAAAAACGCCGAAAATGCCAGCCTTGGACTATATGCCTACCCCGCCTTGATGGCCGCTGATATTCTGGCCTACCGCGCCACCCATGTACCTGTGGGCGAGGATCAAAAACAACATATCGAACTGACCCGCGATATCGCGGCCAAATTCAACAATGACTACGCTGTGAATTTTTTCCCGATGACCGAACCGGTGATCGAAGGCGCCGCTACGCGGGTCATGTCCTTGCGCGATGGCACCTCGAAAATGTCGAAATCCGACCCGTCGAATCAAAGCCGGATCAACCTGACCGACGATGCCGACACGATTTCCAAGAAAATCCGCAAGGCGAAGTCCGATTCCGATCCTTTGCCGGAAACTTTGGATGGACTGCGCGACCGCCCCGAAGCGCGCAACCTGATCAATATTTATGCGGCTTTGGCTAACCTGACCCCGGCGGCAGTGATCACCCAATACGCAGGCGCACAGTTTGGCACCTTCAAACCCGCATTGGCAGATCTGGCAGTGGAAAAGCTGGCCCCGATCACCACCGAAATGACCCGGTTGATGAAAGACCCCGCCGAGATTGACCGCATCTTGGGCCAAGGGGCCGCCCGCGCCGATGCGATTGCGCGCCCGATTGTCGATCAGGTTTACGACATCGTCGGAATGATTCGCTCGCGGCAGATCTGATGCTGCGGGTCTTGGTTTGATCCCATGACCTATTCTATCGCCCCAGCGCATGCCCCCGGGGCGATAAAAGAAGTGTGCCGCCCCGCGTCACAGAATCGATTCAAACCCCTGCCATACAGAACGCGGGGCTTGGCAGCCCCATCTGTCCCCGCTTGAAGGCCCGCCACATTTGGGCCGTGCCCTTGGATCTTCCCCGGTCCAAGGGCTTTTTTCGCGCAATCTATGTGCATTTCCGCCTATGGTTAGCCTATGTCCGAACGCCTATGTTCAGATGCGAACGAACAATCGGACATCAGGAGGCCAAAATGCCAGAAATTCACCCCGAAACCCGCGTCGGCCATGTGCATCTGAAGGTCGCCGACCTTGACCGCGCCATCGCGTTCTATTCCGGTTTGCTGGGCTTTGATGTCACCCAACGTTATGGCGCACAGGCGGCATTTTTGTCGGCGGGCGGCTATCACCACCATATCGGGCTGAACACATGGGAAAGTGCGGGCGGCACGCCGCCGCCGCGCGGCCATACCGGGCTGTATCATTCCGCGTTTTTGTTTCCCAATCGCCGCGCCTTGGCGCAGGTGTTCAAGCGGTTGGTCGATGCCGGATACCCGCTAGAGGGGTCAGCCGATCATGGCGTGTCCGAGGCGATATACCTCAGCGATCCTGACGGCAACGGCGTGGAACTTTACCGTGACCGGCCCGAAAACGATTGGCCGCGCAAAGCCGACGGCAGCCTTACCATGTCAAACGGCCCGCTTGATCTGGCCGCTCTGCTGGCCGAGGCTGACTAGCCAAAACGGCGGAACCCTGCCCATACCCCCAGCAATCCGGCAAGGTTTCGCCCGCTTATTCCTAGACCGGCAATTTCATTTTGGCCCAAATACTCCAGCCGGAGGCATTAATTTCTTTTTATTTATCATGCGGTTAACGGCTGATCAGGGGGATCAGGCGACAGGGCAAAATCAATCCCCATATTCCGCCCAAAGACCACAGCCCCCTTTCCCCGGCCCAAATGCAATGCTTAAGTCAGCCCGCACTGATAGGGGAACAGCATGGCTTTTGGCAAAACAATCCGCACCTTTTGGGAAGGCCGCTGGCATGACGGCGATCTGGCCGTGATGAAGGCCGCCGATCACGGCATCTGGCAAGGATCATCGGTATTTGACGGCGCGCGATACTTTGACGGCATGTGCCCCGATCTTGATCTGCATTGCCAACGCATCAACCATTCCGCCACCGCCCTGATGATCACGCCCACGTGTGCGCCCGAAGATATGGCGGCGATCATCCGGGAAGGGTTGCAAACCTATGGCCCGGGTCAGGCCGTCTATGTGCGCCCGATGTATTGGGCGCTGCACGGGTCTGATCTGGGGATCGTGCCGCAACCGGGGGCCACAGGCTTTGCGATCTCTTTGGAAGAGGTGGCCATGCCCGACCCCGATTTCGCCACCACCGTAACCCGCACCCGGTTTCGCCGCCCGGTGTTGGAGGATAACGTCTGCAACGCCAAAGCGGGCTGCCTTTACCCGAACAACGCCCGCATGCTGGCCGAAGCGCAGGCCAAAGGCTTTGGCAACGCTTTGGTCGCCGATGCGATGGGCAATCTGGCGGAAAGTGCCACGGCGAATGTATTTTTGGTCAAAGATGGCGTGGTGTTCACCCCCATTCCGAACGGCACGTTTCTGGCAGGCATCACCCGCGCGCGCCACATGTCGAACCTGCGCGCCGATGGGTTCGAAGTGCGCGAGGCCGTGCTGACGTTTGAAGACGCCCATGCGGCGGATGAGATTTTCCTGTCGGGCAATTTCGCCAAAGTGACTGCCGTAAAGGCGTTTGATATAACAGAATACAAATCCCGCCCCGTTACTGCCCGCGCGCGGCGGCTTTATTGGGATTGGGCCGCCACTCAACGTGCTTGATCCTGCACGCGTGCCCTTATCGCGCCGCTTGCCTTATTTTGCCGACCCGGTAAATATGCGACAAAGGGAGTCGAGATATGCGCAAGTTTCTTGTGGTGTTGGACGACAGCCGCGAATGCCTGAATGCGATGCGCTTTGCCGCTCTGCGCGCGGCCCATACCGGGGGCGGTGTGCAGATCCTGTCGATCATTCCGCCCGAAGAGTATCAGCATTGGATGGGCGTGGCCGACCTGATGCGCGCCGAGGCCCGCGAACGGATCGAGGCGCATTTTGAGGTGTTCGCCAAATGGATGCGCGACAAGCAGGGCATCAACCCCGAACTGATCATCCGTGAAGGCGATCCGGTGACCGAAATTTTGGCGCAGGTGCATGAAGACCCCACTGTGGGCATTCTGGTGCTGGGGGCAGGCACCGACAAATCCGGTCCGGGGCCGTTGGTGACCAAGATGACCCGCAATTCAGGGTCATTGCCGATTCCGATCACGATCGTTCCGGGGGATATGAGCAAGGAACGGCTGGAAAGCATTACCTAGGCCGCCATTTCGCCGCAGCCCCAGACTTGATCCGGGGCCTCTTGGTTGCCAGAATATAGGGCCCCGGATCGGGTCCGGGGCTGCGCCTTTAGAACCATTCCAATCTTGACTTCCCCGCCTCAAGGGCGCATATCCGACTGGAATAGTCGGAGATACCCCATGTTCATCCAGACCGAATCCACGCCAAACCCTGCCACGCTGAAATTTCTGCCCGGACAATCCGTGCTGGATATGGGCACGGCTGATTTTCCATCTTTGGAATCTGCCGACAAATCCCCGCTGGCCAAGCGGATCTTTGCGACGGGCCAAGTGACCGGTGTGTTTTTTGGCACCGATTTCGTAACCGTCACCAAGGCCGATGCCGCCGAATGGCAGCATATCAAACCCGCGATCCTTGGCGCAATTATGGAGCATTATCAATCCGGTGCCGCCGTGATGGAGGGCGATGCGCAATCCGCACACGCCACGCATGATGGCCCGGACGGTGACATCGTGCGCCAGATCAAGGAATTGCTCGACAGCCGGGTGCGCCCAGCCGTGGCGCAAGATGGTGGCGATATCACCTTTCACGGCTTTGACCGGGGCATCGTTTATCTGCATATGAAGGGCGCTTGCGCGGGCTGCCCCTCCAGCACGTTGACGCTGAAGATGGGCATCGAAAACCTTTTGCGCCATTATATCCCCGAAGTGTTGGAAGTGCGCCCGGTCGCGGCCTGACCGCAAGCTTTTGGCAAAGTGAACGCCGGTGAACCCACCCAAAACGATTCTGGCCTTTGATACATCGGCGGCGCATTGTGCCGCCGCTTTGCTGTGCAAGGGGCAGATCACCAGCCATTTCGAACCGATGCAAAAGGGTCAGGCCGAACGGCTGATCCCCATGCTGGAACAGATCTTGGCCGGTGCAGGTATCGGCTGGCCCGATCTGGATGCGCTGGCGGTGGGCACCGGCCCCGGCAATTTCACCGGCGTGCGCATTGGGGTGGCCGCCGCGCGCGGACTGGCCTTGGGTCTGGGCATTCCCGCGATTGGCGTGACCCGACTGGAGGCCTTGGCGCATGGATTGCCCCGCCCGATCACCGTGATTGAAGATGCAAGACGGGACGCCGTTTATGTCCAAAGCTTTGATGATGCAGCACAAACAGCCCGCCTTGCCGATCTGGAGTCTCTGGGTCAGGTCTATCCGTGCCAAACGGGTTCAGCCGCAGGTCAAGATACCATTCCCCCAGCCATGCCATTGGCCGAAGCCATCCTGCGCATTGCCGCCACCCGGTTTGCTGAAACATCAGATCATCCCCGCCCCGCCCCGTTTTACCTGCGTGGCGCAGATGCTGCCCACCCGTCAGACCCGCCGCCGGTGATTTTACCATGACGACGGACGCAATGACCCCCTACGCCATGGCCACCCTGCACGCCGCCTGTTTCGCCACGCCGCGCCCTTGGTCTGCCGCAGAAATCACCGGCCTTCTGGCCAGCCCCCTGTGTTTCCTGCTGACCGAGCCTGCTGGGTTTCTGATTGGCCGCGTTGTGGCAGGCGAGGCGGAACTGCTGACGCTGGCAGTCGACCCCAAGGCGCGGCAGCGCGGCACGGGCGGCCGGTTGGTGGATGCGTTCATCGCGGCCGTTCAGGCGCGCGGGGCCGAATCAGCGTTTCTTGAGGTTTCTGCGGCGAACCTGCCCGCGCAAAGCCTGTATGCCCGCAAAGGTTTCGTCCAAAAGGGCGTTCGCGCGGCCTATTACCACACGCCAGATGGCAAACGGCTGGATGCTTTGCTGTTGGTGCGTGTCATTGCCCCCGCAAATTAGGGCAAAAACCTGATCAAACGGTCGATATTTTATCACCGGATAAAACTGCCCCCGATTCCCATCAGATTCCTGTTGACCCTTTCCTAATCCTTGCCCCTAAATCGGGCACGATCTTGCCGCGATTGGCCGTAAGCCCGGCTTTGGACAGGCAAGAAAAACCAAATTGTAAACCGGGAGAACACGATGACACTGATGAAACACCTGCTGGGTGCGGCGGCGACGCTGGCGCTGACCTCTGGCGTGGTGATGGCCGAACCCGCCATCATCTTCGATCTTGGCGGCAAGTTCGACAAATCCTTCAATGAAGCCGCCTTCAACGGCGCAGAGCGTTGGGCAAAAGAAACCGGCGGCACCTATAAAGAGCTGGAAATGCAATCCGAAGCCCAGCGCGAACAGGCCCTGCGCCGGTTGGCCGAAGCGGGATCAAACCCCATCGTCATGACCGGCTTTGCGTTTGGTGATGTGCTGAATCTGGTTGCGCCAGATTTTCCAGACACCAAGTTCGCGATCATCGACATGGTGGTTGATCAGCCAAACGTGAAATCGGTGGTGTTTACCGAACATGAAGGCAGCTATCTGGTCGGCATGATGGCCGGTCTGGCATCGAAATCCGGAACCGTTGGCTTTATCGGCGGCATGGATATTCCGTTGATCCGTCGTTTTGGCTGCGGCTATGCCCAAGGTGTGATGGCGGCCAATCCTGCTGCCAAAGTGATCCTGAACATGACAGGCACCACGCCTGCGGCATGGAATGATCCGGTCAAGGGCGCAGAATTGGCGAAATCGCAAAAGTCGCAAGGCGCTGACGTGATTTACGCAGCGGCTGGCGGCACCGGCGTTGGTGTTCTCCAAGCGGCGGCGGACGAAGGCATTCTGTCAATCGGCGTCGACAGCAACCAGAACGGCATGCACCCCGGCAAAGTTCTCACCTCGATGATGAAGCGCGTTGATAACGCGGTATATGCAGCGTTCACCGAAGGCGAGGCGCTGACCAATGGCATCAATGTGATGGATTTGAAGTCCGAAGGCGTGGGTTACGCGATGGATGACAACAACAAAGCGTTGGTCACGCCGGAAATGCAGGCCGCGGTCGATGCCGCTGCTGAGAAAATCAAATCCGGTGAGTTGGTGGTTCACGACTATATGTCCGACAACACCTGCCCGGCGGCGACGTTTTAATGGCTGAAAATGCCAATGGGGGGCGGCAGGCAACTGCCGCCCCCCTTTCCCCCTTTGCGATTGAATTAATTGGTATTTCCAAATCCTTCGGCCCGGTGCAGGCCAACAAGGATATCAATGTGCAGGTGCCGCGCGGCACCATCCACGGCATCATTGGCGAAAATGGCGCCGGTAAATCGACGCTGATGTCGATCCTTTACGGCTTTTACAAAGCCGACGCTGGCCAGATTTTGATCAACGGCACCCCAACTGCGATACCTGACAGCCAAAGCGCCATTCGCGCCGGTATTGGCATGGTGTTTCAGCATTTCAAGTTGGTGCAGAATTTTACGGTGTTGGAAAATGTGATCCTTGGGGCCGAAGATGGTGCCATGTTGAACCATTCCCTTGCCAAAGCCCGCCGGGTTCTCGGCGATCTTAGCCGCGAGTATGAGCTGGACGTAAACCCCGACGCGCTGATCGAAGATCTGTCGGTGGGCCACCAGCAACGGGTTGAAATTCTGAAAGCACTGTATCGACAGGCTGATATTCTGATCCTTGATGAACCCACTGGCGTGCTTACCCCCGATGAGGCCGACCATCTGTTCCGCATCCTGCGCGGTTTGCGCGATCAGGGCAAAACCATCATCCTGATTACGCATAAGTTGCGTGAGATTATGGAGGCCACCGATAACGTGTCGGTCATGCGGCGCGGCACCATGGTGGGCACGGTCAAAACCGCCGACACCAGTCCCGAGGCGCTTGCCGAATTGATGGTGGGCCGCAAGGTGCTGTTGGAAGTGGAAAAGGGTCCGGCATCGCCGGGCGATGTGGTTTTGTCGGTGCAAAACCTTGTGGTCAAGGATGAACACGGCGTGACGCGCCTGAAAGGCGTTTCTTTTGACATCCGCGCTGGGGAAATTTTGGGCATCGCAGGTGTGGCGGGCAACGGGCAGTCGGAACTTTTGCAGGCCTTGGGCGGTATCGCGCGGGCCACTGGGGCGATTTTGTTGAATGGCGCGACTTTGCCCCTGACCGGCGCGCAAAACAACGGCCAAACCCGCCGCGCGGCAGGCATCGCCCATGTGCCCGAAGACCGCCAAGCCTTGGGCCTGATCATGGATTTTTCGGCTTGGGAAAACGTGGCCTTCGGCTATCACAACGCGCCTGAATACCAGAAAAACGCCCTGTTCATGGATAACGACGCCCTGCGCGCCGACACCGTGCGCAAGATGGAAACCTTTGACGTGCGCCCACCGATCCCCACGCTGGCCGCGAAAAGCTTTTCGGGCGGCAATCAGCAAAAGATCGTCGTCGCGCGTGAGATGGAGCGGAACCCAGACCTGTTGCTGATCGGCCAACCCACCCGTGGCGTCGATATTGGCGCAATTGAATTTATCCACAAACAGATCGTCGCCTTGCGCGACCAAGGCAAGGCGATTTTGCTGGTATCGGTGGAACTGGATGAAATCATGTCGCTTTCTGATCGCATCGGCGTGATGTTTGATGGCCAGATCATGGGGTTCCGTGATCCTGAAGCCACCAATGAGCGTGAATTAGGGATGATGATGGCGGGGATGACACCGGACACCGCCGCCAAAGGGGCCGCCGCATGACAAAATTGCCAACCTGGGCCGATGTGGTTCTGGTGCCGCTGATCAGCCTGCTGTTGGCGGCAATCGTGTCGGCACTGGTGCTGTTATCCATTGGCCAAAGCCCGGTTGAAGCGTTTACTGTGATGGTCGATGGCGCATTGGGATCGCCCTATGCCTGGGGCTATACGCTGTATTATGCCACCAGCTTTATCTTCACCGGGCTGGCCGTGACCGTGGCCTTTCATGGCGGTCTGTTTAACATCGGCGGCGAAGGTCAGGCGCAGTTGGGGGGCTTGGGCGTGGCCCTGGTCTGTCTGGCCCTGCCATGGCCGCATTGGACGTTGGCGCTGTTGGCGGCGATGTGCGGGGCGGCAACCTTTGGCGCGGCTTGGGCGGCGATCCCGGCCTATCTGCAAGCCAAACGCGGCAGCCATATCGTGATCACCACAATCATGTTCAACTATATCGCGGCGGCGCTGCTGATCTATGTGTTGGTCAACGTGCTGCGGCCCGATGGCCAGATGGACCCGGCTTCGGCGCGGTTTCCCGAAGGGGCGAAGCTGCCGCAGTTTCAGGATATTCCGCTGCTGCAAAACCTGTTCCTGAAATACACCCCTGATGGAATGGTCAAACTGGGCAAAAATGGCCTTGCGGCCTATGAAAAAGTGCCGGCCAACGTGACGTTTTTCATCGCATGTGCTGCCTGCGTGATGGTCTGGGCGCTGATGTGGCGCACCCGGTTGGGGTATGAAATCCGCGCCTTAGGCAAATCGGAAAAGGCCGCGACTTATGCGGGGATTTCATCGTTCAAGATCATCATGGTGGCGATGCTGATCTCGGGCGGTTTGTCGGGTCTGATGGCGATCAACAACGTGATGGGCGAAAGTGAGCGGTTGTTGCAGAACTCGGCCGAAGGGGCGGGTTTTATCGGCATTGCCGTGGCCCTGATGGGGCGCAATCATCCGGCGGGGGTGTTTCTGGCGGCGATCTTGTTTGGGTTTTTATTCCAAGGCGGGGCCGAATTGGGGCTGTGGACGTCGATCCCGATTGAATTGCGCACCGTGGTGCAGGGGTTGGTGATCTTGTTCACCGGCGCGTTGGATCAGATGGTGCGCATGATGCTGGGGGTGTTCTTTCGCCCCGGCCCGAAAGGAGCCGCGTGATGGATTACGCCACCCTTTTGCAAATTTTGGACACCACATTGCGATTGGCGACACCGTTGTTGTTGGCCTGTCTGGCGGGCTTGTATTCCGAACGCGCAGGCATTTTCGATATCGGCCTTGAAGGCAAAATGCTGATGGCGGCGATGAGTTCGGCCGCCGTTGCAGCACTTACCGGATCAGTCTGGATCGGGTTGTTGGCAGGTATCGGCGGGTCGATGCTGTTTGCGCTGGTGCATGGATTGGCGTCGATAACTTTTCGCGGCAATCAACTGATTTCGGGTGTCGCCCTTAACTTTGTGGCGTCTGGCATTACGGTTTTGGTGGCGCAAGATCTGTTTGGCCAAGGCGGGCGCACAGCGCCGCTGGAAGGGGCCGCGCGGTTTGCGCAGATTGATTTGCCCTTCGCCGAAGGTCTGCGCGGCGTGCCGATTCTGGGGCCATTTTATGCCGAAGTGTTTTCTGGCCATACCATTTTGGTCTATGTCGCCCTGTTGCTGGTGCCGGTTTCGTGGTGGGTTCTGTATCGCACCCGGTTCGGCCTGCGCCTGCGCGCGGTTGGTGAAAACCCGGCGTCGGTAGATACGGCAGGCGTATCTGTGGTGCGGTTGCGGTTTATCGCGGTGATGATCACGGGCGTTTTGTGCGGGCTGGCCGGGGCCTATATGGCGACCGGATTGCAGGCAGGTTTCGGGCGCGAGATGACGGCAGGGCGCGGATACATCGCGCTGGCGGCGTTGATCTTTGCCAAGTGGCGCCCATGGTATTGTTTGTGGGCAACGTTGTTGTTCGGGTTCTTGCAGGCCTTGGCGCTGCGCCCGGACGTGATCGGGAAACTGGGCGTGTCAATCCCAGTGCCCGCACTTGATGCGCTGCCCTATATCCTGACGGTGGTTGTGTTGGCTGGTCTGGTCGGCAAAGCCACGCCACCGCGCGCCGGGGGCGAGCCTTATGTCAAAGAACGTTGACGATTGTGTTGCCCTGATCCAATCCCGTGCGGGCAGCGCCCCGGTTGATCTGGGTTTGATCCTTGGATCGGGTTTAGGGCATCTGGCAGACGCGGTTGATGGGGTGTCGATCCCTTACGCCGATCTGCCCGGATTTCCGCACATCGGCGTGTCAGGTCACAACCCGAACCTTTTTATCGGCGATCTGGAAGGCGTGCGGGTCGCAGTGTTTGGGGCGCGAGAGCATTACTATGAAAACGGCAATTCGGCTGCGATGCGCCTGCCCTTGTCGGTGCTTAAGGCGCTGGGCGCAAATGTGGTGATAGCAACCAACGCGGCCGGCAGTTTGCGGGGCGATATCAAACCCGGTGATCTGATGCTGCTGTCGGATCATATCAACTTTTCCGGCCTGAACCCGCTGATCGGTGAGAAAACTGATGCCCGTTTTGTGCCGATGACGGCAGCGCATGACCCAGACCTGCGTGCCGCCCTGCGGATCAGTGCAACGGCGGTCAATGTGCCGTTGCCCGAGGGGGTTTATGCGTGGTATTCCGGCCCGTCTTTTGAAACACCGGCCGAAATCAGGGCAATCAAAACCCTCGGCGGCGATGCGGTTGGCATGTCGACTGTGCCCGAAGTTATCCTTGCCCGGTTCTTGGGGCTGCGGGTGGCCGCGATTTCCACCATCACAAATATGGCCGCTGGCCTAAGCGATGAGCAGATCAGTCACGACCATACCAAGGCCATGGCCCCCTTAGGTGCGGCAAAGCTGGAACAGGTGCTACGGCATTTTCTGCGCAACATGCACTAAGCCCGCCAAGCGTTTGACATCTTGCGCAAAGACGCGCATGCGTCGATAAATCCCACCCTTTGCCTTGGGCCTGCGGCCATGCAATTATACCTCCCCATCGCCGAGGTTTCGATCAACGCCTTCCTGCTCTTGGGGCTGGGCGGCATCGTCGGGTTTCTGTCTGGCATGTTCGGCGTGGGTGGCGGGTTCTTGATCACGCCGCTGCTGTTGTTCATCGGGGTTCCGCCCGGTGTCGCGGTGGCGACAGGGGCAAATCAGGTTGTCGCCTCGTCGGTTTCTGGCGTTTTGGTGCAGCTGAAACGCAAGGCCGTTGATTTTCGGATGGGACTGGTGCTGCTTGCGGGCGGCGTTTTGGGATCGTTCGTCGGCGTTCAGGTGTTCGCGTGGATGACGGCGAGGGGGCAGATCGACCTGTTTGTGCAGCTGTCTTATGTCGTGTTTTTGGGCTTGATCGGCGGCATGATGTTTATCGAGTCGGCGCGATCCTTGCTGCGGGCGCGACGGGCGGGGGGGGCTGCCCCGGTGCGGCGGTCGCATATCCACACATGGGTTCACCGCCTGCCCCTGAAAATCAAGTTCCGCGCGTCGGGCCTCTACATCTCGGTGTTGCCGCCTTTGCTGGTGGGGGCCGTCGTGGGTTTTCTGGCTGCGATCATGGGCGTCGGTGGCGGCTTTATTCTGGTGCCCGCGATGATCTATTTGTTGGGGATGCCGACGAAAGTAGTAATCGGCACATCGCTGTTTCAGATCATCTTTGTGACCGGCTTTACCACCATCATGCACGCCATCAACAGCCAGACAGTCGATATGCTGTTGGCATTTTTGCTGATTGTGGGCGGCGTGATTGGCGCACAGATCGGCGCGCGGGTCAGCGTGCGCCTTAAGGCAGAACAGCTGCGGATATTGTTGGCGATTTTGGTGCTGTCGGTGTGCGTGAAGATCGCCCTTGATCTGTTGTTGCGGCCGACCGAACTGTTCGCCGTAATGCCGGGGATATTGCCATGATCCGCTGTATCCTGACAGTGGCTGCGGTCATCGTCGCAACGGCGGCGCAATCCGATGACACCGCGCCCGAGAAAATTGTCGCAGGCCTTAGCCAAAACCGGGTGGCGATCACCGCGAATTTCGATGGCTCTGAAATCCTGATTTACGGGGCAGTAAAGCGCGAAACCCCGACGCCAACCGATTCAACGCTTGATATGATCATCACGGTTGAGGGCCCTTCGGTGCCTTTGGTGATCCGCCGCAAGGAAAAAGTGGCGGGTATCTGGATCAACGGGGCTTCGGTACGGATCGATTCTGCCCCCAGCTTTTATACGGTCGCGACGTCAGGGCCTTTGGCAACCATTCTGTCAGACACTGACGATCTGCGGAACAAGATCACGATTCCCCAAGTTATCCGCGCCGTTGGCATCAGCGCCGAAGCCAGTAACTCACCCGAGTTTGTCGAAGCCTTGCAACGCATTCGCCTGCAAAATGACAGCTACCGGATCGCCGAAAACTCGGTCCAACTGGTTGAAGAAACACTGTTCCGCACCGATGTCGTCTTGCCCGCCAATCTGACCGAGGGCAATTACCGGGTGCGGATGTTCTTGCTGCGCGGCGGCAAAGTGGTGGATACCCAAGAACGCCTGATCGGTGTGCGCAAAGCAGGGCTAGAGCGGTTTTTGTTCAATCTGGCGCATGAACGGCCATTTTTATATGGTGTGATTTCGTTGGTGATGGCGGCGGTGGCCGGTTGGGCCGCCTCTGCCGCTTTCGCGTTCATGCGCCGTTAAAAGGGTGCAGGTTTGTTTGGAACCGGAATTCGCTGCCTCTCGCTTTGCTCGAACGCGATTTCCGATGCCCTTGTTTCTGTCAAAACCTGAACCGCGTTAGAGCGCTGCATCCGCCTTTTCCGGCATCAAGAAATGCGCCGATGCCATCGCAAACGGCTTGGCCCGGTTGTCTTGCCAGGCCTGCACCTGCACCGACGCAAACCGGCGCCCTGATCTGGTAACGACAGCCCGCGCATAGGCATCGCGAGGCAGACCGGATCGCAGGTAATCGACGTTGAAATCAATGGTCTTTGGCAACAGCATCCCGCCCGTTACGCCTTGCTCCATCTCAACCCATTGGCTTGACCACGCCAATTCGATGATCGCTGCCACCTCCATAAACGCCGCCGTCACCCCACCATGCAGCGCCGGGATCATCGGGTTGCCGATCAGCTTGTCGTCAAACGGCAAAACGGCCGTCAACTCATCGCCGCGCCGATCAAACTGAATGCCAAGGAACTGGATATAGGGCACGCCGGCCACAAGCAGCGTCAAAGCCTTATCGCGGCGCGACTTTACCACCGTAACCGGTTCGGGGGCAAAGCCGGTCATGGCGCAGGCCGATCAAGCGTAAAGGTTCCGGTTCCCATAGCGACAGGTCGCGTCTCGTCTGAATCCGTTGCCGTTACCCTGACAAATGCCACATTGCGCGTCACATGATGACAAACCGCCCGCGCGGTGATTGGCTGACCGGGCGTTGCCGGGCGCATGTAATCAACCCGCAACCCCAAAGTTGCTGTTGAGGACGGTGCCGCCGGATGGCACATCACCGCAGCCCCACTGGCCGTATCCATCAGGGCAGATACCGCACCGCCATGCAAAACGCCCGTTGCGGGGTCCCCCACCAGCCGCGAATCCCAAGGCATTGTCACTGTGGCAAAACCTTCGCCCAACTCGATCAGATCCATCGCCAAAGCCCGCGCATGCGGCAGGGCCGCAATGAATTGGCGAGCATTTCTTAGCAATTGCGCGTCCAAGGCTTCGTTCATTTCCGCCCCATCAGGGCCTGTTGCCCTGCGCTATCATCGGGCCTGTGCGTTTGGGTGCAAGTGCCTGCGCACAATTCTTGCGCAAAGATTGCGTTGCCCTTAGGCTTGCCATACCACGGTTGTAACAAGGAGGACACCTGATGACGGATATCCGCCTTAGTTTCAAAGAAATGTGCCTGCGTTTTGATGTGACGCCACGCACCTTGCGTTATTACGAATACATCGAATTGCTGTCGCCCGAAAAAGACGGCCGCGCGCGATTTTATGGCCCACGCGAAGTGGCGCGGATGACCTTGATCCTACGCGGGCGACGGTTTGGCTTTTCGCTGGAAGAAATCCGCCAGTGGCTGATGATTTACCGCAACAAAGGCACCACGCCACAATTGGAAAACTGGTTGGAACTCGCAGATCGCCAACTGGCCGATCTGGAACGCCAACGCCATGAACTTGACACCACAATCGCCGATTTGCGGACATTGCGGAATACCGCAGCCGATGTAATCGGCCGCCCCTCCAAGGGATAACGGCGCAGATCTGGATGACACCACGTCACCCGGATGATTGACGTGACGTTACATTTACGTAAACGTAAAGCACCCTGTTAAAGTGGATAAAACCAAGTATCTGCCCAGCACAACCCCCTGTGCTTTGAGAGTGCCATGACAAATCCACGCCCATCCGAAGTGAACGATACCCTGACCATTCGCCAAATGTGCGATGCCTATGATGTGACGCCACGCACATTGCGGTTCTACGAATCCAAGGAGCTGCTCTCGCCGATCCGGCAGGGCACCAAGCGGCTGTTCACCCGCGCCGACCGCGCGCGCCTGCAACTGATCTTACGCGGCAAACGCTTTGGCTTTTCGTTGGAAGATATTCGTCAGCTTTTGGATATGTACGACCGCGATGGCACGAATGAGGCGCAACTGATCCGCACCTTTGATCTGGCCCGTCAGCGTCTTGCGCAAATGGAAGCGCAACGTGCCGAGTTGGATACTGCGATTGCCGAACTGAAATCCCAACTGACGATGGGCGAAGCCGCCTTGGCAACATTTCGCCGCGAAACCGCCGCCTGACCCCGAAAAAGGAGCTATCTGATGCCCAGCTACACCGCCCCCTTGAAAGACCTGCAATTCGTTTTGCATGAAATGCTGGCGATCACGGCATCGGATGTTCCGGGATACAGCGATCTGGACGAAAGTTTTACCGCCGCCGTGCTCGACGAGGCGGGCAAAGTGGCAACGGATGTGCTGACGCCCCTGAATGCAGTGGGTGATCGGGTGGGCTGCGTGTTGGAAAACGGTGTGGTGCGCACGCCACCGGGTTTCAAAGCCGCCTTTGATGCGATGAAAGACGGCGGCTGGACAGCACTGGACTGCGATCCGGATTATGGTGGCCAGGGCCTGCCCTATGTGATGGGCACCGCGGTAGGTGAGATTTTCGTATCCGCCAATATGGCCTTCAACATGTATCAGGGCCTGACGCACGGGGCCTATTCGGCAATTCATGCGCATGGCACCGATGCGCAAAAGGCGATGTATCTGCCCAAGATGGTGTCGTGCGATTGGACCGGCACGATGAACCTGACAGAGCCGCATTGCGGCACCGATCTGGGCCTGATGCGCACCAAAGCCGATCCGCAGGCGGATGGCAGCTATAAAATCAGCGGCACCAAGATTTTCATCTCGGCTGGTGATCACGATCTGGCGAAAAACATCATCCATCTGGTGCTGGCCAAAGCCCCCGGCGGCGGTGACGGCACCAAAGGCGTGTCGCTGTTCATCGTGCCGAAATTTCTGGTGAATGCAGATGGCAGTTTGGGCGCGCGCAACGGTGTTTCGGTTGGTAAAATCGAAGAGAAAATGGGCATCCACGGCAATGCCACCTGCGTGATGAACTATGACGGGGCGACGGGTTGGCTGCTGGGCGATCTGCACAAAGGCATGCGCGCGATGTTCACCATGATGAACGAGGCGCGGCTGGGGGTTGGCTTGCAAGGCTATGCCGTGGCCGAGGCCGCGTATCAAAACGCGCTTGGCTATGCCAAAGATCGCCTGCAAGGGCGCGACGTGACAGGGGTGAAAAACCCATCCGGCCCCGCCGATCCGCTGATCGTGCATCCCGATATCCGCCGCAGCCTGATGGATCAGAAAAGCTTTGTCGAAGGCGCGCGCGCGTTAACCCTGTGGGGCGCGTCGCTGATTGACCGTTCTGTTCGCCAGCATGACGCCGCCGCGGAAGGCCTGATTTCGCTGCTGACGCCTGTGATCAAGGGCTTTCAGACCGACAAAGGCTTTGAGATGGCCGTGCAGGCCCAACAAATCTGGGGCGGGCATGGCTATATCGAGGATTCCGGGATGAGTCAGTTTGCCCGCGATGCGCGGATTGCGCAGATCTACGAAGGCGCAAATGGTGTGCAGGCGCTGGATCTGGTGGGCCGCAAACTGGCCACCGATGGCGGCAAACATGTGATGGCGTTTTTTGACATGGTGAAA
The DNA here is from genome assembly GCA_031384605.1 of Cypionkella sp. Taxonomy (GTDB): domain Bacteria; phylum Pseudomonadota; class Alphaproteobacteria; order Rhodobacterales; family Rhodobacteraceae; genus JANNAT01. The sequence continues at coordinate 89,948 of JANNAT010000020.1, forward strand.
ACTTTCATCAAGGAAAACGAAGCCGATGATCGGTTGAAGGGCGCTTTTCTGGAACCGTTGAAAGCGGCGTCGAAAGACTTGCAGGCAGCGGCGATGTTTTTCATGACCAATGCCATGAAGCAGCCAAACGCAGCGCTGGCCGGGTCTTATGATTTTATGCATCTGATGGGCCATGTCAGTCTGGGGCTGATGTGGGCAAGGATGGCAAAAGCCGCCCTTGCCGGGCTGGATGCAGGCGGCGGCGATGTTGCGTTTTATGAGACCAAAATCGCGACCGGGCGGTATTACATGGCGCGGCAACTGCCCGCGACAGCGATGCACCTTGCCCGCATTCAAAGCGGCGCAGACCCGGTGATGGCGCTTGCCGCCGAGGCGTTCTAAGCTGCGGGTATAAAATTCTTGAAGGAAGAATTTTGCGCTCCCCCCCGCTGTTGGAGTAGACCATGCCGAAACGCTTTCGCCTCACCCGCCGCTTTCCGGTTGCCATGACCGAAGAGGGGTATCGCCACCTGAAACGGTTCGCGGTAGAGGCGGGTCTGGATGAAGGCGAGGCACTGTCGTTTCTGTTCGAGAATTTCAGCAGCGTTATCAACCATGACAACCTGACCCACCGGTTGCGGCTGTTTAATTCGGAACTGGAGACGCGTAAGTAATGAAGCTGTATTTGGGTGTTAAATCAGATGCCTTCGGGATAGGTATTTGCGCCAGAATGAATGCAAGGTGCCCGCCATGCCCCCAGATTACGGCTTGGCTATCCGATTTAAGGGGACAGGGCTTCACTTCGGGCGGCCATCGGCCCTCAAGCCTGTTCCGCCACTAAAAGCTACCGAAAAAGGATTAACAATTCGTTTTTCATTTTGGCGAAAATACTCTCGGGGGTCCGAGGGTGGAAAACCCCCGGCGGTGCCGCCGGAAACACAGCAAGGGCGTTAAGACATGACCGCGAAACTGTATTGCTTTGGCGAATCTGGCAACGCCTACAAGGCCGCTTTGGCGCTGACCTTGGCGGACATGGAATGGGAACCGGTGTTCGTTGATTTCTTCAATGGTGCCACCCGCACCCCGGAATTCCGCGCGATCAATGAAATGGGCGAGGTTCCCGTTCTGGTAGACGGCGAGACGACGCTGACGCAATCGGGCGTGATTTTGGACTATATCAGTTCGAAATCCGGCAAGCTGGGCGGGCGGTCGGCCGCCGAACGCCGCGAAGTTTTGCGGTGGCTGTTTTGGGACAATCACCGCCTGTCGGGCATGGCGGGCTCGACACGGTTTTTGATGAATTTTCTGGCCGAAGACAAACGCCCCGCAGGGGTGATCCCGTTTCAGCAGGGCCGCCTGAAAGCCTCTTATACCATTTTGAACACGCATCTTTCCAACCAAACCTGGGTTGCGGGCCAGACCGTTACCATCGCCGATCTGTCGTGCTGCGGCTATCTTTACTACCCCGAACCTTTTGGTTTTGTGCGTGCCGACTGGCCGCACATCGACCGCTGGTTAGACCGCATCTCCGCCCTTCCCGGCTGGAAAGCCCCCTATGACATGATGCCCGGCAGCCCTGCCGACCGGGCGTAAGGAGAATCCCATGACCGATGCCTATATCTATGATGCCGTCCGTTCTCCCCGTGGCAAGGGCCGCCCGGACGGTGCGTTGCACGAGTTGACCGCCGTGGCGCTGTCGGCGAAAATCCTGAATGCGGTCAAAGATCGCAATGGCTTGACCGGCCACGCGGTGGAAGACGTGATCTGGGGCAATGTCACCCAAGTGGGCGAACAGGGCGGCTGTCTGGCGCGGTCCGCAGTGCTGGCATCGGATCTGGATCAATCCATTCCCGGCCTTGCGATCAACCGCTTTTGCGCATCGGGCATGGAGGCGGTGAATATTGCCGCCAACCAGATCAAGGGTGGTGCAGGGTCGGCCTATATCGCGGGCGGCGTTGAAATGATGGGCCGGGTGCCGATGGGCAGTGACGGGGCCGCAATTGCGGTTGATCCAAGTCTTGCGATGAAAACCTACTTCGTCCCACAAGGGATTTCCGCCGATATCATTGCCACCGAATATGGCTTTACCCGCGATATGGCGGATGCGCTGGCGATGGAATCTCAGGCCCGCGCGGCGGCGGCCTGGAAGGGCAACCGCTTTGCCCGCTCGGTGATCACCATCAAGGACCAGAACGGTCTGCCGATGCTGGCCTATGACGAATACATGCGCCCCGGCACCGATATGCAGGCCTTGGGGGCGTTGAAAGCGGCATTCAAGGATATGGGCGAAGTGATGCCCGGCTTTGATAAAATCGCCATGATGAAATATCCGCATCTGGAGCGGATCAACCATATCCACCATGCGGGAAACTCGTCCGGCATCGTCGATGGCGCGGCGGCGGTGTTGATTGGCAATGCCGAATTTGGTGTGGCGCATGGGCTGAAGCCCCGCGCGCGCATCCGCGCCACGGCCAAAATTGGCACCGATCCGACCATCATGCTAACCGGGCCGGTTCCTGTAACCGAAAAGATCCTGCGCGATGCCGGGATGACCATCGGCGATATTGATCTCTTTGAAGTGAATGAGGCCTTCGCCGCCGTGGTCTTGCGGTTTCAACAGGCGTTTAACGTTGATCCCGCGCTGGTGAATGTGAATGGCGGCTCGATCGCCATGGGCCACCCGTTGGGTGCTACGGGCGCCATCATCATCGGCACTTTGCTGGATGAATTGGAACGCAGCGGCAGATCGGTGGGGCTTGCAACCTTGTGCATCGCATCCGGCATGGGTGCAGCCACGATCATCGAGAGGGTGTGACGTTGGGTTACCGGGCCAAACACCGGGCGAATGACGCCGCGTCAGCACAACGGCAGGATGAAATTTATGCTATTGCTCAGTTCATGAATATTTGCTCAGAAAGGCAAGATCATGTTCAACGCAATGCAAACCATGTTGGTGCGCAATACCGAAGACCTTTTGGCGGGCGATACCAATGCCATGGCAGAGCGCTGCCAGTATCCGATGGTCATTCAATTGGCCCATCGCACGCTGCTGTTCCAGTCCGCCGCCGACTATGCCGCCACGATGGCCGATTTGGCCATGCGGATGCGCGACGATCACAAGGTGATCAAGATCAACGTGCGGCTGCGCACGGTCGAGGTGCCGCAAGACGGTCGATTTCGGGCCTGGGCCATCCTGACGTATCAGTATGCGGTCACAACTGCCTCCCACGACACCCACGTGGTTTATTATTGTCGCATGGCAGACGGGCAGATCAAAATCGAAATGATCGAAATGAATTGCGAAGCGTTGCCCCAACAGCCGATCCTGGGAAAAGCCGCCTGACCACTAAAAACTGCGGCCCGGGGTGGGCAGCAGCCGCTGCCTTGGGCCATTCCCGGAGAGATGGCCATGAAGCTTGATCTGTCGCAAGTGCCGGTAAAAACTGGAACAATTTATCTGCCGCCCTATGACGCCGAGGTTGTCGGGCGAACGTCCCTGCGATTGGGCGACGCAGGCGGGTTGACGCAGTTCGGGGTGAATATCGTTATTCTTGTCCCGGGGGCGAAATCTTCGATGCGGCATTGGCATCTGAACGAAGACGAATTCGTGATGATCCTGCAAGGCGAATGCACGATGATGCAAGATGCGGGTCCGCTGATCATGCGGCAAGGCGACTGCGCTGCGTTTCCCGCTGGCGTGCCAGACGGGCATAATTTCATCAATCATACCAGCAGCGAAGTGCGGTTCCTTGTCGTCGGCAGCAAGGCCAAAACCGAAGTCGCGACATATTCTGACATTGATTTGCGCTGCGAACAAAGTGGCGACGCAAGCCGTTTTACCTACAAAGACGGCACCGATTGGACGGGGCCAAGATGATCCGCCTTCCCCCGCTTTGCCGCGACCCCAACACCGACCCCCGGAGGATAATATGACTGATTTTTCTTATGCCGTAGACGGCGATGGCGTGGCCACAATCACTTGGGACGTGCCCGGCAAATCAATGAATGTGATGTCGCTGGCGGGGTTTGCCGAGTTGAACCTGTTGATTGGCATGGCGATTGATGATGCGGCGGTAAAGGGCGTAATCCTGACGTCGGGCAAGAAAGATTTTGCCGGTGGCATGGATCTGAACGTGATTGCCGCGATGAAGGCCGAAGGCGGCGATAATCCGGCGGCGTCGGTGTTTGACGGTGTGATGACGATGCACGGCGTGCTGCGCAAGATCGAACGCGCCGGGATGGACCCGAAAACGCTGAAAGGCGGCAAGCCGATTGTCGCGGCGCTGCCCGGGACGGCGCTGGGGATCGGATTGGAAGTGCCATTGGCCTGCCACCGCATCATTGCCGCCGACAATCCCAAGGCCAAGATCGGCTTGCCCGAAATCATGGTCGGTATTTTTCCCGGTGCGGGCGGCACGACGCGGCTGGTGCGCAAGATGGGCGCGATGATGGCAGCGCCGTTCCTGCTGGAAGGCAAGTTAAGCGATCCGAAATCGGCCAAGGCCGCCGGGATCATTGACGAAGTGGTGGCACCCGATCAATTGCTGGCCCGCGCCAAGGAATGGGTGCTGGCTGCAACCGAGGCCGATCTGGTGAAGCCTTGGGATGCCAAGGGCTATAAAATGCCGGGCGGCACGCCCTATCAACCTGCGGGGTTCATGACGTTTGTTGGTGCCTCTGCGATGGTCTTGGGCAAAACCATGGGGGTCTATCCGGCGGCAAAGGCGCTGTTGTCGGCCGTGTATGAAGGGGCGATGGTGCCGTTTGATACGGCCCTGAAGATAGAGGCGCGCTGGTTTACGTCAGTTCTGATGAATCCATCATCAGGTGCTATGATCCGCAGTTTGTTCATCAACAAAGAGGCGCTGGACAAGGGCGCGAACCGCCCTGCCATTGCCGATCAATCGGTGCGCCGCGTGGGGATTATTGGTGCTGGCATGATGGGGGCCGGCATCGCCTATGTTTCCGCCAATGCGGGCATCGACGTGGTGCTGATTGATGCGGCGCAAGACGCAGCGGATCGTGGCAAAGCCTATTCCGAAGGACTGCTGGACAAAGGCATCGCGCGGCGCAAAGTAACGGCGGAAAAGAAGGCCGAAGTGTTGGCGCGGATCACCGCGACCACGGATTACGCGGCCCTTGCAGGGTGTGATCTGATCGTCGAAGCGGTGTTTGAGGATATGCGCGTCAAGGCCGAGGTGACGGCAAAGGTAGAGGCGGCTGTGGGCGCGGATTGCATCTTTGCCACCAACACCTCAACCCTGCCAATCAGCGAACTGGCCCGCGCATCGGTGCGACCAAATCAGTTCATCGGCATCCATTTCTTTTCGCCCGTCGACAAGATGAACTTGGTCGAGATTATTCGTGGCAAGCAAACCGGCGATGTGGCGGTGGCCAAGGCGCTTGATTTCGTTCGACAAATCCGCAAAACACCGATTGTGGTGAACGACGCGCGGTTCTTTTATGCCAACCGCTGTATCATTCCCTATATCAACGAAGGCATCCGCATGGTGGCCGAAGGGGTGGAGCCGGTGTTGATCGAAAATGCCGCCAAGCTGGTCGGCATGCCACTGGGGCCGCTGCAATTGGTGGATGAAACCTCGATTGATCTGGGGGTGAAGATTGCCAAGGCCACACGTGCCGCGATGGGCGATGCCTATCCTGATGGCGCGGTGGATACTGTGCTGTTCGCGATGGCCGATCAGGGCCGGTTGGGCAAGAAATCGAACGCCGGGTTCTACAGCTATGATGCGACGGGCAAGCGCGAAGGGCTGTGGGATGGGTTGGAGACGGCTTATCCGGTGGCCGATGCGCAGCCTGAATTAACTACCGTGCAGCACCGCTTGTTGATGGCGCAGGTTCTGGAAGCCGTGCGCGCGCTGGAAGATGGCGTGCTGACCGACATTCGCGAAGGCGATGTCGGAGCAATCCTGGGCTGGGGTTTCGCGCCCTGGTCGGGCGGGCCGTTTTCGTGGCTGGATATGATCGGGGCTGCCCGCGCAGTTGAGATTTGCGATGGGCTGACCGCAGCGCACGGCGCGCGGTTCACGGTGCCAGCGCTGCTGCGGGATATGGCGGCAAAGGGTGAGACGTTTTATGGGCGTTTTGCGGTGGCGAAGGCCGCGTAAGTGCGGCGGGACCCCTAGCTTGGCCCCGCCGTCACTGCCGCCGCATCGTCAAACCCATAGCCAAACCGCGCGATATCATCGGCGCTGATATCACCCACCAATGCCGCATCGGCATCGGAATAAAACCCCCGCCAATCGCGCGCGCGGTCAGACCGGTTCGCGCGTGGCAAAGGCAGCAGCCGAAACCCAAGATGCGCCTCAAATGGGGCAAGATCGGTTTCCAGATGTTCCAGCCGGGCGTAAAGGCTGGCGCGATCATGGCCGAAACGATCACGCATGTAGGCGGTATAGGGCCAAAGACGCAGCGATGTGATGGTTTGGCCATGGTTTAAAAACCCGCTGAAATCATGGGTTTTCGCCAATCCTACCGCCGGGTGCGAGAAATTCTGTGTTCGCAGCCAATGATAATAGCTGACCACCCGGTCCCAAGGATTGCGCACCAGAGTCAGCGTGAAAAAGCTGGCGATGTCAGAGTCGCTGGCAACGCCCGCAATATCGGTCAGGGTCGAGTGTTTCCACAGCCGCCCCTGCGACGTGACGCCCCGCAACCGCGATTTGCGCGCCCGTGCTTTGGGTGTGTCGCCGATCACGATGTCCTCTTTCATTGCACGCGCTTCTAACGCCAGCGTCAGCGCCGTGCCCCCGGTTTTGGGAATATGCACGAAAATGAACTTTCGCCCCGGCGATATGATCATGGGCTGATCCCAAACGTCACGCCGCCCTTGGGGCCATCGAGGCCCCGCCTGCGGCTTTGGTGTTTGCCGGGATGGCGGGTGGTGTGCCAACTGGCAGTGCAAGTGGCAAAGCCCGAAGCCTGTGGCGGGGATATCTTGGCCATAGTGAAATCCATCGGCTAAACCTCGTTGGGCAATGGCGTTCCATCCAGATGGGCGATCAGATTGGCAACGGCCATCAGACCCATGGCTTGGCGAACCTGTGCCACTGCGGTGCCCAGATGCGGCAGCAGCGTGACGTTTTCCATGGCGTGCAAGGCTGCGGGGATTTGCGGTTCAAACTCGTAAACGTCCAGACCAGCCCCCGCAATTTTCCCGGACTGCAAGGCCGCAATCAGCGCGGCTTCGTCCACCACATCGCCGCGCGAGATGTTGATCAAAAAACCATCCGGGCGCATATGGGTCAGGGTTTCAGCATTGATAAGGTGATGCGTGGCAGGGCTGCCCGGCACTGCGATTATCACAAAATCAGCCGCCAGGACCGTGGCCATCGACACTTGTTTGGCAGGGCAACCCGGATCAGCCACCGCAGATCGGTTGTTAAACACCACATCCATGCCAAAGCCGTAATGACAGCGCCGCGCAATGGCTTTGCCGATGCGGCCCATGCCGATGATGCCAACACGCGCGCCGGTGACATGGGTGCCCAGCATTTGCGTCGGGTGCCAACCGGCCCATTGCCCTGCGCGCAGCAGTCGTTCGCCCTCGCCGGCACGCCGCGCGGTCATCAGCATCAGTGTCATCGCGATATCAGCGGTGGCATCAGTCACAGCGCCGGGGGTGTTCGTCACCGCGATGCCAGCCGCCCGCGCCGCAGTCACGTCAATGTGGTTATAGCCGACACCAAAGTTGGCAAGTATCTTGGCACGCAGGTGTGGGATATCGGCAAAGACATCGGCGCGGAAAAGATCACCCAATGTCGGCAGGATCGCATCGTAATCCCGCAAAGCCGCACGCAATTCATCAGGTGCCAGTGGCGCGGTATTGTCTCGAACGGTTGTTTCATAGCGCGCCTTTGCCGCCGCAATCACGACTTCAGGCAGGGGCCGTGTGATCAGCAATTTGCGCATCAAAACAACTTCCCCCCCAAGGGCACGTCATGGCCGGGTCCGATCAACACCACTTCGCCCGCCGCATCCGGCACACCTAACACCAATACTTCGGACAGCACTTTGCCGATCTGGCGGGGCGGAAAATTCACCACCGCCAGCACTTGGCGGCCGATCAGAGAGTCCGGGGTGTAATGTTGCGTGATCTGCGCGGAAGATCGTTTTTCGCCGATGTCACCGCCAAAATCGACCATCAGTTTGTAGGCCGGCTTGCGCGCTTCGGGGAAAGGTTCGGCACGGGTGATGCGGCCCACCCTTATATCAACCTTTGCGAAATCATCATAGGAAATCATTGCCCCAACTCCCGCCCACGATCTGTGGCGGCTTTGACAGCCCGGGCCAGCAGGGGCGGAAACCCTGTGTCAGGATCCATCAATACCGCCAAAGCCGCCGCCGTGGTGCCCGCAGGCGATGTCACATTGATGCGCAATTGCGCGGCGGTTTCCGGCGCGCGGTAAGCCAGTTCACCCGCCCCGCAAACTGTGGCACGGGCCAGTTGCATCGCCACAGGTTCGGACAGCCCCTGCGCCACGCCCGCCGCGGCCATCGCCTCGATCAAGTGAAACACATAGGCCGGGCCAGACCCGGACACGCCGGTGACCGCGTCAATCTGATGTTCGCCGTCCAGTTCCACCACTTCGCCCACCGCCGCCATCAATGCGCGCGCGGTGGCCAAACCTACCGCGCCCGCGTGCGCATTGCCGCAGATGCCGGTGATGCCCCTGCCCACCATCGCCGGGGTATTCGGCATGGTGCGCACAATGGGGGTTTGGTTGCCAAACGCGGCAGCAAAGCTGGCGATAGAGGTGCCCGCGGCGATAGAAACGAACAGGGTTTTACCGTTGCCCAAGGCCTGCAAGGCGGGCAAAGCCGCGCCCATCATCTGGGGTTTAACGGCGATCAACGCCACGGCGGGCGCGGGGGGGATACCTGCATTCAGATGCACGCCCGAGGATTTCAGCCAATCCATTGGGTTCGGTTCAATCACCCAAACCGATGCCGCTGGAACGCCAGCCGCCAACCATCCGGTCAACAGCGCCGTGCCCATCTTGCCGCAACCCAGTAATACCAACCCATCCCGCGCCACAAGATCAAGCGTCATGTATATCCCCCATTTTAAGGCAGGTTAGGGGCGGATGCGCGTGGCATCAATGGTGCAATTTTGAAGCCGGGCCGGATCAGGCCCGCCCATATGCCTCGGCGATGGCGACTTTCATCGCATCTGCGGGGGATTTATCGGCCCATGCCACCAGTTGAAACGCCGGATAGAACCGTTCTGCCGCCATCACCGCGCTGGAAATCAACCGGTCAATCTGCTCTGAACAGGCCATCTGCCCGCCCGCCAAGACAAGGCCATAACGCCAGACCATCAACTTTTGTTCGGCCCAATAGGTGAACGCACCGGTCCAGACCAGATCATTACAGCGGTTCAGCACATCATAAAGCGCGCCCATTTTGTCGGTGGGTGGCTCCATCTCAAACGTGCAGATCAGCCGCAGCGTTTCATCCTGCGCCGACCACGCCAGCGTCAGCGAATAGGTGCGCCATTGCCCTTCAACCGCCATCGCGATCTGATCATCGGTAACGCGGTCAAATTCCCAGTCATTATGGGCGGCCAGCGTTTCGACAATGTCGATGGGGTGCAGATCGTCAGATGTCAGAAAATCTTCGGATATCGACATGGCCTGCCTCATTATAAAGCCCAAGGCGGGGTCTGACCCACAAGAGGCTGGGTGTTCGGCCATAAACAGCGTTGCCCAACGATGCCCTTACTAGATATAGTGTCTGCACAGGGGAAGCCTGTAAAGTGATTTCTGCTGAAATCTTCTGTGGGTAAGTTTTTGTTAGATTTTTATAACATTGAGAGGTCGGGATTAGCGCAAAAAATGGTATCATCCACCCCAAATGGCATAGCGCCCCTAAGGCATCACCTCGAACCTATCCACATCCACCATGCCGAAATCGGTGATTTTCAGATGCGGGATCACGGGCAGGCACAAGAAGGCCAGTTGCAAGAACGGCTCTTCCAGCGTGACACCCAATGACCGGGCGGCCGCGCGCAGGGTGACCAGATCGCGGTGAACCACCTCAAACGGTTCAAGGCTCATCAGCCCCGCTACGGGCAGGGCCAGTTCGGCCAGAATGCGCCCGCCTTCGACCACCACAAAGCCGCCCTCAATTTCACCCAAACGGTTGGCGGCCAGCGCCATATCGGTGTAATCAGCCCCCACCACAGCGATGTTGTGGTGATCATGGCAGACTGTTGACGCGATGGCCCCGCGTTGAAGGCCAAAGCCTTTGACAAACCCGGTGGCCCGGTTGCCGTTTACCCCGTGGCGTTCGATCACCGCGATTTTCACCAGATCGCGGGCGATGTCGGGACGTTTGTCACCGTCTTCGGGCGCGATTTGATAGGTCAGGTGTTCGGTGATGATCTTGCCGGGCAGAATGCCGATCACTGGCGTATCAACGCGGTTGCCACTGGTGCGGAAATGATGTGGCTCTACAGGGGAAGCCTTAACCGAGTGCCGCGCAACCGGCGGAATTTCTTGCCGCGCGGCAAAGGCGGTTTCCGTCACCTGCACACCGGCTGCAAAAACCATGCTGACGCGGCAATCTGCCAAAGTATCAATCACCGCAATATCCGCGCGTTTGCCGGGGGCGATCAGACCGCGATCTTTCAACCCGAACGCCTCGGCTGCCGAAAGACTGGCGGCGCGGTAGGCAGCAAGCGGCGGCGCACCAAGCGCAATCGCGGTGCGGATAATGTAATCCAGATGGCCGTGTTCCGCGATATCCAACGGATTTCGGTCATCGGTGCAAAAGCACAGGTATGGCGCGTGGCGTTCGGTCAGCAGGCCTACCAGTGCGTGCAAATCCTTGGAAACCGACCCCTCCCGGATCAGCACGCGCATACCTTTGCGCAGCTTTTCCAGACCTTCGTCATAGCTGGTCGCCTCGTGTTCGGTGCGAATACCCGCCGCGATATAGCCGTTCAGGTCGCGGCCCCGCAGCAGGGGCGCGTGGCCATCAATATGGCGACCCGCGAAAGCCCGCAGCTTGGCGATGCATCCTGCATCCTTATGCAACACACCGGGATAGTTCATGAATTCCGCCAAGCCGATCACGCGCGGATGATCCATCAGCTGGATCAGATCACCGGACTCCAGCCGCGCACCCGTGGTTTCCATGTGCGTTGACGGCACGCAAGACGACAGTTGCACACGGATATCCAGCAAGGTGCGCGATGAGGCTTCAAGGAAATAATGGATGCCCGTCAGCCCGCAGACATTGGCAATTTCATGCGGATCGCAGATTGCGGTCGTCACGCCATGCGGGGTCACACAGCGGTCAAATTCAAACGGGGTGACAAGGCTGCTTTCGATATGCAAATGCGTGTCGATGAACCCCGGCACCAGAATTTGACCCGCAATGTCAATCTCGCGCAGTCCCGAATAGGTGCCAAAGACCCCCACAATCGTGTCACCACAAATCGCCACATCTGTTTGCACCAGATCGCCGGTGATCAGATCGAACACGCGGCCACCCTTCAGCACCAGATCGGCGGGAACAATGCCACGCCCCTGATCAATACGGTCTGAAATCTGGCACTTGGTCATGGCAACCCCTTTGATCTGACGGCATCACCCTTGCGCATCATCGGGCCAAGTGATTGACCTGATCTACCCAAAACACCAGAGGTTTTCATGCGCCCTTTGCGCGGCATCGCCTATAAAGTTGTGTCCGTCATCGTGTTTATCTTGATGGCGTCGATGATCAAGGCCACAGCCCCCGACGTGCCATCGGGGGAGGCGGTTTTTTTCCGATCATTCTTTGCCATGCCGGTGATCGTGCTGTGGCTGGCGGCACGCCGCGAACTGGCCACCGGGTTTGCGGCGTCAAATCCGATGGGGCATGTCTGGCGCGGGTTGGTTGGAACACTGGCGATGGGGTTGGGGTTTGCGGGGCTTGGCTATCTTCCGCTGCCCGAAGTTACCGCCATTGGCTATGCGGCCCCGTTGTTGACGGTTATTTTCGCCGCGATGTTTCTGGGCGAAGAGGTGCGGGCGTTTCGCATTTCGGCCGTTGTTCTTGGCCTGATGGGCGTGTTGATCGTGGTTTGGCCGCGGCTTTCGATCAACACTGGCGGTGCGATGGGCCAAGCCGAGGCGTTTGGCGCAATCCTTGTGCTGGGGGGGGCGGTGTTTGCCGCATTGGCGCAGGTTTTTGTGCGTAAACTGGTGATGACGGAAAAGACCCCGGCAATCGTATTTTACTTTTCACTGACGGCTTCGGTATTGTCGCTTGCCACACTGCCCTTTGGCTGGGTAATTCCGACCTTTCATCAGGCAGCATTGCTGATCGGGGCGGGGTTATTGGGCGGGGTCGGTCAAATTTTCCTAACGTCCAGCTACCGCGAAGCGGATGCGTCGGTTGTGGCCCCGTTTGATTATGCTTCGATGATCTTTGCGCTGGGGATTGGCTATTTCGTCTTTGCCGAGGTGCCGACACTGACCATGCTGATCGGCGCTGCGGTTGTGGTGACCGCAGGTTGCCTGATCATCTGGCGCGAACGCCAATTGGGGATCGAACGCGCCAAACAGCGCAAAGCCATGACGCCGTAAAGCCGAAAATTTTTCTAGTCAGACGGCCAGCTGATTTGAATATCCGCTGCGCGTGACTGTGTCAAAACCCGGCGAATATTCGGCATATCGTTGCCGTCAATCCATGCACGCGCCGCAGCTGGTGTTTTCCCGTAATGCGCCCAGCGCGCCAACAAACGACGGTCAAGTTCTGCCTCTGGCACATCGACGAAAACGGTCAGATCGAAAAGTGGCGCAAGATTTGTCCAAGGCGCGTCATCCAACAGCAGATAATTGCCCTCAACCACCAAAAACTGATCGGCATCCGTGACAACATCTGCCGCCGCGCGGGACAATTCCATCTGGCGGTCAAACACCGGAATAGCCACCTCGCCGCCCGCGCGCAGGCGTTGCATCAGGTGAATAAATCCCAACACATCAAAGGTTTCCGGTGCGCCTTTGCGCGATTGCAACCCGCGCTGGCCCAACACCGTGTCATCATAATGAAAGCCGTCCATCGGCACCACACGCGCGTTCGCGCCCAAGGCAGCAACCACAGCATCGGCCAAGGTGGATTTTCCAGACCCCGGCGGCCCGGCAATTGCGGTGATGAAACGACCTTGGCCGCGGGCTTTGCTTCGGATCAGCTGCGCCAGATCATCGGGTGTCATGCGGCTTCGGTCACACCTTCAGGCAGTTTGGCCCCTGTCATATAGGCCACCGCATCCGACATCGAATGTTCCTTGGGATCAATCACGCACAGGCGCCGACCCAGGCGGTGAATATGAATGCGGTCGGCCACTTCGAACACATGCGGCATGTTGTGGCTGATCAGGATGATCGGAATGCCGCGCGCACGCACATCGCGGATCAATTCCAGCACACGGCGGCTTTCTTTTACCCCCAAGGCGGCGGTGGGTTCGTCCAAAATCACCACCTTCGATCCAAACGCCGCCGCGCGGGCCACGGCAACGCCTTGGCGTTGGCCACCCGACAAAGATTCCACCGCTTGGTTGATATTCTGAATGGTCATCAGGCCCAGTTCAGACAGCTTGTCGCGCGCAAATTTTTCCATCCCCGCCCGGTCCATCTGGCGAAACACGCTGCCCATGATCCCCGGTTTGCGCCATTCGCGGCCCAGAAACATGTTATCGGCAATCGACAGCGCCGGTGACATCGCAAGGTTTTGATAAACCGTCTCGATCCCCAGTTTGCGGGCATCTTGCGGCGATTTGAAATGCACGGTTTGGCCTTCCAGCGTGATCTCGCCATGGTCAGGAATAACTGCGCCGGCAATCGCCTTGATCAGGGTCGATTTGCCAGCCCCGTTATCGCCGATCACAGCGGTAATTTCGCCCGGATAAAGATCGAAATCCGCGCCGTTCATCGCCACCACGGTGCCATACCGTTTCATCAGGCCACGCGTGGAAAGGATGGGTTTGACATCGCTCATTGTGTTGCCCTCCGCAGCCATTGATCCAAACCAACAGCGATGATCACAAGGCTGCCCGCCGCAAACATTTGCCAATAATCGTCAACACCCGCCAGCGAAAGACCGGTGGTGAACACACCCACAATCATTGCGCCAAGAACCGATCCGATGATCGACCCGCGCCCGCCAAACAGCGAGGTGCCACCAATCACAACGGCGGTGATCGAAGCAAAACTTACTGTATCAAAGGCGACAGGCGATACCGATCCTACCCGACCGATGGCCACCCAAGCGGCAAAGCCGCAGATCAGCCCGGCAACTGCATAGACGGAAACCAAGGTCTGTTTAGACCGAATGCCCGATAACATCGCGGCATCCGGATCATCGCCAATCGCATGGACATGCCGGCCCCACGCGGTTTGACTAAGCACATAAAGGAAAATCACGGCCAGCACGATCAACGAAAAGCTGCCATATGTCAGCTTGAAGGCCCCAAACCGCACCGCCTCACCGAACCACAGCAACGCCGGGGCTTCCTTTGTGATATCCACGTTCCGGATCGATTCAGACCCCGAATACCACAGCTTTAGCGCCGTAAAGATCTGCAACGTGCCTAGCGTTACGATAAACGGTGGCAGTTTTACATAGGCGACCAAAATTCCGTTCAGCCATCCCATGAATGTTCCGATGAACATCCCGACCCCGATAGCGACGGGCCACGGATAGCCGTGGTTGACCGCAAGATTGCCCATGACCAGCGACGAGACCACAAGGATTGCCCCCAGTGACAAATCAATTCCTGCGGTCAGAATGATCAATGTCTGCGCGATGGCGACGATGCCGGTGACCGTTACCTGCTGCAATACGGTTGAAAGCGCGCCTGCCCCCAGAAAACGCGGGGCTGCGATACCAAAAGCGATGATGCTTAGAATCAGGATCAGCGCCGGTATGGTTGTCGGATAGGCCCGCAGAAATGACCGTGCCAAGGCGGAAAGACTTTTGTCATCGCGGGCAAAGCTGGCGACGGTTTTATCCGCCTCTGTCAGCTTGGCCTCAAAATCGGAAATGGTTTTTGTTGGTGCCCCTTGGTCGCTCATCGCGTCAACCGCCCTTTAGATTAGAATGGGATCTGCGCCAATCTGCGCCGGATATACAAAGGGCGACTGTAACGTCGCCCTTCGCGTAATCAACTGTTTGTTAGGTCAGATCAGCCCCAGCAAAGCTCTGTGCCTTTGGTTGTGTCGATCGACGGCACACCTTCGGCTGGCTTGTCGGTGACAAGGTTCACACCTGTGTTGAAGAAGGTCAGACCTTCGGATGCCACTGGCTTGGTGCCGTCTTTTGCGAAGGCTGCAATCGCGTCGATGCCCAACGCGGCCATCTTCAGCGGATACTGCTGCGACGTGGCCCCAATCACGCCAGCCTTCACGGACGCAATCCCCGGGCAGCCGCCGTCAACCGACACAACCAGAACGCCGGTTTTGCCGGCTTTGGTCAGCGCCTGGAATGCACCTTCAGCGGCTGGTTCGTTGATCGTGTAGACCACGTTCATGTCCGGGTCTTTGGCCAGCAGATTTTCAACGGATGTAACGCCGCCTTCTGGGTTCGCACCCGACGATTCGTGACCGATGACGCGGGGATCGGTTTCCGACCCCATCACGGTCAAGTCAGGCACTTCGATGCCGAAACCAACGAGGAAACCGGTGTCACGCTGAACGTCAACCGAGATGTTGTCTTTGTTGATGTCCAACATGCCGATCTTGGCGGTTTTCACGCCTTCAGCGCCCAAAGTGGCTGCGGCCCATTTGCCGATCAGCAACCCAGCCTCAAAGTTGTCGGTCGCAAAAGTCATGTCTTGTGCGTCAGCATCTGCAAGGGGGGTATCAAGGGCGATAACCAGAACGCCAGCAGCGCGGGCGTCTTTCAGGGCTGGACCAACCGAGTCGTTCGACGCCGTGATCAAGATCCCTTTTGCGCCAGCAGCAACGCAGTTTTCAATCGCGGTGATCTGTGGTGCAGCATCGCCATCTTTTTCGCCGGCGTAAGCCTGGAATTCCAAGCCAGCAGCCGTTGCAGCAGCTTCAGCGCCCTCTTTCATTTTTACGAAGAAGGGGTTGGTGTTGTTTTTGGTGATCAGGCAAGCAAGACCGCCGCCGTGCGATTCGGCAAAAGCTGTGCTTGTCATCAGCGCTAGTGCTGCGACACCAAATAGTGCGGTTGACTTAAATTTCATAACAGTAGTCCTCCCAAGGATTAAGAAGCGTTCACTTCATTAGAAAACGGTGCGCCAAGCCCTGTGTGCCCGGCGGTAGGCGTAAACAATCTGATTCCCTCCGCTGCGTCAAGTTAAATAAATCATAGTGATTTATCATTGACAGGCGGGGCTTTTCTCTCGCAGTCTTGCCCAGATTCTTTGGCCCGACTGTGGGCTTATCTTACCAAGCAAGGCACCCAGAACAATGCTTATCGGTATCTCGCCCGTCCTTGGACCTGATCTTTTGCACGTGTTGCGCGCAATGGGGCATGGCGACGAGATCGCCCTGGTGGACGGAAACTATCCGGCAGCTGAACACGCCCGCAAACTGGTGCGTGCAGATGGAATTGATATCGTGGCGATGTTGGCTGCGGTGCTGGGTGTCTTGCCAGTTGAAGCGGCATTTCGGGCCGGTTTGAACAATGATCCGTTGCAAGCATCAGCGATTCACCGCAGGATCGACGCCTTACTTGTGGCCAGTGCCTTTTGCCAACCAGCCACCCCCCTTGCCGGGGCCGACTTGTATCCCCGCATCAAATCCACGTTTGCGATTGTTGCGACATCTGAATGCGTGCCATACGCCAATGTCATTCTGCGCAAAGGCGTCATTGCCGCGTCAGACGACGTTTAGGAGCCGAAATGCCTGCAAGCGCAGACCTTCCGATTGACCGCGCGACCGGCGACGACATTGGTTTGCGCGGCACCAATCAATCGGGCATGCGGGCACAGAACGAACGACTTGTGCTGTCGTTGGTGCGCCAACACGGGGCGCTTGCCAAGTCGGATATCGCGCGGATCACCGGGCTTTCGGCGCAGACCGTTTCGGTGATCATGCGCGCGCTAGAGCAAGATGGCCTACTGCTGCGCGGCGAACCGCTGCGTGGCCGTATCGGCCAGCCATCTGTGCCAATGTCGATTGCGCCTGATGGTGCTTATTTTGTTGGGCTTAAGATTGGCCGCCGTTCTGCCGACCTGACTTTGGTGGATTTTGTGGGAAAGGTCGTGGCCACTCAACGGCAAACTTACCGATATCCAACACCTGACACTGTGGTTGCCTTTGTTGCGCAGGCCCTGCCGATCATCGTTGCCACTTTGGCACCGCAGACCCGGCAAAGGATCAGCGGCATGGGCGTGGCAATGCCCTTTCAGCTGTGGAACTGGGTGCAGTTCATCGGCGCACCGCAATCAGAAATGGATGCCTGGCGCGACCGCGACATCCAGACCGAACTTTCGTCGGTGACGGGACTGCCCGTCTATGTGCAAAACGACGCCACCTCGGCTTGCGGGGCAGAGTTGGTATTTGGCACCGGTGAACGGCCGAAGGATTTTCTCTATTTCTATTTTGGCTATTTCATCGGCGGTGGGCTGGTGCTGAACGGGCAGTTGTTCCTGGGGCGTTCGGGCAACGCTGCGGGCGTCGGCCCGATGCCTGTTCCGGGTCCGGATCGCCAAATGCGCCGCTTGTTGACAGTGGCGTCGATGTCGGTGCTGGCCGAAACAATGGAGGCCGCCGGGGAATCTTCCGATCACTTGTGGGAACAGCATGACCGATGGCATGTCAGCGACCATATCTTGTCAGATTGGATCGACGGTGCCGCAGAAGGATTGGCATCCGCAGCTCTTTCCGCAGCCACGTTGCTTGAAATCGAGGCTGTGTTGATTGATGGGTGGATGCCAACCAAAGTTCGCGCCGAAATAACCAGACGCACCCGTTTGGCGCTGCACCGGCTTGATTTGTTGGGGATCGAGCCACCCGTTATCCGCGAAGGCACCGTTGGCGCTGCGGCCCGGTCTTTGGGTGCTGCGGCTATTCCATTGTCACAACGATACCTGATCGACCAGAACGCTGCCAGCCGCGACGGTTAACGCCGTCGTCAATTGTCCTTCAGCCGATAACGGGCAAACCCTTTGCCCAAAGCAGGGCGCTGGCCCGAACAGTCGGGTTGCCCATCAACCGCCCCCCTTGAACCTGCCCTCGGTGCTGCGCCATCGTTCTGCGCTTGAATGCCGCGCGGCACCGCTTATGCTGGTGACACCCGCCGCGACGCTTTTCAGTCATACCGCCACGTAACGACAAGGGGCCAAGACACGATGTCACTTGCGTTGATTGCTGCCCTGCCCTTTTTGGGGGCGCTCTTTTCAGGGCTCGCAATCCGGTATGGGCGCAACGCGTCTGCGGCAAGTGCATTTATGGTCACCGCCCTTGCCCTTGCAATGATCGCCGCACATGCGCCGTCCGTTTTGCAAGGCGACGTGGTTCAGACCCGGATTGACTGGCTGCCGTCGTTGGGAATGAACGCCAATTTCATGCTGGATGGGTTGGGGTTGCTGTTTGCGATCCTGATCCTTGGCATCGGCCTGCTGATTATCTTTTACGCACGGTTTTACCTGTCACCAGCCGATCCGATGGGGCAGTTTTTCAGCACTCTGATGCTGTTCCAGGGCGCGATGCTGGGGATCGTTTTATCCGATAACATATTACTTTTGCTGGTGTTCTGGGAACTGACCTCGCTGTCGTCTTTCCTGTTGATCGGCTATTGGAAACACTTGCCCGCCGCCCGCCGCGGTGCGCGCATGGCCTTGGCTGTCACCGGATCGGGCGGGCTTGCAATGATTGCGGGGATGCTGATTTTGGGGCAGATTGCCGGCAGTTATGATCTGTCGGTTATTTTGACGCACAAAACGGCGATCCAAGCCTCGGATTGGTATCTGCCCGCGCTGATCCTGATTTTACTGGGTGCCTTCACCAAATCGGCGCAGTTTCCGTTTCACTTTTGGCTGCCCCACGCCATGGCCGCCCCCACGCCGGTTTCGGCCTATCTACATTCGGCGACGATGGTAAAGGCGGGGATCTTTCTGATGGCGCGGTTATGGCCGGTTCTGGCGGGCACCGAGGCGTGGTTTTTGATCGTTGCTACCACAGGGCTGATCACCATGATTCTGGGCGCTGCAGTCGCGCTGTTCAAGCATGACCTGAAGGCAATTTTGGCCTATTCCACCATCAGCCATCTGGGTCTGATCACCTTTCTTCTGGGTCTTGGCACCACAGCGGGCGTTGTCGCGGCGATGCTGCATATCATGGCGCATGCCAGCTTTAAGGCCGCGCTGTTCATGACCGCAGGCATCGTCGACCATGCCACGCGCAGCCGCGATATCCGCGCGCTGGGGGGCCTGCGCCGCCTGATGCCGATCACCTTTGCGCTGACGCTGCTGGCCACTTTGTCAATGGCAGGTCTGCCGCCGTTGAACGGTTTTTTGTCCAAAGAAATGATGCTGGACGCCGCTGCCCATACCGCGTGGCTGGGCCATCCGTGGCTGGTGCCCACAATCGCCACCTTTGCGGCACTGCTGTCGGTTGGCTATTGTCTGCGCTATGTCACGCATCTGTTTTTGGGCCCGGTTCGCCGCGATTATCCTGCCCCCCCGCATGATCCGGGGATCGGATTATGGCTGGCCCCTGCGCTGTTGATTGTTTTGGTTGTGGTGATGGGAGTGGCCCCAATGCCGGTGGCCGGGTGGTTGGTGGATACGGCATCAACAGCCGTGGCGGGCGAAGGCATCAAAACTGACATCAAGCTGTGGCATGGATGGCAAAGCCCGGCGCTGTATCTGTCAATGCTGGCTTTTGGCGGCGGGTTTGTGGTTTTGGGTGCCTACCCCCGGCTGCTGCCCCTTTGGCAGGCGACACCAATGCCGGATGCAAAGCAGGTTTTTGACGGTTTGATGGCAGGGCTGATCGGCTTGACGACAACGATCACCCAAATGCTGCACACCAACAGCTTTACCCGCGCTGTTGCCATCGCGGTTGCAACCATCACAGCCATTTGCCTGACCGCCTTTGCCACCGCAAATCACACCCCCGGAACCCTGCCCGCCACGCCGGTTCAAGTCGCCCCAGCCGCCCTTTGGCTGGTGCTGATGGTAACGCTGATCACATGTGTTTTCTTGCATCGCCAGCGCATGATCGCTGTTTTGTTGATCGGTGTGGTCGGGCTGATCGTTTCGGTTGGCTTTGCCTATCTGTCGGCCCCTGACCTGGCCCTTACCCAAATCACGGTCGAGGTGGTGACGGTTGTCTTGATGCTGATGGCCTTGAATATTCTGCCTAAAACCAGCGCGCCAGAGCGCCATTCCCTTAAACGCGTTCTGCATCTGACATTGGCCGGCACGGCTGGCATCGGTGCTGCGGCGTTAAGCTATGCGTTGATGCTGCGCGCACCTGCGTTTGCGCCGATCTCGGCTTTTCATCTGGCCCAATCCAAACCCGGCGCAGGCGGCACCAATGCGGTGAACACAATCATCGTCGATTTCCGGGGCTATGACACTTTTGGCGAAATTATCGTGCTGGGCATCGCGGCCCTGCTGATTTTTGCGCTGATCGAGGGTATGCTGGCCCCCGGCCCGATACGAAACCGTATCATCACCCGCCTGCCGCGCGCGCTACCTGCGGGCGATGCCCATCCAATGATGCTGCGGGTGGCAACCCGGCTGATCCTGCCGTTTGCGTTGATGATTGGCATCCACATTTACCTGCGTGGCCACAACATGCCGGGGGGCGGTTTTGTGGCCGGGCTGGTGTTTGCGATTGCCTTGGTCATGCAATACGCAGCGTCAGGCGATGACTGGATGCAAAATCGCAAGCGATTGAACTACCATACAATACTGGGTGCAGGTGTGTTAATTGCGTCAGCCACCGGCGTGGGATCATGGCTGGCCGGCCGGCCATTCCTGACCTCAAACTATACCTATGTCACATGGCCACCGCTGGAAACGTTTGAGCTGGCAACGGCGTCTTTGTTCGATCTGGGCGTGTTCTTGTGTGTGTTGGGCGCGGTTATGCTGACGCTGGAGGCGTTGTCCAAACTGGGCCTTGCCGCGCGGAAAGGCACCTGACATGGAGATTTTGGTTGCCAGCAGCGTGGGAATGTTAGCGGCCGCCGGGCTATACCTGATGCTGCGGCTGCAGACCTTTCCGGTGATCCTTGGTCTGTCTTTGCTATCTTATGCGGTCAACATCTTTATCTTTGCCGCAGGGCGCGTGGGCCCCGGCATGCCCCCGATCATCAGCCAAACCGCCACTGGCTATAGTGATCCACTGCCGCAGGCGTTGGTGCTGACGGCCATCGTCATTTCCTTTGGTATGACTGCCGTGATCGTGATTATGTCCCTTGGGGCCTATCTTCAGTCTGGCGATGATCAGGTTGATGCCACCGGGTCAGATGGATCGGCCCGCCTCAAATGAACCATCTTATCATCGCCCCCATCGTGCTGCCTGCGGTCTTGGCGGGTTTGATCGTGCTGATGGCACGCACGTCGATTGCCGCGCAACGTTTTATCGCGGCAGTGGGGGTGTGCGCGCTGCTAGGTCTGTCGGCGATCTTGGTCCTCCAGTCGGGCACGAGGGCACCGCAAACCTATTTCCTTGGCAATTGGCCCGCGCCCTTTGGCATTGTGCTGATCCTTGACCGGCTTGCGGCGCTTATGCTGGCCCTGACTGCCGGTTTATCTGCGATAATATGGGCTTACGCGGCACTTACCAATTGGGACAAACGCGGCAAGCATTTCCATGCACTGTTCTTGTTTCAGCTGATGGGCCTGAATGGCGCGTTTCTGACCGGCGATGCGTTCAACCTGTTCGTGTTTTTCGAAGTGTTGCTGATCGCGTCTTATGGGTTGATGGTGCATGGCGGCGGCAGCGACCGTTTGCGCGCAGGCGTGCAGTATGTCGCGTTCAATTTGGTGGGATCGACGCTGTTTTTGTTTGGGTTGGCGACGATCTATTCGGTGACAGGCACATTGAACATGGCCGATCTGGCGGTGAAACTGGCGGTCTTGCCGGACGGCGATGCCGCTTTGGTTCGGGTGGCTTCAGTGATGCTGCTGTTGGTCTTTGCCATCAAAGGCGCGTTGGTGCCGCTGCATTTCTGGCTGCCGGGCACCTATGCCAACGCCCCCGGCCCGGTGGCGGCCCTGTTTGCCGTGATGACCAAAGTTGGGGCCTATGCGATGATCCGTTTTGGCACCTTGGTTTTTACCGCCGATGCAACGAAAGGGCTATTGGACACGCTGCTGACGCCTACGGCCCTTGCCACCATGGCATTGGGGGCGTTCGGTGTTTTGGGATCACAAAGCCTGTCCCGCATGGTGGCTTTTGCCGGGATCGGTTCAATGGGCGTGGTTTTTCTGGCCATCGCCGCAGGCACACCGCAAGCCACATCGGCAGCCCTTTATTACATTTTGCATTCCACACTGGCCACGGCAGCGCTTTTCCTGCTGGCCGATATGATCATGCCCGGTCACGCCGAAAACACTTTTGCACCCCCGCAAGGCAAGCCCTCCGGCCTGATTGCCGCGCTGTTCATGGCCGCCGCCATCGCAATGGCGGGCATGCCGCCGCTGTCCGGGTTTGTCGCGAAACTGCTGGTGATGGACGCGCTGCGCGATCAGGCTGCGGTGATGTGGAGTGCGATTTTGGGGGCCTCGCTGATCACGATCCTTGGATTTGCCCGTGCCGGATCACAGTTGTTCTGGACGCCTGGTGTAAGCGATCCCGCCACGCCACCGCCTCAGCCCCGATCCCGTGTTGCGCCAGTTGTTGCTTTGCTGGCCGCAATGTTCGGGTTCACCGTGCTGGCTGGACCCATCACTGCATGGCTGGAAATTACCGCAGAGGCGCTGCATTCCCCGGCCCCCTACATCGCCGCCAATGCCCTGCCGGGGGTGCCATGATCCGCAAGCTCTTCCCGCATCCTTACCTCTCAGCGCTGCTTGCGGTCACCTGGATGTTGCTGGTCAACCGCTTTGCGATCGGCAGTCTGGTGATGGCCGCGATCCTTGGCACAATCATCCCGCTGGTGACCGCCTCCTATTGGCCCGCGCGCCCACGGCTGACACGCCCCTTTGAAATGCTGCCCTATCTGGCACTGGTGCTGTGGGATGTCATTCTTGCAAATATTCAGGTCGCCCGCATCATCTTGTTCATGCCCCCCGATCAGATCAAATCAGCCTGGATTGCCGTGCCGGTTGATCTGATGTCCCCCGAAGCCATTACCCTTCTGGCGGGCACCATCACCATGACACCCGGCACCCTGACCGCCGATATGACGCGCGATGGTCGCATGTTGTTGATCCACGCCCTGCATGCCCCTGATCCGGATGCTGTCCGCGACGACATCAAGTCGCGGTATGAAACCCGTCTGAAAAGGATATTCGAATGATCCTGTCCGCCGCCCTGTCCTTTGCCATTGCCTGCTTTGCGCTGGCATTGCTGCTTAATCTGCTGCGATTACTGACCGCCTCAAATGTGCCTGACCGCCTTCTGGCGGTGGATACCATGGTGGTGAACGTCATCGCCCTGATCGTTCTCTATGGCGTTAAATCGGCCAGCGATTTGAATTTTGAGACCGCGTTGCTGTTTGCCATGACGGGATTTGTCTCAACCGTGGCATTTTGCAAATTCCTTCTGCGGGGGCATGTGATCGAATGACTATGATCGTTGAAATTGCCATCGCGGCGCTTTTGGTGATCGGCGGCCTTTTTGGTTTGATCGGCAGCTACGGCATGCTGCGCTTGCGCAACCCCATGCAGCGGCTGCATGCACCCACCAAAGCCACAACCGTTGGCGTAGGGTCGGCTCTGATCGCCTCGGCCTTTAGTCACCTTTGGGTGACAGGCACGCTGTCATGGCATGAGGTGCTGGTGGCGATATTCTTGTTCATGACAGCACCATTGAGTGCGCTTTATCTGGCCAAGGCCCACCTTAACAGCACGGTAAATCGCAACGATTTGCCGCCAACCGGCACTGATTCTGATTGGGCGGGATTTGAACCTGTGCCGAAGGATACATGACGCAGCCAATAAACTACGCATCAAAGCCGCAGACCGGTTTGGAATTGGCAATGCCCTGAAATCTGCCCCTGCTGGGCCAAATGCAACGATCTGGGTTCATATTTTTGACCAAAAAGTAAAACAACCCTAACGCAATGCGCCTGCGCCCTTGCCTATATCCGGCGTCGGGGGCAAGCTGTTTGCCAGATAAATTGCCATATCTCTGGCGGAGCCTGACTGATGCAAACGCTTGTTGAAACCGGCAAACTGCAGCTGCCGCAACTGACCCAGGTTCGCAATCCCGGAATGCCGCTTGATCTTGATTGGGTGGCCTCGGTGCAGGCAAACACGTCGGCCATCGAACGCAGGGCGGCCAGCCTGCCGGGGCGCAGATCGGTGAAAAAAGAGTTTCAGGCCGCATGGCTGCTCAAGGCCATATCCCTGATTGATCTGACCACCCTATCGGGTGATGACACTCCCGGCCGCGTCGAACGCCTTTGCGCCAAGGCCCGCCAGCCCGTTAGCCAGCCAATGCTGGAAAAGCTGGGCCTGTCGGGGCTGACCACCGGGGCAGTCTGCGTTTATCACGATATGGTGGAAACCGCCGTGCGTGCGCTGGAAGGCACGTCGATCCCGGTTGCCGCAGTTTCAACAGGGTTTCCGGCAGGCCTGTCGCCGTTTCATTTGCGCATCGCCGAAATCGGCTGTTCGGTGCAGGCCGGCGCGCGCGAGATTGATATCGTAATATCGCGCCGCCATGCCCTGACGGGCAATTGGCAGGCCCTTTATGATGAGATGCGCGAGATGCGGGCCGCCTGCGGTGATGCCCATGTAAAGGCAATTCTGGCCACCGGCGAATTGGGAACCCTGCGCAACGTCGCGCGGGCATCTTTGGTGTGCATGATGGCGGGGGCGGATTTCATCAAAACATCCACGGGCAAAGAGCCGGTGAATGCCACCTTGCCCGTCACCCTGACGATGACCCGCTGCATTCGCGACTACCTTGACCGCACCGGCATCAAAGTGGGCTACAAACCCGCAGGCGGCATCGCCAAGGCCAAGGATGCGCTGGTTTACCTTGCGATGATGAAAGATGAATTGGGCCACCCATGGCTGCAGCCCGACCTGTTCCGCTTTGGTGCGTCCAGCCTGTTGGGCGATATAGAACGCCAGTTGGAACACCACCTGACCGGCGCCTATTCCGCCGCCAACCGCCATGCGATGGGATAGACCATGACCGTTCGTGATATCTTCGACTCCATGGCCTATGGCCCCGCCCCTGAATCGTCAGCCGAGGCTTTGGCGTGGATCGCCAAACACAATGCGCAGTTTGGCCATTGGATCGGCGGCAAATCTGTGGCCGCCGAACAGTCATTCGACACCAAGAACCCCGCCACCGGCAAGGTTCTGGCGCAAGTCGCACAAGGGTCAGCAAATGATATCGACGCCGCCGTCGCCGCGGCACGGCGCGCGCAGCCGAAGTGGGCGCGGCTGTCGGGGCATCAACGGGCGAAATATCTCTATGCCCTTGCCCGGCTAGTGCAAAAGCATTCCCGCTTGTTTGCGGTGGTGGAAACACTGGACAACGGCAAACCCATTCGCGAATCCCGCGATATTGATATCCCGCTGGTGGCGCGGCATTTCTACTACCACGCAGGTCTGGCGCAATTGCTGCCATCCGAGATGCCCGATCAGGTGCCACTGGGTGTATGTGGCGCGGTGATCCCGTGGAACTTCCCCCTGCTGATGCTGGCGTGGAAAGTTGCCCCCGCACTGGCCGCAGGCAACACCATCGTTCTGAAACCCGCCGAATTTACCCCCCTGTCTGCCCTGCTATTCGCCGAAATCAGCCGCGAGGCGGGCCTGCCGCCGGGGGTGTTGAATATTGTAACGGGGGATGGCGACACCGGGGCCGCACTGGTGGCCCACCCCGATGTCAACAAAATCGCCTTCACCGGATCAACCGCCGTTGGCCGGATCATCCGGCAGGCGACGGCAGGCACGGGCAAGGCGCTGACGTTGGAACTGGGCGGCAAATCGCCTTACATCGTATTTGACGACGCCGATATCGACAGCGCCATCGAAGGGCTGGTTGATGCGATCTGGTTCAATCAGGGCCAGGTCTGCTGCGCCGGATCGCGCCTTTTGGTGCAAGAAGGCATCGCCGATATGTTCCACAGCCGCCTCAAACGCCGGATGGACGGCCTGCGCATCGGCGATCCGATGGACAAATGCATCGACGTGGGCGCGATCATTGATCCGTCGCAATTGGCGGCGATCACCGCCTTAGTGGATGGCTGCCGGGACGGTGAAATCTATCATGCCGCCACGGATGTGCCGGTGGGGTGTTACTATCCGCCGACCCTGATCACCGGATTGTCCGCCGCCTCAAACTTGATGCAGGAAGAAATTTTTGGCCCGGTGTTGGTGTCGATGACCTTTCGCACCCCGGATGAGGCCGTCGCAGTGGCCAATAACACACGATATGGGTTGGCGGCGACTGTCTGGACGGAAAATATCAATCTGGCCTTGGACATCGCCCCAAAACTGCGGTCCGGGATTGTCTGGGTCAACGCCACCAACCTGTTCGATGCCGCCGCTGGTTTCGGCGGGGTGCGCGAAAGCGGCTTTGGCCGCGAAGGCGGCTGGGAGGGGCTGTTGGCCTATCTGAAACCCGCCGCCAAACCGCGCGCTTTGGCGCAGATCACGGCGGTTCCCGAACCCGCCGCGCCGATTGTGACAGGCTTGGACCGCACCGCCAAACTGTTCATCGGCGGCAAACAGGCCCGCCCCGACGCCGCCTATTCCCGCGCCGTCTGGTCAGCCAAAGGCGCGCTTCTGGGCCATATGGGTTTGGGTAACCGAAAAGATGTCCGCAACGCTGTGGAAGCCGCCCATGCCGCCCGCGGCTGGTCAAAAACCACCGCCCATGCCCGCGCACAAATTCTGTTCTACATCGCCGAAAACCTGTCCGCCCGCGCAGACGAATTCGCCCGTCGCCTGACCGATCTGACAGCCAAGCCCGGAATGCGTGAGGTTGACGCAAGCATCGCGCGCCTGTTCACATACGCCGCCTGGGCCGATAAATTCGATGGCGCGGTGAAATCCGTGCCCATTCGCGGCGTCGCACTGGCGATGAATGAACCCTGCGGCGTGATCGGAGCGATCTGCCCGGATGAAGCGCCCTTGCTCGGTCTGATCAGCCTGATGGCCCCGGCGATTGCGATGGGCAACACCTGCGTTCTGGTGCCATCGCAGGCCTATCCCCTTGCCGCCACCGATTTTTACCAAGTGCTGGAAACATCCGATCTGCCCGGTGGCGTGGTGAACATCGTCACCGGTGACCACGGTGAACTGGCCAAAACCCTGGCCGAACATATGGATGTCGATGCGGTCTGGAGTTTCTCGTCCAGCCCGATATCAGCCCTGATCGAACGCGCATCAGCGAGCAACGTCAAACGCACCTGGGTCAACCACGCCCGCGCGCGCGATTGGTTCGGGGCAGATGGTGAAGGCCGCCCATTCCTGCGCGCGGCAACCGATGTCAAAACCATCTGGGTGCCCTACGGCGAATAAACCGCTGCGCCAATTCATCTGTTTCTAAATATCCCCGCCGGAGGCTCCGGTCTGACAGACAGCGCCTCCGGCGGGAGTATTTTTGCCAAAATGAAACGCTTTGCGCCTTACCCCCGCGCCGGAATCGTCAGGCCTTTTTGCACCGCCGGACGCGCCAGAAAGCGGTCAAGATACGCCACAACGTTTAGGGCATCATCCAGACCAATAATATCAGCCACTTTGTAAAAACTCAGCGCCGTGTTCAGCCAAGGGGCAATCGCGATATCCGCGATGGAATAATCGCCAGCAATCCAGTCACGCCCCGCCAAGGCGCCGTCCAGCACCTTGATCAGCCGCGCAGCTTCGGCACGGTAGCGTTCTTTGGGGCGGGGGTCTTCGATATCTTTGCCCGCAAAGGTGTGGAAATAGCCCAACTGCCCAAACATCGGCCCCACGCCGCCCATTTGAAACATCAGCCATTGCAGCACTTCATACCGGTTGGCGGCGGGCAGAAGTTTGCCGGTTTTCTCGGCCAGATAAATCAGAATCGCGCCGCTTTCGAACAAGGCCAGTGGTTTGCCATCCGGCCCATCCGGATCAAGGATCGCGGGGATTTTGTTGTTCGGGTTCAGCGACAAGAACGCCGGGCTGGTCTGATCATTGGTCGCAAAATCAATCAGATGCGCGTCATAGGGCAGCGCCAGTTCTTCCAAGGCAATCGAGATTTTCACGCCATTTGGCGTTGGCAACGAATAAAGCTGAATCGCACCGGGCGTGCGGGGGGCCCATCGTTGGGTGATCGGGAACGCGGAAAGATCGATCATAGTCGTCTCCATCATCAGCTATTGGTCACAGATACGGACAAATTCCCCGTGGATAAACCCCATCGGATGTGCATAGTCCGCGCAGCGCATGTGCGCCAGTGCAAGTAGAAACCCGCCAGATATAGGCGGTTTACAATAAGGGGACATTGAATGATCAAGGAATTCAAGGACTTTATCGCCAAGGGCAACGTGATGGACCTGGCGGTTGGTATCATCATCGGGGCGGCGTTTACGGCGATTGTCGGCAGTTTGGTCAGCGATCTGATCAACCCGATTATCGGCTTGATCCTGAATGGCGTGAACTTTTCTGATATGTTCATCGACTTGTCGGGAACCAATCCCGTGTCGATGGCAGCGGCAAAAGAATCTGGTGCAGCGGTTTTTGCTTACGGCTCGTTCATCACCGCTGTGATCAACTTCATCATCATCGCATTCGTGGTGTTCATGCTGGTCAAAGCGGTGAACAAGGTAAAAGGCCCAGCGCCTGTTGTTGTAGCAGCACCCGCTGGCCCAACCGAAGTTGATCTGTTGAAAGATATCCTTGTTGCGTTGAAGAAGTAATCTTCGCTCAAAAGCGAAAAGGCCCCCAGATCGCTCTGGGGGCCTTTTTTATAGTCAACTTTGAAACCTTCAGATCGCAAGCGCGTCTGCTGCCGAAATCACCGGCAATCCCAGTGCAACGCCCACCGCAGCATAGGTCAGATGCCCCGCATGGGTGTTCAATCCGGCCAGCAGATGCCGATCATCCGCGCAGGCTTTCTTCCAGCCTTTATCAGCAAAGGCCAACATGAACGGCATGGTGGCATTGCCCAGTGCCAAGGTCGATGTGCGCGCCACGGCACCCGGCATGTTGGCCACGCAATAGTGCATGATGCCGTCCACGTCATAGATCGGGTCTTGGTGCGTCGTGGCGCGGCTGGTCTCGAAACACCCGCCCTGATCAATCGCCACATCCACCAGTGCGGCCCCCGGTTTCAGTTCCGACAATTGCGCGCGGCTGATCAGTTTGGGAGCGGCAGCACCGGGGATCAACACAGCGCCAATGATCATATCCGCCTGACGGGCCAGTTCAATGGTGGTGGCCGCATCGGCGTAACCGCATTTGAACACGCCGCCGAACACGTCATCCAGATACCGCAACCGGTTCACAGACCGATCCAGCACGGTGACATCCGCGCCCATCCCAGCCGAAATCTTGGCCGCATGGGTGCCAACAACGCCACCACCAATCACCAGCACACGCGCAGGCAACACACCGGGAACACCACCCATCAACACACCGCGCCCGCCATTCGCCTTTTGCAGCGTCCACGCGCCAACTTGGGGCGCAAGCCGCCCCGCCACTTCCGACATCGGGGCCAGCAATGGCAAGCCACCGCGATCATCGGTGACGGTTTCATAGGCAATCGCGGTCACCCCAGACGCCAAAAGATCGGCGGTTTGGGCGGCATCGGGCGCAAGGTGAAGGTAAGTGAACAAAATTTGCCCGGCCCGCAGACGTTTGCGCTCAATCGCCTGCGGTTCCTTGACCTTGACGATCATATCGGCGGCGGCAAACACCGCTTCGGCGGTGTCGATGATCTGCGCACCAGCGGCAACATAGTCAGCATCCGCAAAGCCCGAGCCGACACCCGCGTTGGTTTCGATCAGCACGGTGTGGCCGTGGTTCACCGCCTCACGCGCGGCATTAGGGGTGACGCCAACGCGGAATTCCTGGGGTTTGATCTCTTTTGGGCAACCGATTTTCATGTGCGCGCTCCTGTTTGTCACCCTGCATACGGGGAAGGTTCTGGATTTGACGGGATCGTTCCCTGTGCAACAGGATCGCGCAAAATCGATGTAATTGCTTTGAAATCTGCATGGCGTTTGGCCAAAAATTTGGTAGAATATTCGAATAATTTGCAGATATGGTGAAGATTTGACCAGCATGGCCGAACTAGACGCTACAGACCGCCGCATTTTGGGGGTGTTGCAAAAAGACTGTCGCATCACCAACGCCGAATTGTCAGACCGCGTCGCCCTGTCACCATCGGCCTGCCACCGCCGGGTGCAGCGGCTGGAGGAAGACGGATTTATTGCCGCCTATGTGGCGCTGCTGGACAATCGAAAAATGGGCCGCGCGACGACGGTGTTTGTGGAAATCACCCTGCAGGGCCAGGCGGATGAGGTGCTGGACGCGTTTGAACGCGAAGTCGCGAAAGTGCCCGATATCCTCGAATGCCATCTGATGGCAGGCACGGCGGATTATCTGATCAAGATCATGGCGATGGATACCGAAGATTTCGCCCGCATCCACCGCCAGTTCCTGTCGCGTCTGCCCGGCGTGCGGCAGATGCAATCATCGTTCGCGCTGCGCACTGTGGTTAAAACAACGGCACTGGCGGTTTAGAGACGCCGTTTTTTTGGTGATCGCACCCTGATCTGAAGTTGGCTTTGGTGCCGGCCAGTTTCATATGCGCGTTACAAATCTGATATATTAAGCGCCCTGGAATGCTGTCCCAAGAAAGATCCAATATGCCCGCCCCTTACAACGTCTTGATCTTGTGCACCGGAAACTCTGCCCGCTCTATTCTTGGTGAGGCTGTGATGAACCGGATCGGCCACGGGTTGTTTCATGCCTATTCCGCAGGGTCACAACCGTCTGGCACGCCAAATCCATTTGCCATCAGCCTGTTGGAACGCGAAGGGTTCGATACAAGTTTCGCAAGGTCCAAAAGTTGGGATGAATTTGCCGCGCCTGATGCGCCTAAAATGGATTTTGTAATCACAGTCTGCGATTCTGCCGCCGCCGAAACCTGCCCCTATTGGCCGGGCGTTCCGATGACCGCGCATTGGGGGTTGCCCGATCCTGCGGCAGCAACCGGAACAGATGCGGAAAAGGCGCTGGCCTTTGCCGAAACCTACCGCGCGCTGGTGCGCCGGGTGCAGGCTTTTGCGGCGCTGCCCATTGCATCACTGGATCACCTTGCGATGAAAACCAAGCTGACAGAAATCGGCAAGGATCAGGCATGACCGCCCGCAAACTGGTGGCCGAGGCGTTGGGCACAGCGCTGTTGGTCGCGGCTGTGGTCGGCTCTGGCATCATGGCGGACCGGTTAAGCGATGATGCGGCTGTGTCCTTGCTGGCCAACACAATCGCAACCGGCGCGGCTTTGGTGATGCTGATCACGGTTTTCGCCCCGGTATCGGGCGCGCAGTTCAACCCGGTGGTAACGCTGGTCTTTGCACTGCGGCGCGAAATTGGCGTGGCCTTTGCCGTGGCCTTCGTCATTGCGCAAACGGCAGGCGGCGTCGCGGGAACGATCGCCGCCCATGCGATGTTTGATCTTCCCCTATGGCAAATATCCGGCACAGTTCGCACCGGACCGGGCCAATGGATTGCCGAAGCCATCGCCAGTTTCGGCCTGATCCTTGCCATTCTTGGTGCTATCCACGCCCGCGCCAATGTGGCCATCATCGTGGCCGCCTATATCACCGCCGCCTATTGGTTCACCGCATCCACCAGCTTTGCCAATCCAGCGGTGGCTTTGGCACGGGCGTTCACCGACACGTTTGCAGGGATCAGGCCGGTTGATCTGCCGGGGTTCATGTTGGCCGAAGTGGTGGGGGCGATGTTGGCGATGGGGGTTTGTGGGTGGTTGTTTCGCGGTGTTGATGGAAAAGATAAGGCTTGAAGGATGGGGCAATTAAATTTCAGCTATATGGACGAAGCGGCTTTAGCCAGTGCCGAATTGACGGCCTTATTCGACTTGAATTACCTGACAGCGACCAGATAGGCTCCAATCTATGCAGATAGTGCCCCGAATATTCACATCGTATTCTCATGACGATTCTGCCCACAAAGCCTGGGTAGTCAGGCTTGCGGACCGGTTGGTTCGAAATGGAGTGGACGTTATACTCGACCAATGGGACATTCGACTTGGCGGCGACCTTCCAAGCTTTATGGAGGCGGGGCTGACTGGCGTCGATCGGGTGCTTGCAGTTTGCAGTTCCAGCTACGTCCAAAAGGCCAACAAGAGCCAAGGCGGAGTCGGCTATGAGAAGATGATCCTCACTGGGCAGCTGATGCGTAATGTGAATTCTAACAAAATTATTCCATTGGTTCGCAACAATTTCAGTGACGACCTTCTTCCAACTTTTCTTTCGAGCCGCCTATACGTGGATTTTCGAAATGACGAGCTTTTCGAAACTCACTACGCAGAATTGCTTCGGGAAATTCATGGTCGGCAAATGGTTGCCCGCCCATCATTGGGCCCCAATCCATTCACTCAAAATCCTCCAATAATCGATCCGCTCGTGTCATTTGCTGCCGAAAGATATGTATCGTCTGCACAAGCCGGGACGGTGACATTCGACTATTCGAACAATAATGGGCGCTATGTTGTGGGATCCGCAGACATGCAGTTTGAAACTTGTTGGACCGGATCAGGCGCCAACTCGATATATGCCTATAATGATCCACCCAGCATCAGGTCTATTGCACTTGCCTCTGGGTCGAGCAAAATCGCGCAGATCACTGACGCTACAAAGTACGACACGTCTTCAAGGTATCGATCCCCTCAGACAGGTGAAGTTTTGCTATGGCAGAACACAGCTGGGTATTTCATGGCCACCAAGATTGAGAATATCCAAGCACGCAGCCATGGGGCCTCTGTTGACGAACTTACCTTCACTTATGTGATTGCTGCGGATCGAGGCATCGATTTTGAGAAAGTCGTCCCGCAATAACTAACAACTGCTAAGGGCTCATAGCGACCACTCCCCCCAAATGAAAAACCCCCACCCTTCACAGGACGGGGGTTGATCGGGTGGGTATTGCTACCCCAGAATTCACGAACCTCTTACAACCCACGGCTTGCGCCGCAAATCTTAAAGACCGCCTTCCCGCTGTATCTTCTTGCGCGCTAGTTTGCGCGCCCGGCGTACGGCTTCGGCTTGCTCGCGCGCTTTTTTGACGGAGGGTTTCTCGAAATGTTGCTTTAGCTTCATTTCGCGGAACACGCCTTCGCGCTGGAGCTTTTTCTTAAGGGCCCGAAGGGCCTGTTCGACGTTATTGTCACGGACGCTGACCTGCATGTGGTTGTCACCACCTTCCTAGGTTAGAGTTGCACGAATTGTGCAGGCGTGCGGGCCATAGCAAAGCGGTGCGGGCTTGTCTACGGCAAGGGTGAAAAGGGGCGGATGATGGATCAAGAAAACAGCATGGAACGCGCAAAAGACCGGGTTTTGGACGCCAGTCTGCTGCACGCGCCCTTCGACGGGTGGTCAGAAGCCACCTTGCGCGCGGCCATCAGTGATTCGGATGTGGCCCCGGCGCTGGCACGCGCGCTGTTCCCGCGTGGCGGCGTTGATCTGGCGTTTGCCTATCATCAGCGTGGCGACAGCGACATGCGGGCCGCCTACCTTGCCACCGATCTGGCGGCCCTGCGGATACGCGAACGCATTACTTTGGCCGTGCGCCTGCGCCTGCAAGGGGCCGACAAAGAACTGGTGCGTCGCGGATCGGCCCTGTTCAGCCTGCCAAACCACGCGGTCGAAGGGGCCGGCCTGATCTGGGCCACGGCGGATGCGATCTGGAAGGTGCTGGGCGACACATCGCAAGATGTGAATTGGTATACCAAACGCGCCACCTTGGCGGCGGTTTACGGGGCCACGGTGCTGTTTTGGCTGGGCGATACCAGTGAAGGCGACCTTGCCACTTGGGCCTTTCTGGACCGCCGGATTGAAAACGTCATGCAGATCGAAAAGGCCAAAGCGGGTTTGCGCGAAAATTCCTTTGCAAAGGCGGTTTTGGCCGGGCCGATGAAGATTTTGGCAAGGATTCATGCGCCAAATGTTGCACAAGATTTGCCCGGACGCCGTGGCAACTGAAAGGCCAGATGATGAACGCTGCTGATTCAATGCTGGCGATGGAAATCTCTGTCCCCGGCGGGCCGGATGTTCTGAAACCAGTGTCCGTCCCTGTGCCTGTGCCCGGCCATGGCCAGATCATCATAAGACTGGCCTATGCGGGGGTGAACCGCCCCGATGCGTTGCAACGTGCGGGGGCCTATGCGCCACCCGCGTCGGCGTCACCGCTGCCGGGGTTGGAATGTTCGGGCACCGTGGTGGCCATGGGGCCGGGCGTGGCGCGCTGGACCATTGGCGATAAGGTGTGCGCGCTTTTGCCCGGTGGCGGCTATGCCGAATATGCGGCCTGCAACGAGGCGCATGCCCTGCCTATCCCAGATGGTTTGCCTATGCGCGAAGCGGCGTGTTTACCGGAAACCTGCTTTACCGTTTGGTCCAACATGGTGATGCGCGGCGGTTTGCAGGCAGGTGAGCGGTTTTTGGTGCATGGCGGCACGTCGGGCATCGGCTTAACGGCGATCCAGATCGCGCGAAATCTGGGCGCACGGGTGTTTGCGACGGCGGGCAGTGATGAAAAGGCGCAAGTTTGCCAAGATCTGGGGGCAGAAGTTGGGATCAACTATCAGACCACTGACTTTGTCGAGATTTTGCGCAGCGCCGGCGGCGCGAACCTGATCCTTGATATGGTCGGCGGCCCTTATTTGCCGCGTAATATCAAAGCGTTATGCGACGATGGGCGGCTGGTTCAAATCGCTTTTCTGCAAGGCGCCAAGGTAGAGTTGAACTTTGCCGAAGTGATGATGCGGCGCTTGATGATTACAGGATCGACGCTTCGTCCGCAATCGGACCTTGTCAAAGCGCGCTATGCGGCGGCAGTTGAAACGCAAATTTGGCCGATGATCGCGACGGGCAAGTTTCGCGTTGTGATTGATAGCGAATTCGCCCTGACTGACGCCCCCGCTGCACATTGGCGACTGGAAAGCCCGGGGCATATCGGCAAAATCGTGATGAAAGTTGGCGGATAAAATACAAGTTGGGGGTTTCACACCCCCGCGCCGCAATTGCACGGCAATTGCCGCGTCCCCCATGGGGTATTTAAGAACAGAAAAAGCGCAAATTTTAGATAAATTTGTTGCAAATTGTGTTTAGTCCCCCAGTTTTGCGTGAACCTCGGCCAGATCAACCGGCGCAAGCGGCATTTTGTTGGCCGGATTGTCGAAATCATATTTGAACAGCTGAAAATCGCGTTTGTAGATTTCCCACATCAGATGCATCGACAGATCGTCAAAGTAATCTTCAACGGGATGCAGCCGTTTTGGCCCGTGGCCTTCGCTTTCGTTGAACTTGGGTATCTTTTTAAGATCAATTTTATGCTTGGTTTTGTTGTTTTTCAAAACCGACCCCATGCCTTCATCGAACTTTTCGGTGAAAAAGATGTTGTCGTACCGCCCACCGTTTACAATATAGGTTGATACATGTCCGGCCATTGCCGACCAGTGAATGTCAGGTTCCATCGGTTTTTTGAACCGGATGGTATCGCGCGCAAACAGCAAAAATCGCCGGAAACTGGCAATCTGGTCGAACTCGGCTTGGCCATCATCGCCGCCCACGTCGATGCCGTATTTCTGCGTAAGCAGCGGCACCAGATTGCCGCGATAGCGTTTGCCATTGCGCTGAATGCCACAGATTTTGTCGAAAAATGACGACAGTATGCGGGTATATGGATTGCGAACGCAAGTAAACGCATAGGATTTATGGGTTTTGACGTTCTTTTCGATCAACGGTTGGCTGGCTTCGATTGCCCATTTGTGCATGCCGGCGGTGGCATCATGGATATCGCCATCAAAGAACGCACCATGATCGGAATAGAACATGATCTGCCCGATGCTAGAGCAGGCGCATTTGGGCACCACGCGGTAAACCACGCTTTCGCTTTGTGTCATCCATGTTCCGGGGAAACCCATACCTAACCCTCTTGATACTTTCTTCTGTGGCTTTACGTCACGTCGGATCAACCGACCACAAAAAAGCAAACAAACTCTGTCTTTTCAATGTGTATTGGCACATTTATGGAAACAATAACCACTCTATCTGCGTAATATCGGTGAAATGGCAAGAATCGCTTACATCCTTTTGTGTCACAAGGATCCCGAAGGGATTATCGCGCAGGCCCAACGGCTGACCGCGGCGGGTGATTTTGTCTCCATCCACTTTGATGCGCGGGCAAAACCTGCCGATTTCGAAAAAATCAAAACGGCGCTTGATGCCAATCCTTCGGTCACTTTCACCAAAAAGCGGATCAAATGCGGTTGGGGTGAATGGTCTTTGGTCGAGGCCACTTTGCTGGCAGTTGCCGCAGCCGAGGCAGGTTTTCCGCGGGCCACGCATTTTTACATGCTGTCTGGTGACTGCATGCCCATCAAATCGGCGGAATATGTGCATGATTTTCTGGATCAAAACGATGTCGACTATATCGAAAGCTTTGATTTCTTCAATTCCGACTGGATCAAAATCGGCCTGAAAGATGAACGTCTGGTCTATCGCCATTGGTTCAACGAACGCACCACCAAGTCCTTGTTTTATGCTTCGATGAATTTGCAGAAACGGCTTGGATTGCAGCGCAAAGTGCCCGCCGATATTGGCATGCAAATCGGCAGCCAATGGTGGTGCCTGCGCCGGCGCACCGTCGAATGGCTGTTGGATTTCACCAAAAAGCGCGGCGATGTCATGCGCTTTTTCCGCACCACCTGGATACCGGACGAGACTTTTTTTCAAACGATCGTCAAACATCTGGTGCCTGACCACGAAATCAAGACCCGCACCCTGACCTTTCTGATGTTCACCGATTACGGCATGCCGGTGACGTTTTACAACGACAATTATGACCTGCTATTGTCGCAAGACTTTCTTTTTGCGCGTAAAATCAGCCCGGACGCCAAAGACCTGAAAGACCGTTTGGGCAAACTTTACTCTGCCAAAGGCGTTGGTTTTGGCATCTCTAACGAAGGCCGCACGTTGTTTACGTTTATCACCGGGCGGGGCCGGATCGGGCGGCGGTTTGCCCCACGTTTTTGGGAAACTGAAAGCACATTGGGGCGTGAACGCACGCTGTTGATGGTGACGTGTAAGAAATGGCATGTGGCCAAACGATTGGTGGAACGGGTGCGACAGGTGACGAACCTGCCAGCATTGGATTATTTGTTCAACGAGGCGTCAACGCCCCTGCCCAATCTGGGTGGCATTCAATCGACATTGGAAAAGCGCACACGGCACCGCCGGGCACTGGTGCGCATGCTTTATGATTATTGGCAGACGGACAGGATGGTGCTGTGCATTGATCCGGCGAATGTTGACCTGATGCAGGATTTCTATAACGACAAGGCCAAGGTTCGGCTGTTGGAAATAGAATGCGATTTCACCGATGATTACCTGATCGGCCACGCCACTCGTGTCGGGCTGGCCGGTGATCGCACGCCCCAAGAAACCATCGACCGGTTGTTGCCAACAATCCGATATGATGTGCG